>CABUIO010000003.1 GCA_902491625.1 uncultured Porphyromonadaceae bacterium | reverse complement strand
TGATCTCTCCTACGCTGAAATGCCCGCGAAGGAACTTAAGGCAATCGGACGAGCCGAGAAATCGGAAGATGTCCTTGCTCTTGAGGCGCCACGACGTGTTCCGGGCAAGATCGTGACCGGCTACATGATCGGCAAGGATTTTGTGCATGGTGGCAGCGAAGTCAACTGTGTCATGGAGGCTGTGGCCGACGAGACCGACCCTACCATGATTCATATCCATGATTTCTATGGTCTTGAAGAGACTGTGGACGCTGTCATCGACGAGGCTGCCGGAACTGTCTCGATTCTTCCGCAGCTTATCTGGAAGAGCACTTCCTACGGCAACGTCTACATGTTCCCCATAACATACGAGGGTGGAAACATAAAGTTCTTCCCCTCGAGTCCCGTGACCGGTACCATTGATGCCGACGGCGTCATCCGTCTGGGTGCATGGGGCGCCATAGTTGGCGACGGCGCCAATGCGGGAATGCTGCTCGCAGCCATCGACAACAGCGAATATTGTCCGGCAAATGCGACAATGACGGCCACCAAGCGTGCCAACAACGAGGATACGGCGATTGCTTATCCCTTGCTTGTGGAGCAGCCGAGTCCTGCGGAAATGACAATTTACAACTTCGGTACAACAGGCGTTCCCGTCAAGGCTCGTGTCGCCGCCGACGGACGTGTGACTGTTTCGCCTCAGTTCATCGCCAACATGGGACTTTACGGTGCCTTCAACTGTTTCCCCATCAACCTCTCCACGATGGCGATCAGTAAGACCGACCCCATCATCGGTCAGGTCTCCGGCAAGAAGGTGACTTTCCAGCCTTGGGTCGCCGGTTCGGTGATGCAGGACGGCCTCGTGGCTCTCTTCCTCACGACATGCGAACTTACGGCTGAAAAGGATATCGAGATGCCCGCTTCCCATTCGTTCGATCTTGAAGGCCAGGGTACCGTGAAGTCTCCGTGGCTTATCAAGACTGCCGACGATCTTCTCGCTCTTTCACAGGCCTCTAAGACAAATTCATTCTCCGGAAAATATTTCCGGCAGACTGCCGACATCGACATGAAGGCCGTGAAGGGATTTGAGCCTATCGGCGTCTCGACTTCGGCATTCGACGGAAATTATGACGGCGGAGGCTTTACAATCAGCAATCTACACATCGACGGCGTAGGCTACCATTTTCAGGGTCTCTTCGGCGCCCTCTACACCAATTCATCTGTGGCCGACGTCCACCTTGTCTCCTCCTCCATCAATGGTTCGGGCTATTATCTCGGCATTCTTGCAGGATATTCGCAGGGTCGTCTGGAGAACTGTACCGTCAACGGCACCGCCACAACGACAGGTCTGTGTGTCGGTGGTGTGATCGGTCGCAGCTACGGTGTTGTCACCGAGTGCTCGTTCTCCGGCCATGTCGAGGGATGCGGCTATGTCGGCGGTATCGTCGGCTACAGCTACGGCGAGATCAGCGAGTGTCATTCCGATGCAGATGTCTCTCTGCCTGTCCGCATCACTGACGGCGCCTCATGCGTAGGCGGAATCGCCGGACTCGCACAGTCCTACAGCACAGCCCGTGAAGGCCGTATCTACGACTGCCGCTTCTCCGGCACTGTGACGCAGGGCGCGGGCTACGGCTTCGCCGGAGGTATCGCCGGCTATATGTATGCCGTCGACGTAAACCGCTGCCTCAACACCGGAACAGTGAGCAGCACTTCCACAGCAGCCGGTGATCAGGAACTCACCGGAGGTATCGCCGGTATCATCCGCGACCTTACGATGAAGAATTGCCTAAACACCGGAACAGTCAGTGTCGCCGGACCCTCGCAGAGTGTCGGCGGCCTTATCGGCTACATTACCTGTACATACACCGGCGGTTTCGGCCTCACCGAGTTCGTGCATGTCTCCGAGTGCTACAACAGCGGCCAGGTGATCGGCTCCGCTATCAACGATCATGCCGGTGTCTTCGGTTCCGAATATACCCTCGAAAACTTCGAGGAGAAACCTTCCGACACAGCATTCACCAATGTCTGGTCCGACAATCAGGCAACCGGTCTTGCCGACAATGTCTACGGCAAGACTACCGATTTCTTTGTCAATGCAATCCCCGCAGGCTTCTCTTCGCGTGAATGGGCTGTGAACACCGACCTTTACACGACCCTGAAGAGCTTCGAGGGCACTGCCGACGACAAGATCGCTTCCGCCGTGATCCGTTTCGCCGACGGCGAGTCTACACGCGTGATGAAGAATTCGACCAGACTCAACGCTCCCTCGGAGGTGCGCTGGTACATCCTCAGCGACGGACGTCTCTCCGAGATTTCCAATTCGCTCCAGCTTATCGGCAAGACTCTCCATCTGCGCGGCCTCTACGGCAACGAGGAGATCGTGGCCACTGTCGGCGGCAATCTTACCGGACGCCGCTACACGATCAACGTGGTGCCGAAAGTGTTTGACGGAGAGGGTACAGCCGACAATCCTTATCTGATCAAGGATGTGAAGGATTTCAAACAGCTCCACGATGCCGTCATGCACTATGATCATCTCGGCGACTTCTTCCTCCAGACAGCCGATGTCGATTTCAGCGGCACCGACGATTTCAGCGGTGTGGCGGCCGGCAACCACGTGAAGAAATTTGCCGGTACGTTCGATGGCGGCAACAAGCGTATCGAAGGCCTGAAGATCAACGCATACAAGACTGACGGCTCCGGTACACTGCTTCAGGGCACATACAACTACGGCGGCCTCTTCCACATCGGAAGCGCCACCAGCACAATCAGGAATGTGGTGATAGGAGAGAGCTGTCAGCTCAGCTTCTATGGTCAGGCAGGCGCCGTTGTCGGCTACACCGAGGGTGTTGTCGAGAACTGCCGCAACTATGCCGCCATCAGCGGTCAGTCCCACATCGGCGGTATCGTCGGCTACGTCACTGAGAATGCTTCCGTGAAGGATTGCTACAACAGCGGCGACATCACCGCCGCGGGTGACTACACCGGCGGCGTCGTGGGCTACAACCTCGGCTCCGTTGCCTCCTCGCAGAATGATGCCGACATCACGAGCACAGGCAAGTTCGTCGGTGGTGTGACAGGCGCATCCGCCGGTTCAGTTGCTCTCTGTGTCAATTCCGGAAAAGTCGAAGGTGCTGACTATACCGGCGGCGTGATCGGTTCCAGCTCCAGCGGCTACGGCAAGGGTGACGTGACAGACTGCTTCTCTTCGGGCATGGTTGTCTGCGACACCGAATATCGCGGCGGCGTTGTCGGCTATGCCAACGGTCGCGGTACAGTGGAAGGCAACTTCTTCGATTCCTCCGTCAACAACATGGACGGCTGCTCCTCGCTGAGTCAGGGATTCACCGGACTTTCCACTTCCGAATTCCTTGTTGCCAAAGCTCCTGAGGGCTTCAATGCCGAGGCTTATCAGTTCTCGACAGACGCTTATCCTACGCTCGCCGCGTTCAAGGATGAAAAGGCCGGTGTGGCACGCCGCGCGATCTTCGTCCGCTTCGAGAAAGGGGAGAAGCAAGGCAACGTGCTTCGCGCAACTGCACTTTCCGCCGACAGCAAGATCGAGTGGAGCCTTGCCGGAAGCGACTATTTCTCGCTCGCCGACGGATCGCTCTGCATCGTGACTCCCGAGACCGAGGTGGCATGCGATGTCCTCACGGCTACTTACGACGGCAAATACACCAAAGAATATAATCTCAAGTCGATTCCTCTGATCCTCGACGGACGCGGTTCTGCTTCCGAGCCGTTCCTCATTCGTAAGCCTGAGGATCTCAATCTTCTTGCCGACTTCATGGGAAGCTCCAAGATGGACTATGAGGGATATTATTTCCGCGTTGAAAACAATATCGAATACACCGACGAGGTGCCTTTCGAGCCGATAGCGCGTACCGGCGTTCAGTTCCAGGGCGATTTCGACGGCAACTCCAAGACAATTTCCGGCATCGCTTTCAACGACGAGACAACAAAGACCGGCAAGAACATCGGTTTCTTCGGCACCGTAGGACGCAAGGGCTACGTTCATGACCTCACTCTTGAAGGCTCCATCCAGGCCAATTCCTATGCCGGATCGTTTGCCGGACTTCTCTATGGCAAAATAAGCAACAGTGTGGCTAAGTGCACCGTCAACGCCAAAGGTTCTCAAGCCTATGCCGGCGGTTTTGCCGGACGCATGTACGACGGCTCCGTGATCGACAATTCTGAATTCTCCGGCGTCATCATGGATCTCTATGCCACCAACATCGACTATATTGGAGGTTTTGCCGGCCAGCTTGATGCGGGAGGCACTATCTCCAACAGTGTCAACAAAGGAACTGTCGGCAATGTCAAGGCCACAAGCGCCACCGCATTCACCGGGTCGCGGTATGTCGGCGGATTTGTCGGCTGGCATTATGGTGTCGTGACAGACTGTGTAAACGAGGGTAAGGTACAGGGTCGCACGTATGTGGCCGGTATCGTAGGACGTCTCGGCAAGACAGGCGAGATCTACAACTCTTCCAACACTTCCGACATCAGCGTGACGAGCGGAGGAAATGTCGGCGGTATCGCTTCCGGAACTCAGGGCAGCGGTCCTTCCAAGATCATCAACTGTTTCAACACCGGAGCCATCCACGGCAAATCATATGTGGCTGGTATTATCGGCCAGATCACCAACGGATGTACGATAGACAAGTGCTACAACACCGGACGCATCTCCGGTTTCAGCTCCACAGCCTACGGCGTCGGCGGTGTCATCGGCCAGATGGCGGCATCTACCGCATGGCCTACAACCGTGACCAACTCCTGGAACGAGGGTGAGGTCTACAATGAGACGCAGTCGACCGGCGGATTCGTTGGCAAAGGCAACGGCGGCCACATCTACGACTGCTACAATACCGGTAACGTGACAGTCAACAAGGAGACCGAAGACCAGACTTCAAGCGGTGTCGGCGGTTTCGCCGGAAGCTACTGTGCTTCGGCAGAACGCATCTGGAACTCCGGAAACGTCGTTTCCAACGTTCCTTGCGCTGCCGGTATCATCGGCACAGGCGCTATGCCCGTCACAGTCATCAAGCAGGCTGTCAACTACGGTAATGTGACACTCAGCCGCGTTATCGTGGAGAAGGCCTTCGGCGCCGGCGGTATCTGGGGCGGCTACGGTCCCTCGGAACTGGAGGAATGTTATAACTACGGCACCATCACCGCTCCCGACCTCGTGGCCGGCATCAACGGCGCGATGTGGACCAACTCGCGCGGCGGTTCGTCAATCAAGAACTGCTACAACGCCGGCAAAGTCGTGGCAACAGACGAGGCTCCTGTCGCTGTCAGCAACATCGCCACAGTCTCCACAGCCGCTACCGAGAACACTGACATCATCAGCGTCTCCAATGCTTACTTCGACAAGGACGTTTGCGAGACATTTGCCGACGATAAGTTTGCGCAAGGCCTCACACGTGCCCAGCTTATGAAGGCCGACCTCGGCGACAGCTTCACCTATCGTCAGGCTTGTCTCCCCACGCTCCCCTTCATGGATGAAGTGCCCATGGCATGTTTCCACGCCGCTCACTACGAACTCGACGGCGAGGACACCCTCGACAACATCAACGCACCTTTCCACATCGGTCTGATGCCGCACGTTGTCTGGACATCCTCCGACAATATCGAGATCTCCGAGGAAGGCGTTGTCAGCGCCATTGACAAGGGTGAGGGCTGGATCAAGGCTACCACCGATGAGGAAGACTCCGACCTTGCCAAGACATTCAATCTCAATCTGAAATATTCGGGTGTTGAAGGCATCTCAGGCGAGACTGCAGAAGTTAAATCCGTGGAATACTACACCATCGACGGTCTCCGCATTGCCGAAGCTCCCGAGACAGGATTCTACATCGTGAAGATCACCTACGTCGACGGTACCTGCAAAGTGCTCAAGACCCGCTGATAAGCAGATTTTAAGCGTTCCTTAAGTAACTTTTTAGTTGCTTATCCCCGCAACCCATAACCACAAAGGCACCGGCGCTCCCGCAGCTCCGGTGCCTTTCTAATGCTTATTGGGTCTATTTGCCCTATTTGCCCTTTATCTTGCTTAACTCCCGATTTGTGGGCGCAGGATTTTTGTTGTACTTTTGTGGACTATATCTGACTTTCTTCTCTTTCCGGGTAGGCTTCGATTTCTGACATGGCTGCGAAGGTGAGTCGCATGAATCGAACGACATTTGATTTTCTTTTGTTTTTTAGTTGACGGCGTTCACAGATTATCATTTATTTTTACTATCTTTGTGGACAATCCTCTAAAAAGAACAACTGAAATATTAACTTTTTAAAACTCAATACCATGTCAGCAACAATAAGTCCGCTCGCATTTGTCCATCCGTCGGCAAAGCTTGGTGAAAACGTAATGATAGATGCTTTTGTATATATCGATGCAAACGTAGAGATCGGCGACAATACCCACATCATGCCCCATTGCTCAGTGATCGGCGGCACGATTATCGGCGCTAACAACAAGATCTACGATGGCTGCGTGATCGGTGCCGACCCGCAGGATTTCCGATGGAAAGGTGAGAAGGGCCTGTGCCGCATAGGCGACAACAACCACATCTATCAGCATGTGATCATCAACCGCTCGATCCGTGAGGGTCACGCCACTCAGCTCGGCGACAATTCATACGTGATGGCTCAAAGCCATATTGGCCATGATTCTAAGATCGGAAACTATTGTGTGCTTGGCAACGGCGTCAAGATCGCCGGCGACTGCAAGGTGGAGAATTACTCGGTGCTTTCGTCGGGCGTGATTGTGCATGAGAAGTGCGAGATCGGCAAGTGGGTACTTATCAAGGGCGGATGCCGCGTGACCGGCAATGTGCCTCCTTACGTGATCATGGCTCACAATCCCATAGCTTATTTCGGTGTCAACTCCTACATTCTGCGCAAAGGCCGCAAGAGCGAGGATCGCATCGACGACATAGCCAAGTGCTATCGCCATATTTTCCAGACCAACACGTCGTTGTTCAATGCAATGCGCCGAATCCAGGAGGATGTCGATCAGAGCAAGGAGCGCGACAATATCCTCAATTTCATCAAGAGCCACGACATGAGAATTGCCGGTCTGCCTCTCGACTCGCTGAACTATTGAGCGAAGATATACAATAAGATAACAGACAATGAACAATTTGCTAAAAAGAGCTTTATCAGGAACGGTTTATGTAGCGCTTATCGTCGGCACATGCCTTTTTAGCACGCTGGGATTCGGCATTCTGATGCTTGCGTTCGGCGTGATCGGAATATATGAGTTTCATAACGTGACTTCCGACCGTAATGCTTCGATAACGACGCGCTGCGGAATCCTGTCGCTTGACATCATAGGTGTGATGAGTCTGCTGCTGCTGGCATTGGCGTCAAGACTCGTGATAGGATCGGCGGGATTCGCGGCTCCCGAGAGCTTCATGTATGTCGGCATGTTCTGTTCGTTGCTTGTGCTTTACGTCATAGCAAGGGTGGGATTCTCGCTCTTTCAGCGGAGTGGCAATCCCACGGCTATGCTTTCCCATAGCGCCTTGGGCGTGATCTATCTCTCTGTCGGCCTCGGAAGCGCCATAGTTTTAGACGAGATGAGCAACGGACTCGCATTGCTTATTTTCATATTTATTTGGCTCAACGATACAGGCGCTTATCTTTCAGGCATGACGTTCGGCCGTCATAAACTCTGTGTGCATCTGTCACCCAAAAAGACATGGGAGGGATTTTTCGGAGGTCTGCTTATCTGCGTCGCTGCAGGGGTGGTGTTCTCGTTGACAGGATTCGGTGCTTACCTGATGCCGCTGATTCCCTGGATGTCGTCGTTGACAATGCTCGGATTCATTTTGCCGGTTTCCGTGGTGCTTTTCTCCACATGCGGCGACCTCTTCGAATCCATGATCAAGCGCAACTATGGCGTGAAGGACAGCGGCAACATCATCCCGGGACATGGCGGCGTGCTTGACCGCATCGACTCGATGCTCTTCGCGATGCCGGGCACGGCTCTCATTATCGTTTTATATGTGATGGTAGCATTCTGATGATTGACACGATAAAGAAATATTTCCCGAATCTAAGTGAACTTCAGGTCGGTCAGTTTGAGTCTGCAATGAGGCTGTATCCCGAATGGAACGGGAAAATCAATGTCATCTCGCGCAAGGACATCGACAATCTTGAGGTCAACCATATCCTTCACAGTCTGTCGATCGCACGCTTCCTGCAATTCAGCGCCGGAAGTAACGTGCTTGACTTCGGTGCCGGCGGAGGTTTGCCCTCGATTCCCTTGTCGATCCTTTTCCCTGACGTGAAGTTTCATCTTGTCGACAGGGTGGGGAAGAAGCTCAAGGTAGCCAAGGAGATAGCTGATGCTATCGGACTGGAGAATGTCAGTGTGCAGCATGGCGACATCGGCGAGTGCCGCGACAAGTTCGATTTCATTGTGAGCCGCGCCGTGATGCCTATGCCGGATCTTGTCAGACTTTCGCGCAAGAACGTTTCACGACAGCAGCGCAACGCGCTTCCGAACGGACTCATCACGCTGAAGGGTGGCGACATCAGCGCGGAACTCTCACAATGCGGACTCCCTGCCGAAGTGGAGAAAATCAGCCAATGGTTTCCGGACGAGGAATTCTTCAGTACCAAATTGCTTGTTTATGTTCCGATGGTGTGAACAAGGTAAACGGTTTTTATAGTAAACACACATTCACAAAATATCAAAATGGAGATTTTACATTTTACATTCAATCCTTTCGGGGTCAACACCTACATTGTCTATGACGCGGACACTAAGGAATGTGCAATCATTGATCCAGGCATGATCAGCGCTACGGAGATTTCTCGCATGGAGTCGATCATCGACCTCTATGGACTCAAGCCTGTGCATCTGATTAATACTCATCTTCATGCCGACCATGCTATTGGCGACAGATTTGTCAGGGAGAAATATGGTCTCGTGCTTGAGGCTCACCGCAACGATGCTTTTCTCGGCGAGAATCTCAGCGCCCAGAAGCAGATGTTCGGCATGAACGACGACGGCACTTCAGAAACGATCGTGCAGTATCTCAACGAGGGTGATGTTATAAAGATCGGCAAAGGCGAGCTGAAGGTGCTTGAAGTTCCCGGCCATACGCCCGGAGGGATAGCGCTTTATGATGCAACGGACGGATTTGTCGTGACAGGCGATTCGCTGTTTCAGGGCAGCATCGGACGCACCGATCTCCCCGGTGGCGACATGTCTACGTTGCTAAATGCCATAAACAAAAAGCTGATGACTCTTCCCGATGATACTATCGTCTATTCGGGCCACGGAGGAGCCACGACCATAGGCGACGAGCGCCGTCACAATCCTTATCTTTGAGCTTAGAGTATGTTTACTTTTAAATGATTTTATCACAAATAGAGGTTTTCGAGGGATTTCAGCGGGTCGAAGAGGAAGCGATGCGGGCATCGTGACCGATGAGACCCGGCTGAAAGCGCCGGAAAGATCATTTGTGATAATGTCAAAAATTCAGGAAACATACTCGGATTATATGAGATAAGTTTAATTTGGTTTAAAAGTAAACATACTCTTAGTATCAGGGAATTTCCTTGATCTTGCGTGCCGGATTGCCAGCCACGACGGTTCGCGGAGCAACGTCTTTTGTGACTACGGATCCGGCTCCGACAACTGCGCCGTCGCCGATCGTGACGCCCGGCAGGATCGTAGCGTTTCCTCCTACCCAGACATCGTTTCCGATGTGGATCTCTTCCGCCCATTCGCGTCCTGTGCGCCGTTCGTCTGGATCAAGAGGATGGCAAGCCGTATATATGCTTACGTTGGGGCCGAAGAAGACATTGTCGCCGATAGTGACCTTGGCCTCGTCAAGAATCGTGAGATTGAAGTTGGCAAAGAAATTGTCTCCTATTGAGATGTTGCATCCGTAGTCGCAGCGGAACGGCTGATTGAAATGGAAGTTCCTGCCGATCGAGGGAATGATGCGTCGAAGCAAGGTTTCCTGCTGTTCGACGTCAGTGGCGTCGATGGAATTATACTCCTGAATCAGACGTCGTGTGTTCTCAAGGCGCAACATGAACTCCGGATGCGTGGCCTCGTAGATCTCTCCTCCGAGCATCCGTTTCCATTCTTCCTCAAATAAGACGGTGTCTTTTGTATTCATTATTACTTAGTGAACGGAGGAGGGGTTCCTGCGTCCTCTTCCTCTTTATTGTCGTTCTTATTGTTCTTTTCGCTTTCGCTTTTCTTGGAACGGGGTACGAATAGTTTCCACTTGCTGTCGATCACTTCCTCAGTCTCTACATCCTCAACTGCGGAATTGTCTGAATCATTATTTTCGTCTTTGGAAGCTTCCTCAGCATTCTGACGTTCAAGCATTTTCTTGCGATGCTGCTCGATAGCGTCGTCAGTGCGCGATTTCCATTTGCGAGGGCCGAGAATCTCCTTGACGTCGTTGTTGTAGATGACTTCGTGGGCGATCAGAAGGTCGCGGATCTCGTTGTGCTGCTTGGCATATTCTTTCAGAATCTGCTTGGCGCGCTCATATTGTTCGTCGATGACACGCTCTACTTCTTCGTCGATGATGCGTGCCGTCGCCTCGCTGTAAGGCTTCTGGAATCCGTAGGTCTGGCCTGTGGAATCGTAGTAGTTGAGATTCTTAAGGCGAGGACTCGCGCCGTAGATCATCACGAGCGACAGCGCCATTTTGGTTGCTTTTTCGAGGTCGTCGATTGCTCCTGTGCCGATCTGGCCGGTGAAGACTTCCTCGGCAGCACGTCCGGCGAGTCCTGTGCAGATAGAGTCGAGAAGTGCCTGAATCGGCAGATAATGACGTTCCTCGGGCGCATACATGGCGTAACCGGCGGCTCGTCCGTGAGGCACGATTGTGACTTTGACAAGAGGATTTCCGTATTCGAGCATCCAGGAGACAAGAGCGTGTCCGGCCTCGTGTGTGGCGATTGCGTGCTTCTCCTCGGGCGTGTAGACCACAGATTTCTTCTCCAGTCCTGCGATAATGCGGTCCACAGCCTTGCGGAAGTCGTCCATGTCGACCTCTTTCTTGTTGGCTCTCGCGGCTGTAAGCGCAGCCTCATTGCAGACGTTGGCAAGGTCGGCTCCGGAGAATCCGGCTGTCTGGCGAGCGAGCTGCTCCACGTCGAGGGTTGCGTTTACCTTTATATCGCGCAGATGCACGTTGAGAATCTCCACGCGGTCCGTGAGCTCGGGAAGATCAACATATATCTGGCGGTCGAAACGTCCCGGACGCATCAGCGCCTTGTCGAGCATGTCGGCGCGGTTGGTGGCGGCGAGGATGATGACACCGTTGTTGGAGCCGAAACCGTCCATCTCTGTAAGCATCTGGTTAAGAGTGTTCTCGCGCTCATCGTTGGAACCCATGTTGGGGTTCTTTCCACGAGCGCGTCCCACGGCGTCGATCTCGTCGATAAAGACGATGCAGGGAGCCTTGTCCTTGGCTTGCTTGAAGAGGTCGCGGACACGCGCGGCGCCTACGCCGACAAACATCTCCACGAAGTCGGAGCCGGACATGGAGAGGAACGGCACGTTAGCCTCACCGGCCACGGCCTTGGCGAGAAGGGTCTTACCTGTTCCCGGAGGACCTACGAGAAGCGCACCGCGAGGAATCTTGGCGCCGAGGTCGGTGTATCGCTCCGGGTTCTTAAGAAACTCCACAATCTCCTGTATCTCGACTTTGGCCTCGGCGAGTCCCGCAACATCCTTGAATGTCACGTTTGTGCAATTGTTCTTGTCAAAAAGCTTGGCTTTCGATTTGCCGACACTGAAGATGCCGCTGCTTCCGGCGCCTCCGCTCATTTTTCTCGACATGAAGATCATGAAGAGCACAAACACGAGAATCGGACCGAAGTACCAGAACAGTTTCATAAGGTTGTTGCCGTTTTCGTAGGAGACCTCAAGCTCCGGTTTCCCTTTCTCCTTGAGAGTCTGGTTCCATGCGTCGATTTTGGCGTCGAAGCGGTCTGCCGAGGGTGCCTGAGTCTCGATCTTCACCTCCTCGGTTCCGTTGTGCTGTATATTGAGCGCCTTTGCTCCCTGAGGAGTGAGTACTCCTTCAACGGAAGCGCTCTCGCGGTTGACCTTGATCTTGCTCACGTAGCCCTCGTTGACTGCGTTTTCGAATTTCGTGTAGTGCACCTTCTGCACCACCGAATTGTCATTGAAAATGTAAAGGGATATGAGTGACAGCACGATGAGACCATACATCCACGTCATGTTGAGCGTTGGACGTTTGCCTTTTCTGTTGTCGTTGCCGCCGAGGCGGCTTTTGCCGTTGTTAGGGATATTTTTCAGGTTCATTTAGGATTATGCGCGCTAAAAAGAATGCAGAAGCCTGTTTTGGCGAATGATCGGAGTGTTTCCTTTGCCGTAGGAAGAGGATGGCCGGAAAGGTGAAAACACACCTTATCAGTCAATATCAGGTATATAATTTATAACACCGTCATTCCATAATTGTTCGATGTCATAGAACGCGCGTGCGTCGGGCACGAAAATGTGAACCATGACGTCGCCGAAGTCGATGACGATCCAGATGCTGTTGCGATAGCCGTCGTAGTTGATCGGCTTGATCTTAAGGTCTTCAAGCACCTTGTCGCGCACGCTGTCGGCGAGTGCCGACACCTGCGTGGGAGTGTTGCCTGTCGCAATGACGTAGCTTTGCGCGGTGCTTGACTTCAGTTCCGAAAGATCGATGGTGGTGATGTTGTGGCCGCGTTTGTCTTGAAGCGCCTCAACAATTTTGTCTGTAAGCTGTTTTGTCGTGATTTGCATTAACCTAATAACGTATGACTTTCCTGTTTATTACAATTCCGAGTAATGGGCAGAAACTATAAAAACTGCGTAGACCGGAGGCCTCTACGCAGTTTTAATATGTGTTATAATGCTTTTGTTAAGTTTCCTGAGAAACATGTCGAGATCAGAAGGGAAGATCATCGGCTGCGGGGTTGCCCTGAGGGAACGGAGACGAGGAAGCGGCGGGAGCACCGAATCCTGCGGCAGGCGCAGCGGGGAAACCACCCTGATTCTGCGGTGCGAAATTGTTTTCAGGCATCTCTGCTACGTTCTTGTCAGCCTTCCAGGCGCGCACGTCGGTGTACCAGCGGCCATTGAACTCGCGGCTCTCAAGGTCGAACGAGACAGTCACGTCGTCGCCGATAGCGAGAGGAAACTGGTCGACGCGGTCGCCGAAGAAGTCGAATTTCACCTTGCGGGGATACTGATCCTGAGTCTCAAGCACATATTCCTGCTTCTTCCAGGGATTGCCGGCTTTGCTTGTGCCGGACTGCAGAGGAAGTACCTGTATGATTTTTCCTTTTATTTCCATAATATGTATTATAATTTTTAGCCGTTTTCTTGGCGCTGCAATCCGAGCACCATTCAAATATTGTGCGAAGTTACAAAAAAGATTGGATGCCGCAAAGTGTCGCTCTCCATTTTTACGTCAAAATTACGTATGTGGCAAGGATAGAAAAACATCTCCTCTTGTCACCAAGAAGAGATGCGGTTCACCTAAATTAATCGGATTATGAAAAAGTCAATTATTCGAATATCTGTTAGTCCCCGACCGTCGTTGAGATTTGTCAGGTCAATCAGTTTAGGCAAGTGTTGTTTTCAGGTTCTCTTATAGTCAAAAAAATTACAGGTTTAGAGATTGCATTGAGCTTACAGATTGCATTCCAGCGCCGCCAAACGCGGGACTTGCTGCAATATTTCGGGGACAATGAATAATTTGCTTTTATAAATTGCGTTATAAAACCACTGCAAATATAATTCGTGAATCTTATATTTGCAAATAAATGGCACGAAAAAATCAAGAAAATTTTGTTAAGTAAGATAATATGTTCGATTTTAGTGGATTCTTTCGATGTTTTATGTTGTAAAACATAAAGAAGGAACGTCTTCTAAAACTGTTTTTAATTCAAAAAAAGTATTGTCTTAGACATTGATAATGTCGATACCGCACGGCGTCGCTTCGCGACTAATTTTTCAGATGTGTTCTCTTTCCATGGTCTGAAGGCCGCGGTTGGCAATACAGCCGAACCTTCGGCCCGGCGCTTTTGACTCAGTTTCTTTTTACACTATTTTCTAACGCAGACAACCCCATGCCGTCGGCATGAGGTTGTAAAAATTCTGCGGGGTAGCCGCATTTTGAAATAGTGTCTAATGCTTTACGCAATATGAAATTTGCTCTGGAAAGGAGTATTATTTCATGTTGCGGGCGGCTGAGAGAATCAACTCTGAGATGGTCGGATGCGAGAACACCGTATCGCAGATTTTATCTCGTGTGGCTCCGCACGCCATGAAGTCGGCGCACTGCTGCGCGAGGTCTGCCGCCTGCGCACCCATGATATGCGCGCCAAGCAATCGTCCGTCTTCTTTGCTGAAAATCAGCTTACATAGACCTTCAGACTCGGCCATGGCGAGAGCTTTGCCGTTGGCGCGGTAGAAGGATGTTCCTGTCGTGAACTCGATGCCCGAAGCCTTGCACTGTTGCTCGGTGAGACCGACCATGCCGCATTCCGGAGTGGTGAAAACTGCCGACGGCACAATGTCGAGGTCGATGGAATCCTTCTTGCCCATGATTGTATTGAGTGCCCTGAGACCTTCAAAAGTCGCCGTGTGGGCGAGCATGATGCCGCCATTGGCATCGCCGATGGCGTAGACGTCGGGCACGGATGTCGCCATGGTCGCGCGGTCAACTACGATCGCGACGGAGCGTTCATCTGTGGCGATTCCGGCAGCCTGAAGATTGAGCGACGAAGTGTTTGGTCGGCGTCCAACTGCCATCAGAAGATCGCTGCTCGTGACGCTTCCCTCCTTGCCCTTGCAGTCGTAGGTCGTGACGATCTCATAGTCCTCGTTCTGGCTTATGCCTGTCACGGCGGCTGAGGTAATGATCTCGATACCTTGTTTTGAAAGGCTCTGTTTCAGACGTTTGGCAATGTCGGTGTCAAACGGCGGAAGGATCTGTTTCATGAATTCAATCACCGTGACTCTGGATCCGAGCGAGTTGAAGATGGAGGCGAACTCCATGCCGATCACGCCGCCGCCGATGATTGTCAACGATTCCGGTACGTGGTCGATGGAGAGGATGTCGGTCGAATCCATGACGCATTCAAGGTCGGCTCCCGGCACCGGAAGGGACTTTGAGACGGATCCGGTGGCTATGATGATGTTGTCGGCGGTATATTCTTCACCGCTTTCGGTCACCACAGTCTTTGCGTCCTTGAAGCTCGCGCGTTCGTTGATTATATTAACCTTGGCGCTTTCAAGCGACTGTGTGGCTCCCGCACGCAGTGTCTCCACAACCTCGTTCTTGCGCTCCATCACTTTGTTGAAGTCGAATTCAAAAGTGAAATTGTCGATCCCGAATTTATCCGACTCCTTGAACTGTGCAAGAGCCTCGGCGTTGCGGACAAGACATTTGGTAGGGATGCATCCCTCGTTGAGACATGTGCCTCCGATTCGTTTGGCTTCGAATAGCGTTACGGAAAGGCCGCGGCGCGCGGCCTCCAGAGCTGTGTCCATGCCTCCGGGGCCGCCGCCGATTATTATCAGATTGCTGTTGATCATTTCGTTTAAGCTTTTGCTTCGACAAATGCCTTGTAGGTGAGTACTGGATGTTTGGCCGCAGTCGTCTCGTCGAGTTTGCGGACGATGGTGTTGACCGGAGCATCCTTCACAATGTCGGGATTGGTGCGTGCCTCCTCGGCGATACGATGCATCACGTCGATGAACTCGTCCAATGTCTCGACGCTTTCGGTCTCGGTCGGTTCAATCATCATCGACTCGTGGAAGAGGAGCGGGAAATAGATTGTCGGAGCGTGGAATCCGTAGTCGAGCAGACGTTTGGCCACGTTGAGCGTGGTGACGCCTGTCGACTTGTCCTTCAGGCCGTCGAACACGAACTCATGCTTGCAGGCGCCCTCGATGGGAAGTAGATAGTCGTCCTTAAGCGACTCCTTGATGTAGTTGGCGTTGAGTGTGGCCATCGGACCGACTTTCTTCAGATCCTCCTTGCCGAGCGAGAGGATGTAGGCGTAGGCCTTGATCATCACGCCGAAATTGCCGAAGAATGTCGATACGGAGCCGAGGCTCTTGTCGGACTTGGTCACGTGGAATTTGCCGTCGTCACCTTTCACGACACGGGGATTCGGAAGCAGATGCTCCAGACCCTTGCGCACGCCGACGGGGCCTGAGCCGGGACCGCCACCGCCATGAGGGGTGGAGAATGTCTTGTGAAGGTTGATATGCATGATGTCGAAGCCCATGTCGCCGGGACGCACCTTGCCGAGAAGAGGATTGAGGTTGGCTCCGTCGTAGTAGAGCAGACCTCCGGCCTCATGCACGAGCTTGGCGATCTCAAGAATCTCGGTCTCGAACATACCGAGTGTGTTGGGGTTGGTCATCATGATTCCGGCGATCTCGTCGTTGAGCAGAGGCTTAAGGTCGTCGACGTCGATGGAACCGTTGGGTTTGGATTTCACCTCGACGACCTCCATGCCGCTGACCATAGCCGAAGCCGGATTAGTGCCGTGGGCACTGTCGGGCACGATCACCTTGCGGCGCTTCGTGTCGCCACGCTGATTGTGGTATTCGCGCATGACCATCAGTCCTGTAAGCTCGCCGTGTGCGCCTGCGAAAGGATTGAGTGTGAACTCGCTCAGACCGGCGATGCTTGCCAGAGCCTGCTGCAGATTGTAGTAGACTTCGAGCGCTCCCTGAGCATCCTCCTCGTCCTGCAGCGGGTGCATTGAAGCAAACTGCGGCATTGCTGCGATCTCCTCGTTGATCTTGGGGTTGTACTTCATCGTGCAGGAGCCGAGGGGATAGAAGCCTGTGTCAACGCCGAAGTTCTTGGTGGATAGGTTGGTGTAGTGGCGCACCACGTCAAGTTCCGAGACCTCGGGAAGCTCCGGAGACTCTTTTCTCAGCAGACCGGCGGGAATCTCCTTGAGCGAAGACGAAGCTATTTTGTTTTCGGGCAGACGATAGCCGACGCGTCCGGGGCGAGAAACTTCAAAAATAAGTTTATCGTATTGTTTCATTATTGTGTCAGTCTTGGGTCATTAATGAGATAAGGAGATCGATTTCTTCTTTGGTGCGCTGCTCGGTCACGGCGATAGCCACGAGGCCTCCGTCAAGCTCCACGCCACCCATGATGCCGTTGTCGGCGAGACGCTTCTTCACCTCCTTGTAGTCTGTTTTCGGACGTACTACAAATTCCTTGAGGAAAGGACGGCCGGGGAATGCCGGCTCATATTTGCCTGAGGCCACGAGCTTGTCGAAAAGATAGTGTGCGCCGTCAGAGGAAGCCTCGTTCACTTCCACAAGACCTTTGGCTCCCATCAGCGAGAGATAGATTACGGCGTAAAGACACATCAGCGACTGGTTGGAGCAGATGTTGGATGTCGCTTTCTCGCGGCGGATATGCTGCTCGCGAGCCTGAAGGGTAAGAACGAAGGCGCGTTTGCCGTCGGCGTCAGTCGTGGCTCCTACTACGCGTCCGGGCATCTTGCGGAGCATGGACTGCCCGCACGCGATATAGCCGAGATACGGACCGCCGAACTGCAGCGGCATACCGAGAGTCTGGCCGTCGCCGCATGCGATGTCGGCTCCCCATTCTTTTGGAGTGCGGAGCACGGCGAGAGTCGACGGATCTGCATTTATGGCCATGTAGCCTTTGGCAGCGTGCATCATGTCGGCCACGCCGGTGAAGTCCTCCACGATGCCGTAGCGGTTGGGCTGGGGGAGGATGATGCCGGCCACGTCCCCTTTCTCAAGCTCGGCGGGGATTGCCTTGAGATCTGTCACTCCATTGTCTTCACCGATGACTGTCAGCTCTACACCGTGGAATTTGGCGTAGGTCTTCACTACTTCAAGCACGCGCTCGGAAATGGTCGAGGAGATCAACACGCGATTTTTCTTGCGTGCGGAAGCGACCATCATGAACATCGTCTCGGCGGTCGCCGTCGCGCCGTCATACATCGAGGCGTTGGAGCAATCCATGCCTGTAAGCTCGGCGATCATGCTCTGATACTCGAAGATATACTGCAATGTACCCTGCGAGATCTCGGGCTGATAAGGTGTGTAGGCAGTATAGAACTCGCTGCGTGAGAGAAGATGCGGCACGACAGAAGGAGCGTAATGGTCGTAGGCGCCCTGACCGGCGAAGATTGTCATATTGTTGTTTTTGTCGGCGAGCGAGCGGAAGAATTTGCGCAGCTCTGTCTCGGACATCGCGGATGGAACGGCATAGTCGGCCTTGAAAATCACCTCCTCGGGGATTTCGCCGTAGAGGTCGTCGACCGATTCCACGCCGATGCGGTCGAGCATCTTGCGGATGTCGGCCTCGGTATGCGGTATATATTTGTTGCTCATTGTTTTAATATGGAATTTTTGAGTCAGAAAAGGAGATGCCGACAGAGAATGAATCCCTGCGGGCGCCTCCTTTTAGATGTTTCATCTTGATGGTGCGGGGTTGATCACTCTGCGGTCACTTTAGCATAAGCGGCGGCATCGAGCAGATTGTCGATTTCCGAAGGATCGGAAACCTTCACCTTCATGATCCAGTTGGCGTAGGGATCCTGATTCACCAGTTCGGGCTCGTCTTCGAGAGCCTCGTTGATTTCGATAACCTCGCCGCTCACGGGAGAGATAAGATCGCTGGCGGCTTTCACCGACTCTACTGCGCCAAATTCTTCGCCTGCGTTAACTTCGTCGCCTACCTCGGGCATGTCGACATAGACGATGTTGCCCAAGGCGTGCTGGGCGTAATCCGTGATGCCTACAGTGGCGGTATCGCCGTCAAGTTTCACCCACTCGTGTGAGTCGGCATAGCGGAGGTCTTCTAAAATCTTGCTCATGGTTTTATTGGTATAATGTTGATATTGTTGTTATTTCTTGTAGTTTTTCTCGTAGAAGCGTTTCTTTACCACTACGCCCGGAACGAGCTTGCGGTGGATGCGCACCTCCACGGGAGTGCCGAGTTTGGTGTATCCCTTCTGCACCATCGCCATCGCAACGCTCTTGCCTGTCGAGATGGAACGGTAGCCGGTCGTAACTTCGCCGATCACATTGCCGTCAGACTCAACGAGATAGCCGTGGCGGGGAATCTGCTTACCCTCAAGCTCGATACCAATGATGCGGCGTTTCAGGCCTTCCTCCTTCTGTTTGAGGAGCGCTTCTTTACCGATAAATTCAGGCTTGTCAAACTTCACGAACATGCTCAGGCTTGCCTCCAGAGGTGTAATCTCCTCGGTAAGTTCGTCGCCGTAGAGAGGAAGTCCGACCTCGAAACGGAGAGTGTCGCGGCAGCCCAGACCGCAGGGAGTCACGCCGTCGGCCATCAGGCGATCCCAGAGTTTCACGATGAAGTCGTTCGAACCGTAGACCTCGAAACCATCCTCGCCGGTGTAGCCGGTGCGGCTGATGATCACCTCCTCGCCGTCGATGGGGAAAGTCTTGAAGTTGTAGAACGCTATTTCGTTGAGAGGAAGGTCGAGCAGACGCATCAGTGTCTCCTCGGCACGAGGACCCTGCACGGCGAGCTCGGCATAGTAATCGCTCTGGTTGACGACTTTCACGTCGAATCCTGCGGCGTTCTTCTCGATCCAGGCGAAATCCTTGTCGATGTTGGAGGCGTTGATTACGAGGAAGAACTCGTTGTCGTTCACCTTGTAGACCAGAAGGTCGTCGACCACGCCGCCGTTCTCATAGCACATCATGCCATAGAAAATCTGTCCGTCGGGAGCGCCGGTGACATCGTTGACAAATATGTGGTTCACAAATTTCTCAGCCTCGGGACCGCTGACACGCACCTCACCCATGTGGCTGACATCGAATACGCCGACATTGCGGCGCACGGCGTTGTGCTCATCGGTGATGTTGGTGTATTGGATAGGCATGTCGAAGCCTGCGAAAGGACTCATAAGTGCGCCTGATTCTACGTGGCGGCTGTGCAGACATGTTTTCTTGATGTTTTCTTCCATTTGGTATGATAAAAGATTAGTGTTTTGACAATATGTCGGAATTGGAGCCTCCAAGAACGTTATCCGTGGACATTTGCCAGTTTTGAGGCTCTGTTTCCGCGTGTAAAGATAAGTCAATTTTTCCAAACAGACAATAATAGAATGACAAAATTCTCCGAAGCGGTTTCGGACGCTTTTATCCTCTGTCTGCGGCGAACAATTTTGCCTTCACCGATGTCTTCCTTTATATGAAAAGATATTTTACCAAAACTGTTTTGATTCTTGCTTTGGCTTTCTCGTCAGTAGCGGGATCGTATGCATTTGACCCTTCGCGCCTGCTGTCGAGCGGCGTGAAGACCCTTCAGGCTGTCACGCTCAGCGACGATCAGATCCGCCAGTATGTACATCAGTATGTCGAGAAAATGGACAGCGAGAGCAAGATCGCTCCGGCCAATAGCGAATACACAAAGCGTCTGGTCAAGCTAACTTCCGGACTCACCGATGTCGACGGTGTGCCTCTGAATTTCAAGGTCTACCTGACAGACGACATCAATGCCTTCGCATGTGCCGACGGCAGCGTCAGGGTCTACAGCGGACTGATGGACGTGATGACCGACGACGAGGTGCTCGGTGTGATCGGCCACGAGATCGGCCATGTAGCTCACAAAGACACCCGCAAGGCCATGCAGCACGCTATCCTCACTGACGCTTTCATGGAAGGTCTTGGAAGCACGAGCGCCACAGTCGCAACTCTTACGGACTCGCAGCTCGGTAAGATAGGAGAGGCGATCTCCGGAGCCAAGTATTCTCAGAAACAGGAATCAAATGCCGACGACTACGGCTACGATTTCCTGAAACGGAACGGCAAGAATCCGTGGTCGATGGCTCAGGCTTTCGCGAAGTTGCAGTCAATGGAAGGTTCGTCGTCAAACAGTGGCCTGAAACAGATGTTCTCGTCGCATCCCGCGACCAACAAGCGCATCGAGCGTGTGGTCAAACGCTGCCGGAAAGACAAGATCGCTCCTCCGCAAGGCGTCTCGGCCGCCACACTTCTCGGAAAGAAATAACAACGGCCTGTTAAGAGTAATCTAAAAGTTAATTTATAATGTATTGAAAAGCAATACAGTAAGCTGTATTGAAAAAGGCTAAAACGCGCGGAGCGCGGATTTTTGTGTTATCCTCGGTTGAACGAGCCGTCAGGCGAGTGAGGCCGAGGATAATTACCACCATGTATACAGGCGCGGAGCGCCGAATTTTCTGACGGATAGTTTTGAACTCCGTTTATAGTATGTATCTTTTCACATTATGAGCAAACCCCGGAATCTTTTTCATATCGTTTTCGCAACGAAGAATCGTCCGGCTACAATAATGGCTATATAAGAGGAATTACCTTGAATGGCATGACAATGATCTTTTAAAGCCGGTTAGAAAACACGGCGCTCCGCGCCTATATATCGGGGGCCCACTAACCTCGGCCTCACTCGCCTGCGGCTCGTTCAACCGAGGATAACGCTAAACTCCGCGCTCCGCGCTTTTTTGTGTCTTTTGACACGGTTTCCTACGTTTCGCTGACAGCCAATTACTTAAGATACCTGCTAATCTACTTCGATTTCAAGGCCGTCGTAGGCAAGCGCGACACCTTCGGGAAGTCTGTCGTTGACTTCGGAGTGAAGTCCCATCTCGTGGCAGATGTGAGTGAGGTAAGCCTGCTTCGGTTTCACTTTTCCTATAAGTTCAAGCGCTTCCTTGACGTCGAAGTGAGAGAAATGCGGTTTGAAACGCAGGGCATTGACGATCAGAGTCTTCACGCCCTCTAATTTTTCAATCTCTTCGGGTGCGATTGTCTTGGCGTCCGTGATGTAGGCGAAATCACCGATCCTATAGCCGACAATCGGAAGTTTCGCATGGTTGACGGAGATCGGAATGATTTTGACGTCGCGTATCATAAAAGGATCGTTGCCGATCTCGTGGAGCTTGAACGTCGGCACTCCCGGATAAGGGTGGGGGCGGAAGCTGTAGTCGATTCGGCGGCGCAGGTCGTCGGCCACGTCCTTGCGCAGATAGATCGGGAGATCGCCGTTGACGCAGAACGGACGCAGGTCGTCGATGCCGCCGACATGGTCGTAGTGGGAGTGGGTGAGGAGCACGGCGTCAATCTCGCGGATGTCGTGGGTCAAGGCCTGCTGACGGAAATCGGGCGAGGTGTCTATGAGAAGGTTGAGTCCGCGAGTGCGCACGAATACAGAAGCGCGGAGCCGAGAGTCGTGAGGATCGCTGCTTCGGCAAACTTCGCAGCTGCATCCGACCTCCGGCACACCTTTGGAAGTGCCGCTGCCGAGCACGGTGACATAGATGGCGCTGTCGATGTAGTTGACTTCCGGATCGAGGTTGACGCCGAATTTCGCGAAGACTTCGTCGCGCACTCGTTCGGCAAGCTTGCAGACGTCGGCTGCCGTGGCGGTTCCGGTGTTGGCAATAACAAGACACTGTTTCGGATAGACGATGGCGCCCCCTTCGGTTGCGCCTTTCAGTCCGGCGTGCTCGACGAGCCATCCGGCGGGAATCTTCACATAGTCGGGATTGTCGGCAAGGTCGTAGCATGGCACATCCGGGTTGCGGCGTAACACCGCTTCCTCGTAGAATTTGCGGAGAACGATCGGATTTGTGAAGAAACTTCCTGCGCTCCCTTCCTCGGAAGGTTCCGGGAGTTTGCTTTTCCTCACGGCGGTGACTTCGTCGCGCACCTCTGCGATGGTCGGCTCGTGGCCGAGTCGTTCGGCGAGCGAGCGCAGGGGACCGTAATCAAGGCTGGATGCCTTGTCGGTGTTGCGCAGCCGGAAGCTGACGCGAAGCACGTAGTAGCGTCCTCTCCCCTCATGCTTGAACATGCTGTCGCGATAGGCGTAGGCACATTCGTGCTGCTTGAAAGTCACGATCTTATGCGAAAGGCGGTCGTAACACTCCACGCTATGGATGCAGTCCGATGCCTCGACGCCGTAGGCGCCAACATTCTGGATTGCGGACGCTCCGGCCTCGCCGGGAATGTATGCGAGGTTTTCAAGTCCTGCCAGGTTGTTTGCAACGCAGAAATCGACGAGATCGGTCCATTTCTCGCCGGCTCCGGCAATCAGATAAGAGATTTCGTCATCCTTACGGTAGATGTCGAGTCCCATGATGCGGGAGTGGAGCACCATGCCGGCGAAATCCTTGACAAACAGAAGATTGGAACCGCCACCGATGTGCAGCACTTCCGACTGCTGATACTGCGGTGTGCGCATGATCTCCTCTAATTGTTTCACTGAGTCGTATTCGGCGAAATAGCGAGCTGTGGCCTTGATGCCGAAAGTGGTGTAGGATGTTATGTCGACGTTTTCTCTTATAAGATTGTCCATTTGTCCGTCTCTTGGAAGTTATTTCCTGAAGCTCACGAGCAGTCCGTCTTCAAAGCGCAGGAACGCGCCGTTGGAGTAGTACCAATATTCGATGAGTTTCGAGTAGTCGTGATCCGACTCTACATCGTCGGGTGCTCCATAGGAGAGTTTCGCCTCCTGTTTCGTCATCCCTGTTGAGAGGCGTCCGTTGCAGATGTCGGCCCATTTTTCGTCAGTGATCTTCTTATGGTCGAGTCGCGGATCCGTGACCTTGAACTGCGACGAGAAGGAGCGCGATGACCTGGGCGAGGGATTGAAGACAAGGCTTCCGCGTTTTCCCGAGTTGTCGGCGAAAATCACCCTCAGCGGAAAGTCCGCGCTCGAAGGAAGCACTTCAAGCACCTTCACCGGCATGAGCTGGGTGCCGACGGTCGTATTGCTATGATTTTCGGCGTCATCCCAGAATCTCGTGCGGGGCCAGAGCGTGCGTCCGCGAAGCAGGGAATCGGCTTTCTGCACCATGTCGAGATCCACAAGCATCGGCAGATCAGACGTGCGTATCAGGGAATCGCCATGCAATTCCCGCTGATAGATGTAGTTGCGCCCGATCGAGTCGCGAAACATGATGTTGAGCGCGCGCGAGCCGGAAGGGGTCGCAGTTCTGTCGAAGCCTTGAAAATAAAGTGTATGGCCGAAAGGATCGGCGGGAGCGGAGGTGAAGATCAGCCGAACCCTCTCGGAGGCTGCAAGGAAAGGCTTGCCGGAGCGCCACTCCGAGATGTCGTTGTCTGAGAGTGGCGCCACGAGCCTGTCCTCTTCGCTTACGGCCGCAGCTGCCGCCGCTTCCTCCTTGCTTAGCTTGATTTTGCCGGTGTTTTCGATTCCGGTAAACATGCAGGAGCTTAGAAGAAGATGCAGAGCTGCGATCAGTCCGATCGGTAATATGAGGCGTCGGTAATTATTCAATAGAGGTTATTTTTTTGTTGCTTCTTCAATCCACTTGCGGGCGTTGACGAATGCCTCCAGCCAGGGAGTGACTTCGTCGTCGGCTCTGTCGGCGGGATAGAATCCGCACTGCCAGGGGAAGATGGCGCGTTCGAGGTGGGGCATCATGGCAAGATGGCGTCCGTCGGCGCTGGCGATGCCGGCAACTGAAGCGAATGAGCCGTTGGGATTGCCGGGATAGCCCGAATAGGCGTATTTGGCCACTACATTATATTCCGAAAGTTTCTCGGGGAAGCTGAATTTGCCTTCGCCGTGTGCCACCCAGATGCCGAGACGCGAGCCGTACAGCGATCCGAACATCACGCTGTTGTTTTGAGGAATCTCGACGGAGATGAATTCGCTCTCGAACTTGTGGGAATTGTTGTGGAGCAGCTTGTGGGGAGCTTTGTGCTCGGGATAGAGCAGATTCAGTTCGGCCATCAGCTGGCATCCGTTGCAGATGCCGAGCGAGAGGGTGTCCTCGCGGCTGTAGAATTTATCGAGCGCTGCCTTGGCTTTCTCGTTGTAGAGGAAACCTCCTGCCCAGCCCTTGGCGGAGCCGAGAACGTCGGAATTGGAGAAACCGCCGCAGAAGACGATCATGTTGACGTCCTCAAGTGTCTCGCGGCCGCTGATGAGGTCGGTCATGTGGACATCCTTGACGTCGAATCCGGCGAGATAGAGCGAATATGCCATCTCGCGGTCGCCGTTGACGCCTTTCTCGCGGATGATGGCGGCGCGGACACCCGAACGTCCCTGACGGTCGAAGGTGAGGCCGAGCTTGTCGAGCGTGCCGCCGAACTCCTCGTTGATGCGGAACTTCACCGGCTGCTTGCGGTAGTTGGCGAAGCGTGCGTCGGCCTCGCGCTGTCCGCTCTGGTCGCGGTCGAGAAGCCATGAGGAACGGTACCAGTCGTCGCGGAGCGCGTCGATGTCGAGCGAAAGGTTCTTGTCGCCGCAGGTTATGTCGATGCTGCGTGTGCGCGGAGCGGGTTTGCCGATCACACGGAAGGAGACGTTTGCATCGGTCAGCTCGCGTTTCACGAGTTTGAGCATCTTGTCGGGTACCTGAATCAGCACTGCGGGATTCTCGGCGAAAAGTATCTTGACGATGTCGGATTCCTCGAAACTGTCGAGGTCGATCTTCAGGCCGCCGTGGGTGTTGCTGAAAGTCATTTCAAGAAGTGCTGTCACAAGACCTCCCGCGCTGATGTCATGCTGGGAGAGGATGAGTCCCATCTCGTTGAGGCGCTGCAGGGCGTTGAACGCGGCGGCGAACTGAGCGGGATCCTTAACTGTCGGGGCGTCGCTGCCGATGGCGTTGAGCGACTGGAAGAAAGCGGAGCCGCCGAGTTTGAGGGCGTCGGACGAGAAGTCGACATGGATAAGCGATGTCTTGGAATTGTTGACCAGAACGGGACTTACTGTCTTGCGGATCTTGCGCACTTCTCCCGCGGCGGAGATGATGAGGGTGCCGGGAGCATAGACTTTCTTGTCGCCGTATTTCTGCGTCATGGAGAGGGAATCCTTTCCGGTCGGGATGTTGATGCCGAGTGCGACGGCAAAGTCGCTGCAGGCTTTCACGGCGGAATATAGCGCCGCGTCCTCTCCCTCGTTCTTGCAGGGCCACATCCAGTTGGCTGAGAGTGATATAGACTTTAGACCTTCCTTCAGTAGGGCGCCGGAGATGTTGGTGAGCGCCTCGGCGATTGAGAGCACGCTGCCCTTCGCAGGGTCGATAAGCGCTGCCTGAGGTGCGTGGCCTATGGAGGTGGCGATACCTGATTTGCCGAGGTAATCGAGTGCCACGACTCCGCAGTCGCTCAGGGGAAGCTGGAGCTCACCGACACACTGCTGGCGCGCAACTTTTCCGGTCACGGAACGGTCAACCTTGTTGGTGAGCCAGTCCTTGCAGGCTACAGCTTCGAGCTGAAGCACGCGGGAGATGTATTCGTTGAGGTTGTCGGCGCTATATGCCGGATCCGAGTAATGGTGTTCCACGCTGTTGTCCTCCATGACGGTCTTGGGGGAGTTGCCGAACATGTCGGCCATGGCGAGGTTGATCGGTTTCACGCCGCTCTTGGAGTCGAATGTGAAATGTGAATCGGCTGTGGTGTCGCCGACGACATAGAACGGTGCACGTTCGCGGTCGGCGATCTTGCGCACTTTTTCGATGTCTTCGAGCTTCATCACCATGCCCATGCGCTCCTGGCTCTCGTTGCCGATGATCTCCTTGGCCGAGAGGGTGGGGTCGCCTACCGGGAGCTTGTCTATGTCGATGCGTCCGCCGGTAGCCTCGACAAGCTCCGAGAGTGCGTTGAGGTGGCCTCCGGCACCGTGGTCATGGATTGTGAGGCAGGGATTCTCCTCCATCTCGGCGAGGGCGCGCACTACGTTGCTGACACGTTTCTGCATCTCGGGGTTGGCGCGCTGC
Source organism: uncultured Porphyromonadaceae bacterium (assembly GCA_902491625.1). Lineage (GTDB taxonomy): Bacteria > Bacteroidota > Bacteroidia > Bacteroidales > Muribaculaceae > Lepagella. The sequence goes on along the minus strand of CABUIO010000003.1, from coordinate 156,892 downwards.
ACGGCGTTAAGCTCGATGGAGTTGTCGTATTCACCGGTCTCGACCGACGACACGGCTCCGCCGCCCATGCCGATGCGGTAGTTGTCGCCACCCATGACGACAACCTTCATGCCAGGCTCGGGGGTCTCCTTGATGGCATCCTTGAGGGTGCCGAATCCGACGCCTCCGGCGAGCATTATGACCTTGTCGTAGGCAAGGGTGCGGTTGTTCTCCTCATGCTCGAAGGTGAGCAAGGAGCCGCAGATCATCGGCTGGCCGAACTTGTTGCCGAAGTCGGAGGCGCCGTTGGAAGCCTTGATGAGGATCTGCTCGGGCGTCTGATAGAGCCATGGACGCGGCAGCGGTGCCTTGTCTTCCCATGCGCGGGTCTCGTCGGGACGCGGATAAGAGGTCATGTAGACTGCCGTGCCGGCGATCGGAAGCGAAGCCTTGCCGCCGCCCATGCGGTCGCGGATCTCTCCGCCTGTGCCTGTGGCCGCGCCGTTGAACGGCTCCACGGTGGTGGGGAAGTTGTGGGTCTCTGCCTTGAGCGAGATCACGGTGTCGATATCTTTTTCACAGAAATAGTCGGGCTGTTCCGGATTGACGGGAGCGAACTGACGCACCTTAGGACCCCGGAGGAACGCCACATTGTCCTTGTAGGCCGAAACGACCTCGTTGGGATTTTCCTGCGTCGTGCGCTTGATGAGCTTGAAGAGAGTGGAGGGCATCTCCTTGCCGTCAATGATGAAGGTGCCGTTGAAGATCTTGTGGCGGCAGTGTTCCGAGTTCACCTGCGAGAATCCGAAGACCTCGGAGTCGGTGAGCGGACGCTGCAGACGCTTGGCCACACCTTGCAGATATTCGATTTCGTCGGCTGAAAGGGCAAGTCCCTCTTTCTTGTTGTATTCCTCCAAATCGGTGATGTGCAGGATCTTCTCTGGCTTCCTTGAGATACTGAAGATCTTCTGTCCGAGGCCGCCGGGATAGAATCGCTGCAGCATTCGGTCGTAGTCGGGATTCTCGGAGTCGGTAGCGAAAAATTCCTCGATTCGTGTGATGCCGTTGATGCCCATGTTCTGAGTGATCTCCACTGCATTGGTGCTCCAGGGAGTGATCATCTCCTTTCTTGGGCCGATCCAGCCGCCGCGCTTGATGTTCTTGGTAGTGAGCGGACGGGCGCCGTCAAAGAGCCACTGGAGGCTCTCGAGCTGTTCCTTTGTCGGTTCTTCAACACACTCCACCGCAATGACGTGTGCGGCGTTCTTCTTAAAAAATTTAATCATTCCGATTGGGGGATAATATGGTTTTATGGCGCAAAATTAGTAAAAAATCGTGAGATAGTAACTCGCAAAAATTAGATGATACATAATTGCGAAGTATTTTTGAATGATTTAGCCGGTGGAGCGAAGGAGTGTGGCGGTCTACATGACTGAGCGAGAACGGCTAAAGCGCCAAAAAGACGAGCAAGGATGTGTCAGAAATGTGAGTTACATGAGCTGTTTTTACTGTTAACTAATTTTTAAGAGTTACTTTCATATATGAGAATCACACCAAAAAATTATGCCGCGCGTTATAAACACATAAGTGCATGAACTATGAAGATTACGTACCTTTACCATGACTGTTTTCTGCTGGAGTGCGATTCCTGCGTCTTTCTGACCGATTATTTTCCCGGAGTGCCTGTTGATCCGCGCAAGATGATGGTCGGCGACACTCCTCAGTATCTGCTTGTCAGTCACCATCATAAGGATCATTTCACCCCTGCGGTTTTCAGCTGGTGGCGACAGCTTGGCTCGCTTCGCTATATCGTGAGCCGCGACGTCGCGTCGCGGACAGCGTATCTGATGTCTGACGATTCTCATTACAGAGGACGCAACCGCGTGGATGCTTCGCGTGTCGGTGTGCTTGGTTTGCATGACGTTTTCGAGACTTCGGAACTCAGGATCGAAGCGTTCGGAAGTACGGACATCGGCAACAGTTATGTGATTGAGACTGAGGGTAAACGTATCTTCTTCGCAGGAGACCTTAACGCTTGGACATGGCGCTCCGAAAGCACTCCGCAGGAAGTCGCTCAGTCGCTCGACGCTTATCTTGCGGTTCTCGATGACATTTATAAGAGGTATCGGAGTTTTGATGTCGTGCTTTTCCCGGTCGATCCGAGGATGAGACCTGATGCTGTCGATGGCGGCAGACTTTTCTGTGAAAAGTTTGAGGTCGGTAATTTTGTGCCGATGCATTTTGAACTCTGGAGTGATCCTGCTGAAAGGGATGATTATCTTGATTTTGTCCGCGGTTCCGGAGACAAGATTGTCGGCGCAAGCGGAACCCGCTACATTCCGCTTCTTCAAAACGGCGATTCCGTTGAACTTTAGATATTGATTATCAGTCTGTTTTGCGGTTGAAGGTCATAAAATCCTACAAACGTGTTGATGAATATTTCTGTATGTTGGGAATTATTGCTACATTTGCGTTTAGAAACAAAAATTAAGTAACTCGCAAAAATTAGATGATACATAATTGCGAAGAATTTTTGAGTGATTTAGTCGGGTGAGCGAAGGAGTGTAGCGGGCTACATGACTGAGCGAAGACGGCTAAAGCGCCAAAAAGACGAGCAAGGATGTGTCAGAAAAGTGAGTTACATCTACTGGTTTTAACATTAACTAATTTTTAAGAGTTACTTAACACTTATGACACAGCAATTAATCGTAACATTACGCGACAAATCCTGGGCGCGATGGACGGCGCTGGCGCTATTGGCACTGGCGATGTTCTGCAGCTACATCTTCATGGATGTGCTTTCACCGATCAAGGATCTCATGCAGTCCACAAGAGGCTGGGATTCAAAGGCGTTCGGTACGATGCAGGGTTCCGAGACTTTCCTGAATGTCTTTATCTTCTTCCTGATTTTCGCGGGCATCATCCTCGACAAGATGGGAGTGCGTTTCACTGCCGTTCTTTCGGGTGCGGTGATGCTTGTGGGCGCGGCGATCAACTGGTATGCGGTCACTGACGCGTTCCAGACCACATCGCTTGCTCAGTGGTTCACCAACAACCTCAACTATATTCCCGGCTTCGACGAACTGGGCATTTCTCCTTTCTATAAAGGTATGCCGGCGTCGGCCAAATTATCTGCTGTCGGATTCATGATCTTCGGCTGCGGCGTCGAGATGGCCGGAATCACGGTTAGCCGAGGCATTGTAAAGTGGTTCAAAGGTCGCGAGATGGCGCTTGCCATGGGATCCGAGATGGCGCTTGCGCGTCTCGGCGTCGCTACGTGTATGATCTTCTCGCCGATGTTCGCCAACCTCGGAGGCACGGTCGATGTCTCCCGCTCGGTTGCCTTCGGCGTTATTCTCCTGTTGGTTGCGCTGATCATGTTTATTGTCTACTTCTTCATGGACAAGAAACTCGACGCACAGACCGGCGAGGGCGAGGAGAAGGACGATCCTTTCCGTATCAAGGATCTCGGCAAGATTCTCACCAGCAGCGGTTTCTGGCTTGTAGCTCTCCTCTGCGTGCTTTATTATTCCGCGATCTTCCCCTTCCAGAAATATGCCGTCAATATGTTGCAGTGCAACATCACGTTTGAGAAACCTGATGCTACGTCATTTTGGGCTTCCGACACTGTAACTGTTCTCCAGTATCTTATTATGCTCGTCGTTGCAGCGACTGCGTTTGCATTCAACTTCTCTAAGGCAGCCGTAGTGAAATATTCCTGTCTTGCTGTCTCGATTATTGGCCTTGTGGCTTACTGCTACATGGGCTATATGCGTCAGGAGGCTTCTGCTGTGTTCGCCGTGTTCCCGCTTCTCGCTGTCGGAATCACTCCAATTCTCGGCAAATATGTCGACTATAAGGGCAAAGCCGCCTCGATGCTTGTTCTCGGCGCTCTGCTTCTGATTTTCTGTCACCTTACTTTCGCCTTTATCCTGCCGATGTTCAAGGGCAGCACAGTTGGCGGCGTGGTCGTGGCATACGCTACGATCCTCGTGCTCGGCGCATCATTCTCGCTCGTGCCCGCATCGCTCTGGCCTTCCGTGCCAAAGCTCGTTGACGCAAAGATCATCGGTTCCGCATATGCGCTGATTTTCTGGATTCAGAACATCGGACTCTGGCTTTTCCCGCTCCTTATCGGTAACGTTCTTGACGCTACCAACAAGGGCGTGACTGATCCCGATAAGCTCAACTACACCTGGGCGCTCGTGATGCTCGCATGTCTCGGTGTGGCGGCACTTCTCCTCGGTCTTGTGCTCAAGATCGTTGACCGCAAGAAACATCTCGGTCTCGAACTGCCGAATGTCACAGACACTAAGGCTGAAAAGGTCGAAATCAAGGAATCTGAGGTCGAGACTGCCGAACTCTGAAACAATCAAATCCGAATTTCCCGCAGGGACATCGCGCGTCGGTGTCCCTGCATCATAACATTTCAGGTTCCGGCCACGTTATATATACATGAACCGTATTATCCGTATAATATTTCTTTTTGCGATGTTCCTGACGTCAATGTCGGGAACTTGTTTCGCCGAGACTGTGTCGCAGAAGGAAGCGAAGGCTGTGGCCTCGACATTTTTCAACGCGGCGCACGGCCGGATGATGGCTGAACCCAAGCTTGTCTACAATGGGCGCCGTCTCACCTCCGGAAGCTATTTCGCGCCCTTCTATGTCTACAATCTCCCCGTGGGCGGATTCGTGGTTGTTTCTGCGGAGAACAAGGCATTTCCGATTCTCGGCTACAGCCTGACGGACAGTTTTTCGCCTGATACGATGGGTGAGAAACTGAAAAGTCTTCTTACGATGTATGCGCGTCATATCGAGAACGTGCGCTACGACAGTTCCGTTCCATACGATGCTATAGAAGCGTGGGGCAATCTGCCGCGGTACATTGACAATCTTTTGAAACAGAGCTATTCCGCAACTGATCCGCGCACTTCTCAGGAGGACGCACTTAATGAGCTTGTTTTCGTAGCCTCGGGCGATGATGCCGCAGGCTCTTCCTCGGCAACTTATTCACCTGAACAGTGGGAGGATATGATTGACGCCGAACTTACCGTCAAACCGGACGTGCCTATCGGCATCGTGACCGAAAAAGGGATGTATGCCGCTGTAGTCTACGGACGCAAGGGCGACATGTACCGTATCGAGCTTGACGGTCGCGACAAGTCGCTGTGGCGTCTGATGCCAACTGAAATCGTGAGCGCCGGACAGATCGCCGTCTTCGGTAATCCTCCCGTGATTCCGGAAATTGTCGAGGAAGAAGTACCTTTCAGCTTCTATGACAATTTTGTTGCGGAGGTCGAGGCCGAGGAGCGTGCGCGAAGATCGAAGATAGAGCAGACTGTCATCAATGAGGATCCGATTGTGCAATGGCATGGCAGCGGACATTTCTCCGTGACACTTCCCGAGGAAGTTGTCACGATGCGTGTATATAGCCTTGACGGACAGCTCGTGCAGCGCGACGCATTCCGGGAAACTAATGTGGCCAACGTCGAACTCACGCAGAATCCGACAGGCTTCTATTTCGCTGTCTTTTTCGGCAGGAGTGGCAAACCTTATCCCGTAAAACTTTTCAGATAAGATATGGTAAAATCAAGGATATTTTCCGCTTTAGGACTTGTACTTGTCATCGTTATCATCTGTATTTCGTTCTCCTACAGATTCGAGTGGTGGGCGTTCATTGATGTTTTCTGTTTCTTCATGGCGGCGTTTTTGCATCTTCTCGCGACGATGCAGCCACCCGCACTCCGTCCTGCGGCTCACCGCATCGACTTCATAGCCATGATACTTGCGTTCGCCGGCATCATTGCCTTTCTCGGCGAAGCCATTGCCTACTACTTCCTCTACTAATCCTCGTAGTAAAGCAGTTCTCTTTCGACATTCCATATTATTAATGTGGAATGTGTGTTGTCATGTCGAAAATTTTAGTAATTTTGTGGCAATAATTGACCTGAAAAAATCGAAACTAATACTGATATGAAAGGATTAAAGAGTCGTCTCGCGGTGATGAATTTTCTGGAATTCGCCATCTGGGGCAGTTATCTGGTGTGTCTCGGCAACTATCTCGGACGTGCCGGACTTGGTGGTGACATCGCATGGTTTTATTCCGTGCAAGGTATCGTGTCGATATTCATGCCTGCGATTATCGGCGTGATCGCCGACAAATATGTCCAGCCTCAGCGACTTTTGGGTTTCTGCCATCTCCTCGGAGGAATTTTCATGGCCGGAGCATGGTGGTATGGCACAACGCATACTACTTTGCAATTTGCTCCTTTCTTTACGCTTTATATGTGCAGTGTGGCATTCTTTATGCCTACAATCGCACTTTGTAATACTGTCGCATTCTCGGCGCTGAAAAGCAATGGCTACGACACCGTGAAGGATTTTCCGCCTATCAGAGTGCTCGGAACCGTGGGCTTTATTGTGGCGATGTGGTTCGTTAACTGCTTCTATGTCAGCGATGGAAGCTTGGGATTCTCCTTTGAAAATCCTTTCGAGGGAACGAAAATTGCCGATCCGCGTTTCCAATATAGTGTAAATCAACTTCTTGTAAGCGCTATATTAAGCATTCTCCTCTTCGTTTACACTTTTTCACTTCCGAAATGTCCGATTGTACGAAATGCTGATGGAGAGAAGCGAAGCCTCGCCTCGGTGTTCGGACTCGACGCGTTCAAGCTGTTCAAGCGCAAGCAGATGGCACTTTTCTTTATCTTTTCGATGCTTCTCGGTGTCTCGCTTCAGATCACCAATGGATTCGCCACTCCTTTCATCTCCAGTTTCAAGGTCATTGATGCCTTCAAGGATTCATTTGGAGCTAACAATGCGACTCTCCTTACTTCTATATCGCAGATAAGCGAAGCTGCGTGCATTCTTTTGATTCCATTCTTCCTGAAACGTTTCGGAATCAAGAAGGTTATGCTTATCGCAATGATGGCTTGGGTGCTTCGGTTCGGATTCTTCGGCATCGGCAATCCCGGAAATGGCGTCTGGCTCTTCATCGCTTCTATGATCGTCTATGGCGTGGCATTCGACTTCTTCAATGTCAGCGGCGCGCTATTCGTGGAGCAGGAGACCGACAACAGCATCAAGGCTTCGGCGCAAGGCCTTTTCATGCTGATGACCAACGGCATCGGCGCCACATTCGGCACGCTTGCTGCCGGAAAGGTTGTCAACAGTTTCTGTCATTGGATGGAAGCGCCGGACGGCAATAACTATATGGTAGGCGACTGGGAGTCGGCATGGCTGATATTTGCGGCATATGCGCTTGTCGTCTTCATTCTGTTTGCCATTTTCTTCAAATATAAACATACTCCCGAACGTCTCTCCCGCAAGGAAGCGTATGCTCGCGGCGAGGCTGATCCCGAAGGTCTTGTCGAGGCTTGATAACGATACAAGAAATGATCCAGTTCTATCTTCCGGACATAGCAGTCGACGGTACACTTCCCGAGGAGGAGGCACGTCATTGCGTGCGTGTGCTTCGCAAGCAGGTCGGCGATGAGATCGTGGCTGTCGATGGCAAAGGACATCGCTACAGATGCCGTCTGACTGTCGCGGATCCGCGTCACGCCGAAGCTGAGGTCGTGGATTGCGAGGATGTTGCTGTCCACTGGCTGCCGCGCATCGAAGTGGCCGTTGCTCCGACCAAAAACCATGACAGAATGGAGTGGATGGTCGAGAAACTCACCGAAATGGGCATTGACCGCATCACTCCTTTGCGCTGTGAGCACTCAGAGCGGAAGAACATCAACACCGGACGTCTGGAAAAGATCGCGGTGTCGGCCATGAAGCAAAGCCTTAAGGCCACGCTCCCGCAGATTGACGTTCTCACCGATTTTGATGATTACATCGCTGAACAATTTGACGGAGAAAAGTTTATATGTTATTGTGACAAGGACACTCCGCGTGTTTCGATACTCGATAGGCAATATGCCGGATGTCCGATACGTATCTTAATTGGACCCGAAGGGGATTTCTCGCCGCGAGAGGCTAAGTTCGCGCTCGAAAACGGCTATAAGCCTGTGAGCCTCGGCGAATCGCGTCTACGAACCGAGACCGCCGCTATCGTGGCTGTGGCCGACGCCCATGCGCTGCGCCGCATCAAGGTTGCCGGAGGGACCATCAGATAAATGCTATAGACTATAATATGTGTAACGAAAACATACTCGAATATCTTCAGCCGAAGGATTGTTCCAATTTCTTCCTGCTTGCCGGACCTTGCGTCATCGAAGGTGAGCAGATGGCCATGGACATTGCCGGACGCATGAAGGAGATTACCGACAAGCTCGGCATCCCATACGTTTTCAAGGGAAGTTTCCGCAAGGCCAACCGCAGCCGCCTCGATTCCTTCACCGGAATCGGCGACGAGAAAGCTCTTGAGATTCTTCGGAAAGTAGGAGAGACCTACGGCATCCCCACAGTCACCGATATCCATGAGAGTCAGGAGGCCGCGTTGGCTGCTGCCTATGTCGACATTCTCCAGATTCCGGCGTTCCTCTGTCGTCAGACGGAACTGCTCGTTGCTGCCGCCAAAACCGGAAAGCTCGTCAATATCAAGAAGGGTCAGTTCCTTTCTCCCGAAGCGATGAAGTTTGCTGTCGAGAAGGTGAGAGCCGCCGGCAATGACAAAGTCGCCGTCACGGAGCGAGGCACTACATTCGGCTATCAGGATCTTGTGGTCGATTTCCGAGGTATTCCGCAGATGCAGGAAGCGTGCGTGTGTCCGGTGATTATGGACATCACGCATTCCCTCCAGCAACCGAATCAGACATCCGGCGTCACAGGTGGACTTCCTCGTCTTATCTCTACTCTCGCCAAGGCTGCCATCGCTGCGGGTGCCGACGGAATTTTCATGGAGACACATCAGAATCCATCACAGGCCAAGAGCGACGGTGCCAATATGATCGCGCTCGACGACGTGGAGCGTCTGCTTACATCTCTCGTCATTATGCGCGAGAGCGTCTGCCGCATCAATGAGCTTGAAGGTAAATAAATCAGATAGATCATCAAGATGAATTTCAAGAAAAGAATCAATATAGGTGTCCTTGTCGCCGCGTCAACTCTGACTCCTGCGGTCGCATCGGCTCAGCAGATACATCCGATCACTCAGGCAATGCTCGATGGCTACGAGCAACTTCTGAGTCAGAATCCCGACGACTGGTTCACTCTCTACGAGAGGGCGTCGCAGTATTATCGCCTGAACGACTATGACAAGGCTCTTGCCGACATTCTTCACGCACTGCGTTGCACTCCTGAAAAGGAGAAGGATCAGATCGCATCGGAGCGTTCGCTTGCCGCCGACATCTACACTCAGACCAAGGAATATGACAAGGCTCTCGAACAGATAGATGCTGCAATCGAAGTTTCACCCGGCTCCTATCCGCTTCTTTATCAGAAGGGAAATATCTGCATGTATCTCGGCCGGATTGACGAGGCCCGCAAGTGTTTCCAGAACATGCTCCGTCTCAAATCACGCAGTCAGGAGGCTCTTTTCGGTCTTGCGAAATGCGCTGTCCTCGACGGCGACAGTGGCGAGGCGCATTCTTATATGGATCAGGCCGAGAAGATCGACCCGAGCAACTACATCACATACTGCCGCCTCGGTGATCTCTACGCCGACATGGACGAGATTCAGAACGCTGCCGCCAACTATCTGAGCGCATTCAGCCTCAATTCGCGCGACGACAGATCGCTCTCTTCGCTCCTCGCACTCGGTAAACGCGATTATCCGGCTGTCGCGGAGGCTCTTGACTACGCCATAAGCAAGACTTCCAATACTGTGCCGCTGCTTTTCCTCAAAGGAAACATTGCGAAGGAGACATCACACATTGCGGATGCTTACGACGCATACAGCAGACTTATGAAGACTCCGGAAGGAGGCGCTCCCGAAGTCCTTGCCACTATGGCGGAGATCTGCCGCGACAACAATTCATTGACCGAGGCTCTCGGCTATGCTGACAGAACTGTTTCACTCTCTCCGAAACCTAATAATCTTCTTTTGAAGGCGTCGCTCGAATATGATCTAAAAAACTACGCTGCCGCGACGAAACTTTGCGACACAGTCCTTGCCTCCGAAGCTGAAAACGCAGACGCATTGCTTCTCGCTGCTCTGTGCGCCCTTGCATCCGAAGACAATGCCAAGGCTTCCGATTATCTGAATCTTGCGGTCAATGCCAATCCTCTTGACATTCGTCCTCTGCTCCTTCGCGGAATGCTCGCCAAAGATAAGAATCTTACGATATTGCCCGGGAACGCTGACTTTGTGCGTGCCGTGCATCTTGTGGCTGATACTGACGAACAGCTTGTCTACAAGGCAATTGCTCAGGCTGAGTCCGGAAAGAGTCTTGACGCTTCCGAGACGATGAAGACGGTGAAGGATAAGGCTTCCACGGATCCACAGTCTGCGTATCTTACCGCTCTTTTCTATGCTTCCACCGGCAATATCGCGAAAGGGAAGGAGGCATTGGAGAATGCCCGCAAACTTGGATTTGACAACAAATATCTTCTTGAGACATATTCCGCTCCAGTGTTCTCAATAGCTCCACTCCGCTGATTTTCAGATAACGATAATGACGCAGCATATTTCAAAATATGGCAACGGACGGCGCATCGTCATCGTAGATGCAGGATCTACAAAGACGCACGCGCGTATTCTTTCGCGAGTCAGCGGCGAAATCGAAGAGACAGTCAGCATGGCGGCGGTCAATCCCGTGCATCTGTCGGATGAAGAGCTTGACAACAGACTCTCGCCGTTTGCCACCGTGCTCCGTTCTGACGACGATGTGGCTTACTTTGGCGCGGGATGTCTGCCAGGCGTTCCTTCGGAACGTGTCGCCGCCTCGCTTCGAAGGATAGGGGCTGCAGGTTCTGTTACCGTCGATTCCGACATTGTCGCGGCCGCACTCGCGCTTTTTGGCGAAAAGGAGGGAATTGCCTGCATTTTAGGCACCGGAAGTAACACTGCGTATGTGTCTGACGGCGAGGTGCGGAGTTCTGTGCCATCTCTCGGCTATGTACTCGGCGACGAGGGCAGCGGCGCCGCAATCGGACGTCGGCTGTTGCGCTCTGTGTTGCGATCGGAGTTGTCCCAAGAACTTACCGAAGCCTTTGAGACCGAGACCTCTCAGACACTTTCCGACGTAATAGAGAACCTTTATCGCCGTCCGACGCCCAATCGCTATCTTGCGCAATTCACGTATTTCGTTGCCAAGCATATCGATATCCGTGAGATACGTCAGCTTGTCAGGGACGAGTTCGCCGCGTTGTTCGTGAACCAGGTCACCCGCTATCCTCAGTATCGCTATCTTCCGATCGGATTTGTAGGATCGGTAGCAAAGGTTTTTGAGAAGATTTTGCGGGATGTGGCTGAAGAGTTTGAATGTAGCGTCTCTGCAATCTGCGAATCTCCCATGGAAGGTTTAACCGAGTATTTCAAATCTACTGGAAAATGAAAAGACTACAAATATATTTCAGACTGATGGTGCTTGTTCCGATGATGATTCTCGGAATATGCTCCGCTGTCGATGCAAAAGCCGACAGCTACTACGACCGCAAGGTCTCGCTCTTTGAATTGCTGCCGATCAATTCCAACGACATTGTCTTCCTTGGCAATTCCATCACTGACGGCGGAGAGTTTCAGGAATTGCTCAACATGCCTAACGTCAAGAACCGCGGCATCAGCAGCGACGTCATCAGTGGCGTGGAGAAACGTACCGCTCAGGTCATGCTTGGAAAACCCAAGAAACTTTTCCTTCTTATCGGAATCAACGACGTCTCTCATAATCTCACGGTGAAGCAGCTCGCGACCAGATATGAGCGCCTTGTGAAGAACATCAGGATGCTGTCTCCTTCTACCGAAGTCTATCTGCAATCTGTGATGCCTGTCAACAATGACTTCAAGCGTTACAAGTCTCTTGTCGGCAAGGAGAAGACAATCAAGGCGTTCAACAAGGAGATCGAGCGTATCGCCAAAGCCAACGGCTGCACGTTCATCGACCTTACTCCCGCGCTTGCCGATCCCGCTACCGGAAAACTACGTAGAAGCTTCACCAACGACGGACTGCATCTCACCGGTGCCGGCTACAAAGCCTGGATGAATGTCGTTAAACCATACATCGTAAAATAATAATTCAACATGAAATTCCACTATATCAGATATGTATTGTTAGTCGCTGCGCTCGGATGCTCGTTCGGAAGCTACGCACAGGACAATACCGATGAATCGGTCGAGGAAACGAAAACAGTGGTGTTACCTCCTCTGTTTCAGTATCCTGTGGCACCCGAAGAACTTGACTGGACTCAGCGATCGGAATGGCTCGCAAAAAATTTCTGGAAAGATTTTAATTTCAAGCAGTCGGCTGTGGGCCAGCAGCAGCTCAACCACGCCTTCTACACGTGGATTCTACCCTTGCGCTATGCCAAAGCAGAGGTCTCTATGGCGGCAGTCGACGATCTTATCAAGAAGCTCGACAAGAATCCGACACTTCTCCTTCAGTTCACCCGCGCCGCCGAATATTGCATCTATTCGCCTGAATCTGCGCAGATGTGGATTGACGACATTTACCTGAAATTTCTCGATGCCGTGCTTCGCAACAAGAAGGTTTCCAAGACTCTGAAAGCCAAATATCAGGCGCAGCAGAAGGTGCTTCTCGCCTCGCGTATCGGCTCGCCGATGCCTGCGTTCAGCTACACTTCGCGCGAAGGCATTAAGACAAGCTTCGCTCCCAATGGTAAACTGACGCTGGTGGAGTTTGGCGATCCCTTTTGCTACGACTGCCAGATGATGCGTATCGCCCTCAACAACGACGACGAGATAAAGAACTACATATCGCAGGGTCTTCTCGACATCGCGTTCATCATTCCGGATGTTGACGCCGACGATGTCTCATGGATGGAGGAGACGCTGGATTATCCCTCGAACTGGACTGTGGGCGCGGCCGAAGGACTCGATGACATTCTCGACATCAGATTGTCGCCTTCACTTTTCCTCGTTGACGCCGACGGAACTCTGCTCCTTAAAAACGCCGGCCTCGGCAATCTGAGGGATGCGTTGAAATACTACACCGAGAAGGCTGCATTCGAGGTACCCTCGCAGCAATCCGAAGAATAAAGAAACAGTCTCTTACTATGGACAGATCAAAACAGAGCAACCATAAGAGCCACTCGTTGCGCAAGAAGCCCCTCGCGTTCTTCAAGAGGGCATATCTTGTCGCCACAGGCTATTCATATTCCAATCTTGGACGCCTTTTCCTGCGGCTGTTTCTCGGCCTCATGCTTATTCAATTCGGCACGCGCCAGATCTATGATTTCCGTCAGCTCACGGATGTCTTTCCTGCAGTGCTCGGCATGTCAGGTGAAGTATCGCTTATTGTAATGATCTGCATAGAAATGGTGTGCGGAGCATTCGTGATGTTCGGATTTCTGACGCGACTCATGCTTGTACCTCCATTCATTGCCATGTTTGTGGCGGAATTCTATCTTATCAATCGCGCCGAAGTGCTTCCATACATGATAAGCTGGGAGAATCCTGTCTATCTTCCCGTGATGTTTCTCGGCATCATATTCTTCATTCTCCTTGTAGGTCCCGGGAAAATTTCCGTCGACTATTTCCTCTCGCTGCATATCATCCACTCGACTAACCGCGACGAGAAAGAGGAACTTGAGGAAATGTAACCGTAAAGAATTGAGTTTGCTTCATCTACAAGAATGAGAATAGCAGTATTGGTTTCGGGAGGCGTCGACAGCGCCGTGGTTGTGCATCTTCTCCATGAGCAGGGTCACGACCTTCATCTCTTCTATATCCGTATCGGAATGGAAGGAGATGAGGATCTCGGCTGCACTGCGGAGGAGGACATAGAGATGTGTCAGCTGATTGCCCGGCGCTATAATCTTCCTTTCGAGATCATTGACTTACAGAACGAATATTGGGACAACGTTATGGCCTATGCGCTTGAAACGGTGAAGAAAGGTCTCACGCCCAACCCCGACATAATGTGCAACCGAATCATCAAGTTCGGTTATTTCGAGCGCCTTAAAGGAAAGGAATTCGACAAGACAGCCACAGGTCATTACGCTTCCGTGGAGGAGCGCGACGGAACATATTATCTCTGTACCGGCGTCGATGCCGTAAAGGATCAGACTGATTTCCTTTCACGTATCACGCAAGAGCAGCTGAGCCATCTTCTTTTCCCTCTCGGCAATATGCCGAAAGCCGAAGTGCGTGCCATCGCCTCGGCCATTCAGCTCCCGAACGCCACGCGCAAGGATTCGCAAGGCATCTGTTTCTTAGGCAAGATCAATTACAGCGATTTCCTACGCCGCAAACTCGGCGAAAAACCGGGACCGATCATCGAGATAGAGACCGGGAAGAAGATCGGCACACACAAAGGCTACTGGTATCACACCATAGGACAGCGCAAAGGTCTCGGACTGAGCGGAGGCCCGTGGTATGTGGTCAGAAAGAATGTCCGCGACAACGCCATCTACGTGAGCCGCGGATTCGACACGGAGAAGCAGTATGGCCGCAGTTTTGAGATTTCAGAAGTGCAGTGGATTTCCGGCGATCCTATGCCATCGGGTGCGGAATCAATGGAAATAACCTTCAAGAACCGCCACAATCCATTCTTCTTCAACGGCAGGCTTACCACGCTGTCAGATGGAATTTACCGTATCGACTCCGACCGCGACGTGCAGGGAATAGCTCCCGGACAGTTCGCTGCAATATATTCCGCCGACAGACATTACTGTCTCGGCTCGGGCGTCATCTCGCGCCAGACAGACAATCATAAGCATAAGAGGATGTTTAATTATAAACGTTAACCTCAGGGTCGCAAATTTGAGATGGATTTAGCCTTGCAGTTTCAGGAGCATAGCGGGCTATGTGACTGAAACAAAAGGGTAAAGACGCTCAAAGATGCGAGACAGAAAGTAACTTTTATAATCTACATCCTTGATGAGAATTTAAAAAAGAATGAGTAAAATATAAGAAATTAGCTTACGTCCGGCATATTTTTGTGAAATCGCGCCGGCGGCGCAGTCACATAGCCCGCTATGCTCCTTTGCCTTAAGCGCGATTTCCCTAAAATATGCCGCCCTGAGGTTAACGTTTATTTTTAAACACCCTCTAAACTTCAGAATCATGGAAAGCAATGAACGTCGCCTGCTGACACTTGTAGGCATCACATACAATCAAATAGAATCGGGGGTCTATGCCCTTATCCTTCAGGAATCGGACGGACAGCGCCGTCTTCCGATCGTCATCGGTTCCTCGGAAGCGCAGTCCATCGAATGCAAGCTTCAGGAGATCATACCTCCGCGTCCTCTCACCCACGATCTCACTGTCAACATCATGCGGGCTTACGGACTCGACATGAAGTCCATCGAGATTAAATGCATTGACGGAGGCATCTTCGCCGCTGACATCTACCTCACCGACGGAGAGCGTGAGCTTGTGATAGATTCGCGTTCGAGCGACGCCATAGCCCTCGCCATCCGCATGGGCGCTCCGATCTACACTTCCGAGGAAGTGCTTGCCGCGGTGGGAATAGAGCGTCGGGGCAATCCCACGCGCCGTCGTCACGCCGTAGCCACTTCTTCTGAGACTTCGCTTGGATCATTGCCTCTTGACCGGCTTGAGGAGATGCTTGCCCAGGCCGTGGATAAGGAGCTTTATGAAGAGGCCGCGCGTCTGAAAGTCGAGATTGACAAACGTAAGAACAAAGAGTCCGGAGATGAGCCCTCAGTATGAACTATTGCCATAAATGTTAAATTTGTTTACATTTTCGCCCGATTTATCATTAATCGGTGTCGACTGATAATGATAAGAATTAACATTGTTAACGAAAACCCTTTAAAAACGGTACACTCAGATACTTGGATTCTATTTTAACATAAATTAATATAATTTTTTGTGGTCGTAATTGTATGTATTATTTAGGAATTGATTAAATTTGCAGCATTAAAATCAAGTGCAAATATCACAATCATGAAAAATCGTAAACAGAGAGTAGAACTTATCGTAGATCTGATTAAGAACAACTGCATCAGCAGTCAGGAGGAGTTGGCCAAAATGCTTTCAGAGCATGGCTACAATGTGACACAGGCTACTTTGAGCCGCGATCTTAAGATGTTGAAAACTACCAAGGTGGCGACCGACCGTGGCACTTACATGTACATCCTTCCGGACAGCAATTCCCTCAAGGATAAGCTTCTTGCGTCGGGTCAGCTCAACATGAACGCCAACTATCAGAGTGGCTTCGTTTCGCTGCATTTCTCGGGAAATATCGCCGTGATCAAGACCCGCAACGGATATGCACATGGTCTGGCCTACGACATCGACATGAGCAAGGCTCCCGAAATTCTGGGAACTATCCCGGGAACAGACACAATCTTCGCCGTTATGCGTGAGGACGTCACACACGACCAGGCTCGCGAACTCTTCTCGCGCTTCCTTCCTCTTAACGCTAAGATTCCGATTTTCTAATATCGTAGACTGACTTCCAGATCGGGGAGCGTCTTTAAGAGATTAGATGACGACTACGGAGTGGCAGAGGATTGCTTTTGAGACAGTTTCCCTGCCACTCTTTGTTTCATCCTTTCCAAACCTAAAATTGTTTTTTTAGAAAACAACTAAAACTACTTCACAAAGCTGTATGATAAAAATCGGTATTGATGGCGCCGGCTCTGCCGAGGCGGGCGAGTTGATCAGGCTCCTGATCAATCATCCGGATGTCGAACTTGTTCAGGTCTGTCAGCCTGAACTTTCAGGTCGCGACATCAGCGACGTGCACCACGGACTTGTGGGCGAGAAGAAGCTCGCATTCGTAAAGAAGCTGGACTATGACGCCATTGACATCGCTTTTTGCACAGCTTCTGCCTCCGATCTTTCTCTGGAGCGGGCCGATGAGTTTATCGCCTCAAAGACAGATCCTGAATCAGGGTATGTCATATTCCTTTCGCCGGACGACGCCATGCTGGAGGCATCCGCTCCCTATTTCCTGCAATGCCACGACGAGACAACCGAGGGCGATGCTGCTGCCGAGTCCGACGACTGGACCGATACCGTCGTCTACGGAGTCCCGGAACTCAACCGCAAGCCTTTGGTGCGCGGATCGCGCAAGGTCGTTGTCCCTACAGCTGTCGAGTCGATAACGGCCGTGACTCTTTATCCGCTGAGAAAAAGCGGACGCTTTCCCGAGAGGATAGACCTTAATGTCAAGGGCGCGCGGGACATTATGGAGGGGTACCGGAAGAATAAAACGGCAATCGAACGGCGAATTTCATCGATGCTTACCTCTATGAGTGGAGAAAATGTCGATGCCCGTCTTTTTCTAACGGACGACGAGAGCACGCGCCGAGGCGTCAGTCTGTCGGTCGATATGCCTCTTACCGTCACGATCGACGAGATAAGAAGCTATGTCATAGATGTCTATGACGATCATCACCTGGCGCATCTGTCCGGAAAGGAGCTGTCATATGACGAGGTCGAGGGAACAGACAACTGTCTTATAGAGATCTCGCAGTTGGGTGCCGGAGTTTTCCGTATCAACTCCGTGGCCGACGCACGTCTGCGCGGGGGTGCAGGAGAGGCGGTGCACATAATGAACCTTTTCGCAGGATTATTTGAGAAGACCGGACTTCACCTGAAGGCCTCGAATTTTTAACAATCTCCTTGATTATGAGTGTCAACAAAGTTATCCTTTTGGGAAACGTCGGAGCTGATCCGAGGATGCATTATCCCACCAAAGACAATCATCTCGCGTTCTTTTCCCTCGCCACCAACGAGCGCAGCAGCGCCGGGATGGAGCGTACGGAGTGGCACAATATCGTGATGACCGGCAGAAATGCCGAAGCTGCCGAGAAGTTCATCCGCAAAGGCACAAGGCTCTATCTTGAAGGCAAGCTCCACACGAGAACCTACACCGACAAACTCGGAATACAACGCAATGTCACCGAGATTTATGTCGATACTTTTGAACTTCTCGGAAGAAACTAAAAAATTATAACATTATATACAGCATATATAATCTGAAATGAGAAAATGGCGTATTGAGGATTCCGCAGAGCTTTACAATATAGGCGGTTGGGGTCTTAAGTATTTTTCAATCAACGGTAAAGGACACGCTCAGGTCACTCCGAAGGAGGGATCCGCCTCGGTTGATCTGCAGGCAGTCATGGATGAGCTTCGAGTGCGCGACATTTCGGCGCCGGTGCTTCTTCGTTTCCCTGACATAGTCGATGACCGAATCCGCAAGATATCCAGTTGTTTTAAAAAGGCCGCGGAGGAATACAACTACACCGGCACCAATTTCGTGGTTTATCCCATCAAGGTCAACCAGATGCGTCAGGTCGTCGAGGAGATCGTCAGCCACGGCAGCAAATACAACATCGGCCTTGAAGCCGGCTCCAAGCCCGAGCTTCACGCCGTGCTCGCCCTCAACAGCCATTCCAACAGTATCATCATCTGCAACGGATATAAGGATGAAAGCTACATAGAGCTTGCACTTCTCGCGCAGAAGATGGGACGCCGCATCTTTCTTGTCGTCGAGAAGCTCAATGAGCTGAAGACGATTTCGAACGTCGCCAGGCGCCTCAACATCGAACCCAATCTCGGCATCCGCATCAAGTTGTCGAGCAGCGGCTCCGGCAAGTGGGAAGAATCGGGAGGCGATGTCAGCAAGTTCGGTCTAAATTCCGCCGAACTCCTCGACGCCATCAGTTTCCTTGAAAAGAACAATCTGACACAATGCCTGAAGCTGATCCATTTCCACATCGGCAGCCAGATCACCAAGATCCGTCGCATCAAGAACGCCCTCCGCGAAGCGATGCAGTTCTATGTGCAGCTTCAGAAGCAAGGTTTTAATATCGAGTTTGTCGACATAGGCGGAGGTCTGGGCGTCGACTACGACGGCACGCGCTCCAGCAGCGGCGAAAACTCGATGAACTATTCCATTCAGGAGTATGTCAATGACTCTGTTTCGGCTCTTGTCGATGTCTGTGTGAAGAACGACCTCCCGCAGCCCAATATCATTACTGAGAGCGGTCGCAGCCTCTCCGCCCATCATTCCGTGCTTGTCATAGAAGTGCTTGAGACCACGCATCTCCCGATATGGAACGATTCGGAAGAAGTAGGGGAGAACGACCACGAGCTTGCCCGCGAACTCTACAATATCTGGGACAAAATCAATCCTTCGCGTGTGTTCGAGGACTGGCACGATGCTCTCCAGATACGCGAAGAAGCACTCGAACTCTTCAGTCTCGGCCTGCTCGACCTGCGCACGAGGGCGCAGATCGAGAAACTTTTCTGGTCCGTGGCCCGCGATGTCCATGACATCACCCGCTCCATGAAGCATCCGCCGGAAGAACTACGCAAGGTCGCACGCATGTTGCCGGAGAAATATTTCTGCAACTTCTCTCTCTTCCAATCGCTTCCGGATTCCTGGGCGATCGACCAGATGTTCCCCATCATGCCGATCTCGCGTCTTGACGAGAAGCCGACACATAAGGCAACACTTCAGGACATTACATGCGACAGTGACGGCAAGATTTCCCATTTCGTAGCGCCGCAGGGACTCGCAAATTCGCTTCCGGTGCATTCGATCAAGAGCGGCGAGCATTATTACCTCGGCGTCTTCCTTGTCGGAGCTTATCAGGAGATTCTCGGCGACCTTCACAATCTTTTCGGCGACACGAATGCCGTGCATATCTCCGTTGACAACAACGGCTACCATATCGAGCAGGTGATTGACGGCGAGACCGTGGCCGATGTGCTGGATTATGTGGAGTACAATCCCAAGAAACTTGTCCGCAACCTTGAGACCTGGGTAAGCGCCTCGATGAAGGAGGGCAAGATCTCGCCCGAGGAGGGACGCCAGTTCCTCAATAATTACAAATCAGGACTTTACGGCTATACATATCTCGTTGAGTAATACATGAGGTATTTTATTAGACTTGCCTACAACGGCGCTCCTTTTCACGGATGGCAGCGCCAGCCCGACGCGCCGAGTGTTCAGCAGAAGATCGAGGAGGTCTTCTCGCTGATACTTCGTCGCGAGATCTCTATTACCGGAGCTGGAAGAACCGATACTTCCGTCAACGCTTCGGAGATGTATGCGCATTTCGACCTTGACGCTCCGATTGCGGACATGTATCGGTTCATGCATTCCGTCAATCATCTTCTGGCGCCGTATATCGTTGTCTTTGAACTGCTTCCTGTCTTGGACAATGCTCATGCGAGGTTCGATGCATTGAGCCGAACTTACCATTATTATGTATGTCATCGTCGGTCTCCCTTCTCGCGTGACTTTGAATGGTTTTGTCCGTCGCCGCTCGACTATGGCGCCATGAACGAGGCCGCGTCGCTGCTCGTCGGCACGCATGACTTCACAAGTTTCAGCAAGCTGCATACTGATGCCAAAACCAATATATGCACAGTCACTAAGGCCGAGTGGACGGAATGTGTTCATCCTCTTGCCGTGCAGGACGGCACTCCTCGCTACTGCTTCGAGATCACTGCCAACAGGTTCCTGCGCAACATGGTGAGGGCAGTTGTCGGTACGCTTGTGGATGTCGGCAGAGGCAAGCTTACCCTCGCCGGTTTCCGCGACGTCATTGCCGCAAAAGATCGCTGTGAGGCCGGGGAATCAATGCCCGGCAACGCGCTCTTTCTTCACCGTATAGATTATCCGGCCGCTATCTTCCCCTAATTGGTGCGCTTTTTGCCGAAGTCGGCGGGGATGTGGACGAGGGCGCAGACGGTGAAGGTGGCGGCGCAGCAGAGCATCATGAACCAGAAGAAGTTGACGTAGCCTTGCGGTGCGCCGGTGGTGTCGAAGATGGTTATACCGGAGAGTTTCTCGAATATCCATCCCGCAGCCATTCCGGGAAGCATCATGCCTAAGGCCATGATACCGGTGCAGAAGGCGTAGCATGAGGTCTTGAATTTGCCTTCGGAAAAATAGATGAGGTAGAGCATGAAGGCCGTGAATCCGAATCCGTAGCCGAACTGTTCGATGCCGATGCCTGTGGCGATAAGCAACAGACTGTCGGGCTGTGCCATGGCGAGATAGCAGTAGAATCCGCTGGGAATCGTGAGCGAGAGTGCCATCCACCAGAGCCATTTCTTCAGACCTCCGCGGCCGATGCAGATTCCGCCGACAATGCCTCCTGCAAGCAGTGCTATCACTCCGACCGTGCCGTAGGCGAGTCCGATGGCGCCGTTGTCAAGTCCGAGTCCTCCTTCGGCACGCGATGCCTTGAAGAAGGGCATCGTAAGCTTCGTCAGGAGTGCTTCGGGAAGTCGGTAGAGGAGCATGAAGGCGAGCGCCACTCCGATATGTTTCTTTGTGAAGAAGGTTACGAAAGTGTTCGCAAAGTCGTTTGCAACGTCGGAGAGGCTGCGGTCATTTCGGGGAGCGTCCTGCTGTGGGTGCGGCATCGCGAAGTTGTTGTAGAGGGCGATGCAGAGGAAAATGGTAGCAAGGATGGCGAAAACGATGACCCAGGACATGCGCACGCCGAATCCCCGGGCGATCAGTACGCCTGATAGACCGATCATGGCACCTTGCGAGAAAAGGCTCGAAATGCGGTAGAAAGTGTTGCGCAATCCGCTGTAGGAGGCTTGCTGATGGTGTGTGAGGCCGAGCATGTAAAATCCGTCGGCAGCGATGTCGTGGGTGGCGCTGAAGAATGCCATCAGCATGAAGACGGCTATTGTCGGTATGAAGAAAAATTTCAGAGGTAGAGTCGCGGCGACGATAGCAAGAGTCACGGCGATGGCCAGCTGCATCCAGATCACCCACTTGCGTTTGGTGGATATGATGTCGACTATTGGAGCCCAAAAAGGCTTGATGACCCACGGCAGAGAGAGCAAAGATGTGAAAAAGGCCATCTCCTTGACCGGAATGCCCATCTGTGTGTAAAGCAGAACTGCGATTGTGTTGACTGCGAAATATGGCACGCCCTCGGCAAAATAAAGCGAGGGAATCCATAACCAAGGTGACCTTTTCTTATGCTCCATGCACAAAATTAGTAAATTTTCCTGATTTTGGCAGTGGGAAAGTAGAAAGAAAGTATTTCAGTTGCGGATTTTCCTTCAAGAGCCATCACGGCGGCTCCGATCTGGCATAGTCCGACGCCGTGTCCCCAGCCTTGGCCGGAGAGAGTGAAGCCTTCGTCGTCTGTTGCCGTGATACGAAAATTTGATGAGTAGAGATGAGAGTCGGAGAGGAGTCGGCGTATGGCGAGTTCTTTTCCTACGGTTATGTTTCCGGCGCTGCCGGCGATGAGCAGGCGCGTGATGCGTCCCGAGACACCGCGCTGCAATGGACGGATGTCAAGTATCTCTCCCTTGTCTACGCCGAAGTGCTTCAGCAGATTGGCATGGATTAGGTGTCGGCTAACCCGGACTTGCCAGTCGTAGTAGGGCGTTGCGCTGTCGTAGTCATGCAGGATGGTGGAATGCAGCTGCTTCTTCGCTTCCGGAGTCAGTCGCGCAGGATCGCAGTAAGGATCTTTGACCGATATGAGATAACTGAACTCACGGTTTGCCCAGCAGGAGGAGAAAAGTTCCGAGACGCCTCCGCAGCATTTGGAGAATCGTGCGTCAGCGGGAAGGTCGCTGTTGGCAGCGGTGAGTATAAGTCCTTCGACTGAGTCAAGAATCTTCCTGACGCGTTCCTCGTTATCGCTGATCCCCTGATAGCGCTGGCAATGGTCGTCGGAACAGACCGTGAAGTCATTGTGGAGGTCGCTTTCGTCCCAGGTGATTATTTCTGAGTCAGAGATATGTCTTCCTTCCGCAACTGCATCGTGGCATAGGAGCTTGCGCAGCGCCCATGTGCGCGACATGATGGCATGAGCCTTGACGAACTCCTCCGGCGCCTGCGGATGCATTTCGCTCGCCACGACGCTGCGCACGTAGTCTTCCACCGGCAGTCGGTTGATGATGAGGAACCCATCTGACGTCGGAGTGTTCAGCAGCATGAAAGAGCCTCTGTATTGTCGGTTTTTTCTTGCTTCCCAATGGAAATTACGTCCGAAAACGACACCTTCGATCTCCATAAAGCTGTCGGTGTCAAGCGGTGTGAAGATTGTCTTATCCTTACCGGATTCGATATTCCAGCGGCCGCAGGGCCGGAGCGAGGCGTCATCCGCAGCCACGATGCCGACGGTGATTTCGGGTCGGGGAAGTGTCTTCATCGCATCAGGAGATTCCGGAGCATTTCAGAGGATGTGAAGTCGTAGCTGACTTCGGAGAGAATCCGCGCGAGAGGGTAGACGTCGAGAGACTCGAAGTCGCAGAGGCGCGGCGTGACGACAAGGCAGGCCATGTCAACTGCGCCGGGACTCACCATGTGTTTGCCGTTCGTAGTGTCGGAGGCTTCGGAAGTGTAACATTCCGGGCGATGTTTCTCTCTCGGGAAAAGGAGAGTGTGGAGCATTCCGTTTTCGTCGGTCCACATAAGCAGATTGCGTAGCGATTTGTCGGGAATGCCGTAATCGTTCGGCTTCAGCAGAGCGTCGGCCCATTGCTGAATCAGGGGACTTTTGCCGTCCGAGACGATATGCAGTGCTACGGCAGGGAGATCGTCGACGATGTAGATGCGTGTGGTGCCGATCATTGCCACGAGTTTGCCGGGAGCATCCTCCACATAGCGGCAGATCTGCAGCTCAGTTGATAGAGTAGCCTGAAAATGAAGATGATCAGGACATGAGGCGCCGCTTGCCGAGCCATTGTAGAAGGTGAGAAGTCCCGGATGAGTCAGTGTAAACTCCGCCATGTCGGAGAAGTCGATATTGTCCTGATGCTGGTGGCGGGAGTGAGCTATGGTGAAGTGAGTGCGGAAGATCGGGAATGGATTCAGGAGCACCTGCCAGTCGCAGAAATGTTCAAGTATGGTCTGCTGCTCCGGACGGTTACAGTCGCATAGGAAACATGGTCGTTCGCTGATGGTCTTGGCGTCAACCTTGGCGCCGGTCGAGACGGCGCGAGCGGGATTGAATTGTGTGGCGACTGTCAGGTCGCCATAGCGCATGTCGTGGCGGCGTACCTCGCCGAGTCTCCGGTAATTGTCGGCGGCCATCGGCCACGCTTCCAGCTGTTGCCGCGCGGCGTCTATAAGTTCCTCGGTGCTCATTTCTGCATACGCGCTCTTAACTCTACCGTGCGGATGAAGTCTTTGTAGTAATTGTTGCTGTTGGTTTTTTCCACCGAGAGCGCCGCATCGGAATTGCCTTCCCAGCGGCGGCAGAGATAGAGGGAATTGTAGATGCGTCCGATCTTGTAGTCGCGGCATATGCGGAGTGCCACGGCATAATCTTCGCCGTAGCTTGTGTTGGGAAATCCGATCTCGCGAAGCAAGGGGGTGAAGAATGCGCGCGGAGCGCCGAGTCCGTTGATTCTTAGAGCGTTGTTGGCACCGTTTGAATCGGTCCACTCCTTGTGGTCGATCAGTCCCGGAGGAAGGATGTTGAGGTCGAAGTCGGTCATCGTGTAGCAGCCGATCACCATTGCGCAGTGTTCGGTGCGGAACTTATCGACGATGCGTTGCAGTGTCTGCGGTGAGGAATAAAGATCGTCGGAATCAAGCTGTACTGCGAAACGTCCGCATGACTTGTCACTGACAGCCTTGTTCCAGCAGCCGCCGATCTGTAGATTCTCGCCGGCTGACGGCGTAATAATCTTCAGGCGTTCGTCATGGATGTTGGCGAGAATTTCTGACGTGCCGTCGGTGCTTCCGTTGTCAACGACAATGACATTGAACGGAAAATCCGTGGTTTGTCCGAGTGCAGACTTAACGGCATCGACGATCGTGCGCACTCTGTTGCGCACCGGAATCACCACCGTAGCCTCATATTCAAACTCTCCCTCTTTCAGATCAATGTTCTTCTTGAAAATCGGAGCGAGGGCATGGCGCGATTTGAGGAATGCTGAGAGCGTGCGCTCCATGTCTTTCTGATAGTCGGTGTTGCGCGGATCGACGTAGTCGTGTTGCTTGGCGCCGCTGAGGCGGAAATCGACCTTTTTTACAGTGTAGAGGTATTCGGGAAGCATCCGCAGTCCGTCGCCCACGGTTGAAAGTTCCAGACGCAGGGCATACCATCCGCCGTCGGCGTATTCCCGATCGAATATTTGCGGCTGCACCTGAGCGATGTGGCGGCGGCTGACGCACACCACCGGGCCGAAATCGAAGTCGTCGCGCAGACTTCCCTGCTGATATGGTATGACGGGATGCTGTGTGATGCTGTCGTCGGCTTCGATCTCACGATAGTAGGAATAGACCACCGGATAATCGCCCTGTTCCGCCACCTGGATAAGGCGATGGACGGCGTTGTAGTCGAGCGACACTTCGCGACAGTCGAGAGCAATGAGAAGGTGGTCGGGACATTCGGGGCGCTGTGTCTCTTCCTTCAGTTCCCTGATATTTTTGAAGCGATACATTAGTTTTCTAAAGTGGTGATGATTTGTTTCATAAGGTTGTCGCGGACACTCTTGTCGGTGAGTGTCTCAAACGGAACGGACATTGTGGCTACTTTGCCTTTGCCGTAGGCGTTGATGATACCGGCGGCATTGCCGTTGTCGTTGAACCGCAGGAATGTGTGGGCGCTCTCTGCGGGGAGAAGCTGGTCGGGCGATTCGACGATGTACATTTTGTCGGTGAGGCGGTTGTTGTAATATATAGCGCCTTTGCGGAGGTTGCGCACCGGCGACTGCGCCTCTACGTCGAGGCGTCCGCTGCGGATTCGTTCGCCCGACGCCGGCTCGATGCCGAGCACCTTGCGCGCGAAATCGCGGTCCTCATTGTCGGATCGCATTGAGAAAAGGTCGGAGGCGACATATTGTCCGCTGACCACGAGGCTTCCGCCGTGGTGAACGAAGCTGGTCATGTCCTGACGCAGTTTTTTGGGGAATGTCTTGTAGTGCCATCCGGAGAATCCGTTGCCGACAGTTCCCTCTTTCTGCTTGCCGAGAATCAGATCCACGACATTGTAGTCGCGGAGCTTCACCTCTCCGTTTTCTACCGCACCGACACTCGCCGAGACGAATCCGTAGCCGGCACCGGCAATGGACTCGCCGTGAAGCTCGGGGTAGTCGAAGGTATTGCCGGCGATCACCTTCGTGGCGTAGTTGTTGTCGCTGCGTCCGGCGCTCTCACCAGCCGAGCGGCGGAACTCCTGCTGATAGCCCGTGAAAGAAATGTCGCGGATATAGGGCACGCCGAAGTCCTCCTCCGAGTCGAATCCGGCGCGTCCGTCGGAATTGACCTTGCCGGGGGCGCTGACACGTGTGAATCCGTTGACGATCAGCACAGGTTTGGAAGCGTTCTCTTTCCCTTCGCGCAGTGCAAGAATCTCGGAACCGAACGAGAGACCACCCTCGTTTGCAGCCACGATCTTGAAACTGTGGATATTGTTGTCGCTCACGCGCAGATTGAACTGCGTGTTGGAAGTCTCGCCGATGCGGTGGAAGCCCATTTCGCCCTCCGTGCGTTCGTAGACAATATATTTTTTAGGCACTGCGGTCGGTTCGAGTTTGTCCTGCGTGGGTTTCCACATCAGTCTGTACTGGCTCTTGCCGGTGCGTTTGATGGCGAAATCTTTCACGGGAAGCGGCTGGATCACGACCTCGCGCCCTTTACGCTCGGCCATGAAACGTGCCATCGCCTTGTAAATTGATCTGCCGACAACAAATCGGAACGCCGGATCGAGGCCGTAGATCATGTCGCCGTAGTTCTGATGGCTCATAAGCTCGATAAGCGCTGTGGGCACTTCCGGGATGCGTGCCTCCACGTAGCTCTTGTCCCACATGGAGCGGCGTTTCCAGTCAGGCTCGAAAGTCTGGCGGATGTCACCGGTGATCTGGCGCATGAGGAGGTCGGTAAGCATGCGCGAGTTGATTCGCGGGGTGCCGTCGTCGTAGGATGCGCCGCCGTTGGTATAATAGATGCCAAGCGTGCCGACAGTGCTGTCGTCGGAACGTTTGCCGGCGTCGGAATGGAGAGCCATGGAGAGGTCGACGGGAATGTTAAGTCCCGGTTCGTCGGGAAGCACTCGGCTGCCACCGGCAAGATAGTTGACCCAAAGGGCGCGTCCGGTGTAATCGTCTTTATAGTCGTTGGTGCCGTGGTAGGGTGAGTAGACATCCTCGGGGAATCCAGCCCAGTGGAGCCAGTAGCGCGCGCCCTCCACGAAACGCGGATAACCGGAGGTGCGGAATGTCGGGGCACGTCCCGATTTCTGCTGTGCAATCTCCTTGCCTGTGTCGGAGTCCTGATTGCCTGACTGTTCGGGATCAACGCTCGCCTCGCCACCCTTGTCGTCGGGGATAGCGTCCTCTTCGTCATCCTCTTCATCAGTGGCTTCCTCATCTTCTTCATCCTCCTCCGCGTTGTCGAGCGAAGACGAATTGTCGGGAGTCGAGGGGTCATAGAATACGTCGCGGCGGTTGGGACTGCGGGCGATATTGCCCATTCCTCCGCCGATCTTCACGGCATCGGCGGTAACGACCGTGCCCGGCTGACCTCCGGTAATGTTGCTGAGCATTACGACAGGCTCAGTGTCGCTGTAGCCTTTCTCAAGAGGGAAGGTCCCGAGGTAGATCCATGTGCTTCCTCCCATCTTCTGATTGACAAGAAACTCCTTGCTGCCTCCGGAATAATTGACGGTATATTTTGCGTCGGTCGTCGAGTTGGGAAGGGTCTTGTAGCTCACATAGACGGCGTATTCGCCCGATTCGGGGATGTCGGCATACCATGCCGCGATCGAAGGCTTGCCGTTCTTGATGGTGGTTGTCTGGCGGTATGTGCCAAGCTCGAACGGATTCTCAGTGTCGCGGAAATCCGGAAGGTCGTAGATAAATCCGTCAAATTCGCCGTGGAACCATTTCTGCGAGCCGGTGATCTCTTTGTAGTAAGGCTGTGAATAGATCTGTCCGCCCTCGTTTTCGTCGTTGTCCACGATCACCTCGTTGACGTTCGGATCGCGCTCGCGGGGAAGGAACACGTATGCTCCGGCGTTCTCAAGCATCGGCACGATGTAGGGAAGCATATAGCTCATCGTGTAGAGATCCTCAACGGTTTCGAAAAGGAGAGGACGCTGCCATTGCCATCCGCCGTTCTTGTAGTATCGTCCGTGGCTGTGCCAGAGTGCGAGCTTGTCGTCGAGCATACCTTTGGTGGGCGTGACGTCGGGATTGGCCGGACGCACGAACGGTACGTTTTTGCGGGCAGCGGCGGGAAGTTTGTCGATGCGGTTGATGTAGTACGCCAGTGATTTGCCGCCCACGTTTAGCGTCGGGGAGAAGTTGCGCAGGGAGTCGGGGAGGGCATGTCGCACGGTACCCTGGAGGTCGGCTATGAACTGCTGCGTGACAGGCAGATACGTGAAGTTGTCGTTGAGGTTGACCTGAAGTGTGTGGGCCGACATGTTCGGCTTCACCGAATTGACACGCAAACCTCCCGGATTGAGGTTCGCGGGAACCCAGTTGAGCACGGCATTGTTGATGCGCATGGTGAGGGAGTCGTTGGATGCGACTTCCGCAGGCTTGGAAGTGTGGGAAGTCCAGCGCTTGGAATTGCTCTTTGCTCTGTTGTAGTGAGAAGTGCGTTTGGACGTGGACTTTTTCTTGCTCTTCTTAGTTTTGCTTTTCTTTTTTGAGGAGGATTTTGAGGATGATTTCTTTGATTTGGATTTCGATGACTTGCCTTTCTTTGACTTGGAGGTTGTCTGGGTTGTCTTGGCCTTTGATGATTTCTTTTTGGCCGCTTCCGCAGGTGCCGCTATTGAGAAGACACAGATAAGTATGGAAAATATAATTGCAAGTAATCGAGTATGGCGCATTACGAATTTGTTGAATGGATTAGAGTTGCAAATATAGCTAAAATTGCCGTGAGCCACAAATTGGACAGCGCCGTGGCAGTCCTCAAACTTCAAAAAATGTTAAACGAAATAACTCGGTGCAATGTCTCTTTCCAAAACGCGAAAAGAGTCTTTATCGGCTGAGATAAAGAGGGAAAAACACACTCTGATTGTCTTCGGAATGTAGCTTTACCTCCCTGCCGCTCCTCGCGATGTCTTTAGTTTCTTTAACAGATTCACAGATATAAAGAAACTGCGTCAAATATAAGGCGATGGTGGACAGGCGGGAGTTTCGGCGCTTAAGACACAGTTCCTTGTTCTACATTGTTCCTTATTGTTTGATAATTGATGGTTCGTTATGGTTCCCCATGGTTCGCAACCTTAATATAGAAGTCGAAGAGGCTTTTCTTGTGTGGGAAGCGTTGATGTGGCGGATTTTATGGGCGAATTGGTTTGTGGTGAGACAATAAAATATTAACTTTGCAGCTAAAGAAACAACTTTAATCTAATTTCCAAGATGGCAACAAAACCTTTTCATTATCAGGAGATGTTCCCCCTCGGTCCCGACACCACTGAGTATCAGCTCGTGACCAAGGACTACGTCAAGACCGAGAACTGGAACGGCCATGAGATGCTCGTGGTTGACCCTGAGGCTCTTACACTTATAGCCAATGTCTGCTCCCACAACGATTCGTTCATGCTTCGTCGCGAGCACAACGAGATGGTGGCCAAGATTCTCCACGATCCGCAGGCAAGCGACAACGACAAGTTCGTGGCTCTTACGATGCTCCGCAACGCCGAGATCGCTGCCAAGGGTGTCCTTCCTTTCTGCCAGGACACAGGCACGGCCATCTGCGCCGCCTACAAGGGTCAGCAGGTATGGACGGGATGCGACGACGAGGAGAAGATCTCCGAAGGTATCTACAAGACTTACACCGAGAACAATCTGCGCTATTCGCAGAACGCTCCGCTCAACATGTATGACGAGGTGAACACCGGATGCAACCTCCCGGCTCAGATCGAGATACATGCCACCGAAGGTGACGAATACAAGTTTCTTTTCGTGGCAAAGGGCGGCGGTTCGGCCAACAAGACATATCTATATCAGGAGACAAAGGCAATCCTCAATCCCAAGACCCTTGTGCCTTTCCTGATCGAGAAGATGAAGACTCTCGGCACTGCCGCGTGTCCTCCCTACCACATCGCGTTCGTGATCGGTGGCACATCGGCCGAGGCCAACCTCGCTGCCGTGAAGAAGGCTTCTGTGAAATATTACGACAATCTTCCCACCGAGGGTAACGAATACGGCCACGCTTTCCGCGACGTCGCGCTTGAGAAAGAACTTCTCGAAGCCGCTCACTGCCTCGGCCTCGGCGCTCAGTTCGGCGGCAAATATTTCGCACACGACATCCGCGTGATCCGTATGCCGCGCCACGGTGCAAGCTGTCCTGTGGGCATGGGCGTCAGCTGCTCTGCCGACCGCAACATCAAGGCCAAGATCAACAAGGACGGTATCTGGGTTGAGAAACTCGACGAGTTCCCCGGCGAGCTTATCCCCGAGGAACTCCGCAACGCCGGTGAGGGCGAGGTCGTGAAGATCGACCTCAACCGTCCGATGAAGGAGATTCTTGCCGACCTCGACAAATATCCCGTGAGCACGCGCCTTTCGCTCAACGGCACAATCATCGTGGGGCGCGACATCGCACACGCCAAGATCAAGGAGCGCCTCGACAAGGGCGAGCCGATGCCTGAATATCTCAAGAACCATCCCATCTACTACGCAGGCCCCGCCAAGAAACCTGAGGGCTACGCCAGCGGTTCGTTCGGCCCGACGACGGCAGGACGCATGGATCCCTATGTCGACCAGTTCCAGGCAGCCGGCGGCAGCATGGTGATGATCGCCAAGGGCAACCGTAGCCAGCAGGTGACGGACGCATGCAAGAAGCACGGCGGTTTCTATCTTGGCTCAATCGGTGGTCCGGCGGCTATCCTTGCCAAGAACTCCATCAAGAATGTCGAGCTACTCGAATATCCCGAACTTGGCATGGAAGCAATCTGGAAAATCGAGGTCGAAGACTTCCCTGCTTTCATTCTTGTAGACAACAAGGGCAACGATTTCTTCAAGCAGATCAAGCCTACATGCACTGTCTGCAACTTAGAGAGCAAATAACAACCTAAATAAATAAGTGAGACGGATGTGTCCTTGGCGGATACATCCGTTTTTTTGTGCGTTGTTGCAGCTGATTATTCTTCTGATTCGGGAGAGTCCCAGTAGTAGCGGCGCTTTGGATTGCGCGGGAACCATCCTTTATGCACCCTTTCCTCCTGTTCCTTTATCTCCTTGGCCGACCATAGCGAGGAGAAAGCGAGGACGGCAAGCAGCGTCGACCAGAAAAAGGAGTTGACGAGGATCGAGGCCGCAACGCCTATAATTCCCGCGACCACGAACCACCATCTGCATTTCGCGGTGAAATAGTACTCGCATTTGACGACTATCGGATGGAAGATGCCTATGATCAGAAACGAGAGCAGCCCGATGGCTACTCCGGTAAGGTTGTAAAGTTCAAGAAATTTCATGTCGTGGGATTGTGATATGGGAAATCCGGATCAAGCTTCCCAGATCCATGCCTGGGAATATGAGGCGCGGAAGCCATTGTCCTTCATGATCTCCGAGAGTTCTTCGCGGCTGTCGGAGGAGGCGTAATACACGCGGTTCACCTTCTTGCCGGCCTTGATTTTCAGTTCCCCGGCTATATCGGAAGGCTGCGAGGCAATGAAGCTTTCGCATTCTTCGGTTGTTTTGAAGGTTGCGACAATCAGATAGAAAGAATGTGAATCGTTGTCTGCTTCGGATGTAGTTTCTACTTCGATGGCAGATGCGGTTTCTGTTGTCTTTGTAGTGTCGGGGGCAATGGCCGAAGGAGTTTTGGACGCCCAGTCCATGGGCATTACCGAAGCACGCTGGAAATCGGAATAATCTGTCATCCGCATACTTGGCACCACAAATGTCGATGCTGCTGCAACAACAAAGCAGAGCACTGCGGCCACACGTGCGAATCGCTTGTTGATGGCGATGTAGAAATTGCGGCGTGTGTCGAATCTGCGTTCACCCGCAGTCTCGGAAACTTCGTCGGCAGCGGCGGCAGTTTTCGTCTGCTGCGGTTCCTCGGCGCTGATGGCGCGGAAAGACCCGAAGCCGGATATGGCGAAAGGGGAGAAACAGATCTTGTCATCCTCTCCCATCGAAAGGACACCGAGCTTGCCGAACGAGAGTTCGCGGTCATCCTTAAGCCGGAGCTTGAGATCCTCGATCATCTCCGTCATGAGCGCTTTGGCTTCTTCGAAAGTCGAACCATTGCGGCGCATGAGGGAGTGGGCGAGGAGTCCGTCGTTGCTTTGGATCGACGCATTGAACGACACTTCCGTAGCGGGCGGAAGGAGCGTTCCGTCTTCTCTGACCGACGCTTCGCGATATCTCTTCATAAACGCGCCGACTCCCGGCATGATGACGCAGTCATGATGCCGGAGCAGATACTCGATATGAAGAGTCAAATTGTTCATTATTAATCGTTTTGCGATGTCGGAAAAGTCATGCACATCTATTTGTGTATGGCGCTCGTTCGCCTTTCACGAGCACAAAGATACAACCAAAAATCGGGATTGGCAACAGCGAAAACTGTTAAAAATTGCCCCTTGGATATTACAGTCAGAGACTCAGCGGATTGCCCCCGAAAGTTTTTTCGGCTGCCAAATAAGACTGATAGGCCAAATAAGACTAATAGGCCAAATAGACTAATAGGCCCAATAAGTCCTATAAATCTTATAAGTTTTATAGGTCGGGGAGGAGCTGATATTCGAGATCGCGGTCACATCCGTAGCGGTGGGCCTTATGTAAGGAACTCTTGGCCTCGTTGAGTCGGTAGGTGATCTTTTCGATGTATGCACGCAATAGCCATAGGTTGCCGCTCGAAGGATCCATGAGAAGTCCTTCTGAGGCGTCTTCTGTGGCTTCCGTCAGTCGTCCGAGTCGAGCGTAGGCGAGTCCTCGTGTGAACAGATGATCTGCTTCCGGTTTCTGTTCAATAAGCCGGTTGAGAAATGGGAGTGCCTCGTCATGGCTTCCTCTCGAGATAAGACATGCGGCCATTCCTTCCAGTGCGATGACGTTGTTGCGGTCTGTCGTGAGGACGCGGTTGTAGTCGGCCATTGCGGAGTCGAGTCTGTCGGTACATGCGTAGACCGTGGCGCGAAGACATCTCACATCGGTGTCGAGGGAGTCGATGGCAAGTGCCTGAGTAAAATTGTCGGCGGCGTCGTCCATCTGCCGCATGGCGGAATAAGCGATGCCGCGTCGTTTCAATGCGAGGAACGATCGCGGATTGAGCGAGAGTGCAACGTCAAGATGGCTGATAGCC
This sequence comes from uncultured Porphyromonadaceae bacterium, assembly GCA_902491625.1. Classification (GTDB taxonomy): domain Bacteria; phylum Bacteroidota; class Bacteroidia; order Bacteroidales; family Muribaculaceae; genus Lepagella. Next base: position 123,650 of record CABUIO010000003.1, on the reverse strand, counting down.
TCGCCATATTTACCCTGAGCCGTGAGAATCATGCCCATGTTGGTGAGCAGCAGCTGATTACCCGGATTCGCAGGTTCGGTGTGAAGGGCAAGTCGCAGACATTTCTCGGCTTCCTCCCAGCGTTCGGCGCCGACGAGAGAGTCGGCCTTTTCGACATATCTCATATATCGCTCGCTGTTCAGCGAATGTGCATGGGCTGAGAGAAGCATGCCCGCGAGCAGAATCATTGCAAAAGTAAGGTGTCTCATTTCGTCGGCAAAGATAGTAAAAGCGTGTCACAAGGATTGCGATTCAACATAGATTAACATAATTAGGATGCCATCATATGACTTTTGACTTAAGCCAAGAGGATATGTAGACGTATACAACATGCCGGAATCAACTTTTTAAATGCTGAAGTGTTAAAAACATAGAAACTACCTCAGATAAGGATTCTCTCTCCATCAAGTGAAAGAAATTATTGATATAACTCAGATACTATGAACTTCAACAACTTTACAATTAAATCGCAGGAGGTCGTGCAGAAGGCCATCGAGCTGACGCGTCAGAAAGGACAGCAGCAGATCGAGCCGTTGCACCTTCTCAAGGCCATCGTTTCTGAAAGTGAGACTATTGTGAATTTCATTTTCCAGAAACTCGGTCTGACCGCCGCCATGCTGACTCAGCAGCTCGACCGCGAGATCGCCACTTTACCGAAGGTGTCCGGCGCCGACGTGGTGCTCAGCCGCGAGAGCAACGACGCCCTGCAGAAAGCAGTGGATTACAGCAAACGTCAGGGCGACGAATATGTCTCGGTCGAGGCCATGCTTATGGGTATTCTGCTCACCAAGTGCAAAGCCTCGCAACTGCTGAAAGACGCCGGCATGACGGAGAAAGGGTTGCAGGCAGCCATCGATGAGCTTCGCAAGGGCAACAAAGTCACCGGACAGTCGGCCGAGGAATCCTATCAGGCTCTTTCGAAATATGCCATAAATCTCAATGACCGCGCCCGCGAGGGTAAGCTCGATCCTGTCATCGGACGAGACGAGGAGATCCGCCGTGTGCTCCAGATCCTGAGCCGAAGGACAAAGAACAATCCTATGCTTGTCGGCGAACCGGGAACCGGAAAGACCGCCATCGCCGAAGGCCTCGCCCACCGTATCGTGCGCGGAGACGTACCCGAGAACCTGAAATCGAAACAGATCTATTCGCTCGACATGGGAGCGCTTGTGGCGGGAGCCAAATATAAAGGTGAATTTGAGGAACGTCTGAAAGCTATCGTCAACGAGGTCACTCAGAGTGATGGCGAGATCATCCTTTTCATCGACGAGATCCACACTCTTGTAGGAGCCGGAAAGGGTGAGGGCGCCATGGATGCCGCCAACATCCTCAAGCCTGCGCTCGCACGTGGCGAACTTCGCAGTATCGGTGCCACAACACTCGATGAGTATCAGAAATATTTTGAAAAAGACAAGGCTCTTGAGCGCCGTTTCCAGAAGGTAATGGTCGACGAGCCGGACGAGCTGTCCGCAATCTCGATTCTCCGCGGCCTGAAGGAGCGCTACGAAAACCACCACAAGGTGAGGATCAAAGACGAGGCCATCATCGCCGCCGTGCAGCTCTCGGTGCGCTATATCACCGATCGTTTTCTCCCTGACAAGGCCATCGACCTTATTGACGAGGCTGCATCGAAGTTGCGTCTGGAGATGGACTCCATGCCGCAGGCGCTCGACGAGGCGTCGCGCAAGATCCAGCAGCTTGAAATCGAACGCGAGGCTCTGAAACGCGAAGGCGACAAATATAAGCTGAAGGAAATTGACGAAGACCTTGCCAACCTTCGTGACGAGGAGAAGTCTCTAAAGGCCAAATGGAAAGCCGAGAAAGCCGAGATCGACAAGATACAGCAGAACAAGATCGATATTGAGCAGCTTACATTCGAGGCAGACCGCGCCGAGCGCGAGGGCGACTATGCGAAAGTCGCCGAAATCCGATACAGCAAGATCAAGGAAAAAGAAGCCGAAAACAAGAAAATCCAGGAACGTCTGAATACTCTTCAGGGCGACGGCGCCATGATAAAGGAGGAGGTCGATGCCGAGGATATCGCAGAAATCGTGAGCCGCTGGACCGGAATCCCGGTGACGAAGATGGCTCAGAGCGAGAAGGAGAAACTTCTCCATCTCGAAGAGGAACTGCACCGCAGAGTCATCGGCCAGGATGATGCCATCAAGGCCGTGAGCGACGCCGTTCGCCGCAGCCGTGCGGGACTCAACGATCCACGGCGCCCTATCGGAAGCTTTATCTTCCTCGGAACCACCGGTGTCGGTAAGACCGAACTTGCCAAGGCGCTCGCCGAATATCTGTTTGACGACGAGGACATGATGACCCGAATCGACATGAGCGAATATCAGGAGAAGCATTCCGTGAGCCGACTGGTCGGAGCGCCTCCGGGATATGTCGGATACGAGGAGGGAGGACAGCTCACCGAGGCGGTGCGCCGCAAACCTTACAGCGTAGTGCTCTTTGATGAGATCGAGAAAGCCAATCCCGACGTCTTCAATATCCTTCTTCAGGTGCTCGACGACGGCCGCCTCACCGACAACAAGGGCCGCTTCATCAACTTCAAGAACACCATCATCATCATGACCTCCAACATGGGCTCGCCGCTCATCCGCGAGAATTTCGCCAAGATGACGAAAGAGAATCGAGTGGAGACGATCGAACGCACCAAGCAGGATGTCATGGACATGCTCAAGCAGACCATACGTCCCGAGTTCCTCAACCGAATCGACGAGGTCATCATGTTCACGCCTCTCGACAAGAAGGAAATTCTCGAAATCGTCCGCCTGCAGGTTCGCGGTGTCCAGAAGATGCTGGCCTCCAACGGAGTGGAACTTATCGTCACTCCCGCCGCCATGGAACTCCTTGCCGACGACGGCTACGATCCCGAATTCGGCGCGCGTCCCGTGAAACGCACGATCCAGCGCCTCGTGCTCAATCAGCTGTCGAAGGACATTCTCGCCCAGAAGGTCGACAGGGAGCATCCCATCACCATCGACGTCGAAGGGGATCAGCTTGTCTTCCGCAACGGCGAAAAGAAATAAATCGAAAAAATCCTCTTATATTTGCAGCCGGGAAGGTGTAACCTTTCCGGCTTTGTTTATGATACATCTATATAATCCGTCTACCGACATGGCTCTGGCTTCCGGGCTGAGGATGTATACGCCTCCGAAAAGCGTCGTCGGTTTCGAGCGCCGCAACATGTTTCTTCCGGCAATCTATGCCTCCGAAGGTGATGCCATTCTGATGCTCCATGAGCCTGAGAAGCATGCTCTACGCGAAATCAGCGAACGACGTCCCGATCTTCGCTTGCTGTGCCTTCCCGATCTTAAAGGTCTGGAAGAACCTTTATCGCCGTGGGGCTGGAATCTCTCTTTGCGCACCATGCTTGCGCGTTCGGGCTATCCCGAGACGCTTCTTCCCTCGGAGGAGACTCTTGCGTGCTGGCGGATGCTTGCCCACCGGCGCAATGCAATTATGGTACGTGAGTATTCAGGTGAAGATGAGTTCATGTGGCCCAAAGAGTTTTCAGACCGATTTGGAGCGAAAGAGTTTATGATAGCATTTGGTAGAGTGATGCTCAAGATGCCGTGGAGCAGCAGCGGACGCGGCGTCCTTGTTGTCACCAAAGAAAACTACGAGCAGGGATTGCGCCGCATCAGGGAGTGCATCGCGCGTCAGGGAAGTATCGTGATTGAGCCGATGTATGACAACGCCTGCGACTTCGCCACGGAGTGGGAATCCGATGGGCGTGAGGTCTATTTCAAAGGTTTCTCGATGTTTGAGACAGACTCTCAGGGTCGCTACAAAGGCAATGTGGCGGCTCCGCAGGACGTGATACTGGATGGTCTTGCGAAATATACTCGTGTCGATAAGCTTCAGGTAATTCCGAAGCTCCTCAGACCTTTGCTGAAGACTATCTTTCTGCAGCGCTCCGAGATGCCATACGTCGGTCCTTTCGGAGTCGACGGACTCATAGACACCCACAGAAGGATAGTGCCATGCATCGAGGTCAATCTGCGGCGCACGATGGGACATGTCGCCCTCGACGCCTACGCTTCGGGATATGAGAACCCATTTTTGTGCGTGCAATGACCTTGGAATCGGAAATTTTGGTTAATTTTGTGAAGAATATAGCAAAAGACTATGAAATCAATATGTATAATAGGGCAAGGCAATGTCGCGACACATCTCTGCGTGGCCTTCGCCGGCAATGTCGATGAGCTCTACAATATCAATTCGCGCACACTGGAGGATCTTCCTCTCGATGCCGAGCTATATATCATCTCTGTTGCCGACGAGGCAATCGCCGAGGTCGCCGTGCGGCTTCCGGAACTCTCGGGCGTCGTGGCTCACACGTCTGGAAGCACCTCGATCGACGTGCTCGACTGTGTGAAGGGACGTCGCGGAGTCTTCTATCCGCTGATGACTTTTTCCAAGGATGCAGACGTTGACTATCAGAAGATTCCGGTGTTTATCGAAGGTTCCGACGCATCGGCTGTCGATATTCTACGGGATGCAGCCTCGCTCTTCACAGACAAGATTGTTGAGATGGATTCCGAACGCCGGATGAAGATGCACGTGGCTTCCGTGTTTGCCTGCAACTTCGTCAATGCGCTCTGGCAAGTCTCCTTCGATTTGCTCGGGGCAGAGGATGTGCCCTTCAAATATATCCTTCCGCTCATTGACGCCTCCGCCGCTAAACTGCATCACCTCACTCCCCGCGAGGCGCAGACAGGACCGGCGCGTCGCGGTGACCTCGCTGTCGTGGAGAAGCACGAGAAGTTGCTCGCCGATCAGCCTCAGTTGCAGAAGATTTATTGTGAGCTGACGCAGCTTATCATCGAACAGGCCAACGATAAAACCATAGAAGAAAATGTCGGCGATTGACTACGATCTAACTAAAATAAAGGGCATTGCCCTCGACGTTGACGGCGTCCTCTCCACGTCGACCATTCCGTTGTCACCCGAGGGTGAGCCTCTGCGCATGATCAGCACCAAGGATGGCTATGCCCTCCAGCTCGCCGTCAAGAAAGGTCTGCAGATTGCCGTCATCACGGGCGGCAACACCGAGAGCGTGCGCGTGCGTTTCGCAAGTCTCGGCATCAAGGAGATTCATCTTGCCGCCGCCCACAAGCTTCCTGTGATGCTGGACTGGATGAAGCGCCACGGACTCAGCGCCGAGGAAGTCGCCTACATGGGCGACGACATCCCCGACCTGATGTGCATGCGCAACGTCGGATTGCCATGCGCTCCTCACGACGCCGTGTGGGAGGCGAAGGAGACTGCACACTATATCTCGCGTTTCGACGGCGGCTACGGTTGCGTGCGCGACCTTGTGGAGCAGATTCTCAAGGCGCAGAATCTCTGGCTCACCGACGCCGATTCCTTCGGATGGTGATGTCAATGGAGTTGAAAATTGAAAGTTGAAGATTTAGAATCGAAAAGAGAGTGTTAGACAATCTTAAGAAATACAGAATTCTCCTCGCAAGCAAGTCGCCGCGCCGCCGCGATCTGCTCACACAGATCCGTGTCCCTTATTCCGTTGTTTCGATCGGCAATGTCAAGGAAGAATTTCCCGCCGACCTTCCGGCGCTTGAAATCGCGCCGTATCTGTCGCGTCTTAAGGCTGATGCGTATCGTCGGCTCATCGACGACAACGAGCTTGTAATCACGGCAGATACAGTTGTAGTTTGCGACGGAAAGATGCTCGGTAAGCCGCGCGATCTCGACGAGGCACGCGAGATGTTAGGTTTCCTTTCCGGCAAGACCCATACGGTCGTCACCGGCGTGACGGTCACGACAATGGATCGTCAGGAAACAATCTCCGTCAGTACTTCGGTGACATTCGGCAAGCTTGAAAGGGAAGAGATCGATTTCTATGTCGACGGATTCACGCCGCTGGACAAGGCCGGAGCATACGGCATCCAGGAGTGGATTGGAGGCGTGGCGGTCGAACGTATCGACGGCAGCTTCTATAATGTCATGGGACTTCCCATCCATCAGCTTTACAAGTTGCTCAGAAGTTTCTGACGATGTTTGCCTTTCGGGCGGCAATAATCATGGTGACGAGGCGTTTATATTATTGTGAAACGTATTTATACAATAAGCTTACTTGTGTGTCTGCTCGGCCTGTTCAGCCTTGTGACTTCCGCCGAGTCTGTCAAGTTTCTCGGAAAGGTCACCAACAAGGAGGGCGAGCCTGTGGAGTTTGCCACAGTCAGTGTCGCCGGCACCGCTGTTGGCACACAGACCGACCTGAAGGGCGACTACAAGCTCAGCGTGGCTCAGGCCGACACCATCACGCTGCAGTTCAAATGTATCGGCTATCGCGATGTGAAACGCAAGATGGTCGGCGCGAGCGGCGAAGTCACCCTCAATGTCGTGCTCCCTTACAACGAGACAATGCTTGAGGCTGTCGAGGTCATAGCCTACAAGCCGAATCTTAGCGGCATGGAGACAATCGACACCGAATCGCTGAAACTCTCTCCCGACGCCTCCGGCGGTTCCGTGGAAGCTCTGCTCACGACCATGGGCGGCGTAAACTCCTCGAACGAGATGAGTTCGCAATACAGCGTGCGCGGCGGTTCGTTCGACGAAAATTCCGTCTACATCAACGGCACGGAGATCTACCGTCCGCAGCTGATGCGCTCCGGCGAGCAGGAGGGCCTTAGTATCATCAATCCCGACCTTGTCGGCTCCATACGTTTCTCCACCGGAGGATTCCCTGCCAGATATTCCGACAAGATGTCGAGTGTGCTCGACATTACATATCGTGAGCCGGAAGCTTTCGAGGCCGGTATCTCCGCGTCGCTCATGGGTGCTACCGGATATATAGGCACCAATTCCGGCAAATTCTCGATGCTTCATGGCGTCCGCTACAAGCGTAACAACTCGCTGCTCAGCTCTCTGGAGACAAAGGGAGAATACAATCCATCTTTCTTCGACTATCAGACCAACATGAAGATGCGCTTCAGCGACAAGTTTTCTGTAGCGTTTCTCGGCAACGTGAGCATCAACCACTACAACTTCAAGCCCGCCGATCGAGAGACAAGTTTCGGAACAAGCACCGACACCAAGAAATTCAAGGTCTATTTCGACGGCGAGGAGAAGGATAAGTTCGAGACATTCCTTGCCGCTTTGCAGGCCAATTACCGCCACAACGCCGCCACTGACTTCACTCTCGGAGTTTCGGGTTTCCTTACCAATGAGCTTGTGAGCTACGACATTTCCGGCGAATATTGGCTTGATCAGGCTGGCACTTCCGGCGAAGGGGGCATCGGCGGCGAGCTTGGTGTCGGCAAATATATGGAGCATTCCCGCAACCGATTGAAAGCTTCCGTGCTGCAGGGGCTCTTCCGTGGCACCTCGGTCATAAAGAGCAACCACATCACCTACGGCGCTACAGTACAGACAGAGCGCTTCTTTGACCGTACCCGCGAATGGGAATGGCGTGACTCCGCCGGTTATTCCCTGCCTACGCAGCCCGATGGTGTGCACCTCATCTACAATCTCGCATCGCGTCAGGACATCACATCCACACGTGCTGCTTTCTTCCTTGAGGATGCAATCTATTTCAATAACTCTGCGGGATTTTTCAGCATAAACGCAGGCGTGAGAGGTTCTTACTGGAGCTTCAACAAGGAATTCCTTGTCTCTCCGCGCGTAAATTTCACCTTCTCGCCCGAGGCTCACCACAACTGGACGTACCGCGCTGCCGTAGGACTTTACTATCAGTCTCCTTTCTATAAGGAGTACCGACAGGCCGTGACCGACGATCTCGGCAACGGAATAGTGCTGCTCAACCGTGACATCAAGTCGCCGCGAAGCCTCCAGTTTCTGCTCGGTGCCGACTACAGCTTCCGGGCGATGAACCGACCCTTTAAGCTCTCTGCCGAAGCCTACTACAAGAATCTGAGTAATCTCATAAGCTACGAATACGACAACCTGAAGGTCAGCTACAGCGGCGTCAACGATTCCAAGGGCTATGTGATGGGACTCGACCTGAAATTCTACGGTCAGTTCGTCCCCGGATCGGACTCGTGGGTCAGCTTCTCGCTGATGAAGACGCAGCAGACACTCGACGGAGTGAAGTGTCCGCTCCCATCCGACCAGCGCTATGCCTTCTCCCTCTTCTTCAACGACTATTTCCCGAAATTCACAAAGCTGAAATTCAGTCTGCGAGGCATATTCTCCGACGGCCTCACCATGGTGGCTCCACGCATCAAGCGAAGTGTCACATGGTTCCGCGCTCCGGCCTACAAGCGTGTGGATGTTGGACTCAGCTATCAGATTGTCGGCGCGCCCTCCGACAATGATCGTCCCCGCGACGGACTACTTCGCAACTTCAAGAACATTTCTGTCGGCTTCGATGTCTTCAATCTATTCGACATCAGCAACGTCAGCAGCTACTATTGGGTCACGGACGTCAACGGACTGCAATATGCTGTTCCCAACTACCTGACACGCCGACAGTTCAACGTCCGCCTGACACTTGAATTCTGACACGGTTTTCACGTACTTTAACAACTTATTAGAATATGAAAAAGATATTTCTTTTGATGCTCGCCATGGTGGTTTCACTTGGCGTCTATGCAAAGTCTGACAAGGACACCACTGTCAGCTTCAGGATCAGGCCTGCTCTCTCGTGCAGCAACTGCGAGTCGAAGGTAAAGTCCAACCTCCGCTTTGAGAAAGGTGTCACTACAATAGAGACTGTTGTGCCCGGCGACATCGTGACAGTCACCTTCGACGGCGAGAAAACTAACGTGGACAATATTTCGCAAGCCTTGACAAAGCTTGGCTACGAGGTGGTACTCTGCAAGGATTCCGAAGTCAAATGTGCCGCCACACCCTGCACCACACCGGCCAAGACCTGCGAAGGCACCGAGAGCGACTGCTGCAACGGCGCCTCCCACCACCACAAAAAGTAAGACCTCGTCAGGACATTAGAACGCGAAGGCATTCCTCAATACTGAGAAATCGGTTGCAGGAATGCTCCTGTTAGATAATCGGTTTATCTAACTTACTCTTAATTACTCTACTTCTCTCGATTTTAGTTCGGATTTAACTTTCTCAACTTCGTTTATCAGCTGTTGCTCAGTCGGGAGGTAAAGCTGGTATTTTGATGCGACTATGGAGTTGTTATCTTTAGGAAGGGACATTCTGACAAGTGTATCATTTTTCTCTGCACAGAGTAGTATGCCTATTGTCGGGTTCTCATCGGCTGATTTCTCATATCGGTCGTAATAGTTCACATACATTTGCAACTGTCCCAAGTCTTGATGTGTTGCTTTACCTGTCTTTAATTCTATGACTACGAAACATCGCATCAGGCGGTTGTAGAACACAAGGTCGGCAAAGAACTCGTCATCTTCAAGAAGTAGTCGCTTCTGGCGGGCGACGAATGTAAAGCCGTTGCCAAGCTCAAGTAAAAACTCTTGAAGATGGCTGATGAGCGCATTTTCGAGGTCGGACTCATAGTATTGTGGTCGTTGTTCCAACCCAAGAAATTCAAGGATCATGGGATCCTTTACTATTTCCTGAGGTGACTGAGGAATACGATCCCGCCGGGCAACAGCCAGTACAGCTTCCTTATCGCTGCTGAGTAACAATCGCTCATAGAGCATTGAATGAATCTGACGCTCCATCTCTCGCGCGGTCCAATTGTTATTGGCCGCTTCAAGTTCATAATATTCGCGTTTGTCTTTGTCAGAGATCTGAATTAGAGCACGATACTGTGTCCAGTTGAATTGTGAACGCAGTGCGTTCACTTTTGGATATTCCAGATAAAATTGACGGCTGAAATTGAGTTGACGATATGAAAATCCACTGCCGAACTCCGGTTCAAGTTGAGCAGCAAGATTTTGAATAAGTTTGGTTCCATACTCGGCACGGGAACTTCCGCCTTGTTCTTCTTCGACAATGCGTTGTCCTATTCGCCAATACATCTTTACCCTGCAAAAGTCTACAGAACGCACAGCATTGGCGCGAGAGTCTTTTATAATATGTCTGATGTCGTCGGTAATCATATTGTTTCTTCCTCAAGTTTTCGTATGATAGCATCAATCTCGGCAAGGAGTCGGTTTTTTCTACTCAACTCTGAGAACAAAGATACTAAATTATTCTTAGACAGCGAGCATACTATATTACAAGACTTTTCGGTTGTGTCAGAGTATGTAGCTGAGATTGAGGGGCTGGGAGAAGCAGGAGGATTTGAAAGCACAGCCCCAAAAGCTACATTCACAGAAACCGACGGCGATGGCCACGAACTCGAAAAACTTATTTTGTTCTTCCGGATTGATCCTCCTTGGAGGCGCGCCATACGTTATTGACTTTATCGCGTCCGAATCTATAACTTATTCCAAACTGCACATAGGCAGTGTGAGCGTTAAAGGTCTGACGTATCGAGTAATCACCGTATTGTTCTTTTGACCTTGTCTTGTTCCATCCGAATATGTCGTTTGCTTTCAGTTGCAGATTAATGCGGTTGTTGAGCAATGAGTATCGGAGCGATAAATTCAAAAGTTGGAACGATTCGTACTTGATCAGATTCTGCTGCCATGGGAAGAAGTTGGTAAACTGAGCCGTGAATATCAGAGTTTTCGGCCGATTAAGCATTATGTTGGCGGATACCTCGAGTTTGCCGGACCAATCTTCCATGCGGCTGATTTTGAAATCAGACACATCGCTGCGGGAGGATGTTCGGAACACCTCGCCTCCGATTTTCATTTCCCATCTGTCAAAAAAGGTGCGTTTGTAATTGGCATATAGTCCTGTCTTGTTTGTCGATAGACAGTTATAAGGCATCGTGCTTATAATACCATTCGCGTCAAATCTGCGGATATAGCCGACGGCGTCGGAAGCGAACGAGGTGTATAGCACCGCATAGAGTCCTCCCAGACCGTAGTAATTAATTTCGGCATTGTTATATATAGTCGGTTTCAAGGCCGGATTTCCAGCTGCGTATTCGTCAGTAGTGGAATAATATTTGAATGGATTCAGTTCCCAAAGATTGGGACGTCCCATGCCCATGGAGTAGCTGATATTGAACGAGCCGATTCTGTCTTTGTTCCATGAGAGATTGATGGAAGGAAACATATGACCATATTTATCACGGTCAACTTTATCCAGCGATCTTTGTATTCCCTTGGTTAATGTGTACTCATATCTGAGTCCGACTTTGCCCCAAAACTCTTTGCCAAGATTGCGTGAGGCCGTAAGGTAGGCGGCAGCTATGCGTTCTGTATAGTCAAACGCATTTGCTTCTGAACTGGCTCCGAGGGTTCGAGTAAGAAAGTTGTATGATGAATTGAGAATGTCGGTATAGGCGATTCCGGCTTCTAATTGCGCCCAGGAGTAGGGAAGTTTGAAGTCCGCTCTCCCGCTATGGAAACGATAATTGGTTTTACCATTTTCATTAATGCCAAAATCCTCTGTGCTGTTGCTATACGTAGTGGTAACGGCGGACAAAGAAGGACTATGGCGGTTGAAATAGTTGTAGGTCAGCTGCATGGCTTCTCCTTTGGCCCCGAAAGTCCAGTCGTAGAAGCCGGTGAGGGTCAGCGCGTTATTGGGCCTGGATTTAGTGCGGGATTGAGATGACGAGGTATATCCTCCGTATTGGGTAAAGTTTGTTCCGTTGCTCGATATGGATTCATAATTGAAGTTTGCTATCAGGCCTAAATTCATTTCAGGTGTGAATTTGTATCTGAACAGACTGTTGAGACCGGATTGGAACAGATGGGATTTAGTTTCAGTGGAGGAGACACGCGAAGGCGAACCGTCTGAAAACGAATATTCCATATCGTTATTGTTGTCGGCATAGTAATTCGACACACCGGCATCAAGAGACATATCCCATTTCCTTGCGGTGTGGCTGATGCTCCCGCTGAAATATTCGCGTAACTTGTTTCCTTGGTTAAGCGAGCCATACACGCTTCCTTTTGTTCCGAGGGTTTCATTGCGTGTAGTGATGGAAATATACACGGCATTAGGTTCGGCCGCATATCGGGAGGGAGGCGTGTTCAGCAACTCGATTTTCTCAATATCCTCGGCGCGTAGGTTTTGCAGACGCATTGCCATTGCTGATGCATCCAGTTCCATCAAGATGCCGTCGATTATGTAACGGACAGTGCCTTTGCCGGCAATGGATACTGTCCCATTGTTGACGGAGATGCGAGGTATTCGATCAAGAATGGTAATACCGTCAAGACCTTTGGCATAAGGATCGTTCTTCACAAGATATATGAGCTTTCCATCCTGCTGTTTTATAACCGGACGTTTAGCTACAACGACAACTTCGTTGAGTTCGAATTCTTTTTCCCAACATTCAGCTGTGGAATCGTTGTTTTCCTGAGCGAAAAGGCACACAGGGAGTACCGCCACTCCTAAGAGCAGCATACGAAGGATGTTCATATTTGTATGATTTGGAGTTATTTAAATGCTTTCAACGGACCGCTTATAAACAGATAACAGCCATTGTTTTCGTCATAACTGAGACCGATATAGATTTCCTCACCGTTGTTCATGATTATCATGGAGCGGAATCTTGTGCCGTATGAAATTATGTCTTGTGAACGTACAGCCCTGGGAAGATCTTTCTCAAAAAGTTGCGAAATTTTGTTGAGGATGCCTTTATTATTTGTTACTGTGCATCCTCTGAAATATTTCTCCTGACTTTTGGAAACATTAAGGGAAACGCTCGGATTCGTATTGTAAGAGCCGTTGAACATCTGCTCAACGTGAAGGTTCGGCGCTTTTGCGGAAGCTGCTAACGTAACCATCGAAAGAATAAGAATCAAGATATATCTTTTCATTTTAAGGAGATTAGTTAGTTTTGGTTGCAGAAATAATGTTGTTGGCTTTCATCATATAGTCATGTTCAGTCTGAGAAGCGTATTTCATAAGTGAATCAGCTTTTGCCATGGCTAAATTTGTTGCCGTCACGGCCTCGTTTCCATCCAGACGCTGCCCATGACGATAAGCCGCAATATAGACATGCCCATCACTCTTTGGAAGGGATGAGTTGGAATTTTCAGACTGCTTGAGTTGTAGGGAAATTCCTATGGCAAATAAAATGGCAACAGAAGCAGCAATGCTAATTGCTGTCTTGTTCCTAAAGAATCTGAACGACTTTTTGGGTGACTTGTTAACTTCCGGGGGCAATGAGACTCCCATCAGCATCCGCACTTCGTCTATGCAGGGCGAGGAATACGGCATTTTCCCAAGCACATATTGCAGTTCGGTTTCTTCAAGAACCGTCAGCCTGCAGTCCATATACAAACGGCAGAGTTGCTCGGTTTCCTGCAATGTCAGTTTAACGTCATGCTCTTTCATCTGTCGAGTTGTTTGTAATTGTCACGTATCTTTTTTCTTGCCCGGCTCATGTTCATTCTCACGGCTTCGACCGACATGCCGAGTGTTTCCGCTATTGCATCGTACTCCATTCCGTCATGTGTGACGAGGGCGTATATATGCCTCTGAATATCCGTGAGTCCGGTTGTAAGCAAGGATTCATACTTGTCCATATCCTCGAAAGAGAAGGCTCTGACTTCTAAACTGTCCGTATCGGTTTCGTCCAGCGGATAAGTCTTAGGCTTGCGGAGTCTGTCGATGCAGATATTCCTGAGCACGGCGAACAGCTTGTTGCGAGCCTCGGTTTCCGTTTCGGCACCTCCGTCTCTCCAAAGATTGAAGAATGTGTCCTGCAACGCATCTCTGGCATCCTCGTCGTTTTTGAGGAATCTCAGAGCGCTTCTGTGCAGCTTGTCGCGAAGTGCCATGAATGAGGATGTCAGATTGTCTGTTTTCATTGCTTACACTATAGATACGGATAAGGGCGCCAAACGTAACCGCGCCCCCATTGTCTTTTTCGTAACTAAGTTGGATCTTACCCAAGGTAAGAATGTAAAAGCCTTTTATGGGTGTGTCTGGGAGTGTCAGAGTTTGTAGGTGAGGGAAAGGGCCTGGGAGAAGCAGGAGGATTTGACGGTAGGGAAGTCGCGGTAGTTGGTCACGCGGAAATAATGTGTCAGGTCCAGTCCGAGATACATCCGTCGCCAGATCCGATATTCGGCTCTTACTTCCGTGACACCGAATGAGGCTTGCGAATGATCGCCCTGAGCGTTGAGTGTCTTCTCATCTACTTTGGAAAGGTCTGTGCCTTTAGGGTATCCTTTGAATGTGAAAATGCGGTAGAACTGATGCTGGGCGGTTATAGAGAATCTGTCGCCGTCCCAGATCCAGTGCATTCCGGCTTTTATCGAGAAGCCGCTTCCGAGGTTGTAGTTGCGGTTGTCAAGCTTGTAATAGTCGGAGAGTACTCCGCCGAGAATCACGGCGTTGGCGTGTAGATATGCGTCGAACGAGGCGCGCGAGGGCAGCGTGTCGTTGACCATTATGCCTGCGCCGACTGAGGCCGGTACGCCGAGTTTGTAGGGACATTTCTTAAGTGTGTTGGAAATGGTGTCGGAATCGTAGTAGTCGAAGTGCTGCTATAGTCCTATGTTGACATGCAGCGGATGTTCGGGCCATAATTCTTTCCCAAGCAGACGTCCCTGTATGTTCAGGCGCGACAGCACAGGCTGTTTGGTCATGAAATTCAGTTGGGCACGCACAAGAAAATAATCGTATGGTTTAGGACTTCTCACTTCGTAGCGGTTGCCGTACGAAACGTTGACGTCAAGTGTCGGACCGACTTTGGCGGCTTCGTGGCGGTCATGCTTGAATTCGATCACCTTAGCGCCCAGACCAGCCTCAATGCCGATTGCCGGACGTCCGTACTGTCGCCCTTTCGTGGCACGGTGACGCCAGGCATCGCCGTTGATGATACGTGTGAGGCCTCGCATAGGATTGATGAGGAACACTGCGGCTTCGCGTTCGAAACGTTCCCAGCCGGAGGTCTTGTCGTTAAGGATTGCGTCGGATATTCTCCACGCCATCTCGCCTATGGCCATTCCTCCTATCGGCGTTGCAATGATGTCGTTGGTTGAGGGATATTCGTTCTCCATGAAAAGCTCCCATACGGCACTTCCGGCCACGGCGAAAAGCCCCGACTGCCAATAGTTGAATCCGTTGGACCGTGCGCCATTGAAGTACAGGTTGCCGTTGTAGGGGTGCATGAACATGTTGGTGCCGAGGTTATCGTTATCCCAGACGAAGCCTTTCTTAAGGTTGGCCTGCCATGAATTGAGGGAGATGTGCGAGCATGGCATGTCGAGGACAAAGCGGTCGAATGCCCAGAGTCCTACATCCATGCCTCCGACCATTGCGGTGGCACGCCAGAAATGTTTCTTGTTGTAAAGCTCCATGTCGACACTGTCAGGAGGCAGAGGTTCCTTGATGCTGTGTTTTATAGGCATCTGTGCCAGCAGACAGCCGCATCCTGCTATAAGCAGAATGCCTACAGCGATCATCCTGAGAATGGCTGTGTATGGAATGTGCTTCATAGCAAAAGTTGTTGCGTCTTAAAGACGTTTCAGGGCGTTATAGGCGGGAACTACTCCAAGTTCTCCGGCTTTCGACAGTCCGGCGGCAGCTTCCTCGCGGTTTCCGAGGTGCATGTATGTAAGCGCTCTGTTATACCATGCGTTACCGAAATCAGGATTTATCCTTATGGCTTCGTTGTAGCATTGCAGGGCATCGGTGTAGTTGTGGAGGGCATAGTAGATGCACCCCTTGTTGTACCAGGCATAGGCGAGCTGCGGGTCGATGCGGAGCGCAGCGTCGAGGTCGTTGATTGCAGTGCGGTATTTTGCTGTCCGTTCGGCCTCTTCGAGCATCCTGTCAGGTTGAGACGTCGAGTTAATTCGTTTTCCGGTAGAGTTTTCGTCTATGCTGTCGCTGATTTTCGAGGTGGCTTCTGCGGCGATAAGCGAAGTGTAGGCACGCTGGAAAAGCGGCGCGGCAAACAGCGGATTAGCAGCGACCGCCTTGTCAAGGTTGGCGATGGCTGCTTCGTAGTTCTTGAGAAGCGTCTGTGCGACGCCAAGAGTCAGATAGTCTGCAGGCTGCATCTTGCCGTTGCGTTCCTTTTCCTCAAGCGCGCCGGTGAGACCGAACAGAGTCTGAAGCTGGCTTGCGTCGCTCTGAGAGCCGGGATCGTTGCTGAGATAGATTGTCGAGGCTGTGCCTCCCGAGGTGTTGAGCCTGTCAAGCTCGCGGAAGAAATTTGATGCAGGACGCAGTTCGTTCTTTGTGTCTGTGAAAGTGAACGCGTAGAGCGGTTGTGGCTCGG
Source organism: uncultured Porphyromonadaceae bacterium (assembly GCA_902491625.1). Lineage (GTDB taxonomy): Bacteria > Bacteroidota > Bacteroidia > Bacteroidales > Muribaculaceae > Lepagella. Next base: position 107,377 of record CABUIO010000003.1, on the reverse strand, counting down.
CACGAAGTTCCATGTCCTGCACCTTGCCGTGGATTTTACTTTTCTTGCCCGGCGCCTGCTCGTCAGACATGTCGGAATCGTTGTTGATGGTTATGAGGCGGTTGAGCTGAGATGCAAGATCCGTTTGTGTCTCGTCGGGAGACAGCGAGGCCGACATGTCGCTCTTGTCGACCGAAATGGAACTTCCCGGCTCGATGCTCGGACGGTCGAGCTGATACTTTCCGGGATTGGTGACGTAGCGTGTGGCTATGTCGTTGGCCTTGTGGAAATTTTCGAAGAACAGGCGCTCGTTGCCGAGACGGCGGTAGATCTCCGCGAGTGTGTAATATCCCTGATAGAACCGGGGATATTTCCTGACAATATAGCGCAGATCGGCTATTGCGTCGTTGTAGTTCTCGAAGTCGATGTTGATCATCACGCGGTTGTAGCGTGCCGGGAAATTGTCGGGATCCCACGACAGGATGGTGGTGAAGTCGTTGAGCGCGTTGGTGAGATCCATCACCTGCATACGCAGCAGCGCGCGGTTGTAGATCGCGGCGCGGTTATCGGGATCGAGGTCGATGGCGTAGTTATAGTCGGCCATCGCGCCGAAGAGATCGTCGTCGTTGTAGCGCATGAATGCACGGTTGATGTAGAGGGATGTCTCCCTCGGCTCAAGTCTCAGCGCCTCGGTGAGGGATGCCGCCGCATCCTTCCACTCTCCGCGTGCCTGTTCAATGTCGGCCTTGACAAGATACGGATACAGCAGATTGGGCGACACTCTCAGGGCGCTTTCCGCTGATTCGTAGGCAGCCGTGGTGTCACCTTTTGAGAGCAACATGCGCGAGTAGGCGGCGAGTCCGTCCTCGAACCTCGGATGATGGCGCATCAAAGTCCGGAAAGTGGAATCGGCCTCCGCGTAGTTTTGGGCGTCGCTCTGGGCAAGAGCCTTGTAGTAGAGGAAATCTCTGTCATTGGGTATGTAGCGCAGTCCCGTATCGAAATCCTCCACCGCGAGGGAGTCCTTTCCCAGCCGCAGTCTTGCGAATCCTCTGACTCTGTAGGCCTCATATCGGAATTTGTTGCGGTCGATGGCCAGCGAGCAGTCCTCCTCCGCACCCTGGAAATCGTCGAGCATAAGCTTGGCTACGCCACGGTAGTAGTAGGGATCGCTCAGGTAAGGCTTGGCCTTGATAGCGAGATTGAAATATTGGATCGAGAGCAGATAGTCGTCCATGGCCAGTACATTGCGCCCGATGCGTGTGACCTGTTCTGCGTCGACCTGGGCATATGAGGCAAATGCGCCCGGAAAAATCAGGGCGCATGTTATGTAGATGAGTCTGAGGAAATGTTTCATTTGAATCGTTGATGCTCCGGCGATGTTTTCGCCGGAGCGGAATATGGATGACTACTGCACGGATGCCTACTGCCGGGTATCCGTGTCGCTGACGCGCACAAGGGTGATGACAGCAGAGCCTTGTCCGTCAATCAGCTGGCATTCGTTGGCGTTGACCGGACGGGCATACATCACCTCTTCAAGAGCCACAAGCAGCGCTGTCTCGGACGAACCTTCAGGACAAGCCATCCTTGTTGTCGCAAGATTCTGAAGTGTCAGCGAATTGTGCTCGCCCATGTCGATGGCTATCTCTCCGTTTAGAATGTTGCAGCCAGTGTTGCCGTGGAGTTTCTGTTCGGCTATGTCGAAGACGAGCACGATGTCCGGATTGTCTTCGCTCTTGCCGTTGATTGACGTTACTCTCCATGTTCCGTTAAGGAATGAGAAATCCTGACGCTGAAGTGTCATAAGTGTTTTCCCGGAGCCGTCGAGCAGAGAAAGGGTATAGTTGAGTTCCGGAGTGAAAGTCCAGGAATAGCGTCTGACATTTTCCATTGCGGTGTTGATGTCTGTTTCGGTGGGATAGCTTTCTGCGCAGAATCTCATTGTGGAGATCAGCGCGGAAAAGCGCAGGGTGCTGTCGGCGGGATTCACGTCATACTGGCCGTTGATGGTGTTGCATCCGTTGTTGCCGTAGACACGACCGGATTTGGGGTCAAACAGAAGGTAGGGAGCCATTTCTCCCTTGGCCTCGTGTCCGGCCACAGTCTTGACCGCCCATTCGCCGGAGATCTCACCACGCTCAAGCGCGGTGCTGCGGTATGGTTTGATACTGTCGCTGTTGTCCACATTCTCGCGGTCTGTGGGAAGCTGTTTCTCTGTCTTGACATTCTTTGTCAGAAGTCCGCACGAAGCCAGCGGCATCAGTGCGAGCGCACAGGCTATGATTGTAATTCTTGTTCTCTTCATAATATTAAAGCTATATATTGTTAACGTTAAAAATGCGAAAGATTATATCCGAAGGCTTATTTCCACGTCTCATCAGTCTCCCCAGTGCTTGCGCAGGGGATACTTGACGGGACGCAGAAGCAGCCGCAAGGAGGTCGAGTAGGTGAAGTAGTTCCAGCTCCAGTTGAGCATTACCGTGATCTTGTTGCGCACTCCCACGATCGAGATCAGATGGATGAACATCCATGCGAGCCACGCGAGGCGTCCTTTGAGAAATTGCTTATGCAGATCGACGACGGCACGGTTCTTGCCGATGGTCGCCATGGATCCTTTGTCGTTGTATCTGAACGGTTTCGGAGCCTTCTTTCCGGCGATGTTGAGGTTGAAGGCGAGGTTGCGAGCCTGCTGGATAGCGACCTGAGCCACCTGAGGATGGCCGTGCTCGTAGCCTGGGCATGGAGTGCAGGCAATGTCTCCGATGGCATACAGATCGTCGCGTCCGCCCACGCGGTTATATTCGTCTGTCGCAATCCTTCCGCCCCGGACGATATGCTCCTCAGGAAGTCCCGGGATCGGTTCGCCCGTGATGCCGGCCGTCCAGATCAGTGTCTCCCAATATTCCTCCGAGCCGTCGGCAAAAGTCACGACCTTGTCGTCGTAGCTTTTCATCAGAGTGTTCAGACGCACTTCCACCATGAGCTTCTTAAGGTCTTCGAGAGCGCGAAGCGAAGCATGTTCGCTCATGGAACCGAGCAGTTTCGGAGAGCCTTCCACGAGGGTGATGTGCATGTCGTCGGGATTCAGCTCCGGATATTCTCGCGGCAGGATGTCGCGTTTCATCTCGCCGAGCGCGCCGGCGATTTCCACACCCGACGGACCTCCTCCCACCACCAGAAAACTCATCAGTTCGCGGCGGCGTTTAGGGTCAGAGGACATGGCTCCGCGCTCCAGTCGGTCGAGAATCTCGTCGCGGGTGTGGGTGGCTTCGCCGATGGTCTTGATGCTGAACACCTTCTTGTCGAGATCCTTGATGCCGAAATAATTGTTGGTGCTTCCGGCTGCAATGACGAGACGGTCGTAGCGGATTGTCTCATAGCTTGTGGTGACAAGATGTGCTTCCGCGTCAAGATTCTTTATATGCCCCATGCGGTAGCTCACATTGTGATGCTTCTTGAACTCCCTTCTCAGAGGAAACGAGATGTTGCTTGCCTCCAGACCTGAAGACGCTATCTGATAGAAGAGGGGAGGGAAGGAGTGGAAGTTGTTACGGTCGATAAGAATCACCTTGTACCGGTTCTTGTCAACTTTCTTCGCGAGGTTCATCCCTGCGAATCCGGCTCCTATTATGACTAATGTCTCTTGTGTGCCTTGGTTATACATGGTGATATAGCTGCAGAAAAAATTGAATGGGTGAGTGTGCCGCGCGGGAGTCACTCTCATATTTTTTTAACAATACAGAAGATTTAATGTTCGCATTCAGAGGATGCCTGATCAGGCGTGTTAATAAAGTTGCAATATGCTATTGAAGTGGCGTGGTATCCCCGGGTTTTACATCGAAACATTGGAAAAATGAAAGGGGTGCGGATTTTTCTTTCAGATTCTTTTGTCGGATAGAAAAGTGTGATTATATTTGTAGCCGAAAGACACCTTCGGTTTTTCCGGAATCGACAGTTGTAATTGTGCGAAATAACCAGTTCTACTAATAATAAATTTATGAAAAAGTTCTTTACTTACCCTTTGGTTGCAGGGATTCTCGCTTTGTCCGCGATAGGATCTTATGCAGCCACTCCGTTCGGCCTTCGTGGTGGTATGAAGGTCGCGCCCCGTGGACTTTCCGCTCCGGCGATGGGCTTCGACAGTCGTCAGGGACATCAGTCTTTGGCTCACCGCGCTCAGGAAGGTCCCGTGGAGTATGTCAAGGAAGTCGTCAATCCTTTCACCGGAGTCACGAGGGTTGTCGCGCGTGCCACTTCTACCGGCACCAACCTTTACGGTTACCTGAATTACACAAAAACCTACGGCCGCAGCCAGGGATGGTATCGTTTCACTCCCGATAACATCGAGATGATGTGGAAAGATCCTCTTTTCACATACGCAAACGGCTACGGCGAGCTGCAGACCTCCTGGGTCAAGGACAACAAGCTCTGCGGTTTCGACAATTTCTATCAGTACGGCTATCTCTGGGGTCAGACATACTATGAGATCGACCTTGCCACCGGCGAGGTTACCGAAACCATCGACGACGAGGACTGCCTCTACGACGGCGGCATCTTCCTCAGCACTGCCTACGATCCTGAGGAAAACGTGGTCTACGGTTATGCTTCCGACGAATACGAGGCCGAAGAGAGCACTACGGGACTCTTCCAGAAGACCGCGTCCTATCCTTTTGGCTACACAGTCATCAAGGAGATCGACAAGGCCAATTTCAACACCCAGTGCATGGCTATGTGCTATAATCCCATCGACAAGGGTCTCTACGGAATCACGCTCAATCTTGATCTCGTGAAGATCGACAAGGCCACGGGCAACCAGACCAAGATCGCTCACCTGAACAGCTCTGCCGGTCAGTTCATCTCGGGCATGACTTTCAGCACTGTAGAGAACAAGTTCTATTGGAATCCCGCCTACGGCGACACAAGCTCGGCTCTTGTGACCATTGACCCCAAGACCGGAGCCATCACCGATGTGATGAAATTCGATGAGGGAGGTGAAGGTTTTGGTCTGCTGGCAGAGCTCGGTTCCACTGTGACAGCCGATTCTCCCGAGCGTCCCACGATCGAGAGTGTTGACTTCGCAAGCGGCGCGACTACCGGCACCGTGACATTCAAGATGCCTTCCTTCCTCACCGGCGGCGACGCCATCGAGGATCCTGTCAAGTGGTATGCTCTTCTTGACGGCGGAGCCTACAGCAACGGCACCGCAGAAGCAGGAAGCGAAGTGAAGGTCACATATTCGAGCCTCGCATCCAAAGAACACACTTTCGGAATGTATGTTGAAGTAAACGGCGAAAAGAGTGGTGAGATCTCCACATCCACATATGTCGGTTTCGATATGCCTTCAGCGCCTGCCAACGTGATTCTTGAAAAGGACAATATCCATTGGTCTGCTGTCAGGACCGGCGCTCACGGCGGTGTGATCGACACCGACAACCTTGAGTATGAAGTCTTCCTTAACGGCGAGAGCGTGGGCACGACAAAGCGCACTGTGCTCCGCATGGAAATAGGCAAGGGCAAGCCCCTGCAGCAGTATCAGGCTTCCGTTGTGGCCAAGACCGGCAACCAGACTTCCGTGGCTGGTGTCAGCAACAAGCTCGTGGCCGGCGATCCCTGGGAGCTTCCCGTCGATGTAGTGGCCTCGCAGCAGACATTCGAGCTTATGACCGTCATCAATGTCGACGGCGAGGAGGGCAACACCTGGGAGGTCGACCCCAACCGTGATCCCGAAGCGTTCTATTCCGGTCAGGCCGACGACGGCCGTGGCGACGACTGGCTGATCCTTCCCGCAATCAACTTCCCTGACGCCGACAAGTACTATAGCTTCTACATCACATGTATGCGTGTCGCCAAAGTCTACGACGATGCCCATCTTGAGGTATGCTACGGCGAATTCCCCGATCCCTCGTCGATGGAGGGCAACGTCATCATCCCTGACTTCGTGCCTCAGAGCCGCGACTACGCCACATTCAGCAATCCTCTCTTCAAGGTGCCCGAGGCGGGAACATACTATATCGGTCTGCACGCATCGACCGGCAAGGACATGTGTGGCGTGATGGTACATGAGATCCGCGTCGAGGACAACAACGTAAGCCCCGATTCTCCCGCTGCTGTCAGCGATCTCACCGCGACTGCCGGAGCAAACGGCAAGCTTGAGGCTACCGTCAGCTTCACGATGCCGACCAAGACTATCGGCGGATCGGCTCTCGATGCCAATGCTCAGCTCACGGCTCATGTGGCAGGCAACACCACAGCCGACGTGACCGGCAAGCCCGGCGAAAGTGTCTCTGCCGTTGTCGGCACCGTACAGGGCGACAATACGATTTCCGTCACAGTCAGCTTCGACGGCAAATCCGGCGACAAGGCCACTACCGAGGTCTACACCGGCGTCAACATCCCCGGTCTTGTCAAGAACATGACAGCAGAGCCGAGCGCCGACATGATGAGCCTCAACCTCAAGTGGGAAGCTCCCGATGCCTACACTTCCGGCGGCTATGTCGATCCTGCGACTGTCGACTATTACCTTGTCACGACCAATGCTGCCAATGACATCGTTTATAGTCTTATCGGCACAGGCATCACAGAGTATACCTACACTCTACGCGAAGGCGCGGCTCAGGATCTTTACAAAGTAGGTATCGAGGCCCGAAATGCCGCCGGTTCTTCAAACCGCTACATGGCTGTCGAGGTCATGCTCGGTACTCCCTACGGTCTCCCGATGTCTGACGATTTCGAGGAGGAGCAGCTCATGCAGCAGCCTTGGGTCGTTTACGGTGAGTCCAATGTTGACTGGTTCCTGTATCCTATCAATAAGATTGCTACGGAATGGAAGGACATGAACGGTATAGCACTCTGCGGTGTCGGAACTGAGGACGCAGTGGACGAGAGTACCCTTGCACTTCCCCGATTCTCCACCAAGGAACAGAGCGAAGTCAAGCTGGTCGTCAAGGCCTGGACCGGCGAGCAGTCTTCAGAGACCTCTTTCCTCGCTACGAATTATGGCATGACGCAGGCCGAGGTCGTCGGTACACTGCCTTACACCAATTCTGACAGCATGGACATGTGGAAGACAATTGAAATATCGCTTCCTTCCGCCTACATGGGCAAGGATTGGGTGCAGCTTGCCATCAATAGCAATTTCGGTCCGGACCACAACTATACCATCATCGACGAGATCACTGTCAAGGGTGACGTTGTCGGCGTAATCGGTGTCATCAGCGGCGAAGGCTCTGTATTTGCAGGCAAAGGCTGCGTGAACATCACCGGCTATGAAGGCGAGAATCTTGCCATCTACAGCGTTGACGGCAAGACCGTGGCTTCACAGAAGGTTGTTTCCAGCAACACTACCGTGGCTGTCGAGAGCGGCATCTATGTCGTGAAGGTCGGCAACCGCACCGTCAAGCTCGTTGTAAGATAATTATAACAATCATTCTATATCTCGCCGGAGGAGGTGAAATGCCTCCGGCGAACCAATTCAGACAAATAACTCTCTTATGAAAAAGTCAGTAGTAATATCTGTTCTTCTCGTTTGTATCTGCGCTTTGCCGTCTGTGGCAAAGGTGCGGAATCATGCTCACGACAAATCGCAGTCGCGCATGATCTCGGTCGCTGACCGCAAGGCCATCGGCAAAGCTTCCGTAGCTCCCTTGCGTGCCCCTTCCGACAATGCCGGTGTCCTTCTCTGCGAGGATTTCAGCAAATGCGTCAAAGGATCCGAACAGACTCCCGACAGTGAAGGCGTTGTCGGTCAGATCGACAAGTCCCTTACTTCCGCTGAGGGCTGGATCGGCGCTACTTTCCATCAGGCCGGCGGATGCGCCTTCCTCGATCTGTATTCTACAGAAAACAACGGCTCGACTATCAACGTCTCGCTGCTTGACACTCCCGTGCTTGGCCTTGCTGCCGGTCAGACGATCGTGGAGGTGAAATTCCGTGCTCGATCCAAGGAGAGCGGAAACAATCCGTTCTATATTGTGAACGCCGACGCATCCACCAATAAGACGCTTTCTTCCGAAACACTCGGCATCACAGGAGAATGGACGGAATATACGGCCATAATTACCGGTTGCAACCGCTACAGTTTCCTGGAGTTCCAGACCGAAAACTGTCCTTTCTACATTGACGACATAAGCGTAACTGCTGTGGATAAGCCTGCGAAACCTCAGGTGCTCCCGGCCACAGACATCTCAGCCGCCGGATTCACGGCCAACTGGAGTGCCGTAGATAACGCCACAGGCTATATCCTTTCTCCCAAGGTGATGAAGACAAGCGACGGCCTCTCGCCGAGATATATGCTTGACACTGATTTCGATGCCTTCAAGGATGGTACGGTCGACAATCCTGTCGCTCCGGAGTATTCCGTCTATTCCCTCGACGACTATCTATCGCAGAAAGGCTGGCTCGCCAGATTGCCTTATTTCGCTAAAGGTGCGCTCGGTCTCTCCAATCAGCTTATGAGCACCTACGGCAACTCGCTGCTGCAGTCTCCAACGCTTAATCTCTCGGGCGACGGCGGACGATTGACATGCAAGATGCGTTATCTCGCCAAGGATGTCGACATGTTCCAGGTGAATGTATATCAGGTGCTCGCCAACGGTAACGTCTCCCTCCGCTCCACCAAACAGATCTACACCCAGGAGGAGTATGATGTCTGGAAAGACCTTGAGTTCTCTATGGGCGGCGGCACTGTCTCGTCGATGATTGTCATCATTCTTCCCGAAACTACCAACGGTACCGTGTTCTTCGACTCGCTCTCTTTCTCGCAGATGCTTCCTGAAGGCACACGCTATTCCGAACCTCTCGCAACGGTCAATGCCGAGACTAACCATGTCCGTGTAGAGACTCCGAACTCTGTTCCCGAGGATTCCTACTCCTACAGCGTGACCGCCTACCGTCGCGTGGCTGACGGAGTGATCCTCTATTCCGACGCTTCCAACGAGATCATCGTGGGGCAGGATTCCGACACTCAGCCTGAAAGCCTTGACGCACCGAAGATCCTCTCCACAGAGGTCGACGGCGGACGATTCACTGCCACATGGGAGGCCGTGAAGGATGCCAACGCCTACCGCGTCGATGTCTACCGCCGTCACACCTCCAACGGTCTTGAGACCGTGGACATCATCAACGAGAACTTCGACGGCATCAGGGTCGGCACCACAGACCTCGACCATCCCCGCGCCATGAGCATGGACGGCTACGATCGCCTTGACGACTACACCAAGGTACCCGGCTGGGAGGTGTTCCAGGGTTTCTATGTCGATGGCGCTGTGGGCATCCTCGGCTACTGGAACATGCTCGGTGTCGGATGCTATATGCGTTCGCCGGTGTTCGACCTTTCCGCCAACGGCGGCAACATGCAGCTCGACATCACCGTCGGCTCCGACTACTACAATCAGGGCGCCACGGTCTATCTGGCGCATGAGAATCCCGAGACCGGAGGCATCGTCTACGACGACATCCTCCCGCTCGACGAAATGGAGAAAGGTTTCCATGACTTCTCCACGCAGTTTAAGAACGGACGCGAGGACTCCTTCTTCGTGTTCTATCCCTACGGCTACGGCCTCAGCTATTTCGACAACATTCGCGTGCGCCAGCAACTCCCCGAGGGCACCCACGACTATAAGGTGACATCCCGCACCGTCAGCGGCACTTCCACCACACTCTCCGTGCCCGATGTCAATCCCGGCGACACATATTTCTATACTGTCACGGCTCTTTGGAACGACACTTCCGACCTTGAGAAGGTAAGTTCAAAGCCTTCTGCAGAGACACCGATCGAAGGTCTCATGTCTACGATTTCATATTCCGGTAAGGTCACGGATATGGAGGGCAATCCCATCGAGGGCGCCGAAGTCAGCGTGATGCTCATTCCGGAGGCCGATTCAAATGCTTACGGTTTCTCGGAACTTCACACCGGCGTCACTAACCGCTGGGGTCTCTTCCGCATCGACAATATCGTCTCCGGCGGTCACATGCACTACAACGCTTCCGCCAAGGCTCAGGGCTATCTCTCCTCCATGCTTCCCGGCGGCCTGTTTACCGGTGAATCTGTCTTCGATGTCGAGTTCAGGCTTCGCAAGGCTTCAAGCGACAACGAGGTCGAACTCGGTATGCCCTCCGGATTCTCACCTTTCGGAACAGTCTATCTCCAATACAACAACAGCGAAAGCGAGACTATCTATCCCGCCGATGCCATTGATATCCCCAAGGGCGCGAAGATTAAATCCGTCTCTTTCGACGGTTACTGCGACAACTCCAAGGACGTGACATATCGCATGGAGGTCTATCTGGAGAATACCGACGACCTGATCAAGACCGAGGGTTTCGCGCCTCGTTCGCTCGACGAGATGACACGTTTCGCAAGCGGCAGCCGCACGATTGAAGTCAAAGGTACCCATGACGTCCCCGAGGAACTCGTCAACTTCACCAATGAGGATGGTTTCGAGTATACTGGCGGCAATCTGCGTGTCCGTGTAAGCAGCCGATCCAACAAGACCAACTACGTCTACTTCCTCGTTGACGGCAGCCGCAGGAACCACAGCATGTATCGCAACTGGAGCTCCACGGCGACCGACGAATGGAAGCCCAATTCTGACGGAATGCCCGTGATGCGCGTCGTTTACGACACCACAGGCCTGGGAGTAGAGAATGTGACCACCGGAACCGCAGAGTTCATCAAGGCTGAAGGACTCGACGGCGCCATCCGCTTCACCGCAACAGAAGCCTCCACAGTCAGCATCTATAGTATTGACGGAATCTGCATCGCCACTTTGGATGTTGCTCCCGGCATCAGCGTCTGCGAAGGCATCGCCCCCGGCCTCTACATCGCCGCCGGCTCTAAGGTAATAGTCCGGTAAAAGGACTATGTAGAGTGTGTCAAAAGGCGCGGAGCGCCGGTTTTAATGTTAACCTCGGCTGAGCGAGCCGTCAGGCGAGTGAGGCCGAGGATAGCCCAATCCCACATATATAGGCGCAGAGCGCCGGGCCTTTTGTCGGAAAATTCAGTGCTCCGCACGTTTTACTTCGATACTGCTTACACCTTTTGACGCAGTTTCAGGAGCCTTGATAAAGAAATAACTAAACCAAAACAAGTTAAAATATGAGAAAATTTACACGATTGTTAACAGGAATGGCTGTCGCTGCCGGATTGCTGACGGCAGCCTCGCCATCGGCATCCGCCCAGCTGAACTACAAGCAGGTCGGAACGCCGAACGGAGCATCTACGGCGAAAACCAACAATCTTCCGGTCTATTGCATGAGCAAGTATGGACAAGGCATTAGCATATACAAAAAAGATGCTTTGGGTCTGCCTGCTGGATCCGTTATAAAGGAAATATCCTATTTGGGATATTATGTGCCCTCTTCTCCAAAAGATTTTACGGATGCTACGATGGAGGTTTATGTAGCTAATGCTACAGATGCCAGCAAATACTCTGACTTTATTATTGCGGGCGAACAAGAAGGCGGTAAGGCTACTACAGTACTCGATAAGTCAAAATGTACCCTTTTTTATAGCGGCCCTTATTCTCTGATCGAAGGCGGTTCGCAGACATCGCCGATTGAGTTCATGAAAATCGCTACTACAACCGATGGCTTTAATTATTCCGGCGATGGAATAATGATTTTTATTTCCGTCTCCACTCCCAAGTTCGGTGGAACTTTCGCAAATGCCGTTCTCAGTGTTGCGTCCGGCAACACTTTTGCCCCTAACGGAGCATATAGAGATTCTGCCTGGGCGACAGACGGCTATGGCATTAATACTCATTCATGGTCTCAATACAACACTGCGTCAAAGCCCATGCCGGTCATGAAAATCGGTTACGCAGGCGAAGCTCAGAAGATTAGCGCCGAGATCAGCGGAAAGATCATCAGCAGTCTGAGGAATACAAACCTCGTTGGTGCCGATGTCAAGCTCCTTAAAGGCACCGAGACAGTGGCCACGACTATATCCGAGACAAACGGAGCATACTCGTTTACTGTGGAGGAAGTTGACGTAAACGCAACATATTCCATTACGGCTTCTAAAGAGGGCTATGAATCGGCGACCCTTCCTATCGACATTAAGGCCGGCGGTAAATTCACCAATCAGGACATCACGCTTACGAAACTCCCTGTCCCTGCCGTGTTGAGCGGTACGGTCATCAATAAGGAGACACAGCAGCCTGTGTTAAGCGCTCTCGTACGTTTCAATGGCGACATGACCACCACCAAGGCCGACGGTAAATATACTTTCAACATCGCCAACGTGGATCTTCTTCCCTCCGATGGCCTTGAACTGACTGCAAGCGCCGCCGGCTACAACGCCTACAGCACATCGCTTCGTGTCACAGGTGACATGACATTTAACGTTGAGATGGTTCCCCTTCCTCCCCTTCCCGGCGAAGGCGCTCAGATTGGAGAATACAACACTGTTGACTACAGCTATCAGGCTCCGTTTAATTCGCTTTGGAACGTTACACACACAGAGACAATCTATCCTTCCGGTATCCTTGGTGAGCTTAAGAGCGGTACCAAATACAGCTCAGTGAATTTCTACGGTTATCTGAGTCCTGTCAGCACGCCCGATCCCGATGAGGGTGGCGATGACAGCGGCGACGATCCCTACGGCGGCTATTCCGCTCCGGCGAAGGCCGATGCCACCCAGTCTCCCTGGAAGGGCAATGTGAAGATTTACATGCTCAACACAACAGACACCCGATTCACATCCGCTTCCACACCTACCGATCTCGAAGACCTAACTCCTCTCTTTGAGGGCGAGGTTACAATCAACGAAGGTGGCGCCAACAATGCTCCGGTGCTCCTCTTTACTGCTGATTTTGCTCAGCCTTTCGTCTATGAGGGTAACAACATCAAGCTTATCGCATTGACAGAATCCAGAACAGCTCGTCTCGTTTACTTCTGCCAGGATCCCACCTACACTGACAATGTATTCGGTAAATACGGTACAAATCAGGAGTCTTTCGATGCTATGAAATACAGCGTTGTTAACTGCGGTGTGCCTGTGATCAAGCTCGGCGACTATGTTCCTACCGCCAAGGTTTACGGCACCGTGACAGACAAGAAGACAAGCGCTCCTGTCGAGGGAGCTACCGTTACTCTCGCAAAGGGTACCGACAAGGTGAGCGCGACAACTGACGCTGAGGGCAAGTATGAGATCAGCTGGCGCGGTGTGACTTTTAATGAGACTTACACTCTCAATGTCGAGAAAGCGCCTTACGATGAGATCACTTCTGATGTATCCTTTACCGATGCTACGCTCAACATGCAGTATAACGTGCAGCTCACTGTCAGCGGCACTGTCAGCGGCAAGGTGACAGACAAGGTGACAGGCAACGCTCTCGCCAACATGACCGTGAAGGTCTTCACGGCTGACAATACAGAGGTAACTCTTGATGCCGCAGAAGCCAAGACTGCAGACGACGGCACATATATGGTTACTATCCCCGAAGTTGATTTTGCGACATACACTGTCGAGATCAGCGGTGGCAAATATATCGCTGAAAAGAAAGAGGTAACCTTCAGCACAGAGAAGGTTGCTAATGAAGATGTTGACTTCGAGATGACATTCAATGCCACAGTCAGCGGCAAGGTGACATTCAGCGACGGTCCCGCAGTTGTCGGTGCAGCTGTCAAGATCGGCGAACTTACCGCCACGACCGACGAGGAAGGTGCATACAGCATCTCAGTAGCTCCTGTGACCGCAGCCTCCGGCGCTGTGACAGTGGACTATGACGGCAATCAGGTCTACACCGGAACAGTCGACCTCACTACCGGCGCTGAGATAACCTTCGACATCAAGCTCGACCTCTCCGGCGTGGACGCTGTCTTCACCGGCGAAGGAAAGGCTGACGTCTATGGAATCAACGGTGTGGTTATCGCCCGCGACGCGGATGCTTCCGTAGTGAAGACGCTCCCCGCAGGCATCTACATCGTCAATGGAAAGAAAATGGTTATTGCAAAGTAAGGCTCCGCATAAGCCTTGTGCAATTTTATCCCGCATTGCTTTGGCAGTGCGGGATTTTTTTGTAATTTTGCACCGGATTTAGCGCCAAATGTGTGATGGAAAATCTGTTGCCAATGCCGGACAACCCTCCGTGGGGAGGATCCGGAGTAGGTGCGCTCAAATCGCGACAACTTATTTTTAGTAACACTCAATCTATTCAGAAACAATGAAGAAATTTCAGCTTAACGCAGAGCCCCGCACAGTAGGTGGCAAGAAAGCTGCCGCGGCTCTCCGTGCAGAGGGCAAGATCCCCGCAGTGCTCAACGGTGGCAAGATCGTGGAACTCCCTTTCACCGGCACTCTCAAGCCCGGCGAGAAGATCGTCGAGATCGACGAGAAGCGCGGTCAGCTCACAACTGACATCACCGTGACCGGCGAGGGCGTTCGCAAGCTCATCTACACTCCCGACATCTACGAGGTAGAGCTTGACCTTAACGGCGAAAAGCGTATGTGCGTGCTCAAGGACATCCAGTTCCAGCCCGTAAAAGACACTATCCTTCACCTCGATTTCCTTGAGGTTACTCCCGAGAAGCCCATCATCATGGAAGTTCCCGTGCAGATCGAAGGTCACGCCGAGGGTGTGAAGGCCGGTGGTAAGCTCACGCTCTCTATGCGTAAGCTCAAAGTGAAGGCTCCATACACAGCCATTCCCGAGCGTCTTGTTATCAACGTCGACAATCTCGGTCTCGGCAAGTCCATGGCTGTAGGCGATCTCCACTTCGAAGGTCTCGAACTCGTCAACGCCAAGAACGCTGTCGTTTGCGCCGTTCAGCTCACACGTGCCGCTCGTGGTGCCGCTGCAAAGGCTGAGGCTTAATACAGCTTAAACCCCCAATCCTTAACTGAAACAAAGGCGGCGACCGGCAACCATGCTTGGCCTCAGCCTTTGTTTCAGCTTTTTTATTCATCATGGGCTTTTCCGACCTTCTCAACTCGTTATTTCGCAGAAATCGCGACAGCAGGGTAGGGATCCCATGTTCTGAAGACGCCCAAAAAGAAACGATGCTCAAATATCTGATAGTAGGACTCGGCAACATCGGACCGGAATATGTCGACACCCGGCATAACACCGGATTCATGGTCGTCGACACGATCGCACGTCAGGCCGACGCGACATTTCAGTCGTGTCGCTACGGCGACATGGCCACTGTCAGGGTGAAGAACCGCGAGCTGCAGCTCCTCCGGCCCTCCACTTTCATGAACCTGAGTGGAGTAGCCGTGCGTTACTGGATGAATAAACTCAATCTGCCTCTTGATCGGCTCCTTGTCGTTGTCGATGACCTTGCTTTGCCCTTCGGCGCTATCAGGTTGCGCGGAAGCGGAAGTGACGCCGGGCACAACGGACTCAAGAACATAGCCGAACAGCTCGGCACCAACGCCTACGTACGCCTGCGCTTCGGAATCGGCAACGGATTTCCTCGTGGCGCACAGATCGACTATGTGCTCGGAGAGTTCGCGGCGGAAGAGAAAGAACATCTGCAGGAAAGGCTCGACATTGCCGCCGACGCCGTGAAGGCATATTGCCTCAGCGGACTCGCCAACGCCATGAACCAATACAACAACAAGTGATGGCAGCCGAAGAGAGAGTCGACAAATATCTGTGGGCAATGCGCGTCTTCAAGACACGCAGTATCGCCACCGACGCCTGCAAGAAAAGTCGTGTGTCGGTCAACGGAGCAATCGTGAAGCCCTCTCGCACCGTCAAGGTCGGCGACACCATCGACGTCCGCAAACCGCCGATCACCTACACCTTCCGGGTCAAGGCATTGACCGGCAACCGCCTCGGCGCTAAGCTCGTACCCGACTACGTAGAGAACATCACCCCGCAGAGTCAGTATGAACTCCTGGAAATGACACGCATCAGCGGCTTCGTCGACCGTCGCAAAGGCCTCGGACGCCCCACTAAACGCGATGCCCGCGAGATGACCCGCTTCCGCGCCGCCGCCGCCGACTACCGCTACACCTCCGAAACGGATCATCGTCATAGCGACACAACCGACCATCGCTACACCGCCGACGACTTCTACCTCGACTGGGACGACGATCCTTTAGACGAAGATTAAGAATAAACGAGTATGAGATTGGATGAACCACATATAGTAGAACTACCGAAGTTTCTTGATTCAAGAGGTAATCTCTCTTTCGTCGAGCAAATGCAGCATATTCCATTCAAGATTCGCAGGACATACTGGATCTATGATGTGCCGGGAGGTGAAAAACGCGGTGGCCATGCATATCGTGAGAATCAGGAATTTATTGTTGCCCTTTCAGGTAGTTTTGATGTTGTTTTGGATAACGGAATGCATCAGAGAAGATTTAGTTTGAATCGTTCCTACTATGGGTTGTTCGGTCCAAAAGGCTGGTGGCGGATAATGGAGAATTTCTCAACAAATTCTTTCGCGCTTGTGCTCGCATCTTGCGATTACTCTGCTGATGACTATGTAAGAGACTATGATGATTTTCTTAAAATCGCTGAGAAATGAAAAAGAGCAGTGTATTTGATTGTTCAATAATTGAACTTAACCGTCATCATAGTGACAGAAAGGGAGATATTTCTGTCGTCGAGAATGGTAAGACAGTTCCGTTTGATGTAAAGAGAGTCTACTATCTTTATGATGTTCCGGGAGGTGAAAGCCGAGGCGGACATGCTCATAAGGATTTAAGTCAGTTGATTGTTGCAGCCAGTGGCAGCTTCAATGTCACGCTTGACGATGGAAATGTCAAAAGGACATTCCTTCTGAATCGTCCATATCAGGGACTATATATTGTTCCCGGAATATGGCGCGATCTGGATGACTTCTCCTCCGGCGCCGTCTGTATGGTACTTGCCTCCCACGAATACGATCCCGACGACAACATCCGCAACTACGACAGTTTCAAAAAAACTAAAAATAGAATAATTTTTGTTTTTTAGTCATGATATCTTTTTTAGATCTTCAGAAAGTCACCGCGTTGCACGGCGAAAATATAAATAAGGCAGTTAGTGACACCGTCAATTCAGGCTGGTATCTGCAAGGAAAGGCGAACGAGAAATTTGAACGCAGCTATGCTGACTATATTGGAAATAAATTTTGCATTGGTTGTGCTAATGGTTTAGATGCCCTTATTTGGATTTTTCGTGCTTACTTGGAGCTTGGCATTTTGAAATACGGAGACGAAGTCATTGTTCCGGCAAACACCTACATAGCATCAATACTCGCAATCTCCGAGAATGGACTTGTTCCTGTTCTCGTAGAACCATCTGAAATGAACTATCAGATTGATCCGGAAAAGATAGAGGAAGCCATCACTGAGAAGACGAAGGCGATTCTGATTGTGCATCTCTACGGATGCTGCGCCTACACGGACAAGATAGGGGAGATCTGTAAGAAATATAATCTCAAACTTATTGAGGACAATGCGCAGGCTCATGGTTGTAAGTTTAAAGGACGGCACACTGGCTCACTCGGAGATGCCGCCGCCCACAGCTTCTATCCTGGCAAAAATCTCGGCGCCTTGGGGGACGCAGGTGCTGTAACCACCGACGACGAAAAACTTTCCACGACAATAAGATCATTGGCGAATTACGGCTCACAGCGAAAGTATGTGTTCAAATATCGAGGCCGCAACTCACGCCTTGACGAGATACAGGCAGCAGTTCTCGATGTCAAGCTGAAATACCTTGACGAAGACAACGAACGCCGCAAAGAGATAGCACGCCGCTATATTAAAGAAATCCATAATCATCACATCAAACTACCCGAAGTCGAAGATTGGAAAAGCAACGTCTTTCATATTTTCCCGATAATGACGGAACGCCGCGACGAGCTGCAGAAGTATCTTGCCGACAACGACATTCAGACACTCATCCACTATCCCATCCCGCCCCACAAGCAGGAATGCTATAAGGAATGGAACCACCACAGCTATCCCATCACTGAGCGCCTCGCCGCTCAGGAACTCTCCCTCCCGATCTCTGCAGTTCACACTAACGCCGAAATAGACGAAGTGATCCGCCTCCTCAATATCTGGAAATAACCCCATGAAGATTACTGAGAAAGATGTTTCCCGGTGTTACGAAACACTTAAAAAGGAGGCCTCAAAAGCAATAAGGAAGAATCAGATCAATAAAGGTCTTCACATTGTAAATAGGGCAGCCTTTTGGATGTACAAGTTCAACGCTCGCTACTCAGATGAGGAATTGGATTTGTTGTTAAAGTGTGTAAGTAATCAGCTACTTGGCGAGAAAATAATTCAAGCAAAAAATGATGGATCTCTTAGAGTGTCATTTATTGATAGCTTCTGTTTCGACAATAGGTGCCTAACAGAACAATATTTGGCAGGACTCTCTGCGGCCGGCGTCCGTCTACAGTATATATGCACCTCGGTTGAAAATGAAATCGGTGAAAATATTAAGAATTTTCTCGAAGACATGGATGCAGAGATTGTCAGAATACCATGCAGAGGCGATGTAGCGTCTGGAGCTACTCGCATAGTCGATGCAATATCGAAACTTCAGCCCTCAAAGGTCTTTTTTCAGATTTATCCATGGGATGTGATTCCTATTGTAGCGGGTTATGCTCTTAAGGGTGTTCAGAAATATAACATTAATCTTACCGATCATGCTTATTGGCTCGGTAGTGGACTGTTCGACTATAATTACGAGTTCCGAGGATATGGTGAATTAGTTTCGTTGCAAAAAAGAGGTTTCAAGCCTTCTCAGATCATCAGGATGCCCTACTATCCTATCACACATAAAAATGGGGCATTCTATGGATTTCCCAAGTTGCCGGAAGATCCTATAATTATAATCTGTGGTGGCGCAGAATATAAATTTCTCGGACACAATGATATGTTCTTCTGTATAATGGAGACTTTGCTGGACATTTCTCCAAAGGTTGTTATTCTCGTTGCGGGAGTAAATGACAAGTCGGTTTTTTCTGCCAAAGTTAAAAACCTTAAGAACTCGGATCGAGTGTTCAATATCGGATTTAGGAGAGATATTAATGAAGTGTTTAAACACTCGGATATTTTCTTGAATTCATATCCTATTTCCGGTGGTTTAATGACTCAATATGCAGGAATTAATGCTCTGCCTTTGGTTGCTCTGAAGAATCCTGACACCAGTGATATAATCGATGGTGTTATCAATCAGAAGTGTCAAGGCGCCAGGAGTCTTCACTCACTGGAAGAGTTGAATGAATATGCGACAAAGTTGATACTTGACATTGAGTTCAGAAAAAGTGAAGGCTTAAGGGCAAATCAGTCTATGATTACTAAAGAAGAATTCAACCAATATCTTAAACATTCTTTGGATGGTTCTTTGAATAGTGAAATATCGTGGCCTCTTTCTCAGCCAAATTATTATGGTATCAGAAAATGCTATATTGACAACGAGAATAACGGAACGCATTCAGCCGATTGGATCCTTATAGGAGCATTAAGGTTGAGGGCATTTTTGGTATTTCCTTCTCGTTTTTTTTCTTTTACTTCTAAGGCAGTATCCTACGCTCTTATGAAATTCAAAGGTGAGGTTAAATGAAACAGACGTTGAACATAAATATCATCATTACAATAAGAGGAATAGGTAGAGATAATCAGTTCATTTAAATTGGAATTTTAATATAAATATAATGAAGCCAAGTGGATTAGGTTTATATTATGAAGAGTTTGAGGTGGGTGAAGAGATTAGACATTCGCTTTCAAAAACAATTTTTGAATGCGATAATAATTTCTTCTCATTGATGACAATGAATCATCATCCGGTCCACACGAACATTGATTATGCTTCTTTCAATCAACATGGCCAGATTCTTGTGGTTGGTACTTTAGTTTTTTCGCTTGCTGTAGGAATTACTGTTCCGGATATAAGCGGAAAAGCCATAGCCAATCTTGGATACGAAGATGTAAAGCATCTTCACCCGGTATTTATTAATGATACTATTTATGTTCGCACCAAGGTTTTATCTAAGAGAGAATCAAGGTCAAAAAAGGACAGAGGTATCGTTTACGTTGAAAGTATAGCATCCAACCAAAATGGCGTTGATGTGCTTTCTTTCAGAAGAAATGTTTTAGTGAAAAAACAGAGTTCAGATAATGAATAACTTTAATTATTTGATGAGGAGCTTGATGTTTGTTCCGGCTCACAATCATAGACTTCTTGATAGTGCTGTTCGTAGAGATGCCGATGTCCTCCTGCTTGATATAGAAGATTCTGTACCCCCTTGTGATAAGCAGATTGCAAGAGATAGTATTAAGGAATTTGTTAAACGTGAGGATGTTAAAGGTAGACTTATTTTCCCCAGGATCAATGACCGTGAGAGCGGAGAATTACTGCAGGATCTCTATCAGCTGACAATTGACGGAGTTACAGGGTTTATGTATCCTAAGGCGACCAATGGAGAAGACATATATTTTGTCGGTAAACTTCTGGAGACAATTGAATATGAAAAGAAATTTCCAATCGGCACTTTTAAGCTTATTCCTCTGATTGAGACAGCAGGAGCTATTATGCATATCCATGAAATCTGTACCGCGTGCTCGAGAGTTTGTGCTGTTTCTTTTGGATGCGAGGATTATGTCACCGATTTAAAGGGTAAGCATGATGTAGAAGGTTCAAGCATATTTTTTGCCAGAAATATGATTGTCAATGCTGCGCGCGCTACAGGAGTAATTCCGATTGATACTGTACATATTAGAGTTCATGATCTCGATGATCTCGAACGGAATTTGATCATAGCTAAGAATCTTGGATTTGAAGGCATGTTGATACTTAATCCCAAAGAATTACCTCTGTGTCATAAATATTTTTCACCTTCTGAAGAGGAGATTGCATGGGCAAAGGAAATGGTTTCTTTGGCCGCTCAGGCTCAGGCTGAAGGAGCAGGAGTGGCTGTAAAAGATAATAAATTTATTGGGCCTCCAATGCTAAAAATGGCTAATCATATATTAGATACCCACAGAGCGATTGAAAGCCGAATAAATAGTACCCCCCCCGGGTTTGTGTATGCGGTAAATAGAATGTATTTGTATGGATTAGTCTCTTGACATATCTTTTAAATATCTTGCCGGGATTCCTGCCCATATCTCTCCTTCGGGAATATCCTTTGTAGCTAATGCACGCGCTCCTAACATAGCGTAGTCTCCAATTTTTTTATATGCCAAGGCAGAAGCACCGATTGCAAGATCGGCACAATATCCAAGTTGAGAATAGCCTGTCATAATCGAACCTACGGAGCAATGACATAAGTCACCAATTCTGGTGTCATGTCCAATCGAGCAGTTTGCCATTATGAAACTGCATTTTCCTACATGTGCATTTGGTCCGATATAGGTGTTGTACATAATAAGGGCTCCCGGTTCTATGATAGCATCTTTTCCTATGAATGCGCTCTTGTGAATGACTGTGGCGAGTCTCTCTTCCGGAATGTTTGCATCACGGAACATTCTTGCAGTCTTATAGTTGCGACCGATGAGGTGTATAGCCCAGATGAAGTAAAAATCTGTAGTTTCAATTAAATTCGGAATATCTGCAAGGGTTCCTCTTACAGGGAATCCATC
Source organism: uncultured Porphyromonadaceae bacterium (assembly GCA_902491625.1). Classification (GTDB taxonomy): domain Bacteria; phylum Bacteroidota; class Bacteroidia; order Bacteroidales; family Muribaculaceae; genus Lepagella. Next base: position 85,860 of record CABUIO010000003.1, on the reverse strand, counting down.
TACTTCGGTTTCAAAATCATTAATGAATCCAGCGACTTCCCATTCAAAATCGTTAAAACGTTTGCGGTTGTCTTCAATGCAGGAAGCTACAACTCCACCGTTGCCTTCTCCGCCTATTATTGCTACTTTCTTATTTGCCATTGTAATATTTAATAAAGGTAAATTCAGATTATTAAAAACTACATCTGAGAGTGTATCAGTTTGAAATCTCAACTCTTTCAGTATTATGGGTGTTAATGCAACTTTCCCCATAAAGTTCTTTAACAATATCATTAAAGATGTTCTCGGATGCAGTAAGCATATTGGGGGGCATTAATTTTTCCTTAATAAATTGAAGTCTCACTTCTTTCAATGGATCAACTCCATTAATGATATTCAGAATGAATTGTTCAATCTCAGCTTTGTTCCTCGCTTTGTAATAATGATTCAAAGATTGGATTGCTGTTTCATTGTATTGCTTCTCATAGGGAATCCCATTATGCAGATGAAGCGCCGGTTTCCCGGTATACATGTATTCGGAAATGAAAGATCCGCAGTCATGCATTATAGCATCCGAAGTAAGAAAAAGATCCTGATAAAGAGAATCACATAAGAAACCATTATTGAGTTTATTCCATTCTTCGTAGTATGCATCCGTTTTTTGTTTCCCCCATTTTAAGTATAATCTATTTCTCAATATGGGATGGGGTTTAAATGCAATTTGAATTTCTTTAGAGTATTTCTTTGCAAGCTCCAGCATGAAATCATAGTACTCTAAGAAAGTGGAGTAATCACAATTAGGCAGATAATGATCAATAGTATGATGAGGTGCCCAGATTATACGTTTAATCTTCCTATCTTGAATTTTCCAAGGATCTTCCTGATAATTGTGGTGAACTAAATACTGATCTATGCCGGGATAGCCTGTACACACCATATTGTCTTTATTTAGCTTGCCTGTTATTTTTGCATATGAGAAACAGTCTGAGGTTTCTGTATAAAATCTCCAAACGAGATTATGTAACGGCAGATTATAGACATTTTCAAAGTGTCTTGATTCAGTGAAGAAATATGGTATATAGATTGTTAGCTTGTCATTGAACTTATCGATATAATAACGGTCGTCGATTAGGCCTTTGTAAGGATTGGTATAGACTATAATATCAGGATTGAGTTCTTTGCGAACATCAATGTATTTTTCGTTTACTGCATCATATGCTAATTTTATGTTATAATTCATTTGACACAGTGTCTCGTAGGTTTCTTTAACTCTCCTGAGCATATTCTCTTTACCGTAGTTGACAATAGGACATACCAAAACTGTAGGATTAAATCTTGGATCTTTTTCCATTAGATGATACAATCCATCACATTTCCATGCCTGAGAGCTTACAGCGAAGAAACATACATTTATTAGATCTTTATTGCGAAGTTCTGATAATCGATTAGCGTGGCGCTTCTTTGAGGATGCTATACGTTTACGAATTACGATATTGCTTCTTAAAGCTAATAATTTATTGGGGCAGAGGCGAACTATAATATCTTTAACCTTCATAAGTTATTTGTTTGTGGAACTATTATTCCATTTATGATCTCATCTGCTAATATTTTATATGAAGGCAAATCAACCTTATTCTGCAATTTTATCTGGAATGAGTCTTCGATCTTCTGAAGGAGTTCGAGTGTATAGGTGAGTACTCCGTCCTCTATGTTGGCTATTCCGTCAAGGTAAATTGAGTCCCTGTTTGCCTGACGCATCTCGGCAATACTAAAGGCGGATTCATCGATATATCCTTTTGCACTTTGAGTTCCATCAATTATAAAAGGATAACCTCCAATTTCTCCATTCACGCCCGGAGTATGGATTTTTATCTTCTTATGTTCTGTTATTGCAGTGCAGATTGAGTTGATGATGTCGTAGTTGCTCGATGCATTCATCATGTTGCGTTTTTGGTCTACAGGCATTGCAATTCTGCATGCTGATAACAGTTCTTCTTTGTCATACTCAAGAGTTTTATCATTATATTTTATATCCAACAAAATATCCTGACCCTCCGAGTGTCCTTCCTTGCTAATGACTACGTCGTGAAAATGACTTACCGCAAGAGTAACGTCAATATTGTTGAGATCTGATATTCCAAATTTATCCGCAATGTAGAATTTCATTCGCGGAATAAGATGGTTCAGATTGCCACTGCCAAAATCAAAAAATGCCATTCCCGCCGACTTTAGCCATGGGATTACCGCATCAGAATACGAAGTGTTTATCGTAATTGCATTTGATCCGGCTTTAGCGTATGCCATCATTATGTTTTTGGCAAATTTTACGGATAATGGTGTCCAGATTCCGTAGGCTCTAAGAGTTGACCAGGAAATGCTGCCATATTTTAGCCCTGAGTAAACGCGACTGCTATTAATTATGAAATCAGGATTCCATTTATCCAATATTGCTGCGATTTTGTCTATATCCTCAAAGTCGCAATCTCCTTCAATTTTGATAGTCGCTTTGTATTGTCTTCTGATGGTTGCGGCAGTTCTGATGATGTTCACATCGGAAGTCATTTTCTCTCTATTTCTTCCGACAACAATAATTTCCACTCTTGGATTGCCTGAGCTTACAAGGTAATCCAGTAGATAAAGTCCTACACTTCCTAAACCCAAAATCATTATTTTTATGGGTTCTTCAGAATTAAGTAATTTATTTTGCAGCAGTTCAAGCTTTTGATCTAATGCTATCATTTATCTAATTTCTTTGATACGTTATTATAGTCTGAAACTGTATTACAGTTGTGCCAAATATTAAAAGGAATGATTTCATAGTCATTTTCAGTTTGCTTTCCAAAGTATTTCTGAATGATGATTAGATTTGTTCCCTTTTCTTCTTCTTCGGAAGTTCCTGATGCAATCTCCTTTAGCTTTTTGACATCTGTAAATTTCCAAATTTGCGCTGAATTGTATATGGCAGTGAATTTTTCTTTTATTTCAAGACTTTTGTGAGATGTGTCATATAAATATTTTATTTTACCTTCGGACGAGATGTAGAAAACTACGGCCTTGTTGGCAAGTATGGGTTCATGGTTTATACTGACTGCATCATGTCCACAAGACTTCATGGAGTTGAAATCACTTAAATCGAAAAAAAGATCTCCTTCTACAAAAATTATTTCAGAACTTGAGGGATTTGCATTGGCGATACCTAATTTCAGACTATAGCAGGAACCCCAATTGCTGTATTCAGGATTGAACACAAGATGTATCCTCTCTTTGAATTCGTTGAGATTCCGGTTTATAAACTTTTCCAGTTGCTCAAACAAATATCCTCCTACTATGATGTATTCATCGAAGTCCCTTGCTTTGTCAAGAATCTGATAAAGTAAAGAATGTCTTGGGTCTCCATCATGATAGAGACATTTTAATGTAGGTATGTCTGTGTCTTTATTAAACCGAGTGGATGTTCCGGCTACGGTTATAATTATCGTTTTCATCGGTTAATACTTGCTAAGCACATATCAATTCCATCGTTTAGGGAAATTACTGGATGCCAGTTAGTACGTTCTCTAAGTTTATTGGTACTTAGGAGTCGACGTTCCGGATCCGATTTCCTATAGCCCTTGAATTCGATTTTAGGATTCTCAATTCCCATTTTCTTTGCAATCAATAGTGTCAGATCAACAATGGAAATTTCTTCATCTGTGGCCACATTATAAACGCTGCCGTCAAGTGCTGATGGATTAGCGAGCAATTCCATTATTGAATTGCAACTGTCAATGTTATGAAGGAATGTTCGTTTGTTCTTCTTTGAATTTTCAAGAAGAGTTACTGTGCTTCCGTTCAAAAATTGGTCGATAATATGAGGAATTATGTGTTTTGCGAAGCGTTCATGCTTGCTGTAAACATTAGCGAATCGAATTGAACATCCTTTAATCTTACCCTTCTCTACGGCATCCTTCATGAAAAATTCCGTCATTAGTTTACCGGTTGCGTAGCTCGTGCGTTGGCTGTGTTCTGCTGTGGCAAGCAATAAGTAATCATCCTCTCTAACGCCGCCTTCAGCGTTCCAGGACTGCATCGAATATACTTCCGAGGTAGAGCAGTTGATGAATGCATCCGCTCCGATTTCTATGGCCTGTTGAAGAAATGATCTCATTGATAGTACGTTGGTTGTGAATGTTTCTTCAACTTCATAGAAGTGTTCTGTATGAACTACTGCGGCGCAGTTGATAAAAAAAATCTTGCGTATGCCCCCCCTAATATTATTTATTTTTTTCTTTAACATACACATTTGTTCTAGATTATTGATGTCCCACTCGTAAAAAATGAAATTGGGATTGCTAAGTAAATCAGAAACAGTGTCTATGGAACTGGCATAGAAGTTGTCAAATGCCAGGATTTTGCCTTTGTTTAAATCACAGATCGTATGTGAAAGCTGACTTCCGGTCATGCCTGTGGCTCCGCTAATTATATAAAGATCGTTCATATTATATTCCTTTTTCAAGTCTAAGTTTATAAAATGGATCTACTTCCTTTCCATCGAAAAGCCTTTGCTCCGCAGCAATATCGTATTTTACGCTGTTGAACGCAAATGATTCAGTTTCCGTATCGATGTAAAGATATTGTGCTCGTGGATTGTGATTTCTTGGTTGTCCTACCGAGCCGGGGTTTAGAAACATGGTCTTATGTTTCTTTCGGTATTCTATTTGGGAATGATCATCAAATAATACTACCGTATAGTCCGGAACATGTGAATGTCCTGAAATTACGATGTCGAAAGTAGCATATCCGGAGTTTTGTTGTTCCTTACTTGTCATTATACCCCAGTATGGGTCAGACAACGTCCCATGAACCAAAAGAATCTTTTTGTTGTCGGATTCAATAATTGACATTCCGGAATTTTCCATTTTGGAATTAATAAATTCCATTGATTCCGTTGTTAGCTGTTTGGCCGTGAAGTGTAAAATCTGTTTCCCTCTTTCTGTTGAAAACCGAGATAAGTCATTGCTTGTCAATGCTTTCTCATGATTTCCGAATAGACAGCAATGAGGTGATAGAGACTTTATTTTTTTTAAAGTTTCATTAGGACGCATTCCATAATTGATTATGTCTCCGAGAACAATTATAAGGTCGTAGACATATTTATTTTGGAAATCGTCTATTACTGCATTTAATGCTGATAGATTTGCGTGAATGTCCGAAAGAACTACAATTCTCATTTTTGTAACTCCCTCATATATGCTATCTTGTTTTCAATAGGTGAAGTTGTCGGGCGTCCGAGGTCTTTGCGGGAATTAATACCTACTTTAAGTTCTATCAAAGCTGGTTTTTCGATGGCGTCAATTGCTTGTAAAACCTGTTTTATGTCAGTAATGTTGTCGACTGAGGTCGCGAATTTGTAACCTACGCCTTTCGCTATTTCCTGAATATTAATGTCAAATCCGACTGTTGGTTGTCCTCCCACAGATTCATGGGCGCCGTTATTAAAAACTACATGGACTATATTGTCAGGTGTGGCTTTCGCTATAGTTGTGGTTGAACCCATGTGCATTATGAATGCGCCGTCTCCGTCAAGAATCCAGATTCTTCTTTCCGGATGCGAGAGAGCGATACCCAAGGCAATAGAACTGCTGTGTCCCATTGACCCGACAGTGAGAAAGTCTTTATTATGTCCTTGATGAAGTGCCTCACGATATTCAAAAAGTTCTCTGGAAAGTTTTCCTGTGGTAGATACTGTCAGATCATCGTTTGGTAGACTGTCTATTAGGGTCTTAAGTGCCTGTTCTCTCGTTATGGGGAAGTCATTCTTAACAGAAGCTTTTAAATTGTATTTTTCGAAAATGCCTTTCCGTACTATTATTGCATGAGGTTTGTTCTTTAATTTACAATCAGCGATAATGGATTCTGTTTTCTGTAATGCTGTCTGCTCATCACTGTCAAGTATGATATATGGTATTTCCATCGCGTCAAGTAGCCGCAGAGTGACTTCTCCTTGTTTGACATGCTGAGGCTCATCATGGATTCCGGGTTCGCCACGCCAACCAATGACAAGAATAAGAGGAATGGAATAAACTTTTTCGTCTGCCAATGATAGCAAAGGATTTATCGCATTGCCAATACCTGAGTTCTGCATGTAGACAACCGGTATTTCACTTGTGGCAATGTGGTGTCCGACCGCTATTCCGACAGCGGCTCCTTCGTTTGCTGCAATAATGTTATGGCGCCTGTCGGAATGATCTGTTATATATGCACAGAAGTCTTTAAGTAGGGAATCCGGCACGCCGGTAAACATGGTTACGCCGCAACTCTTAAGACATTTGTAAAAATTTTCAACATTAACCATGCCATCGACTATTTTGTACCTGGAATCAGCTCAAGTATTTCCTTTATGGGCATACAAAGCTCTCTCACTTCTTCAGCCCTACCATTGACGAGAATTGTTTCGGCAACTTTTTTCATTGCCGGATATGCGGCACGCAACATGTGGTTGGCATATATGACAATATTTGCTCCCCAATCGGAAAGTTCATCTTCGGTGATATGATCGTATGTTGTCGGAACTACTACAAGAGGAATCTTGGGATGTTTCTTTCGAAATCTTATGCAGAAATCCTTTATATTCCCCCCCTGATTTGTTTTTGCTGTGAATCATTATACCATCAGCGCCGGCGTCTACATAAGCATTGGCACGTTTAAGCGCATCTTCGACCGACTTGTCTGCAATAAGACTTTCAATGCGTGCAATGATCATGAAGTCCTTGGTGATCTGGGCGTTTTTTCCGGCACGGATTTTTTCGCAGAAGTGTTCAATGCTGTCCTGTGTTTGAATTGCGTCGGTTCCGAATAGAGAATTCTTCTTTAATCCGATTTTGTCTTCTATTATTACGGCTGAGATTCCATGCCTTTCAAGAGTACGAACCGTGAAGACAAAATGTTCAATTTTGCCCCCGGTATCGCCATCAAATATTATCGGTTTTGTCGTGCATTCCAATATATTGTTTAAGTCTTGAAGACGTGTCGTCAGGTCAACAGCCTCAATATCAGGTTTGCCTTTAGACGTGGAGTCTGTAAGTGAACTTGACCACATTCCATCAAATGATTTCCGGCAGCCATTATTTCCCAAAGTGAGATTCTCAATAATCAGGCCGCAAAGTCCGTCGTGGGCCTCCATAATCCTTACGATCTTTTTGGCATCGATCAAACGGCGCAAAGTCTTCATGCGCACTTCCGGAGTAGTTCCTATGGATTTCTGTTCTTCGAAAAGAGATGTTGAATCAATACCCTTTGTGTAAGGAATTTCAATGAGTTTGCCGCCGATCTCTTTCATTGTGGCGATTACTTGCTCACGGAGTTCAGTGTCCATTCCGGTTTTCCAGTCGTCGCCATGGATGATGTAGTCAGGTTTAAGCTTCTTTAAGTTCGGAATGTAGCTCCATTCCTCCTGAGGAATAACCTGCGACACATTCTTGATATTCTCAACAACTGATTTTCTCTGCTCATAGGTGAGAAATGGCAAGCGTTTACGCTCCGCAACTGCCTTATCGGTGAAAAGACCGATTATAACATCTCCGTATTTGCTTCCTTCGTTGATTATATTTATTAGGCCTGGGTGCATTATGTCGGCTACCATGCCTAAATAGACTCTTTTGTTTGCCATTTGAATTGCTAATATTTCGTGCAAAGATAGCAATTTAATGTGATATGAGCAATATCTACATAGTTCGCCAAATGTGACATGAACATAGTATTATCTGCAATTTACGATGATTATTCCTCTGACAATTTCAAAACATACATAAGGATTCTTGGGGTTAGGTTTTGCGGAGGGTGGGGAGGTGGTCGGTGATGACGAGGCCGCCGATGATGAGGAGGCAGCCGAGACCGCCGAGGAGGGTGACGGGTTCGTTAAGCCAGATGGCGCCGGCTATCATGGTGACAAGGGGCTGGGCGTAGAGGTAGTTGTTGGTGGTCACGGGGCCTATTGTCTTCATGGTTTCGTTCCAGATGACGTAGGCCGCTACGGAACATATTATGACGAGAAAGAGGAAGTTGAGCATGAATTTGGGTTGGGAGAGGTCGAAGATGAGCCCGAGGTGGCTCGGTTCCTGTTGAAGCAGAAGCAGAGGAAATGAGGTGAGGACTCCGTAGAAGAAGAGTTTGCGGCTGATGTAGAATCCACTGTAGACCGGAAGCAGAGGTTTGATGACGAGGCTGTAGATTGCCCAGCTGAGTGCGGCGCTTATTGCGAGTAGGTCGCCCATGGGGTGTATCTCGAATCCCTGTCCGTTGCTGAGGATGATGCATCCGACGCCGACTATGGCTATTATCGATCCGATTATCACTCCTCCTTTGATTTTGGCTTTGTAGATGGCGGCTACGAGTGCTGTTGTGAATAGCGGTGATATGGATGCGAGCATCGAAACGTTGGCGGCTGTGGTGTGTTCGAGTGCGAAGTTTTCGGTTATAAAGTAAAGTGACCCTGCGCATACGCCGCAGATAGCGAATCGGAGTTCGTCGCGCCAGGGATGTGAGAATGGTGATTTGGTGATGGTGATGGCGAGCAGGACGATGTATGCTGCTGCAAATCTGTATGTGAACATTTCGACGGGCGTGAAGTGTCCGTCGACCATCAGTGTCTTGGTTGATATGAAGGAAAGACCCCAGGCTATCACGGCTACTATCGCTCCTATGTGACCTAATAAGGTGCGGTAGCCTGTCTTTCCTGTCGGCTTGCTGTTGCCCATGGTTAGATAAGGTGTATTTTCTCTTTAAGTTTGTGCGAAACAAAATTACAAAATAATATCTGAGTGGCAAAGTCCGGGCACTATTTTTTCGAACCATTGGGAACCAAGGAGAACTATCTTTCCTCAGCTTCCGCCTGGGCACGGTAAGGGAGTGGGAGACAGGAGGAGAATTAAGATGGTTGCGGCTGCAATCTTACCTCAAAGGGAGATTGCAGCCGCATGGCTATAGATCGATTGATTGTTGTTTGATCGATTGAGGTTTGATGTGGCCGAATTATTCTTCGCTGTTGCTTTCGGCGTAGGCTTTGAGGAGCTTGTCCTGGATGTCGCCGGGGACGAGTTCGTAGCCTGCGAAGCGCATTGTGAATGAGCTTCGACCGCCTGTGATGGAGCTGAGGGATGTGCTGTAGGTGGACATCTCCTTGAGGGGCACTTTGGCCTGAAGATGTTCGATACCGTTGTCGCTTTCCATTCCCATGATGATTGCGCGGCGTCCCTGAAGGTCGCTCATCACGTCGCCCATTGTGTCGGCCGGTGTCATGACTGTCACGTCATAGATCGGTTCGAGGATCTTGGGGTTGGCGTTGCGGAATGCTTCACTGAATGCGTTGCGTCCTGCGAGTCGGAACGAGATTTCGTTGGAGTCTACGGGGTGCATCTTGCCGTCGTAGATCATGACGCGGACGTCGCGTGCGTAGGATCCGGTGAGGGGTCCCTGCTCCATGCGGTCCATGAGTCCCTTTACGATTGCAGGGATGAAGCGTGCGTCGATGGCGCCGCCGACGATGCAGTTGTAGACTACGAGCTTGCCGCCCCATTCCAGAGGTATCTCCTGTTTGTCGCGGACGTTGAGCTTGTATTCCTGATTGCCGAAGCGGTATGTGTCGGGTTCGGGCATTCCTTCGGTGTAGGGTTCCACGATGAGGTGTACTTCGCCGAACTGTCCGCTGCCGCCTGACTGTTTCTTATGGCGATAGTCTGCGCGTGCGGCTTTGGTGATTGTCTCGCGGTAGGGGATGCGTGGCTCCTCAAAGACGATGGGGAGTTTCTCGTTGTTCTCAATACGCCATTTGAGGGTGCGGAGGTGGAATTCGCCCTGACCTTTCACGATGAGCTGCTTGAGTTCCTTGCTCTGCTCGATGATCCACGTGGGATCTTCCTCATGCATTCTGGTGAGAATGGCGCTGAGTTTCTCGCTGTCGCTCTCGGTGACAGGCTTGATCGCACGCTGATATTTAGGCTCGGGATACTGGATGAAGTCGAATTCGTAGTCGCATCCTTTCTCATCGAGGGTGTTGCCTGTGCGGACATCCTTGAGCTTGACGCTTGCGCCTATGTCGCCGGCATGGAGCACGTCAACAGCTGTGCGTATCTGGCCGCATGTACAGAAGAGCTGAGCCATGCGCTCCTTGCTTCCTCTTGTCACGTTCTCAAGGTCAGCTCCGGCTTTGAGTGTGCCGCTCATCACCTTGAAGTAAGTAACCTCGCCGATGTGCGGTTCCACGGATGTCTTGAAGATAAAGAGGCTGACGGGACCGTTGTCGTCGGGAGCTACTTCCTCGCCTGTGGTGGTCATAGGTGCGGGCATGTCGCTGACGAATGGGCAGACGTTGCCGAGGAATTCCATCATGCGGCGGACACCCATGTCCTTGAGGGCGCTGACGCAGAATACGGGGAGGATGCTGCGGTCGATGAGACCCTTGCGGATACCGTCGCGCATCTCGTCTTCGCTGAGGTGGCCCTGCTCGAAGAATTTGTCCATGAGGGTCTCGTCGTTTTCGGCGGCAGCCTCAAGAAGAGCCTGATGAAGCTCTTCAGCCTTTTCCATCTCGCTTTCGGGTATGTCCGAGATCGTGGGTACGCCACCTTCGGGTCCCCACTCGTATTTCTTCATCAGGAGCACGTCGATCATGGAATGGAAACCGGCGCCGCTCTCAAGGGGATACTGCACGGCCACGATCTTGTTGCCGAAATGTTCGCGAAGCTGTTCCATCACATTGTCGTAGTCGGCTTTCTCGCCGTCGAGCTGATTGATCGCGAAGAGGACAGGCTTCTTGAGCTTGGCGGCTGTGCGGAAGATGTTCTGTGTGCCGACTTCGACGCCATATTGTGCATCTACCACGATGACACCTGTGTCGCAGACACCGAGCGAAGTGTAGGCGTTGCCTACGAAATCCTCGGAACCGGGATTGTCGATGACGTTGAGCTTCTTATTGAGGAACTCGGCATAGAAAACGGTCGAGAATACGGAATAGCCATAGTCTTTCTCCACGGGGAAATAGTCGCTGACAGTGTTTCCGGCGTCGATTGTGCCTCTGCGTTTTATAACTCCACACTCGTAGAGCATAGCTTCGGCGAGTGTGGTTTTACCCGAGCCCTTGCTACCGAGAAGGGCAATGTTTTTAATCTCGTTGGTCTTGTAATCCTTCATTGTATCAATGATTTTAAGTGAGTTTTTAGGTATATGAAAGGTGAGGATCGTAGAATCGTCAACCGGTCTTTAAAAAGATGTCGCAATTTAGCAAATAAAATCGGAAGTCAGGTCAATCAGAATTATGTTACACAACATAAAATGCGATTTTCTGTGTGAATCCAGTGACTGATTTTGTTAGTCTATATAATAAGGTGTAAATGGGTGTAATCGGAAGAGAGACTCAAAAAATTTTTTGAGTCTGTTGTGTGGGAAAATAAAAATGTCTAAATTTGCACGCGTATTATATGAATACGGCAGACAATAAAGACAAGGTGTGTAGTCACTCTGAAATAGAGTTTGTGAAGATGCACGGAATCGCCAACGATTACGTGTATGTCTACGACACCGGCAACAACCTCCCCGAAAATATAAGCAGATTGTCTGTTGCTGTCAGTCATCGCCATTGCGGTGTCGGCGGCGACGGTCTGGTCGTGATATCACGTTCGGCAATGAAAAGTGTCGAATTTCGGATGCGCATTTTCAATGCCGACGGTTCGGAAGCCCAGATGTGTGGTAATGCGTCGCGCTGCGTCGGCAAATATCTTTATGAGAAAGGATTCACGGATAAGACCACAATTCATCTGGAGACTCTCGCGGGAGTCAAGGTTCTTTATCTCGATATAGACGAATATAACAACAAGGTGAGGAACGTGAGGGTCGACATGGGAGCTCCAGAGTTCGCACCGGAGTTTATCCCGGTTCTTGATACTCTCCCGACTTCCGACGCACAGATGAGAATGGCATGTGTGGATATTGACGGTGAGAAATTTTGCCTCAATCTTGTCTCTATGGGGAATCCCCATGCGATCTGCTTTACGGACAGCGATCCGACGGATGAGCAGGTGCTCGGCGCCGGACCCAAGATAGAGAGGCATCCGTATTGGCCCGAGCGGACGAATGTGGAGTTCGCTCGAATCCTTGACCGACACCTCATCAGGATGCGTGTCTGGGAGCGAGGAAGCGGCGAGACGATGGCGTGCGGCACCGGAGCGTGTGCCACGGCAGTAGCGGCCATGAGCCTCGGTCTTGCGGATTCGCCGGTTACAGTCCGGCTTACGGGCGGCGACCTGACAATAGAATGGGACAGACCTTCGGGTCATGTGTTCATGTCGGGCGGCGCTACCACAGTAGCCGAGGGTATTTATCACTACGAATCCGAGCGTGACAACATCTGGATGCACCCGCGACAACAATGACCCCCTGACGGAAGCCACACTATGTGTCGGCTTCCGCTTCTTTTTCCAAGGTTTGTCACAACGTATTTTCGCATTTTCAATATTTGAAATTCAATGGTAAGAATCAACGATAATTTCACAAAGTTACCGGAAAGCTATCTGTTTTCAACAATAGCGAAGCTTGTCCGGGAATATAAAGGTTCACATCCTCAGAGCGAGATCATCAGCCTCGGCATCGGCGACGTGACCCGGCCGATAGCGCCGACGGTTCTGACCGCCATGCAGAATGCCGTCGCGGATCAGGGTGCGACCGATACATTCCACGGTTATGGTCCCGAACAGGGCTACGATTTCCTGCGCGACAAGATCGCACGCCACGACTATCACGACCGCGGTGTCGATATTAAGTCGCCGGACATCTTCATCAGCGACGGCGCCAAAAGCGACCTCGGTAATATCGGCGACATATTCAGCCGCGATTGCCGGGTGGCCGTGACCGATCCGGTCTATCCTGTCTATGTTGATACAAATGTCATGGCCGGGCGTTCCGGCGTCCTGAAGGATGGCAAGTGGGAGCGCATCGAGTTTCTCCCTTGCACGGAAGCCAACGAATTCGTACCGGCGCTCCCGGCGACGCGTCCCGAACTTATTTACCTATGCTATCCAAACAACCCTACAGGCACAACTCTGACCCGCGAACAGTTGCGCCTTTGGGTTGACTACGCGAGAGAGAACGGTTCCGTCATTCTTTACGATTCCGCCTATGAAGCTTACATCTCTGAGAAGGATGTGCCGCACAGCATCTATGAGATCGAAGGCGCCAAGGAGGTTGCCATCGAGTTCCGCAGCTTCTCCAAGACAGCCGGATTCACGGGGCTGCGCTGCGGTTATACCGTTGTACCCAAGGAGCTTAAAGGTATGGCTGCCGACGGCTCCGAGGTGCCTCTGCAACGGCTCTGGAACCGTCGCCAGACAACGAAATTCAACGGCGCCAGCTACATCATCCAGCGCGGAGCCGAAGCGGTCTATACCCCTGAGGGACGTGCCGAAATACGCAAGTCGATTGACTACTATATGCACAATGCCAAGCTGTTGCGCGAATGTGCGGAGTCTATCGGACTGAAGGCTTTCGGCGGTGTCAACGCACCTTACGTCTGGGTTAAGACTCCGGACGGCGTGGATTCATGGAGCTTCTTCAGGAAACTGCTGGAGGAGTGCAACATCGTCTGCACTCCGGGCGTGGGATTCGGCCATGCCGGTGAAGGATATGTGCGCCTCACGGCCTTCAACACCCTCGAGAATACAGAGCAGGCTGCCGAACGTTTAAGGAAATTATGAATTAACAGTGTGTACAACTAATATTTCTAAGGTTTTAAATTTTTGAATTATGTCAAAGTTCAGATTCAAATGTGTGGAAGAAGCGATTTCGCATAAGACAGTGCCGGTGAATATTCCTGCCGAGCGTCCGCAGCAGTATTATGCCAAATATGTCTTCAACCGCCAGCGCATGATGGAGTATCTTCCCCTGAAGACATACGAGGCGCTTTGCAAGGCTATTGACAACAAGGAGCCTCTTTCGCGCGAAGTCGCCGACAGTGTGGCTCAGGGCATGAAGCAGTGGGCAATCGATTGCGGCGCACGCCACTACACCCACTGGTTCCATCCTCTGACGGACGGTACGGCCGAGAAGCACGACGCATTCGTCGAGCACGACGGCAAGGGCGGCGTTGTCGAGGAATTTTCCGGAAAGCTCCTCGTGCAGCAGGAACCTGATGCTTCCTCATTCCCCAATGGCGGTATCCGCAACACGTTTGAGGCAAGAGGATATTCAGCCTGGGACATCTCCTCTCCGGCGTTTATCATCGACAATACCCTCTGTATTCCTACCGTGTTCATCAGCTATACAGGCGAGTCACTGGACTACAAGACTCCTCTGCTCCGCGCGCTCAATGCCGTGGACAAGGCCGGCACGCGTGTGGCTCGCTACTTCGATTCCGATGTAAAGCACGTGCAGAGCTATCTGGGCTGGGAGCAGGAGTATTTCCTTGTTGACGAAGCTCTCTACGCCGCGCGTCCCGACCTCGTGATGACAGGACGCACTCTTATGGGCCACGAGAGTGCCAAGAACCAGCAGCTCGAAGACCACTATTTCGGCAGCATTCCCTCGCGTGTTGAGGCGTTCATGCTTGATCTGGAGATCGAGTGCCACAAGCTCGGCATCCCGGCCAAGACCCGCCACAACGAGGTGGCTCCCAACCAGTTCGAGCTTGCTCCCATCTTCGAGGAGACTAACCTTGCCAACGACCACAACCTCCTTCTGATGTCTGTCATGAACGAAGTCGCACGCCGTCACAATTTCCGTGTGCTTCTCCATGAGAAACCGTTCAACGGCATCAACGGTTCCGGCAAACACAACAACTGGAGCCTCGGCACCGACAAGGGCGTGCTCCTTTTCGCTCCCGGAAAGACTTCGAAAGACAATCTTCAGTTCCTGACATTCGTCGTTAACGTCATGGCCGCTGTCTACAGCCACAATGCCCTGCTTAAGGCTTCGATCATCAGCGCCACCAACGCCCATCGCCTTGGGGCAAACGAGGCACCTCCGGCAATCATCTCCATGTTCCTCGGATCGCAGCTCAGCAATATCCTTGAGCAGCTCGAGAAGGGTGACGAGGCTCTGTCGATGAAAGGCAAGGAGGAGCTTCGACTTGACGTGGCTCAGATTCCGGAACTTCTTCTCGACAACACCGACCGCAACCGCACG
The DNA here is from genome assembly GCA_902491625.1 of uncultured Porphyromonadaceae bacterium. GTDB lineage: Bacteria > Bacteroidota > Bacteroidia > Bacteroidales > Muribaculaceae > Lepagella. The sequence goes on along the minus strand of CABUIO010000003.1, from coordinate 70,734 downwards.
AGTCCCTTCGCCTTCACTGGCAACCGCTTCGAGTTCCGTGCCGTGGGTTCTTCTGCCAACTGCGCGTCTGCCATGATCGCACTCAACGCCGCCGTGGCCGATCAGCTCAACAAGTTCGCAGACAAGGTTGACGCCGCTGTGGCCAAGGGTGTCACTCTGAAGGAGGCTCTTCTCGACGAGATCCGCGAACTGATCAAATATTCGCGTCCCATCCATTTCGACGGCAACGGCTATTCCGACGAGTGGAAAGAGGAGGCTGCACGCCGCGGCCTTGACGTCGAGAACTCCGCTCCGCTGATGTATGACGCTTACCTTTCGGACAATAGTGTCGAGATGTTTGCCCGCACAGGCGTCTTCTCCAAGATCGAGCTTGAAGCCCGCAACGAGGTGAAATGGGAGATCTACACCAAGAAGATTCAGATCGAGGCACGCGTGCTCGGCGATCTCGCGATCAACCATATCATCCCTGCCGCAACACGCTATCAGAGCCTCCTTCTTGACAACGTCTACAAGATCCGGGAACTCTTCAAAGGGGAGAAGGCCGACAAGATCTCGCGTCAGGATCTCGCGTCGATCGAGGCAATCTCCGACCATATCGCAGCCATCAGAAGCGATGTCGAGTCAATGGTCAACGCCCGCAAGGTCGCCAACAGAATCTCAGACGAGCGCGAGAAGGCTATCGCTTACCACGACACTGTGGCACCTCTCATGGAGAGCATCCGCTACAACATCGACAAACTTGAGCTGATGGTCGACAACGAGACATGGCCTCTGCCCAAATACCGCGAAATGCTGTTTATCCGCTAACCGCACGCATATTTATAGAGATGTCGCCGGAACCCTCGATAGGATTCCGGCGACATTTTTGCGTTGCGGTTTAGTCTATTCTTCGAAGCGCAAGGGCATCGCGGATGATTCCGATGAGAAATTGCCGTCGGCGTAAGTGAGGGATCCGTTGACCCAGACACGCCTTACGGCTGCGTCGAGCTGTTCTCCCTGCATCGGTGTCCAGCCACATTTGCTTATCACTTCGCAGTTTTCAACAGGTTTTTCCGACCCTTCCGGATCAATCTCCACAAGGTCGGCGTAGCATCCTTCGTCGATGTAGCCGCGACCTTTTATCGAAAGAAGGTCGGCCTGATTATGGCACATCAGCCGGACGACACGCTCAGGCGTCAGCACCCCCTGCGCGGCGAGCTGCAACATTGCGCGGAGCGAGAACTGAACCATCGGCATTCCGGAAGGCGCCGTGAAGAGATCGCCCTCCTTCTCCTCGACGGTGTGGGGCGCATGGTCGGTGCTCACCACCGAGATGGCTCCGGTGGACAGGGCCTGACGCAGAGCTTTGCGGTGGCGGCTGCTTTTTACTGCGGGGTTGCATTTTATGAACGCGCCTTTGCGGTCGTAGTCCTCGTCAGTGAACCACAGATGAGGGATGCAGGCTTCAAGGGTAATGTTCTTTTTCCCTTCGGCGAGATGAAGTTCTTCCTCCGTCGTGACGTGGCAGATGTGGAGACGTGTGCCGAATCTCATTGCACGGCGGATTGCCGCTTCCGTGGATTTGTAACAGGCGAGTTCGGATCTGACCACAGGATGCCATGCGAGGGGCGCAGAATTGTTGCCATAGATTTTGCGTAGGGCGGAGGAGTTGAAATTGATGACCTCTTCGTCTTCGCAGTGGACAGCAATCAGATGCGGCAGAGAGAAGATTTCATCAAGCACTTTCTCATCGCTGACACACATGTTGCCGGTCGAAGAGCCGAGAAAAAGCTTTATGCCGGGAACCCGGGCGTAGTCCGCTTCCCGCAGTTCATTTATGTTGTCGGCGGAAGCGCCGATATAAAAGGCATAGTTTGCCCACGATTCCGATGCTGCGATGGAGCATTTGTCGTCGATGTCGGCCATCGAAAGTGTTGCGGGTTTCGTGTTGGGCATGTCGATAAATGACGTTACACCTCCGGCAATAGCAGCGCGCGATTCCGAATGAATGTCAGCTTTGTGGGTCAGTCCCGGCTCACGGAAATGGACGTGAGAGTCAATGGCTCCCGGAAGCAACCAGTGGCCTTTGAGGTTGATGGCGTTCTCCCCGTAGTAGTGGAGCAGTCCGGCATCCGGGTTGCCTTCGCCTACATGGCTGATCTTGTCGCCGTCAATCTCGGCAAAGCCTTGAAAGCGTCTGTCACGGTTGATTATCTGAGCGTTATAAAGGATTATTTTCATTTCAGAGGAGTTTCAATCAGGGCGGAATCCGGCGCCTCGATTACTTCGTTGAAGAAGGTTCTGACATCGTTCCAATGATAGAATGGCGCCATATCTGTAGCGATCGGGAGGGATTTCTCGCGTTCGTTGAGCATAAGCTTGACGATGATGTCGTCGGGATTCTTCTTGTTGCGGAAGAAAATGAGCTGGATGTTGGAAGCCATCGGTGATATCTTCCAGTCGGAGAAGGCTTCGAAGAATCTGTCGGGGTCGTCGATGGAATTGTAGCAGCCGTCGAGGTGCATTAGTGCCGAGAGAGGCACTATGTTGCCGTCATGGCCGAAACGGAGTGTAGCGGCGTTGCTGCCTGTGGCTATGATTGAATCGGCGGTTTCGACGATGTTGCGGAGCAGAGGCTTGCTGTTGGCCACGCGGATGCCCTTGTTGCCCTTGTAGTTGGAGCAGTTGACATAGAAGTCGTAGTTGAATGTCTGCCAGAGGTCGAACAGTTCGTCCGGAGTCAGCAGATCATAGAATGATATGGGTGTCTCGACATTCTGGGCATCGGATGCGAGCCAGTAGATGTCCCACATAAAGTCGGAGGGATTGACCGTGGACTCGATGAAGTCCTTGTCTGAAAAGATTGCGTTGACGAGGCGGTCGGGATGAGTGTGGCGTTCCTTGAACTTTCGGTAACGTTCTTTGCCGAATTCGCCGTTGGTGCGGTATTTCTCGCTCTCCTGAGTGTAGTAGTTGAGGTATGGCATGTAGCGGTTGCTCGATTCGCGGGTCACTTTCAGAGCCGGATTAAGCTCCTTGAGACGTTCGGTGAAAGCGGCCATGCTCAGCACGCATCTCACAACGAGTGTGCTTCGTGCCTCCACATCGGCATTACTCTTAAACACCTGCGGATAAGCCTTATACATTCGCTCAGCGATGCCACGGTGTTGGCGAGCGCCGAGGGGAGAGAGATCGCCTCCGCGTCCCCGTGTCTCGATCATAAGGGTATCGAGGCGAGCCTTTAGATTTTTGCCGAGAGGTGTGAGGGCATTTGCCTTGTCGGCTTTTTCAAGAAGTGAGGCGACACGAGTGTAGTCGTTGTCACTTATGAGATACCTCGAACCGTGGCGTCCGAAATGGCTGATATAGAACGGCTCATAGCCTTTTGGAGCGGGTGTCGAGGGCTTTTCCGGCTCCGGATAGGCATAATAGACGCCGCCGGTGCGGTTGAGGTCGGAAAGAGTCTCCTCCTTTGTGGTCTGGCCGAAAGCAGGGGAGCAGAAAGCGGAAATGAATGGAAGCGCGAGGCAGATTACGAGTTTCTTCATTGTAGTATATTAGTCAGTTAATCAAATAGTTGGCGAATCAATCTCCACGATAGTATTCCTGAAGATATGCTCTGGAAAGGAAATCCCAATTCTCTACCGCAGCCTTACGGCGAGCCTCTTCGGAAGGCATGTCGTGGCTGCCGCGGAGAGTCGGATATTCCGGGAATGTCATGTCGGGAAGCCAGCCGTTCTCGCATATGTAGCGCAGCATGTCGCCGGGACATACTGCACGCTGGGAGATGAGGTTGAAGGCGTATTTGCGGGCATACTCTTCGTCGTAGAGTGCGTTGTCAGGATGCTTGACACACTTGGCTATGTTCTTGGCAACCATCAGGCCACTGTGAGGTGTAGCCATTAGGACGAAATTGCCGTGACCTTTCATGGAGGAAAGATGATCCTGTCCCTCTTCCCAGCCCATGCCTTCGATAAAGAAGCGGTTGAGCTCCTTGTAAGACTCGATGAAACGGATCGGTGAGCCGCTGTTGGCTTTGATGAAAGAAGTGTAGAAAGGATGTTCCGTCAGTCCCTCGTCGCCGGAACCTTCCGGAGCGACAAATTTGCGTACCTTTTCTTTCGGATGGCGTCCCTCGACAATGAGGGCGAGCCATTCGCGGAGGGTGTAGGCGAGTGGGCCGGTAGGCATCGTTGCCATGACCTGATGCTGGAATTGCTCTATCTTCTTCTTGGCGTCCTCCTCGTCCTTCGCGGCGTTGCGAAGCTCCATCATCTCCGGATATATCTGTGAGAAAGACAGCTGGAAAGGCGGGAAAATCAGCCAGCTGCGCCAGTATAGCCAGTGGATGAAATTGTAGAGTTTTTCGGCATATTCCGGGTTGTTAAGCTCGACGTCGAAAAATTCGCGGTAGTCTTCGGGATTGACCATGTCGTCGTAGCCGCTCTCAAGAGCCGTGAAGAAGATTCCGGCAAGTTCCACGAGCTCGGGGTCAAGAGGATAGCGGAAACGATATTGCATCGAATTGAATGCAAGCTGATACCAGAGCACAAACTCGATGTCACTGCGGTTGAGTTCGTAGACGATATATTCCTCGGTTGCGGAGTGGAAGGGCACACGGCGGCCATATTTTCTCAGGCATTCATCGGTGAAGCTTCGCCATAGTCCGGTGTCGCAAAGCACGTCCTGATAGTAGCCGATGATACCGAGGACGGCAGCCTGACGCAGTTCGTCGGGAGTATCGGCGAGCAATCCGCTCTGATCCCAGAGTTTCAGGAGATTGTTGCAGAGGTCGAGATATATCCTGTCAGTCGCATTGACATCCCTTGGTCCGGGCTGCGAATACATGAACTGTTTGATGCTTAATTCTTTCATAGCTATTTTGACGTTAAGTTTCGCTGCGAAACGTCTTGGGTCTCGGCAGCGGTGAAATCCATAATTTCGGGTGAGAAGACAGCTTTTTCAGATTTGAATATGGAGGAGACGACTGAGGCGACATCCTTGTCGGAGGGAGACTTGCAGAAGAATCTGCCGTTGCCCATCATCCAGAGCCTGTCGGCCAGACGGAGCGCCTGTGCGACGTCGTGGGTGGAGAGGATGATTACCTTGCCGTTCTCAGAGGCTTCTCGGCGCATCATTGTGAAGATCTCGATGCGGGCAGTAGGATCGAGGAAAGAGAAAGGTTCGTCGAGTATTATTATCGGCGTTTCCTGAGCCAATGCACGTGCTATCATGGCTTTCTGACGTTCTCCGTCGCTCAGGTTGCAGATGAATGATGCGGATTTTCCGGCGATACCTACGCGCTCCATCGCTTCGTCAACTGCCTTTTCGTCGTCTGCGGATAGGTGTCCGAAAAAACCGGTGAACGGCTGTCGTCCGAGGCTGACAAGCTCCCGGACTGTCAGTCCTCCGGCAGAGCTGTCTGTTTCCGTACTTACGAGGGCGAGGATGCGGGCAAGCTCGCGGCGGGAATAGTCAGTCGGCTGCTTGCCTTCAATCCTGACATCGCCGGAAAGAGGACGGAGTTCGCCTGTAAATGTCTTGAGTAAAGTGCTTTTGCCAACTCCATTGGGACCGATCAATGCAACAATACAAGGATTGGAGATACAGTCTGCAATACCTTCCGCAACGCCGTGTCTGCGGTATCCGATACGCAGATTCTCCATCTCTATTATTTTGCGGCTGTCGGTTTTCATTTGAAGTAGGGCAATCGGTTGCGCTGGAGAATGATGTAACAGATTATAGGCACTCCGATTAGGGGTGTGACCACGTTGATTGGTAGCGCATTGTCGCTGAGGGTTCCGTTGGCAAGTATCACGCACAGCAGACTCACGGCGGCTCCCATCAGCAGGGATGCCGGAAGTATGATGGCGTGGTTGGAAGAGCGGAATGTCATGCGAACAAGGTGAGGCACAATCAGGCCGATGAAGCCTATCGGACCGCAATAGGCCGTCACGACAGCGGTAAGCAGACCGGAGAGGAGCAGCAACACTCCTCGCGTACGTTTTACGTTATAACCAAGTGAGGAGGCATATCGTTCACCTAACAGAAAGGCGTTGAGCGGCTTGATGCAGCCGATACTCAACAGACAGAGTATCAGGGTGGCAAAGGCGAATGCTGGTATCTTGCTCATGGTGACTCCGGAATAGCTGCCGAGTCCCCAGAGTGTGAAAGTCTTCAGCGAATCGGAGGGGGCGATGTAGCTGAGCAATGAGATGATGGACGAGGTGAGGTAGCTTACCATGACGCCGATGATGAGGAGCATGACGCCGTTGCGGACAACGGAGGAGAAGGAGAGGAGTATGGCCATCACGACCATGGCTCCGGCAATGGCCGCGCACATTACTATCAGCCACGACCCTACGGATGCGTCGGCTAAAAGGACGCCGGAGGCACCTCCCATCATCACGAGCGCAACTCCGAGACTTGCTCCCGATGAAACGCCTAACAGCGAAGGCCCTGCGAGAGGATTGCGAAAGACAGTCTGCAGGATCAGCCCGGCAACTGAGAGCGATGCTCCGGCACAGACTGCCGTGATAGCCATCGGAAGCCTTGCCTCGAATATGATGGCGTGGGTCACGGCATCATCATTCCTGCCGAAAAGTGTATCGATTACTGTTGAGAAAGGAAGATCGACTTGACCGCAGACAAGCGCGCCGCAGAACAGAAGCAGTGTGAGGAGAGTCAGGATGATGCATCCCGCCATTCCGGTGAGTTTAAGGTTTCTGTCTGCTGCCATTGTCGTTGGCTCAATAGTTCATAGGTCGGAAATATCGTGGAGTGTAGTCCTGAAGAATTGTCGGATGGAAGATTGCGATATAATCGCGCAGCAGAAGCTCCGGATGATACGGAAATTCATCGAAAAGCCGCGAAGTGGCAGTGTTGGAATACCATACGCCATGTTTTGCCACAGGCGCAAATAGCATGTTGCGTTCATCCTTGGCTTTGAGTCCGTCGGAAGTCAGTTCCTCATTGAAGAGTTTCAAAAGCCAGACATCGGCATCTGAGGCTTTGTGGAGCACCTGCTCGAACGAGAGCGATAGCGATCCGTTGTCGACGTTGTCTTTCCATGGATAGTTTCCTCCGGCATCCGAGATCAGTTCCGCGGCATAGCTTTTACCGCCGGGAACATACCAGACGCCCTGATACATGTTCTCGACCATTACCTTCGGACGGTCAGTTCTTTTTGAGGCCATGTCCTTGAGCTTCAGGTATTCGGATTCGACCTGACGAAAGATGCTGTCGCCGGTTTCCGGTTTGCCTGCAAGATGCGCGATGAATTTTATCCACTCGGCACGCCCGAGCGGCGTGGCCTCAAGGTTGTCGGCCATGTAGACGACAGGAATGTTAAGCTTTCTAAGGGAGCTGACGTCCATGCCATCGTAGACGCTGACCATTGCGAGGCTCGGTTTGCGCGCAATAAGTTTCTCCTGTGAGGGTTGCTGCGAGGTGCCTGCGTCAAGAATCTTTCCGGAAGCAATGGCATCCTTGATCGATGGATCGGTGAAATATCCGGCGTCGACGACAGCTCCGATTTTGTCGGAAACGCCCATTTCATCGAGCGCGGAAGAATAGACGGAGGTATAGACGAGGAAATTTCCGGTGTCTTCCGTCACGACAACGGAGTCGGGAAAACGACGTTTGTAGTCCTCGGCTTTCCCCTTGTCAGGGAAGATGTAGAGTGCGAGCGGTTTTGTCGTGTCATTCTGATTGTAAACCTCGGCGAATGTGGTGCCGTCATTTTCCTCCCACATCTTGAGATGATCAGCGTATTTCAGGGTGTTGACTTTGTTTTCGCCCGCATTTGTTGCGTTTTTTGAGCCGCAAGAGGACACGACAAGTGCCAGCACAAAAATCCAGAAGATGGATTGAAGACTGGTGCGGTTTTTGGTTCCGGAAATCGATGGAATCATCGTCTATTTCAGTTTTTCGATGATTTCATCGATGGAAAGGAGCGACTGCTCACCGCTTTCCATATCTTTGAGCATTATCTTTCCTGCGGCAAGCTCGCTTTCACCCACAATGCCGACGAAAGGCACCTTGTCGTCGTTTGCCATCGCCATCTGTTTCTTCATCTTGGCAGCGTCAGGATATAGGAGTGCGGATATGCCGCTGCGGCGAAGCTTATTGACATATTCAAGCGATTTGATCGCCTCTTTCTCGCCGAAATTAACAAACAGAATCTTGACGGTTCCGGTGATTTCATCGGGATAAAGGTCGAGGGCGTTGAGCACGTCGTAGATGCGGTCGGCGCCGAAACTGATGCCGACACCGGAAAGTCCCGGCATACCAAAAACGCCGGTGAGGTTGTCGTAACGTCCGCCGCCGGTGATACTTCCGATCTCGACGTCTTTTGCCTTAACCTCAATGATTGTGCCGGTGTAGTAGTTGAGTCCGCGAGCCAGCGAGAAGTCTACTTCGATCTCTGCCTCCGGATGGAGCGATTCGGAAAGTTTCAGCACCTCCTCCATCTCCTCGACACCTTTGAGTCCGGTTTCGGAGGATGCGAGGAATTCACGCATTGTGCTGAGTTTGGAATGATTGTCACCGCTTAGTTCAAGTAAAGGTTTAAGTGCTTCGACTGCTTCAGCGGGAATTCCCTTTTCAAGAAGCTCCGCATTGACGTTGTCGATGCCGATTTTGTCGATTTTATCGATGGCGACTGTGATGTCTACAATCTTGTCCTCGCAGTTGAGTACCTGAGCTATACCGCTGAGAATCTTTCGGTTGTTGAGCTTGATCGCAACGTTTACTTTAAGCTTGCTGAAGACTGCGTCGATGAGGCTGACAAGCTCTGCTTCGTTAAACAGAGAGTCGCTTCCTACAACGTCGGCATCGCACTGATAGAACTCGCGGTAACGTCCTTTCTGAGGACGGTCGGCACGCCACACAGGCTGAATCTGGAAACGCTTGAAGGGCATGTTGATTTCGTTGCGGTGCTGCACCACGAATCGTGCGAACGGTACTGTGAGATCATATCGCAGACCTTTCTCTGCGATTTTGGGAGTCAGGCGCACGCAGTTGCGTTCGAGAAGCTGCCGGTCGTCAACTTTCTTAAGGAAGTCGCCGCTGTCGAGAATCTTGAAAAGGAGTTTGTCGCCCTCTTCGCCGTATTTTCCCATCAGGGTTGATAGATTCTCCATCGCGGGAGTCTCTATCTGCTTGTAGCCGAATAGTTTGAACTGGCTGCGGATTGTGTCGAATATATAGTTTCTTTTCGCCATCTCAATGGGCGAAAAATCGCGGGTTCCTTTGGGTATTCCGGTTTTCTGGGCCATGACTTATCTTATCGGTTATTTTCTTTTCCGCAAAATTACAAAACTTTTCAAATTCTGCCAATAGATAATGCGGCTTCGCTTATCGGGAGGCACGGAGAAGCGCGGCATCGCGAGTCCAGGCAAGCTCTGTGGAATATTGTTGCAGGAACTTAAGCGATGCAGTGTCTTCCTTCAATGCCTTTATAAATTGCGTAGCGTCGGTAAGCGCGATGTAGCTTGTGTAGCTCTTTACAGCCTCCGTGTAGTCGCCGAGGGCAAAATTGCAATGCCCGATGTTGAGAAGGTCGGACGGCTCTTGTTTATCGGAGTCTATCCTATTGTAAAGTTCAAGGGCTTTTTCGGGTTCGGATTGCAGACAACGGCACCATGCAAGTGTGCGAATGTAAAGTAGATTCTCCGGATCGAGGTAATTGAGCTTATAGAACATTCCCACAGACTTTTCATACTCTCCATTCTCCATGAAGAGTCTGCTGCGTTTAAGGAGCAGTCGTTTGTTTTCGGAATCGATCTCCAGCGCTCGATCGAGAAATTTTCCGTAGAGTGCGTTCTCACCCAAATTGCGCAGACAGTCGGCTGCACGCGACATGATCCATGCCGATGGTTCCTGATAATACTGAGCGTTGAGCAGAGTGTCAAGAGCGCCGCTGTAGTCATGCAGACGCATCTGAGCGTAGCCTTTTTTCTCCAGTATGCAGGATAGCGTGGATTCGATGGTTTCATCGGCAGGAACGTAGTGATACGAGAGGTAGTATTCCGGTGATTTCATGTCGCCTGAGGCTTTCAGGAAGTCGTCGTAATGGCGTTCAAGATGAGAGAAAGTGACGATCGTCTCTTTCCACAGATTTCTGCGGAAAAAGAGATTGCCGAAAAATTCAAGGTCTTCGGGATTGTCGATGTATCGTCCGGCCACCGGCAGCGAAGCGAAGTCTGTAATGTGGTTGAAAGGATTGTAGAACTCCGCTGCGTTGACATACTGGTGGTAGAAGCGGTAGATGTCTTTGAAGAAGCGGCTGATGTGCATTTCGAGCTTCGGCTGCATCTCCTTTTTAAGCGAAGTCATTCGGTCTTCGTCAAACTGACCGACCTGCTGCTGAATCTGCGAGGCCATCATGTTGAAGGAAGATTCCGGCATCATCTTAAGTCCGAGGAAGAGACTGTAGCAATCGCTGTCGCAGAAAATCGACCCTCGGGTCAGCATATCCGTGAACTCTTTCGGCATACGTTTGACAGATTCGTTAATCTCCGTGTGCAGAGGGGAGAATGGAAGCAGCCAGTTGGCGGGATTGCGGAAGAAGGCCATCTTCTTTATTCCGGCAAAAGCCATCATAAACATGTCGCCTCCCTCCATCTGCAGATCGGTGAGCTTGCGCATCTTATCTTCCAGTCCGCTTTTTTTCAGCATCTCCTCCCATTCAGGATTATAGTCCGACTCTTCGCTGTCAAGATCATGCTCCATCTTGCGGAACGCCTTCTCCAGATCGGGACGCATCTTGATCAGTCCCGGAATGATGTCTTCTGCAATCGTCTTGTTGATTCGGGCTGTGTCGAGGCTTCTTATATAGTCGGTTATGATCTCCTTGTAGATGCCGTGGAAGCTGTCGTTGTCGGCCACGAGAGTAAGAAGAGACTTTAGGGATTTGTCCTTGCCGATTGTGTCGCTGTAGCGTGCAAGAAGAAGCACCAGAAGGACGTAGGCGCGTGCCAGAACCGTGCAATCCTGGCTGTTAAGAAGAGTCGTGAGGATCAATTTCACCTTTGCGCGGTCATAATACTGCATCGTGCCTAAATAGAGCGAGCAGAGAATTGCCGACTGTAATATTGAGCTGTGGGATGTCTCAGTATCGTCAGAGCTGTTTGCCGAAAGTCTCGCCGATAGCGCGTCTGTGGCTGTTTTGTCGAGGAACTGGGTGATCCACACCTTGTTGAACAGACGATAGACAGCCTCCTGAAGGTCGGCATATAGCTTGCCGGAATAGACATCCGCCGCTTCTGAAATTGAAGCTTTCTTAAGTGCCTCATCATATTGATCGAGCAGTTGGGAAATTGTCACGGAGGCAAGCTGTTGCGAGCGGACGAGAGAGAAGTAATCGCTCGTCATCGACATTGACAGAGCATTGTAGTTGAGGCGGTCGTTCAGCCGATCGAGTCTTGCGGCCAACTGCACGGTGATTTCCCTACGTTTTGCGTCGGGAACGCCCTCGATGAAGTAATGGAGCATCATCGAGTAAGTATTGCGTATCTCAGTAATCTCCTCCTGATAGCGGAAGTCGCCGACGTGTGCGATTAGGTTTTCAAGAGCGGAAATGGCCGCAGAGAGCATGTTTTCGCCGAGTAGACGGCTGACATGTCTGTATATTTCGTTGATTTCTTTGATAGTCATGTCTGAGGAAGTACAAATTTCAGGCCAAAAGTAGTTAATAATATCGGACTATCGGAAATTTTCACCCGGAAAATGTCAGGAAAAGATAATGCATTTGTAATTGTCTTATTTCTCAGCATTTGTTGATACTTGATTGAAAATAATATGTAACTTTGTGCAACAAACATCTACAACAACAATGAGAAGGTTATTGCTCTACGTCATTTTGACGATTTCGGCATTGGCAAGTTTTGCTCAATCTGTTGATGAGCGTATCGCCAACGCAATGAACACAAGTGACTGGTTCGCATTGGACTCCATTTATAATGAAGTGCCCAAAGACTCCATCAATCCATTCCTGGAGGTCTTCTCGCGTGGACTTTTAGGCAACCGCCTTAATCGACCCGATGTTTCAATCCCAGCATTTGAGGATTTGCTCAACAATTATTCGTCCAGTCTTGATTTAAGCAACCTGCTAAACTCTGCTGTTATGCTTTCGATGGATTACAGCAAAATCGGGAATAATTTCGAAGCAGCTTCCGTATTAACTTCTGTACTTGATGCTACGAAGCAATATCTTGATTCAGCAGCCGTTGCAGGTGTGCAACTATATATCGACCGATATAGAGCCTTATCAGCATACAATCCATATATGATTTCCATTAACGGAAAACAAGGGGTCATTCCTTTCAAAATCGTACCTGTCGGAAACCCGGAGAAAAAGTCGGTGCTGATGAAACTTGAAAATAGCACCGTAAATGGTATTGAATCTGATATAACCTTTGACACCGGTGCCGGAGTAAATATCATCTCCGATTCTTTGGCGCGAAAGTTGAATTTGATTCCGCTTGAAGCATACAATAATGTATTGGGCATCGGCAGACAGAAGGCTCAATATGTTATTGCAAAGGAAATCAAACTCGGAAACATTACTGTCAAGGATGTACCCTTTGTAATTGTTGATTTGGCAGTCGATAATGAGGAGGCAAACCAATATATGGATTGTCTTGGATTGGTTGTCGGTGGTGAGCTGATGTTACAACTTAAGGATTTGACTATTGATTTTGTCAAAAATGAAATTACTATTCCCTCTGTCGCTCCCGACAGGGGCAATGTGCGACCCAACATGAACTTCTCTCAGCAGATGAATCTGATTACCAAAGGTGTAATCCACAACAATCCAATGTGGATTTGCATTGACACCGGCGATGCCTCATTTGGTTCTTTGAACGGAGATTTCTTTGAAAGGAACAAACAATATGTTTTGTCAAATGCCACGCCGGAAACAGTGCGGACGGCAGGTATCGGTGGAGTTCATATTTCGGAGGCCTACAACCTTCCTGACGTGAATATTACTTTGGGAGGCAATACCGTTACCGTACCACAAATTACAGTAAATCCAGGCTCCAATCCACTTTCTGCCGATTACGAATGTAATCTCGGAGTGAAGTCGTTAATGCAATTTGGAAAAATTCATTTCAATATGGTTGATTTCACAGTCTCTGCCGGAGAATAATCCTCGTCCTTTCTCCTACCGGCCTCAAATTTAACTCTTTCTAGACACTGCATAGCTACAAACAATGAATTTATCATGCCTAAAGAACATCCGATGCATCCGTATATAACTCCTGAGATAGTCCCGGAAAAGCTCCCGAGAGACTCGTTTTTTGTCTTTGGCAGCAATCTCCAAGGTTCACATAAAGGAGGGGCGGCTCGAACCGCAAGAATACTTTACGGAGCAATTCAAGGAGTTGGTGTTGGTTTACAAGGTCAGTCATACGCAATACCCACAATGGAGGGACTTGAGACCATGAAGCATTACATTGACCAATTCATTACGATTGCAATGATAATGAGTCAATGCAAGTTCTATGTTACCCGCATCGGTTGTGGAATTGCAGGTTATAAGGACGAGGATATAGCACCTCTTTTTTCACATGCTTTTGGCATGAAGAACATTTACCTGCCTGAATCTTTTGTTAGAGTTCTCGAAGAACTTAAAGCTAAGAATTATGCCGATGAAATGGCAACAATGAAATTTGGGTGGACGAAAAAATAAGATGCCGGGGAATGAAGAGGGTTTTGTTAATCCTGAAAAGATTCGTAAATTTGCGTCACGAAGTGAACTCTGATATCAGACAAGACATTTCAGATTATAGAACAAGACATCTCTAATAATAAGTACAAGACTATGGTAATTCAACGCTGGCAATCAGTCCTCCTCCTTATCGCGGCTGTAATGATGGGTTTATTCTCTTTCTGCTCTCTCGGCCAGATACAATATTTTAATGATTCTGTCAACATCACGACTCTCGGCTTGCAGTATGAGGGAGAGCCGACAGCGGGCGGACAGTCCGGCTATCTGCTTTCAACCGTCTACATCTTCGTCATTTCGCTCGTGTCGATGACAATTCCCTTCATCGCTATTTTTTGTTTCAAGAATCTGCGGTTGCAGAAACGCCTCTGTCTGCTGACATGTCTGCTGATCATGGCCACATGTCTCAGCGAGGCTCTGACTGTCTACTATTCCGGCATCACGGCACAGGAAGCTCCCGGATGGTCATCGATTGTGGCTGCTCCCTTCATAGCTTTGATTGCTGTATTGACAGCATGGCGTTGCATCAACTCAGATAAAAAGAAACTCGAAGGGTACGATCGTCTGCGTTAAGACCCCATCTCACAAAAAATATTTCCGGGAGGTCGGGTCAAAGCTCTACCTCCCGGATTTTCATATCGAGTCCGTTGACAATCAGGAGTCGGTTGTATAAAGGTCGGCCGATGTCAAGAGCTATCTTGATTGCCTCGACTGCCTGAAGGCTTCCGATCATGCCTGTGAGAGGACCGCAGACACCACCTACGGCACAAGGCATGAATTCGCCTTCCGCCGCAGCATCAGGAAAGACCTCCCTGTAACCGATGCATCCCGGCTTCCACGACATCACCTGCGCAGAAAACTGCGCTATTCCGGCGAGACAGTAGCGTTTTTCGAGCTTCTCGCACGCTGTCGACACGAGATATTTGGTGTCGGGGTTGTCGCTTCCCTCAATCACAATATCATAGCCGGCCACAGTCTCCTCGATGTTCCCGGCCGATATAAGACACTGAATCGGAATGACTGTGATCTCACTGTTAATTTCCGCCATGCGTGCGGCAGTAGCGGCGACTTTCCTTTTCCCGGTGTCCGATTCGCAGAAAGCTACCTGTCGCTGCAGATTGCTGATGTCGATTGTGTCGAAGTCAGCAATACCGATGGTGCCGACACCGGATCCTGCAAGGTAGAGCGCCGCGATGGATCCGAGCGCACCGCTCCCGATGATAAGTACCTTAGTGTCAAGCAGACGTTGCTGGCCTTCGAGGCCGATCTCCTCCAGAAGTATATTGCGGCTGTAACGGCGTTTCTGTCCGCTGTCCAAAGTCCTGTTGCTGTATGTCATGGACGAGTCTTGTTCTCCAGTTTGGCATTTTCCTTCACGGGACCTTCGGTATCGTCGGTGGCGTGGGCGTTGCGTTCGTCGGATCTGCGCTCGGTGAGAGCAGAGATCGGCCATGGCAGCCTGATGTCGGGGACAGACACCGGCACACGCATACGCACCCATGTCTTGTCTGGAATCCAACGCCAGATGTTGACGACGGCATCCCAACGCCAGTCGAAGATCCACACACGTTCCTGCTTGGCAATGGCGTAGATTACCTGACGTGCGGCATATTCGACCGACATCTCGAAAGGATATTTTACATTGTCGAGAAGAAGAGGCGTGCGCACCCATCCGGGCCTGATGTCGGTGAATTTGATGCCGGCGTTCTCAGAGAAGCTCAGCTGCTCCAAAGCCGTGATATATGTCTGACCGAATTTTTTCGACGAGCTGTAGGCCGAGAGACGTCCGATTCCGTTGGTTCCGGCCGCGGATGTAACTGCGGCGATCTGTCCCGCGATTCCGTGGCTGCGGAAATAGCGGTATGCCGCCGAAAGCATACGCGAGAAACCGACGCAGTTGGTGTTGACGATAGCGGCCTCACGCTCAGGATCGAGGTCAAGATTCTCGTAGCCGATTCCGGCCACATGGAGATAGATGTCCATGCCTCCCACCGCGTCGATGAGATTGTCAAGCTTAAGAGGGGCGTCGGGCTTGCAGATGTCGATGGAGGCGTACTCCACGCAGTCCGGATAGCGTGATTTCAGTTCCTCAAGAGGCATGGTGTTGCGTGCCGCAACGCCGATTCTCACGTTGCGCGAAGCAAGCATCCCGGCCACTTCGAGACCGATTCCGGAGCTTGCTCCCATTATAATTATCTTCTTCATTGCCTTGGAATAAAAGTCTGTTAAAAAAAGTGCAGAACCTTTTTGTAAGGTTCTACACTATAAACAGTCAGGAGGCGGTATTTGTTATCCGCAGTGCCAATATTTGTAGACAAGTTCCTGCATCGCGGATGGAGAGTTGTTGACTTTGCGGCGCAGGTCGCGGTCATTGTATTTCTTCAGGCGCGAAATTATGCCGTCGATCATGTCGGGGGAGAAGACATCGTCTGCTTCAAAATAACCGCGCAGTTCGTCGAGTGCTTCGGCCGAGGCACAGCAACTGTCGGGGAGGCTGCCGAGCTGCTGCAGGCGATCGTTGTTATCGGAGGAATGGATGTTGACGTTGACATACATCTCTTCGGCTCGTTTGAGGGCATCCTTCATTTCGAAACCATGCTTTGCGGCCATGATCATTCCGGCGATCAGCTGATAGATGTCGGCGCTGCTGTCGCTGCTGCGGAGTTCCACAGTCTGTTTCTGAGGTGCTTCGCCGAGTGTGCTGACTTCAAGCGGATTGGCAGCGGCACACATGTCGCCCTCACCGCTCCAGCCGAGAGGCACACGTACAAGAACGGATCTGTTGCGGTCGCCCCAGCATATGTTGGTCGGTGCTTCCTGATGCGGCACAAGACGCAGATAGGAAGTCGGCACCTTGTTGCCGAACGCCGTGATGGCGGGAGCGAGATCGAGTATGCCCGCAATGGCTTTCTTTGCGTCGTCGCTGAGATGTCCGTCCTTAAGCATGACATTCTCGTCGCCTTTCATCAGCTTGAAATGGATGTGGAGTCCGCTGCCTGCCTTTCCTGCTGTGATTTTGGGCGCGAAGGTGACGTCGAGCTGTTCGCGCATCGCGAGATTGCGGATCACCCACTTGGCGATCATCAGTTGATCGGCGGCTTCCTCGGCTCTCACCGGAAGGAATTCAATCTCGTTCTGCTCGTAGATCTTGTTGTCGAGGGTGAAGTTGCCGACCTCGTTGTGGCCGTACTTTATCTGACCTCCGGCCTCTGCGATGTGCTGCATACAGATGGTTCGGAAGTCGTTGAACTTCGCAAAGGGAGCCGACTCGTGGTAACCTTTCTGATCCGTGGCCTTGAAGAGTCCGGGATCATCGGCCACGACGTAATACTCCAATTCGCCCATAGCGTAGAATTCCAGCCCCGTGATGCGTGTGAAACTTTCCGCAGCCTTGCGCAGCGTGTTGTCAGGGGAGGAAGCGAGCGGATTGCCGTCCTTGTCGAAGAAGGTGGCAAGCATCGTCACGGTCGGCACCGGAGCGAACGGATCCTCGAACGCGGTACTGAACCGAGGCACGACGTAGAGGTCGCTGTTTCCGGCCTCGATGAAGGGGAAGAGACTGGAGCCGTCGACACGTTCGCCATAGGTAAGGATCGAGTCGAGGTATTCCTCCGAGTTGACCACGAAATTGAGTGTCTTTAGTCTGTGGTCGCCGGCAGGATACATGAAATTGATCATGCGGATGCCGACCTCGTTGACATACTTGATGATGTCGGCCTTGCGGAATTCAGCCTGAGGCTTGCCTAAATGCCTCACGAGCTTGTTGGGGCATAGTTTTACTTTTGTGTCCATGGTGTTATTATTAAGGTCTTTTATGTGTTGTAAAAAGAATCAGAGTCCGGTTCTTTGTTTCGCCGGACTCTGATTAAATTGAATATGTTTTCCGGCTTAGAGGTCTTCGGAGACGGGAACGTTCTCCTTGACCTTTTCCTTAGAGGATTTAGCCTCCTTGATGACACCGACGCAAAGGGCACCGATGAAGAGCGATACGCCTGCGATGATCATCATTATATACTGTGGAGCGATCTGTCCCGGGGTGCTGAAGAGTGAGAGAATCCAGCCGCCGGTGATGGCCGCAACGATCTGCGGCATACATATGGAGCAGTTGAACAGTCCGAGGTATGCGCCGATATTGCCGCCCTTGAGCGAGTTTGTAAGGATGGTGAACGGCCATGCGAGCATTGCAGCCCATGCGCATCCGATAAGCACGAACGGAATGAAGAGAAGATACTGGTTGCTGATGGTTCCGGCCAATACGAATCCCACTGCTCCGAGTATAAGCGAAAGCGAATAGGAGAGCTTGCGGCTCTTGAAGCGCGGCAGAACAACAGCCCAGAGAACGGAACCGAGAGCCTGTACAGCGAAGAGGATACCTACCCAGTCGCCGGCGGAGTTGTACTGGCGGGAAGCAGTGTCGAGGTCCTTGTGTGTCTCGAACTTGGCCTTGGAGGCGTCGGCGATCTCGACATCCTCTTTCTCGATTACGTCGAGGACGCCCGTGGTGTGGTCGCGGACAACATTCTGTCCTTTGGAGAATTTCACCTTGCCGGTGAGTCCGTCGAGGTAATTGTTGAGCTTGGCGTCGGCGGCGAGAACTGTCTTGTTGCCGTTGACGGCGATGGTGTCGCCGGCTTTAGCGAACGGCTTGGTAAAGTCACACTTGGCAATGCCGGAAGTGGCGTCGTTGACGATCATGCGGTCCTTGACGATGGTGTCCTTGCCGTTGATCACGATATTCTCGCAGTCCGTGAATGTCGTTCCGGCTGTCATGCCTTTCACAAGAGCCTTACCTTCCTTGACGATAGTCACGGTGTCGTTGATAAGGATGTATTTGCCTCCTATCGAGTTGGTGCCGTCGCTGACGGCCGAGATCTTGTCGATTACGGGAGTGTCAAACGCTGTAGTTGCGATGGTTCCGGTGGTGTAGGTCCACATGAAGAGGAACGCAAACCAACAGAAGAACTGCACGAGACCGACTGTCCAGAAGGTCGAGGGAGCGTGTTTGAGAAGTTTGAAGAGATTTGTCTTCTCTTTGGGTGCGGATTCGTCGGTGTTGCCTCCATTGTATTCGGCATAGACTTTGGGAGGCCATTCCTTGATCTTGACAAGCGAATAGACCACGCATAGCATCAGGATGCCGGCGCCGATATAGAACGACCAGATCACACTCGGGGGTACGACACCTTCAGGAGCTACCGACTGAATGCCGATCCATGCAAGCACGAAGGGGAACACGAATCCCACTACGGATCCGGCGTTGCAGAGGAACGACTGGATGGAGTAGGCGAGACCTTTCTGCTTCTCGTTGACCATGTCGCCCACAAGCATCTTGAAGGGCTGCATGGCCATGTTGATCGATGTGTCGAGCATCATCAGCGCGATCAGACCGACTATGATGGCCGATGAGACCGTGAGACCGAAGCTTCCGGCGTTGGGGAGAAGGCACATCACGAGCACTGCCACGAGGGCACCTACAATGAGGTACGGGAGTCGGCGTCCGAAGCGGTTCCATGTCTTGTCGCTCATTGTGCCGACGATGGGTTGCACGAGCATACCCATGAGAGGAGGGAGAATCCAGAAATAACTTAAATCATGGGGATCGGCGCCGATTGTCGCGAAGATACGCGACACGTTGGCGCTCTGTAGTGCGTAGGCTATCTGGACTCCAAAGAATCCGAAGCTGAGGTTCCATAGCTTCCAGAAGCCTAAATCCGGCTTAGTTTTCATGTAAATAGAATTTATAGAGTTAACTAATAGTGTTTATAATGTGATTTCACATATGATTGATTTATTTTTCAGTCTGAGCGTAGAGCCAAGCAATCTCGTCGGCCCAGATCTCCTCGTCAGGAGTTTCGAGAATCAGCGGCATGTTGTCGAAGCGTGGATCGTTCATCATGCGTCGGAAGAAGCCTTCGCCAAGCGTCCCTTTGCCGATCGACTCATGTCGGTCGATACGTGAGCCAAGCTCGCGTTTGTCGTCGTTGAGATGCAGAGCGCGCAGATAGTCTCTGCCGACAATCTCGTCAAACTTGCGCCATACTTCGTTGTAGCCTTCCTCGGACTCAAGATCGTAGCCCGCGCTGAATGCATGGCATGTGTCGATGCAGACGCCGATACGCTCCTTGTCCTCCACACCGTCAATAATGCGGGCGAGATGTTCGAACTCATTGCCGAGGTTGCTTCCTTGTCCGGCGGTGTTTTCTATTACAGCGGTGACTCCGGAAGTCTTGTCGAGGGTCATGTTGATTGACTCGGCGATCAGATCGAGCGCCTTGTCGGACTCGATGGCGTTGAGATGGCTGCCGGGATGGAAATTGAGCAGAGTCAGTCCCAACTGTTCGCAACGCCGGAACTCGTCAAGAAATGCATCGCGCGACATGTGTAGCTTCTGCGGGTCGGGAGCGCAGAGATTGATCAGGAAACTGTCGTGGGGCAGGATAAGATTGCTCGTAAATCCGTTTTCAGCACAGTTGATTTTGAATGCCTCAGCCTCTGCCTCTGAGATGGCTGCCGAACGCCATCTTGACGGATTCCGGGTGAATATGGCAAATGCTTTCGCACCAATCTCCCTGGCACGCAACGGAGCGGTTGACACTCCTCCATTGACACTTACATGTGCGCCGACATACTTCATTAGCGTATAATTCTTGCGAGTTTTTACTTTGACGACAAAATTAACAAATCTTTTTTGATTGCGACGCATCCATGTAGAAAAAATACGTAATGAGCTACGGAGAATTTGGGCGTGTGGGGGATTTTTGCTAATTTTATGCCGATGAATCCGATTAATTATATTAAGATCTCAAAGGGCAAGATGCAGTATGTGGCTTCCTTGCGTCAGAAAAAGTTTCGCAAGGAGCATGGCGTCTTCGTGGCCGAGGGGAGCAAGTGTGTCGCCGATACCTTGGGCTCTTTCCCTCTTGTCCTGCTTGTAGCCACAACTTCCTGGATCGAGGGAAACCTCGGCTGTCTCTCGGGAGTTGCCTGTGACAAGGTGCTTGCGGCTTCTCCGGTTGAGATGGAGCGCATGTCGTCGCTGTCTACAGCTCCAGAGGTAATAGCCGTATATGTCCGTCCGGAGACCGATTTGCGGCAGTGGCGAGAAGGAATCAAGGGAAGGCTTACTCTGCTGCTCGACGGAGTGCAGGATCCGGGAAATCTCGGTACCATCATACGTGCGGCGGACTGGTTCGGCGTGCATCACATAGCTGCATCGAAGTCTACGGCAGACCTCTACAATGCCAAGACCATTCAGGCCACAATGGGTGCCATTTCGCGTGTAAATATGGTTTACACAGACCTTGAGGCGCTTGTTGAAGGCTGCGAGGGTATTCCGGTCTACGGCACTTTGCTGGAGGGTGAGAATATGTATGACGCTCCTCTGTCGGAGTGCGGTTTCATCATTTTCGGAAGCGAGGGCCACGGCATTTCGGATGGTATGCGGCGCAGGATTACTCAGTCGCTCCTCATACCGTCGTATCCTCCCGGCGAGGCTACGTCGGAATCGCTAAACGTGGCCGTGGCTACTGCAATCACACTTGCGGAGTTCCGCCGCAGAACCCTCAATCACAATTCTGATCATCATGGCAAAGGTTAAAAGCGTCTATTTCTGCAATAATTGCGGCTATGAGTCAGCCAAATGGCTCGGCAAATGTCCCGGATGCGGACAGTGGAACACTTTCACCGAGGAGAAGGTTAATGTCGGCGCAAGCGGCAAGTCGCGGGGTACATTATTGTCGGGGGACAGTAAGCCCGTGAGGGTGAGCGAGATCGAAGCTCTTGAGGAGCCGCGCATACATCTGCCGAGTGAGGAACTCAACCGTGTGCTCGGCGGCGGACTGACGGCCGGAAGCCTTACGCTTGTCGGCGGCGAGCCTGGAATCGGAAAGAGTACTCTGATCCTGCAGAACATCCTCTCCATCCGCAGCAAGACGATACTTTACGTCTCGGGTGAAGAGAGTGCGCATCAGCTGAAACTGAGAGCCGACCGCATCGGCAAGGTGGCCGACAACACATATATCCTCTGCGAGACCACGCTTGAGAAGATCATGCTCCAGATCGAAAAGGTGAAGCCACAGCTTGTCGTCGTGGATTCGATTCAGACGATTGCCTCGACCGAGATCGAGTCGGCGGCAGGGTCGGTGAGTCAGGTTAGGGAATGTGCCGTGCGTCTGCTCCGTTATGCCAAGGAATCGGGGGTTCCGGTGATACTCGTCGGCCATATCAACAAGGACGGTGCCATCGCAGGTCCGAAGGTGTTGGAGCATATCGTCGACACGGTGCTTCAGTTCGAGGGAGACAGGCAGTATCTTTACCGCATCCTGCGCCCTGTCAAGAACCGTTTCGGCTCCACCAACGAGATCGGTATCTACGAGATGGTGCAGCAGGGATTGCGTGAGGTTAAGAACCCCGGCGAGATGCTGATGCGCCGCGACCGCATGCCTATGTCGGGAATAGCTCTTGGCATCACGATGGAGGGTGCGCGTCCGTTTCTGATAGAGGTGCAGGCTCTTGTCAGCACCGCAGCCTACGGCACGCCGCAAAGAAGCGTCACCGGATTTGACCAGCGACGCCTCAATATGCTTCTTGCCGTTCTTGAAAAGAGAGTCGGTTTCAAATTGGCAGCCAAGGATGTTTTCCTGAACATTGCCGGTGGGCTCAAGGTTTCGGATCCGGCGCTTGACATGGCCGTTGTCGTTGCGATTCTGTCGAGTAACTTCGACCTTACGGTTCCTGAAGGTGTGGCATTTGCCGGAGAGGTCGGACTGTCGGGCGAGATACGTCCTGCCACGAGGATGGAACAGCGTGTAGCCGAGGCAGACAAACTCGGATTCGAGACTATCTACGTGCCCAAGGGTTCGCTGAAGGGACTCGAAGGCAAATTCAAGCTAAAGGTCGTAGAGGTGCAGCGAGTGGACGAGTTGTGCCGTCACCTGTTTGCATAAGACCCCGTCCCGCGAAAAAATATTAATGCAGGGGCGGTGGAATTTCTACGAAAATCCAGCGGATCTGGGTCAGAGACAGGAAAACTTGTTAAACAAATTCGCAAATCACCCTTGAATAATCCACAAATAGCATGCAATGCATCGCATCCTTTGATGCTTTTTGCCCTTTGGTTCAGTCACATAGCCCGCTATGCTTCTGAACCCGCATGGCAAAAATCATCTAAGAGCGCGTTCCTTAAAATTTCGGGGTCGTAGGGGTCGCAGACTTGAGGCGATTTTAGTCGGTTGCTGAAGGAGCATACCGAGGTATGTGACTGACAGCAAGCGGCTGAAAGCGGCCAAGTCTGCGAGGGCGAAGGTAACTTCCTCTGCGTCAAGGCCTCCGAGATTGTTAAAATGTGCTTGTATAACATTTTTGTTAATTATAATATTTTTACAAATCGCGTAGCCTTATATAAAAGAATAATAATAAATCCTTATTCTCCAATGCTGAGACCGGGAGGGTATCGGACGAGGTATTTTTCAATCATAGGAATAACTCCGACAACATTAAAATTACCTCCGCCCCGTCTCTTTTCGGCATATTTTCCGAGGTCTCGTCGGTCACGATGCCCGCATCGCTCCCTCCTCGACTCGATAAATCTGCTCGAAAAGAGCCGCCCCTACGGCCTCGAAATTTTAAGGAACGCGCTCTAAAGCCTGCGACCCCTGCATTAACATTTTTTTGTGGGATGGGGTCTAAGTTTCAGAGAATTCTGAAATCATCGGCGTCGCGCCATGCCGGAAACTTCTCGCGGAATCTGCAGAGACGTGCTGCGTCGAGGTTGGCGTAGATGAACGGCGAATCGGGATTGTCGATGCCTATCTCCTTGCCTATGAAATCGTAGACCGGGGAGCTTCCGTCGTAAATATTCCCTTGGGGATCAGTGCCTTTGCAGTCTACGCCGCAGACGTATGCCTCGTTCTCGATTGCCCGGGCACGCAGCAGCTGATTCCATGCGTCGACACGCTGGCGGGGCCAGTTGGCCACAGCCACGAGAAGATCGTAGCTGTCATCGCCATAGCTTCGGCACCAGACCGGGAAACGCACATCGTAGCATATGATCATGGCGATGTTCCACCCACGGAAGCGAAGATTGAGACGGCTGTCGCCCGCGCGGAACACCTTGTGTTCGCCGGCCATCGTGAAAAGATGCCTCTTGTCGGCAAAATGCTCCTCGCCGTCGGACTCGATGAAGAAAGCGCGGTTGTAGAGCAATCCTCCCGTGTCGGCCACGAACGAACCGCAGATTGCCACACCATATTCCTTGGCAAGAGCCTTGATAGTGGCTATTGTGTCGCCGGTGTTGCGTTCGGCAAGGGCCCTCACTGTCTCTTTGTCGCTGCCGGAAGGGAAGCCTGTGGAGAATGTCTCGGGGAGGATGAGAAGGTCGGTCTGACCATAAAGATAAGGCATGGCGTCGATAAGGGTGTCAAGATTGGCTGCCTTGTCGTGCCACACCAGCTCCATAGGAAAGAGCGCCACCTTCAGATCCTTGGAAGGCAGCGACTCAGAAAGGTATATGTCGGCTGCCATCAGTCAGCAGTCTCTTTTTTCAGATTTTTCTTGAGCTCTTCGGGGAATGCGGCGTTGAATGTGGATATGGATTTCTCGACACACTCGCTGTATTCCTTCTTGAGTTTCCTGAAGACATCGTGGAAGAATTTGGCTTTTGCCTTGGAGTAGAGAGCCTGCGATTCGAAAGCCTTGACACCTTTGTCAAACTTTACGTTGGCTTTCACGACAGCTGCCTCGCTGCCTTTGATGAGATTGATGACCGCATTGTCGACAGCCTCCTTGTCGGATCCGTCGAATACTACAGAAGCTGTCATCATGTCGTTTATGAGAGCTGATGTCATTTTGTTGACATTCTTCTTGAAAATGCGTTTGTTAGCCATGGTGGGATTGTTTTTCGGGTTATGTTAATACTGCGGAGCATGGCTCCGTATAATACTATAACAAATTCGGAGACAAATTTATTGTCGCCCTATCGTTTTTTGCCTGAGCGCGAGGCGTCGATGCGCAGGAGGATAAAGAGCAGGATGGTGAAACTCCACAATGCGGAGCCTCCGTAGCTGAAGAAGGGGAGCGGGATGCCTATGACCGGACATAGACCGATGACCATGCCGATATTGATGGCGAGGTGGAAAATGAAGTAGGAGGCGACGCAGTAGGCGTAAACTCGCCCGAACGAGGAGGATTGTCGTTCGGCTATGTGTAGAACCCTGAGAATCAGAAAGAGAAAAAGTCCGAGCACTGCTACGGAACCCACGAAGCCGCGTTCCTCGCCGATGGTGCAGAATATGAAGTCGGTGTGCTGTTCGGGGACATATTTGAGCTTGGTCTGCGTGCCGTTGAGGAAGCCTTTGCCGTAGACACCGCCGGAGCCTATGGCGATCTTTGACTGGTTGACATTGTAGCCCACGCCCCGGAGATTTTCCTCGATGCCGAGTGTCTCGCGGATACGGCTCTTCTGGTGGTTGCCGAGCACGTTGTCGAAGACATAGCCGACCGAGAAGACAAACATCAGCGAGACGACGACGAATCCTATAGAGACAAGGTATTTCTGGACGCGGTGGCGTAGCATCTCGATCACGGTATAGGTCACTCCCGCTCCGAGTATGGTGAAAAAGAAGATGTAGCCGTTGATCTGTATGCCGAAATGCCACAACATACCTTCGGTTATGCCGAGCACAATATAGCCCAACCCGATGTTGCGGGCAAGCGTGAGGTTGCGGCAGTAGGCGAGCAGAAGCACCACAAAAAGCACAGCCACAGCGGTGAAGACAATGAACTGTCCCAAAGGAATGCCGAGAAGGAGGGGAGAGGTGTATTTGATGGTGATGATGAAATAGGTGATCGCGCAGAGGATGGAGAGAAGCACCAGTCCGCTCATTCCCTCGCGGTATAGCACGAAGATTAGCGAGACATAGACAAGTGCGCTTCCGGTCTCTTTCTGCATCAGGATGAGGCACACAGGGAGGAAGATGATGATGAGTGCGCGGAGGTAGTTGCTGAGCTTGGCGTTTAGGTCAAACTGATAGCTGCTGAACAGCTTGGCGAGTGCAAGCGCCGTGGCGAACTTGCCGAATTCGGCAGGCTGAAGGCTGACGGGACCGAGCACGATCCATGACCTTGATCCCTTGATGTCGGGTGCGATGAAGATGGTAAGGAGCAGCAAGAGAATGACACATCCGTAGATCGGATAGGCGTAGCTTTCGTAGAGCCTTGCGTCGGAGAGCATTATCAGACCGCCGAGTCCGAGTCCGAGAGCCACCCAAACGGCCTGTTTGCCGGAGAACTGGCTGAACGAGAACATCGACGAGCCGTCGAAGCTGTAGCTTGCGGCAAAGATGGTCACGATGCCGCAGGTCACGAGGATGACATAAAGCGCAAGTGTCAGCCAGTCGAATTTCTTCCAGGTCGGTACTGTCGATCTTTTAAT
The DNA here is from genome assembly GCA_902491625.1 of uncultured Porphyromonadaceae bacterium. Lineage (GTDB taxonomy): Bacteria > Bacteroidota > Bacteroidia > Bacteroidales > Muribaculaceae > Lepagella. Next base: position 44,593 of record CABUIO010000003.1, on the reverse strand, counting down.
GCTTGCTGACTCCACTTGCCAAAATTGTGTTAGCGTTCAACATTCTTTCTTCAATAGCTTTGCGCTGGGGAGAGATCTCGCCGTTGAGATATTTCTCCATGATAAGGCTTCCTATAGGCACACCGTAGGCAGCGCCGTATCCGGCGTTCTCCACATAGACAGCCACGGCGATGCGAGGGTTGTTGTAGGGCGCGAATCCCATGAAAGCGGAGTGGTCGGGACCGTGGGGATTCTGGGCGGTACCGGTCTTTCCGCACACCTCCCAGCCGGGAAGGTTCGCTCCGCGGCATGTGCCTCCAAGGACCGCGGCACGCATACCCTCGGCTACTTTGTCGTAGTGAGCTTTTGCGATGTGGGGACGATGCACGGTGCTGAGGTTCTCAGGTAAGGGAGTATCCTCTATCTTCTTGACAACGTGAGGAGTGTAGTACCAGCCACGATTGGCTATAGTGGCGCAGAGGTTGGCGATCTGTACGGGAGTGGCGAGCACTTCGCCCTGACCGATGGCAATGGAAATCACCGTGTTGCCGCTCCACGATTTTCGGTAGGCCTTGTCATAATAGTCGGAGTTGGGTATGAAACCACGGCTTTCGGAGGGAAGATCGACACCGAGCTTGTAGCCATAGCCCATTTCCACGAGATAGTCCTTCCACTTGGTGAGCTGTGCCTGCGGGGTCGTTCCGCGCTTGTCGAGCATATTCTTAAGGCCCCAGCAGAAGAAACTGTTGCAGGAGGTTGCAAGAGCCGGGACGAGAGCGATCGGTGAACCGTGGGGATGGCATCCGACGGTAAGTCCGCGGTTGTGGTAGCCGCGGCTACAGGGGAAAAGGGTAGAGGTAGTGATGATTCCTTCCTGAAGGAATATCAGTCCTTGTGTAGGCTTGAATGTCGATCCCGGAGGATAGGCTGCCTGAAGCGCACGGTCAAACAGCGGCTTCTGCGGATCCTTGACCAGAGCCGCATAGTTGTTGCCGCGTCCTTTGCCCACGAGGAGGGAGGGATCGTAGCCGGGACTGCTTACCAGACACAATATCTCGCCGGTGGAAGGCTCGATGGCAACGATGGCGCCTATCTTGTTCTGCATCAGTTTCTCGCCGTATTCCTGCAGCTCGATGTCGATGGAGAGGGTGAGGTTCTTGCCCGACTGAGGGGCTTTGTCGTAGGCGCCCCCCTTGTATTTGCCCTGAATCTTGCCCAGTGCATCTTTCATGAGTATCTCCTCGCCTTTGACTCCGCGCAGATACTTCTCGTAGCTTTTCTCCACGCCGAGGTCGCCGGTGTAGTCGCCGCTGCGGTAGTAGCTGTCACGTTCGAGGTCGGAGGCCGACACCTCGCGGATGTTGCCGAGGATGTTTGCACCGGTCAGGTGGTTGTACTGGCGGATGGTGCGTTTCTGGATGAAGAATCCGGGGAAGAGGTAGAGCTTTTCTTCCAGGCGTCCGTAGTCTTCGTTGGAGAGGTGAGCCAAGAGACGCTGGGGGGTGTAGGCCGAATAGCCGGGATTCTTGCGGGTGTTGCGCATGTCGGCGAAGAGCTGGCGCAGGGTCTCGATCGGGAGGCCGAGCACCTCGCAGAACGCCATGCTGTCGAAATTCTCAACCTCCTTTGGCACGACCATGACGTCGTAGGTCGGCTGATTGAAGACTACAAGCTCACCGTTGCGGTCGTATATAAGTCCGCGCGCAGGATATATGGTGCGCTTCTGGTAGGCGTTGATGTCGGCGTTGGTCTTGTAACTCTCATCGGTGACCTGCAGCACGAAAAGCCTCACCACATAAATGATGACGAGGAGAGTGATGAAACCACCGATGATGTATTTACGTCGAGCTAATTTATACTGCTTTATCACGTCGGTCAATGATTAGGCTGTCGATGCCAAGAAGGAGAAGAGCCGTGATTCCGGCGCTTGATAAAATCCTGCCTGCGATGTCGGTGAGATGCAGGAAAGAGAAGTAAATGACGAAGTAGGATACTACAAAATATATAACGACGAGCGTCAGCATATATTTTATGTAGGTGAAGACTCCGAGCGTGGAGATCGCCGGTGTGAGACCCGCCATGTCGGAATCGTGGCCGATGTAGAAATTGTAGACCGGCTTCCGCAACATCGCCATCACGGTGCAGCTCAGGGCATTGATGCCGGCCATATCGGAGAAGATGTCGACCGTGGCACCATAGAAGAAGGCTATGGTCAGCACCGTGGGCACTGACATGGACATCGGGAGCCTTATGATGACGTAGATGAACACCACAGGCATTGCTATGCCGAAAAGCAGGATATGGTTGCAGATCAGCACCTGCGCGAGCAGCAGCAGAATGAACAGCAGCAGATATGTGGTGAGTGTACGTGCCATTTAGGAATTCGTTTGCGGTAATTCGGCGTCGAATGTCGCAAGTGAGTCAATTTCGTTCTTGAAATGGTCGATGATAATCCTGACTGTGCTGAGGTCGTTGAAGCGTGGAAGAAGACGCAGCTTCAGGGTTATGAAGTTGTCGTCCTTTGCCCTCACCTGGCCGAGCACGATCCCCACCGGAATGCCTTCGGGGAATGTCGTGGAGTAGCCGCTGGTGACAACCGTGTCGCCGACGTGGTACGGTACATGTCTGGGCATCTCCTCGGCGTAGGCTACAGAAGGATTACCGACACGCCACTGCAGCGAGCCGACACTGTGGGTGCCTTTCACCTTCACGGAGAAGTGCTGGGTCTCATTGAGCAGGGAGATGACACGCGCCGTGTTGGGACCGACGACGTTGACGATGCCGACGATGCCGTTCTGATTGACAACACCCATGCCTTTCTCCACCCCGGAGCGCGAGCCACGGTTGATCGTGAAGTAATTGAGCGGCTTATTGGTACTGTTGCTGCTGACGTTGGCCGTGATGTAGCTGAAACGGTTGGCCGGGACATCCATTTCGCTGCTGTCGGGAGCTATCGACTTGTAGTATTCAAGCTCGGACCGCATGTTGAGAAGCTCGTTCTCAAGCGTCGCGTTGCGTTGCTGGAGGTCGTTGTTGATGCCACGCAGATTGAAATATCCGGTGACATTGCTCGACAGTTCGTAGACCGACGAGGAGACGGCATTGGCCGAAGTGAGATACACCGACTGCTGATAGCGGCGGTCGGTGAAAAGCCATACGCAGCTTATCGCCAGATAGATGACGAAGAGGAACCAGCTGCCATACTTTACGAAAAAGTTTAACAGATTCCTCACGGTCTATCAGGTGTTGCGGATCAGGAAACCGAAGCGGTGGATGTTCTTAAGCGCCACGCCTGTGCCGCGTGCCACTGCATGGAGCGGATCCTCAGCGATATGGAACTGGATCTTGAAACGATCGGTGAGACGCTTGTCGAGTCCGCGGAGCAGAGCGCCGCCGCCGGCGAGGTAGATGCCGTTGCGGGCGATGTCCTGATATAGCTGTGGAGCAGTCTGTTCCAGAGCGCTCTGGATTGCGTCTTCCATCTTCTTGATCGTACCCTCGATGCAGCCGGCGATCTCTTTGTAGCTCACTTTCACCGTAAGCGGGAGAGCGGTGATCTTGTTAGGACCTGTGATTTCGTAATCTTCGGGTGGATTCTCCAGGTCTGTCACGGCGGCGCCGACATTGATTTTGATAAGCTCGGCCATGGTCGTGCCGACCTTCATGTTGTGTTCGCGCATCATGTAGTCCTGGATGTCGTTCGTAAGCTCGTTGCCGGCGATGCGGATGCTCTTGTTAGAGCAGATGCCGCCGAGTGAGATAACGGCGATCTCCGTCGTGCCGCCGCCTATGTCGACGATCATGTTGCCCTCCGGAGCCTCGACGTCGAGACCGATGCCGAGAGCCGCTGCCATAGGCTCCTGAATGAGGTATACCTCACGTCCGCCCGCATGTTCGCTTGACTCCTTGACGGCGCGGGTCTCTACTTCGGTACTTCCCGAAGGGATGCAGACCACCATGCGCAGCGTGGGGGTGAACCAGCGGTGTTTGGAGCCGACCATCTTGACCATTCCGCGGATCATCTGCTCGGCGGCGGTGAAGTCGGCTATGACGCCGTCGCGTAGAGGACGGATGGTGCGGATGCCGGGAGGTTCCTTGCCCTCCATCAGATAGGCCGAACGGCCCACGGCTATGACTTTGTCGTTCTTGGTCTCCAAAGCCACGACTGAGGGCTCGTCGACCACAATCTTGTTGTTATGGATGATGATGGAGTTGGCAGTGCCGAGATCCATCGCTATTTCCTGAGTGAATGAAAAGAATCCCATAAAATGTCGTTGGGGAATATAATATTGTTAGTAAACTTTTTGTGTCGGGGCGAACGCCTCCGGGATCAGTGGCGGAAATGACGCGTACCGGTCATCACCATAGCCATGTCGTGGGCGTTGCAGTAGTCTACGCTGTCCTTGTCGCGGATCGAGCCGCCGGGCTGGACTACGGCGTCTATGCCGGCCTCGTGGGCGATCTCCACGCAGTCAGCGAAGGGGAAGAAGGCGTCGGAAGCCATCACGCCACCTTTGAGGTCGAATCCGAATACCTTGGCTTTCTCGATGGCCTGCTTGAGCGAATCCACACGTGAGGTCTGACCGATGCCGCTTGCAAGGAGAGTGCGGTTCCTGGCCAGTACGATGGCGTTGCTCTTGGAGTGCTTCACTATCTTGTTGGCGAAGATCAGATCAGCTACAAGTTCGTCGGCCACAGGTTTCTCTGTCACGAGTGTGAAGCTCTCCTCTGTCTCTACGGCGTCGTCGATATGCTGGGCGAGGATGCCGTTGAGAGCCGAACGGTAGCGCATTTCGGGGAGCTTGAGGTCTTTGGCCACGAGAATGATTCTGTTTTTCTTCTTTTCGAGGATGGCGAGGGCATCGTCAGAGTAGGAGGGCGCGATCAGCACCTCGAAGAAGATCTTGTCGATCATCTCTGCGGTTCCGGCGTCGATTGCTCCGTTGGTTATGAGTACGCCGCCGAATGCAGACACCGGGTCGCAGGCGAGGGCGTCTTTCCACGCCTCTGCCACAGTAGGACGCGATGCGATGCCGCAGGCGTTGTTATGCTTGAGGATAGCGAATGTAGTCTCTTCGAAGTCGTTTATGAGACACACGGCCGAGTCGATGTCGAGGAGGTTGTTGTAGCTGATCTCCTTGCCGTGGAGTTTGTCAAACATCTTGTCGAAATCGCCGAAGAATTTTGCGTTCTGATGAGGGTTCTCACCGTAGCGCAGATGCATCGCACCGTCGGCTGTGAGCCGGAGGTCGGAAGCCTCGTCGCCGGCGAACCAGTTGTAGATCGCGCTGTCGTAGGCCGAGCTGACGGCGAAAGCCTCTGTGGCGAATCCGCGGCGTTGGGCAAGCGATGTCTTGGCTCCCTGCTCGTTGAGAATGTCGAGGAGTGGCTTGTAGGAAGCCTTTGAAGGTATGATGACAACATCCTTGAAGTTCTTCGCAGCCGCGCGGATCAGGCTGATGCCGCCTATGTCGATTTTCTCGATGATGTCGGCTTCGGGGGCACCGCTGCTGACAGTGTCGACGAAGGGGTATAGATCCACGATGACGAGGTCGATGCCGGGGATGTCATATTGCGACGACTGAAGCACGTCGCCGTCGTTGTCGCGGCGCGCGAGGATGCCGCCGAAGACTTTGGGATGGAGTGTCTTGACACGTCCGCCGAGTATGGAGGGATAGCCCGTGATGCTTTCCACTGTGGTGCATTCCAGTCCGAGGCTCGCTATGAACGAGGCTGTGCCGCCTGTAGAGATGAACTTCACTCCGTCGGAAGCGAGCTTCTTGAGAATTTCGTCGAGTCCGTCCTTGTGATAGACCGATACGAGTGCTGTCTTGATTTTGTTGAATTCCTCCATTGCGTGTCGTGTAAAATTTGCTAATTGATTAAAAATAATCTACATAGCCTCTGTCGGCTCTCCGCATCGCATCGCAAAGGCCGATGGAGCGAAGTGTGCCGCAAGGCTCACTCATCTGTTTTAGGTTGCAAAGTTAGCTTTTTTTGGGCGTAACTTAAACCTTATCGCGGAAAAATTTGACTAAAAAATCAGGATTCCGGCTTGTCTGCGCTTTCGCAGCCTGAAAAGCGTATCTGCGATTCGATCAGGATGTCGTCGTCGCGGTGCAGGCAGACTGCATAGGTGTCAGGCTCCGGAGAGGCGATCTCGACAGTCGCTGTCTGGGCATAGCGTGCCTCGTGGCGGAAAGAGATGTCCATGCGCCCTATGCGTGCCTTCTCGTAGAGATCCAAAGGGAACTGATTGAGCAGCAGCTCGACGTAGCGCACCGTGTTGACGTGGGAGTAGAAATCTATGTCGGTGTAGCGGAACGTGTAGCTGTTGACGGTCTCGGGCTCCAGCCGCGGCTGCCTCGCCATGGGATCCATCGGACATTCCCTCCCGGAGATCAGCGAGGTGTCGAAAGGAAGCACGCCTGTTCCTGCGTTGGTGTGGGTGTTGAGGTCGATCACCATCCAGACCGTGCGGGCATATCCGAGCACCTCTCCCTCCTCCGTAGCCACCATGAAATCTCTGACCGAGAAATGTCTGTTCCAGTCCTCGACCCATGTGGTGAGGGTGTAGTGCTCGTTGAACCGGGGATAGCGGCGCATCTCCACCGACAGGCGCGACAGGACCCAGCCGAGACCCTTTGGCGTCATGTAGCGGAAACCGATGCCGAGGCGGTTGGCATGGTCGGTGGCGATCTCTATGATGTCTGACACGAGGCGCGGGAGCGGCAGTTCTCTGCGGGCGTTGCACAGTCCCGGTGTGACATAGTATTTGCGTGATAGTTCGGACGGTAGTGTCATCTCTTCTTCTTTCGGGTTGAAATCGCTACAAAATTAGCGAAACTTTTTGTAACTTTGTCCTCCCCAAGACGCCAGTCTGCAAAAATTATTTAACGTGAAAAGACTTTGTCGCTACATCGCTTCGGCTGTAATCCTCCTCTGTGTCGCCATGCAGCTGACTGACTGCAGCAGCACACGCCATGTGCCGCAGGGGTCCCTTTTGCTCGACAAGGTCAAGGTCGAGGTCGTCGACGACTCGCTGCGCAGCTTCGACACCGACGAGATGCTTCTATACCTCCGCCAGCAGCCCAACCACAAGATTTTCTGGAGTGCGAAGCTGCAGCTCGGCGTCTACAACATGAGCGGCAAGGACACTACCAAGTGGTATAATCGCTTCCTGCGCCGCATGGGTGAGCCCCCTGTGATCTACGACTCCACCCTCACCGAAATGTCCGCACGGCAGCTTCATACCGTGATGGTCAACAAGGGCTACCTCAAGGGTAGCGTGGAGGTCGACACGATTGCCAGACCCGACAAAAAGAAAATGGAGGTGGTCTATCGCATGAATCCCGGAGAGCCATACACTGTCAGATCCATACAGTGGCAGTTTCCGGACGACAGTATCGAGTCCATCGTCAGCAGCCGCATGAACCGCACGCTCCTTTACGACGGGATGCCGCTCGACCGAAACCTCCTCGACGCCGAACGCGACAGGATCACGCAGCTGATGCGCAACAGGGGCTACTATGGTTTCAACAAGGAGTTCATCAGCTTTGTGGCCGATACCACCGCCGGCAGCCGTGAGATTGATCTTGAACTGATCGTCAATCCCGCCCACAAAGGTCCCGGAACCCCGGACTACGGACTCGACACCCACGTTCCTTACTATATACGCGACATCAAGGTCGTGACCTCCTACGATCCTCTCGTCATGCAGGATCTCGGAGCCATAAAGACTCGAGACTCCCTGAGCTACGGCGATCTGGAAATTCTCTACGGCAACGATCGCTATCTGCGTCCATCTGTGATCGCCGACAACTGCTATCTGCAACGCGGCAAGCCATATCGCGCAGTTGACGTCAACCGCACGTATCAGGCGTTCGCGCGACTCGGCATACTGAAATTCATCAACGTCCAGATGGTCCCTGTGGCGACTGTCGACGGCAAGGACTGGCTCGACGCCTACATCCTCCTCACTCCCGGCAAGCCTCAGAGCATTGAGCTTGAGCTGGAGGGCACCAACTCCGAAGGCGACCTCGGCATTGCAGCCGGTGTCACTTATTCCCACCGCAACATCGGCCACGGTTCGGAGACTTTCACCACCAAGCTCCGTGGTGCCTACGAATCCATCTCCGGTGACCTTGACGGTTTCCTCCACAACCGCTACATGGAGTATTCCCTCGACATGGCGCTTAATTTCCCAAAGTTCAAGCTTCCGTTCCTAAGCAAGGACTTCAAGCGCCGCATCAGGGCCACCACCGAACTCAGCGTCTCGCTCAACTATCAGGAACGTCCGGAGTACACCCGCATCATCGCCGCCGCAGGATGGACCTATAAGTGGAACGATTTCCGCCATCGCCACCGTTTCACTCCACTCGACATCAACTACGTCTATCTTCCGCAGAGCACCAACAGCTTCCTCGATGACATTGCTCCCGACAATCCTCTGCTTCGCTACAGCTACGAGGACCATTTCATCATGTCGATGGGCTACCACTACTATTACACCACCAAGCGTCCTCATCTCAACCAGTGGCGCGAACGATTCCAGAGCAATGTCTCCACGCTGCGAGTCGGTGTCGAGACTGCCGGCAACCTTCTTTACGCCATCAACAGCATCATTACCCACCGCGACAACACTGTCGAGGATCCCTACAAGGTCTTCGGCATCCGCTATTCCCAGTATGTGAAAGGAGAGGTGGAATATGCCTATACCCACACTTTCGACCTCCGAAACTCCATAGCCTTCCGTGCCGGATTTGGAATCGCCTATCCCTACGGCAACTCGCGCATACTTCCCTTCGAAAAGCGCTTCTATGGGGGCGGTGCCAACGGAGTGCGCGGCTGGGACGTCCGCACACTTGGTCCCGGAAGCTACGATTCCGCAAGCGACGTCTCCTCTTTCATCAATCAGTGCGGAGACATCAACCTGATCCTCAGCCTCGAATATCGCGCAAAGCTCTTCTGGTTTTTCGAAGGCGCCCTCTTTGTCGATGCCGGAAACATCTGGACGATCCACAACTACGAGAACCAGCCCGGCGGCATGTTCCATTTCGACTCATTCTATAAACAGATAGCCATGAGCTATGGTCTCGGTCTCCGTCTCAACTTCAACTACTTCCTGATCCGCATCGACATGGGCATGAAAGCCCGTAACCCTGCCGCAGGAAAAGACCACTGGCCTCTCATTCATCCGCGCTGGGGACGTGATCACTCGCTCCACTTCTCCATCGGCTATCCATTCTAACAAGTAACCGGAAAAGTTATGAAAAAACTCGTAATATTTGACCTCGACGGCACACTCCTCAACACCATCAACGATCTCGGCATCAGCTGCAACTATGCCCTGGAGACTCTCGGTTATCCGACACACGCACTCGCGGCTTATCCATTCATGGTAGGCAGCGGTGTCCGCCGCCTCATCGAACGCGCTCAGCCCGACGCCTCACCCGAAGAAGTCGACAAACTCATCAAGGTCTTCAAGGAGTATTACAACGAACACGACACCGACACAAGCCATCCCTACGACGACATCCATAACCTCCTTCGCACGCTCGTCGACAGAGGCATCGCGGTAGCTGTCGCCTCCAACAAATATCAGGAAGCCGTCACACACATCATCGGCCATTTCTTCCCGGACATACCTTTCGTCGCCGTCGAGGGACAGACCGAAGGGCGAGGTGTCAAGCCTGATCCCTCGATAGTCTTCTCCATCCTTAACCGCCATCCTACGCCCAAATCCGAAGTTCTCTACGTCGGAGACTCCGCCGTCGACATGGAGACAGCACGCCGTGCCTGCATCGAGAGCGTAGGCGTCACCTGGGGATTCAGTCCCGTAAGCCATCTCCGCAACGCCTTCGCCGACCACATCGTCAGCTCCCCCTCCGAGATCCTCAACTTCGTCTGAAACCTCGCATCCGACCCTGCAGATAATTCGATATTCACTCCTGCTTGTGAATATTGAATAATCCCCACTCCACAATAACCCTGACACCAAAATAAAATGGTAGCACCCGAATGTAGGGCATACTTGTGTTCCTACATAACAACCGCACGGCCCCTACCCGGTCGTGTGGCTGTCGCGGTGAGGCAACCCATAAAGGGTTGTATCTGAGGGTGTGATCTTTCCGACGGATTCGCTACGCTCATCCATCGGCTACCGATAAAGCAACCGCTGACGCGGTTTTCCACACGACGACGTTGCGACGAAGTGTCGTCAGACGCGAGATATACGTATACCCTTGATGCTAAAATTATTGCGCGGCAACACTATGTTCGCCGGGCGAATTATTTACCCGGGAACACCCCTCCCGGAAAGTGAATAATCCGAACATAGAGGTTAAATCGATGTGAATAATCGGATTCAGCAGGAAGATTATTGAATCTGTATTGATCACCGGGAGCGTAGGAAAACCATGATGTCGCGGGGTGAAAATTTCTTGCCTTTGAGCAGCAGGGCACTGGTGTAGATCTTTCCTGCTATGCTAACGGTGAAAAGTGAGCTGCCGTAGAGCACTAAAAGGCTCAGGAGTGTCTGCCACCAGGGGAGTGCTCCGGAGACGCCGAGTACGCCGCCGACTGCGGGCGATGTAAAGGGCAAATAGAAGCATACCTGTGTCAGAAATGAGGTGCCGTTGTCGGTGGAGTACATGCCTATGTACATGCTCAGCATCAGCACGAAGGTGATGATGGTCATGTAGGTCTGATTCTCGTTGTTGCGGTCGGTGAGCGCACCGGAGGCGGCGAAGAGACTTCCGTAAAAGAGAAATCCACCGAAGAAGTAGGCGATGGCTACGAGCATCATCCCGAGTGTGCGCAGATTGAGAAGATCAGTGATATGGAGGTTTACAGGCGCGAAGACACAGACTGTAGCGAAGATTCCGGCGATGAGGGCACCCCAGACGATGAGCTGCGTGAGACCGATGAGTCCTACACTGATGACTTTGGAGATCATGAGTGTGTGGCCTGGGACACTTCCCACGAGCACTTCGCTGATGCGGTTGGTCTTCTCGGTCTTTACTTTGTTGAATATCTGTGCGCCGTAGATCATTATGAAGATGACGAGCATCACGCCCGACATCATGCCGAAGACCTGCTCGGCTGTGAGGTCGTCGCCGGGTGAAGTCGTCTTGTTCATCTCCTTCATGGCGTCGGAGGAGTCCATGAGATAGCCGATTATGAAGCCGAAAGCCACGGCGATTATGGGGAGGAGGAAAGTGCCGAGCCAGAAGGATTTGGATTTTATGTCGTTGCGGTATTCGGTCGCTACGAGCAGTGAGAGTATGGAAGACATGTCGGGGTTATTTGGTAGCGTATTTGATGAAGATGTCGTTGAGGGAGGGAAGGGTTTCCTCGAACCGCACGATGGTGGACAGCATGGCCACGGCGTCGAGTATGTCGTTGCTGACCTTGCCCGGAGCGCAACGCATGGTATAACGATAGCCTTTTCTTTTCAGGGGCTTGTCGGAAGGCTCTATAGCGCTTACGGCTCCGGAGTCGGTGAGGAGCGGTATGTTGAGCGGCGTGGCCGTGACGAGGTCGTAGGAGCCGTCCTTGTGAGTCTCCTTGATGTCGTCGAGCTTGCCGTCGAGGAGGATGTGGCCGTGGTTGACGAGCCCGATGTGTGTGGCCATGTCTTCGATTGCGGCCATGTTGTGGCTGGAGAGGATGATGGTGCTGTCGTTGCTGCGCAGACGGTTGATAAGCTCTATGAGAAGCTGACCGTTGATGGGGTCGAATCCGCTGAAGGGTTCGTCGAAGATGACGAGTTTGGGCTGATGGACGATCGTGGCGATGATCTGCACTTTCTGCTGATTGCCTTTGGAAAGCTCCTCGACCCGGCGGTTGCCGTCGGCCTGCGGGATGCGGAAGATGTCCATGTATTCCTTCATGTTGCGGCGCAGCTCCTCTTTCGAGGCTCCCTTGAGGCGTCCGAAGAACATGATCTGTTCCATGACGCGCATTTTTGGATAGAGGCCACGTTCCTCGGGCATGTAGCCGATTAGGGAGGATGTCTTGCCGAGTGCGGCTTCGATTCCGTCGATACGCACGGATCCGCTGTCGTGGGTGAGGATTGAGTTTATGATACGCAGGAGCGTTGTCTTGCCGGCGCCATTGGGACCCAGAAGTCCGTAGACGCTTCCGCGGCTGATGTCGAGGCTCACGTCGTCGAGAGCCTTCAGTTCGCCGTAGGCTTTCGAGACGTGGCTGATTTCAAGTATGTTGTCCATTAAAATGCTCTTAAAGATTCTTAAGCCCGTGTATGACGGCTTTGGGGTCGTCGGCGCCGAAGACGTAGCTTCCGGCCACGAGCATGTCGGCTCCGCGGGCTGCGAGTTGCGGACCTGTCTGCGCGTTGACACCGCCGTCCACCTCTATGATTGCCTTGGAACCGGACTTGTCGATAAGCTCACGCAGCTGTGCGACCTTGTCGAGTGTGCGGGGGATGAAAGGCTGACCTCCGAATCCGGGATTGACGCTCATCAGGAGCACGAGATCGACGTCGCCGATGATGTCGGTGAGCATACATACGGGAGTCGCGGGGTTGAGGGTCACTCCGGCCTTCATCCCGGCGCCGTGGATGCGCTGCACCACTGAGTGGAGGTGGGTGCAGGCTTCCTGATGCACGTTCATGATCTCCGCGCCGAGGTCGCGCACCTGAGAGATCCATTTGTCCGGCTCCACGATCATCAGGTGGACGTCAAGAGGCTTGCGGCAGTGCTTTGCCACAGCCTTCATGACCGGGAAGCCGAAGGAGATGTTGGGGACGAAAACGCCGTCCATTACGTCGAGGTGGAGATAGTCGGCTTCACTGTCATTGATCATCTCTAAGTCGCGCTGTAGATTGGCGAAATCTGCCGACAGAAGTGAGGGGGAAACAATCATGGGTGTATGGAGAAGTATGATGTGAAAAATGATGTTACTTTTTTGAACGTCGGCTGCCGAGGACCTTGAAGGCCATGTAGATGACTATGACCGCAAGCAGCGCGAGCCCCGCCCAGGTGAGGTAGCGGTTGTAGTGCTCGATGGAGTCGTGGAGCTGATCGGGGCGGACGGAGAGGGAGAGCCAGTAGCCGAGAGCGCCGAGGATGATGTTCCAGAGAAGGGCACCGAGCGTGGTGTAGAGGGTGAAGACGCCGATGTTCATGCGGGCGAGTCCGGCAGGTATGCTGATCAGCTGTCGTACAGCCGGAATAAGGCGGCCGAGGAATGTCGATACCGCGCCGTGCTTGTCGAAATATCGTTCCGCTTTCTCTACCTTGGCACGGTTTATGAGGCATAGATGGCCAAGCTTGCTGTCTGCGAAGCGGTAGACAAGCGGACGGCCGATCCAGAGGGCGAGATAGTAGTTGATCAGTCCGCCGACGAGGGCGCCGAGGGTGGCGACGATGATGACTGCGTAGGGATTCATCGTGGCTCCGACACCGTGGTTCACACATGCGAGATAGACGGCCGGAGGCACGACGAGTTCTGAGGGGAAAGGTATGAAGGAGCTTTCTATGATCATGAAGAGAAAGACATAGAGATAGCTGGCGTTTGCCACAAAGAAATTGTAGATGTCGAGTGCGGTCGGAATTTCTGCGAGTATTGTATCGGTCATATTCGTGTACTCAATATTTTGTGTGCAAAGGTAGCCATTATCGGCTTATAAAGCAAATGAGACGCTTTCGTCGTGTGTCTGTTTGTGTGTCTGCTTTGAAATTATTGCGGTCGATTGCGGCTGTATCGGAATTTTTTTAGTAACTTCGCAACGGATAACGGGCGGATTTTTCTCCGCAAAATCGTCTGGAGTGTGTAGGCCTGTTGTTGTAAAATCTTATGTCAGAGGCTCTTGTCATCATACCCACATACAATGAGATAGAGAATATCTCCAACATCATTGATGCCGTGACCGGACTCCCCGAGGAGTTTGACATCCTCGTCATTGACGACAATTCACCCGATGGAACGGCTGATGTCGTCAAGCGGAAGATGGAGGAACATCCGGGGAGTGTACATCTGGAACAGCGGAGCGGGAAGCTCGGACTCGGAACGGCGTATATCCACGGATTCAAGTGGGCGCTGGAACATGGCTACGACTATATTATAGAAATGGACGCCGACTTCTCCCATTCTCCGGACGACCTACCCAAGCTTTTGCGCGCATGTCGAGACGAAGGTGCAGACGTGGCTGTGGGTTCGCGCTATATCAGCGGTGTCAACGTGGTCAACTGGCCTATGGGAAGGGTGCTGATGTCTTACTATGCTTCGGCCTATGTCCGTCTGGTGACACGCATGAAAGTGCGCGATACTACTGCCGGATTCGTATGCTGGACACGCCGCGTGCTTGAGACGATCAATCTTGACACTATAGAGTTCAAGGGCTATGCTTTCCAGATCGAGATGAAATACAAGGCCATGCGCCTCGGCTTCAGAATCAAGGAGGTGCCTATTGTCTTTGTTAACCGTGTGCTTGGCACGAGCAAGATGAGCGGAAGCATCTTCGGCGAGGCTGTGTTCGGTGTCATCAAGCTGAAATTCAGCAGCATCTTTAACAAGAACTTCGGACGCCGTCTCTGAGACATGTCCTAATGTACTTAAATCAGTCTATGCTTAATTTACTGACCATTCTTTTACAGATAGATGTGGCTGAGGAGGTGAATACAGATGCCATCGCCGCCGCAGAACCTGCTGCCGAAGCGGCGACGGCAACGCCCGAGGCCACTGTGCCTGCCGTTGAGAAGTTTACGCAGCTCGGCGATTCAATCAACAGTGCCACACAGAATCTTTCGACCGATTCAATAACTTCGTCGTTAAAGACCTTGTTGTCGGAAGATACGATAAGTCATCTTGTGTCTTCAATTGTCAGCTTTGGACTTCGTCTTGCCATAGCAATCGGCATACTGATCCTCGGCAAGTTCATCATCAAGGCTATCCACGGATGGATGCGCAGGGCCATGTACCGCAAGGGTGCGGATCAGTCTCTGATCACGTTCCTGCTCAGTCTGGTGAAGATTACGCTCTATTTCATACTGATAATCACTGTTATAGGCATACTTGGCGTGCCTACCAGCAGTTTCCTTGCCATCTTCGCCTCGGCCGGTGTCGCCATAGGTCTTGCCTTAAGCGGCACTTTGCAGAATTTTGCGGGCGGTGTGCTGATTCTTCTGCTTAGACCTTACAAGGTCGGCGACTTCATCGAGGCTCAGGGCTTCGCGGGCAAGGTGAAGGAGATCCAGATTTTCAACACCATCATCAACACCCCGGACAACAAGACGATTGTGATCCCTAACGGAGGACTCTCCACCGGCACCATCAACAACTACAGCATGGAGTCAACGCGCAGGGTCGACTGGACTGTGGGCGTGGCCTACGGCTCTGATTTCGAGCATGTGAAAAGTGTCATCATGTCCCTTCTTGAAGCCGATGATCGCATACTTAAGGAGCCCGCTCCGATGATAGCCATCAATGAGCTGGCCGACAGTAGCGTCAACATCGTTGTCAGGGCTTGGGTAGCTTCCAAAGATTACTGGGATGTCTTTTTCGACATCAACGAGAAAGTCTACAAACGACTTCCGGAGGAGGGAATCTCGTTCCCGTTCCCGCAGATGGACGTGCATCTCGATCATCAGGGATGACCGGGACGGCAGATACGATAATATAGAGAGGAGGCACCTTTCCGAAGATGGAAGATGCCTCCTTACTTTATAAGATGTCTCTCTGAGGATCAGAGCTTGTTGGCGTTGTCGAGATTGTAGTTGATGTCTTCGATGACGTAGTCGATGGAACCGTTGGCACCTTCGAGAGTCTTGGCCTTGTTGGCGATCTTAAGAGCACTGTTGAAGAAGTCGAGGATCTGAGTTTTCTGTTCGGGAGTAGCGTTCTGAAGCTGACCCATCATAAATTTGGCGATCTTGTTGATGTTGTCGGCAGCATCGTGCACATATTCAAAGTTGTCGCTCAGTTCGGCCAGTTTCTTAAAGTCAGGCACAGCGTCGGCATACTGGTGGCGTGCGTTGTTGACTATGGCGCGCAGACGATAGAGATTAGCGTTTGATGGTTCCTTGGCCATGATGCTGTTGATGGTGTTGATGGCCTCGTCGTAGGATTTGGCATCGAGGAAGTGCTGGATGTAGTTGCCGAACACGAAGTCGTCGGCAGCGCCGAAACGCCCCACACCCTCAGAAGCGACAGCGAAGATGTCGTCGGCTGCGTTATAGGTGGAGTCTGCCTGAGCCATCTGCTGGAGACTGGCGATGTTGTAGACATAGACCTGAGGTTCTGTAGAGTGAGCCTTGCGGGCCTCGGCGTATGCCTTGGCTGCTGCGGGGAAATTGGAGCCGAAAGCGCAGTTGCCGGCATTATAGAAGTCTACCGCATAGACAGTGTCGGCCACATTGCCCAGGTCACGTGTCGTGGCGCCGCTGAGCATGAAAGCAGTGTAGGCTTCGGGATAGCGCCGGTCGGCGTTGAAGAGCACGATGGCGGCCTTGTTGTAGTCCTGATCCTCTGCGTGCTCCTTGAGCGATTTCTCGACCTTCTTTGTGAGTTTGTTCTCTACTTTTCCCTTTGCGTTGGGCACCTTCTCACATTCGATCACCTGCTGATAGAGATCGTAGGCCTGCAGAAGAGCAGCCGCTCCCTCGGGAGTGATCTGCTTCTGGGGAGCCATCACGGTAGGTTTCTCTTTATTAAAAGTGTCGTCAAGCTTCTTGGCTTGCTCGTAGAGGGATTTGCAGTCCTGGGCTGACATTGTAGCCACGCTTGCGGCTGCCAATGCGATCATAAGTAAATTTTTCATACGCTGAAGTATATTGGGTTATTGTATATTCTCGTTGTCGTCGGTATCCGTGGCTTCGTCGCCGTCGTTGTCGGTCAGTTGCTCGGCCTCGCGGATTATCCGGTTTTCGGTTCGTTCGACGCGTGCGTTCTCCTGTTCCTCCTGAAGCTGCTTCTCCACGTCGTCATCGGGATCGGAGTCGACCTTGCAGACAGAAGCGATCATGTCGTTGCGCTTGGTGAGGTCAATGAGCTTGACGCCCTGAGTAGCCCGTCCCATCACGCGGATGCTGTCCACAGGCAGACGCAGAGTGATGCCGCTCTTGTTGATGATGACGAGGTCGTTGTTATCATTAACGTTTTTGATCGCCACAAGGTTTCCTGTCTTGGCTGTCAAAGCGAGGGTTTTCACACCTTTTCCTCCTCGGTTGGTGATTCGGTAATCGTCGGGATTGGAGCGCTTTCCGTAGCCGTGTTCGGAAACTACCATGATGCTTTCATCCTGTTTGCCGGTAAGGGTGATCATTCCGATTACTTCGTCGTCGTCGCTGCCGAGGGTCATGCCCTTCACGCCCGTAGACATGCGTCCCATCTCACGTACGCGATCCTCATGGAAGCGGATCGCCTGACCAAGCTTGTCGGCAAGAACGATGTCGGCGTTGCCGTCAGTGAGCCGCACCTGAATGACGCGGTCGTCGTCGCGTATGATGATGGCGTTGACTCCCATCTTGCGAGGACGCGAGTAGGCTTCGAGCGATGTCTTCTTGATGATGCCGTTCTTGGTGCAGAAGATGAGGTTGTGGCTTGTGGTGTATTCCTTGTCGTGGAGATGAGCCACACGGATGAATGCGTTGACGCAATCGTCGCTGTCGATGTTGAGGAGGTTCTGGATAGCACGACCCTTGCTGTTCTTGGTGCCTTCGGGAATTTCGAAGACCTTGAGCCAGTAGCATTTGCCTCTCTGGGTGAAGAAAAGCATGTAGTTGTGGTTGGTGGCAGGGTAGATGTGCTCGATGAAGTCCTCGTCGCGTGTGCTGGAACCCTTGGAACCGAGGCCGCCCCGGTGCTGGGCGCGGAACTCTGCAAGGGGAGTGCGCTTGATGTAGCCCAGATGCGAGATGGTGATGATCATCGGGTCGTCAGGGAAGAAGTCTTCGGCATTGAAATCGCCGCTGAAGGGATTGATTGCCGTGCGGCGCTCGTCGCCATATTTGTCGCGCACCTCGATAAGCTCGTTCTTCATCACCTCGCGGCACTCGTGGTCGTCGCTGAGGATGAGGTTGAGATATTCGATGCGGGCCATCAGGTCGGCATACTCCTTGTTCAGTTTGTCGATCTCCAGTCCTGTGAGCTGGCGCAGACGCATCTCCACGATGGCGCGTGTCTGTATGTCGTCGAGGTCGAAACGCTCGGAGAGTCTGTTGCGTGCCTCCTCGGTCGTCGCGGATGCCCTGATGATGTGGATCACCTCGTCAATATTGTCGCAGGCCACGATCAGACCCTTGACGATGTGCGCTCTCTCCTCGGCTTTCTGAAGCTCATAGCGTGTGCGTCGGATCACGACTTCGTGGCGATGGTCGACGAACGCCTCAAGGATCTGCTTGAGGTTGAGCGTGCGGGGACGGCCATTGACAAGAGCCACGTTGTTGACGCTGAAGGATGTCTGAAGCTGTGTGAGCTTATAGAGCTTGTTGAGGATCACGTTGGCGTTGGCGTCGCGCTTGACGTCGATGGCTATGTGGATCTTGCCTCGCGCTGAGGTATCGGTTATGTCTGATATACCCTCGATCTTCTTCTCTACTACGAGATTGGCGATACTCTCCACAAGCTCCGATTTCATGACGCCGTAAGGGATTTCGGTAATGACGATCTGCTCGTGGTCGTGGACGCTCTCGATCTCGGCCTTCGCGCGGATGATGATTCTGCCTCGTCCGGTGTGGAAGGCATCCTTGACTCCCTGCAGGCCGAATATCTCGCCTCCGGTGGGGAAGTCGGGAGCCTTGACATATTCCATAAGCTCGTCGATCGTCATTTCGGGATTGTCGATGAGAGCCACGGTTGCGTCAAGTGTCTCGGTGAGGTTGTGGGGAGGCATGTTGGTGGCCATACCCACGGCGATACCCGAAGTACCGTTGACCAGCAGATTGGGAATGCGTGTGGGGAGTACTGAAGGTTCGGAGAGAGTATTGTCGAAGTTTGGCACGAAGTCCACCGTGTCGGCGTCCAGGTCGCGGAGCATCTCCTCGCCGATACGTTCGAGTTTCACCTCAGTATAACGCATGGCGGCGGGAGAGTCGCCGTCGATCGATCCGAAGTTGCCCTGACCGTAAACGAGGGGATAGCGCAGAGACCATTCCTGAGCCATTCGCACCATCGTGAGATAGATGGAACTGTCGCCGTGGGGATGGTATTTACCCATGACCTCACCGACGATACGGGCAGATTTCTTGGTCTCTCCGGAGAAGTTGTTGCCGAGCATGTTCATGCCGTAGAGCACACGGCGATGGACAGGCTTGAATCCGTCGCGCACATCAGGCAGCGCGCGGCTGACAATCACCGACATGGAATAGTCGATATAGGCCGTCTTCATTTCCGACTCTATATTGACCGGAATAATCCTATCTTCTTGTTGCATTTGTAGTATGTTGTTCTTTATAATATAAACAATCCGATTAATAACGATACGTGGCAATCGGTCCATTCGGGAACAACCCGAAAACATCTACAAAATTACAAATTTTCCGCGACACTTCAAAACCCTCAGTCTTGCTTTTTTGTTATCACGGTTGTGACCGCCGTACCGTTCGGAGGTGTCCTGCAACTTGGATTTGTGATGTGAATACTGTGTAATAATTATAGAAACAGCCTGTTTAATAGAATTTAACGTTTATAGTTAAAATTGGACTCATGAGGTCGAAATCCTATTGTAGAATTATGTTTTACAACATGTTTTTCGCTATGCAGATTTGGTCGCAAGAACATTACGCATTACCTTTGCGTTGTAAAACAAGAGCGCGAACGCACTTATAACTTGTTAGTTTTGTCTCACTTGGCAATTTCAGTTCGGCTCTACTGCGGAAAATCCGCGGGTCGCGTCTGAGTAAGTTCGTCAGAATTTCTCAGGCCGATAAATATAAACCCAAAATACGGTAAAGTGAAACTCTTATCATTTTCCACTTTAGCTGCTTCGCTCATTTTTCTGATGTCTGTCAATGGCGTTGCCGTAGACAAGAACGCGAAGCCTCAGGTTCCACACTTTTCTTTTGAAAACAGTTACGGGGCATGTTCCTCCGACGACATAGCCGGACACGGCAAATATCTTTTGCTCCAGTTCTGGGATGCCTCGGATGCCTCATCCAGGGTTAACAATCGCAAGTTTGCCACGCTTGCTGAGAAAGTTGGCAACGACAGCCTTGAGTATGTCGGTGTCTACACCGGCAGCGACAAAACTCTTTTCAAGTCGGCGATGGCTGCCGACGGCTGCGAAACATCGAAGCAGTATTTCCTTGCAGACAAGGAGGATGCCGCCAACATCTATGCCGACTTCTCCCTATCTTCAGGCAACCACGCATTTCTTATTGCTCCCGACGGACGCATTGCCGCCATCAATCCTACTGAGGAGCAGATCAAAACTATTGAAAACAATGGCACTTCCCTCTGATCCATTTATGCTTCTCAGCGTCGTCAACACCAAGTTGCGCGATGACTTTCCCTCACTCGACGAGCTATGCATGTCACTCGATGTAAACCGTGAGGAGTTGGAGTCACGGCTGCACGACGCCGGCTTCGACTACATGCCTTCAATCAATCAATTCAGGTAATAATGGTTATTTGCCGGAGGATCGGGGAGCCACTATGCGTTCACCGATCGTCTTAGCCACCTGACGGCGCAGTGCGGAGATCTCCTGCAGCTGCGCCATACATTTCATAATAGTTTCCGCATCACCTTTTTCCGATGCCTCCCGCAGGCTTTTCTGAGTAGTCCGGAATCTCGCTTCAAGCAGTCCGTCTTTCCATTCGCTGATTGCGCGGGGAATCAGTTCGTCGATTCTGTCCTCTTCGAGTACTATCTTTGTGGCCTTGGCGTGGTATGTGCTCAGCTTGTAGCGCGGCGTGATGACATCAAGGGCGAAATGTCTCACCGCGTCGTCCTGATGGGAGCCGAGCACCTTTGCGGAATAGTCCATGGCGAATCTGCGGGCTTTCTCGTAGCGTTCGCTGTCGAGGTCCGCGCGCAATTCCTGCTCTTTGCTTTCGATGTCGGCTGCCGATGAGAATGATGCGGCCATCTCCTTGTACCATTCTTTCACACGCTCTTCCTGCTCGCGATCCACCTCCTCAAGGAAGGCACTTTCCTCTCTGCGGTATTCGTCGCAAAGAGCCGAAACTGTCCCGAAAATCTTGCGTGACAACGGTGCCGAAAACTCAATGCCGTCGGCTTTCATTTCCTCGCTGACATACTCTATTACGTTGAGCCACCGGGGATTCTCATCGTCTTCGGTACTCTGACAGAAGGTCATCAGGCCATATTTCACACAATAAGCGAGGATGTTCCTCTCCAGAGACACGATCTTGGCATTCCTGATGTCGGTGGCTGTCTGCAATGTGCTTTGCCGAGTTGGAGTTTCCTGTGCGACAGCAGGGACGTCTGCGGCAGCTTCGGTCGGCTTTGTTGTCTGAAGTGATGCGGTGGAATTTTCTTGTTCTCGTTGTTCCCGCTGGCGAGTGATTCGTTCGAGGTCTCTGCGTTTGCGCAAGTCGTCCGCGACCTGAATTCTCGCCTTCTTCACTTCGGCAAGAAGCAGCGACTCCGAGAGATTGAGGCGCAGGGCACATTTCTGTATGTAGAGCTGCCGTTGGATCGGGTCGACTACCGATGCCACTGAACGTACTATGCTTGCGACAGCTGCCGCACGAGTCTGAGGCGAGTCGTTTTCAGAGGTGAGAATGCCGATCTCGAAGTCTATGAAATCCTTCTGGTTCTCGTCCACATATTTGCGAAACTCCTCCGGGGTATGTTTGCGTGCGAATGAGTCCGGGTCGTCGCCGTCGGGGAGAAGCAATATATTGATGTTGAGCTTTTGGGACAGCAACAGGTCTATGCCGCGCAGAGAGGCCTTGATTCCGGCCGCGTCGCCGTCGTAGATGAGAGTCACGTTGTTGGTGAAGCGGTGCAGCAGAGCTATCTGTCCGTCGGTGAGCGAGGTTCCGCTCGAAGCCACCACATTCTTCATCCCCGACTGCCACATGCCGATGACGTCCATGTAGCCTTCCACGAGGAAGCAGCGTTTCTCGCTTACAATGACATTGCGTGCCTGATAGATGCCGTAAAGTTCGTTGCTTTTGCGGTAAAGCGCCGATTCCGGCGAGTTGATGTATTTCGCCGGTTCACCCTTGATGCCGCGGCCGCCGAACGCAATGACCTTTCCCGCCGTGTTCAGGACTGGGAAGATGACACGTCCGCGAAATCTGTCGTAGGGTCTGCCGCCGTTCTGCGACACGCCGCAGAGTCCGACCTTGCAGAGGATGTCGAAGTCGTAGCCTTCGGCCTTGGCTGCGTTGACGAGACTGTCGCCTCTGTCGATGGCATATCCTAAGCGGAACGCCTTGACAGCCTCCATAGTGACGCCGCGTTGAAACAGATAGGAGAGACCTACGTCGCGTCCTTCCTCGGTGTCTGTCAGGTTTGACATCATCTTGCGCATGGCCCAGTCGTTGGCGGTCAGCATCGCCTCGCGTTCATTCTGGCGTGCACGCTCTTCATCTGAGAGCTGGCGTTCCTCGACCTTGATGCCATACTTGTCTGCGAGATGCAACAGGGCGTCGTGGTAGTTGATGCCCTCCTTCTCCATGATGAAATTGACCGGACTGCCACCTTTGCCGCAGGAGAAGCAGTGGCAGATGTTGCGGCTGCGGCTCACGGAGAACGACGGTGTCTTCTCATTGTGGAAAGGACAGAGACCCATGTAGTTAGAGCCTCTCTTCACAAGATGCACGTAGTCGCTCACGACCTCTACGATGTCGGCCGCATCAAGAATACGCTGAACGGTTGCCTTGTCGATCATTTACTCTCTGAGAGGCGCGCGACAGCCTCGGCAATCTGTTCGTTGGTTTTCAGACGTGTGGGAACAAGCGGAAGACGAAGTTCATTTTGTGTAAGCCCCAGGGCATGGAGAGCGCATTTGACGCCGGCGGGGTTGCCGTCGACGAACAGGAGACGGAAAAGCTCCGTGAAGCTGTGGTGTATAGGCAATGCCTCGCTGTAGCGCCCGTTGAGGCAGAGATGCACCATCTCGGAGAGCTTTGCCGGGAACGCGTTTCCGATCACGGAGATGACTCCCACGGCTCCGAGGGTCATGAGAGGGTATGTCAGGGCGTCGTCGCCGGATATTACATCGAAATCCGCAGGCTTGCGTTTGATGATGCTGTCCATCTGGTTGATGTCGCCCGACGCTTCCTTGATGCCGATGATTTTGTCGCGGAAATCCCACGCGAGACGCAGAGTCGTGTCGGCGTTCATATTGACGCCTGTGCGTCCTGGTACATTATAAAGGATGACAGGAAGTGGCGACGCCTTGGCCACTTCGGCGAAATGGGCATAGATGCCTTCCTGAGAGGGTTTGTTATAGTAGGGCACCACTGACAATATGGCGCTGAAGTCTTTCAGATCCGAATTCCGTAACTCCTCGCACAGGGCGGCGGTGTTGTTACTCCCCATTCCGAGAATGAGCGGCACACGCCCCGCAACCTTATCTGCAACGAATCTTCTCACATCAAGACGTTCCCGGTCGGATAGCGCGGGAGTTTCAGCCGTGGAACCGAGCACTACGAGATAGTCGGCATTGCCTTTGATGACATGCTCAAGCAGTTCTCCGAAAGCATCGAAATCTATTGTCTTGTCCTGATGGAAAGGTGTCACGAGAGCCACACCCATACCTTTAAGTGAATCGATTGTGTTACGCATATTGTGTTGGTGTCGGTAGTAGGTGCAAAGTTAACAATTTTACTTGAAAAAATGCCGATGAAGGTTTCATAAAATACACTCTCAAAAAATTCCGTCGGATTGTGATTTTTCCATCGGTGTAAATCGTGATTTTTTATTACCTTTGCAGACTATATGAAAAGATACGAAGATTACAACCCCAATATAGATGAGACCGCTTCCGGTAGTGACAGCCGGGAAGATCCGCTTACATACTCCGACGACCGCCTCTCCGGAGACGGCGTCGATTCCGACAGTCTATCAGGAAAATCCGGTTCGGGTCAGCGTCGAAAGAAAAAGCCTTCAGGCCGGAAAAAGACTTCTGCCCGTGGTTCTTCCGGTTCGAATACATCGTCTGTGGCGGATTCGTTTTCCAAGGTGAAACGTTTCCTGAAGAGCACTCAGGTGCGATTCATGGTGGGCATCACATGTCTTTTGCTATGTGCCTATCTTCTGGTCGCGTTCATCAGCTACATCAAGGACGGCATGGTCGATCAGTCGGCTGTCGAGAACCTTCCCAACGGTGCCGCTCAGGTCAGAAACATGGCCGGAGAAGGGGGCGCACGCTTGTCGGAGTTCCTTATCAATCAGACTTTCGGTCTTGGTTCGGCCGTAATCATAATCTGGCTTGCCTGGATGGCTATGAAGCAGTTCGGACTTATGCGTTTCAAGGCGGTGAATTTCACCATCAAATGCCTTGTCGCGCTGATCACCGTGTCTCTTATAGTAGGACTGATGACAGTGGCGGTCGATTCCCATTTCCATTGGGGAGGAAACCACGGCTACTATATCAATCAGGCCATTATAGGTTATTTCGGTTGGATCGGTGCATCGCTTCTGTGCATCTTCATGCTTTCGCTCTTCTTTGTGATATGCCTTAACGACATAGTGCAGTATTTCCTTCGTAAACGTCGTATCCGCAGGGCACGCCGCGCCGCCGAGCTTGAAGCTCTTGAAGCCGAGGAGGAAAGACTGCGCAAGATTGCCGAGATGCAAAGTCTGGAGGAAGATGCCAGGACGGCTGAGGCAGAAACCGATAGCGCTCTCGCTGATGAGAATGGAATGGTTTTCGACGGAGGTGAATTACCTGCCGGAGGAACTGATGACAGAGTCTACGGCAGTAATGACGATATGTCCGCCTCTGACGAGACCTTGGATGATTTTCAGAATGATCCGGATGCTGACGGAGCCGTTAAAAACGAAGATGATGCTCCGGAGCTGAAGGATTTCGAAAATGCCGGTGAGACTGATGCCGATACCGGCGAAGACAATGTGGACGAAATGCAGGTCAACGTCAACGACATCAGCATAGGTGTCGATGCCGACGAACACCCTGACATATACGACCCTACGGCGGAGCTTTCCAACTACAAGTTCCCTCCTTACAATCTTCTTCGCGAGGAGGAATCAAAAATCAGTATTGACGAGCAGGAACAGCTTGAGAACAAGGAGCGTATCCGTGCTACTCTTCTTGATTTTGACATTGCCATCACGAGTATCACGGCGACCGTTGGTCCTACGGTGACTCTTTACGAGATACGCCTTGAGAAAGGCATCAAGATCGCACGTATCCGCAATCTCGGTGACGACATCGCTCTCAGTCTTGCGGCCAAGGGTGTGCGAATCATCGCTCCTATCCCGGGAAAAGGCACTGTCGGCATCGAGGTCGCAAACAAGGATCCCCAGACTGTCTCGATGCGTACGATTGTGACCTCGCGCAAGTATCAGGAATGCCGCTACGACCTTCCTATCGCTATCGGAAGCACCATCAACAATCAGGTCTACATTGCTGATCTGACCAAGATGCCGCATCTGCTTGTGGCCGGTGCTACGGGTCAGGGTAAATCTGTCGGACTCAATGCCATCATAGCCTCCTTGCTCTACCGCAAACATCCCGCCGAGCTGAAGTTTGTGCTTGTTGATCCCAAGATGGTGGAGTTCAGTCTCTATAAGGATCTGGAGCGGCATTATCTTGCCAAACTTCCCGGCGAAGACGACGCAATCATAACCAATCCTGATAAGGTGGTTGCCACTCTCTCATCTCTCTGCGTCGAGATGGACGATCGCTATGCGTTGCTGCAGATGGCTCAGGTGCGCAATATCAAGGAGTATAACGAGAAATTCGTGGCACGTCGTCTCAATCCCGAGAAAGGACATCGTTTTATGCCCTATATCGTGGTGGTGGTCGACGAGTTCTCCGATCTTATAATGACCGCCGGCAAAGATGTCGAGATTCCAATAGCACGTCTTGCACAGAAGGCGCGTGCCATCGGCATCCATGTCATCATAGCCACGCAGCGACCTTCGACCAATGTCATCACAGGTATCATAAAGGCCAACTTCCCGGCCCGTATTGCTTTCAAGGTCGCTTCGGGTGTCGATTCCAAGACTATCCTCGACACCTCCGGTGCACAGCAGCTCATCGGACGCGGAGACATGCTTATTTCCACAAGTTCTGAAATGGAACGTGTGCAGTGCGCGTTCATCGACACTCCGGAAGTTTCCAAGATCTGCGATTTCATCAAGCATCAGCCCGGATATTCCGATTCATATATCCTTCCTGAGCCGATAATCACCGGTGGAGAGGGAGAAGGCGGACGTGCCGACTCCAACAATTTCAGCGAGAAGGACGCTCTCTTCGACGAGATCGCCCGACTGGTCGTGAACAGCAACACGGCCTCGACTTCCTCGCTCCAGCGTCGCTACTCTATCGGCTACAACCGCGCGGGCAAGATTATGGATCAGCTTGAGGCCGCGGGCATAGTAGGTCCCTCGCAGGGAGGCAAGCCGAGAAATGTCCTTGTGGATCCCATTACACTCGAATCAATCCTAAACAGTTGAAATGACTCATATGAAAAAATACACGTTTCTGATGCTCCTTTCCATCTTCGCGGCTCTCGGTTGCGAAGCGATAACGGCTGACAAGATTCTCGCTAATGCCGCGTCTAAGTTCTCCAAGGCCGGAAGTGTAAGCGCGACTTATACTTTCTCCTCGAAAGGCGGAGCAAGAAGCCGGGGCACTATCAAGGTGAAAGGGAAACAGTTTCGTATCGAGACGCCTCAGGTGATGGTCTGCTACAACGGAACCAGCCAATGGGAATATCTCCCGGCCTCAAAGCAATGCACCGTGACATCGCCGACTTATCAGGAGACGGCGCAGATCAATCCTTACGCCATCCTGAGCACATATAAAAGCTCCTACAAGGCCACAACGGTCAAAAGCAGCATCAAAGGCACATACGCTGTGCGCCTGACGCCTGTGTCGGGACATTCGCCCATCTCGAAAGCCACGCTATACATCAAGGCGTCGGACTGGCAGCCGGCACGACTCGACATTCTCGACCGCAATGGCAACCTCACCACAATCCTTATCACGGGCATCACTCTCGGTGCCAACCTTCCTGATTCCAACTTCACATTCAGCAGGAAAAATCATCCGGACGTGGAACTTATTGACCTCCGCTGACATTATATAACAGAACAGAAATACTTATCCGCTATGGAAACTATAACCACAAAAGTGCTTATCATAGGCTCGGGACCGGCCGGTTACACTGCAGCCATCTATGCCTCACGCGCTAATCTAGGACCGGTCGTATTCGAAGGAATGCAGCCCGGAGGTCAACTGACCACCACCACCGACATCGAAAACTTCCCCGGCTATCCCGAAGGCATCAAGGGTCAGGAGATGATGGATCAGCTCCGTCAGCAGGCCGAGCGCTTCGGCACAAAGATATACCCTAACGCTATTACGGAGGTCAATTTCGCTGGTCGTCCGTTCCTTTGCACCGCTGACAACGGCATGAACATCCTTGCCGACACCATAATCATAGCCACCGGAGCATCCGCCAAATATCTCGGTCTCCCCGACGAGGAGAAATACCGCGGACTCGGCGTGTCGGCATGTGCCACATGCGACGGATTCTTCTACCGCAACAAGACCGTGGCTGTCGTCGGAGGCGGAGACACGGCCTGTGAGGAAGCCATCTATCTAAGCACTCTCGCCCGGCAGGTCTATCTGATCGTGCGCAAGGACTATCTGAGAGCCTCCAAGGTGATGCAGAAGAGAGTTGCCGAAACGCAGAATATCGAGGTGCTTTTCAACACCAATACAGTCGGTCTCTATGGCGACGAGGTTGTCGAGGGAGCCCACCTTGTCCGCTTTAAGGGTACCCCTGACGAGGAGAACTTCGACCTCCCGATTGACGGATTCTTCCTTGCCATAGGCCATTCGCCGAATACGTCGGTGTTCCTGCCGTCCATTGAGGTCGACCGGCAGGGCTATATACGCACCAAAGGCGACACGACGGCTACAAATATACCCGGAGTCTTCGCCGCCGGTGATGTCGCCGATCCCCGCTACCGCCAGGCCATCACAGCCGCAGGAATGGGATGCAAGGCCGCAATCGACGTCGAGCGTTTCCTCCTCGGAGAATAATACCAAGACCCAGGTCATATAAAAGCAATTACTGTGCAGATAACAGAACAGAAGCAGAGAGTGATTGACGCCAGATACCTTCGCATGGCGTATATATGGGCAGAAAACTCCTACTGTAACCGGCGCAAGGTCGGCGCACTCATGGTCAAGGACAATGCCATCATCTCCGATGGCTATAACGGTACTCCTTCCGGTTTCCCGAATGTCTGTGAGGCTACCGACGGCACGACATTCCCTTACGTGCTTCATGCCGAGGCCAACGCCATCACAAAGGTCGCGAGAAACAACAACTCCTCCGACGGTTCCACGCTTTATGTCACGACAAGTCCCTGCATGGAATGCAGCAAGCTGATCATCCAGTCCGGAATCCGCAGGGTCGTTTATGGTGAACATTACAGAATCACCGACGGCCTTGACCTCCTTAAGGCTGCCGGAATCGAGCTTGTACACCTCCCTTACGACGAGGCATGTAAAATCTCAGAGAGTGTTTATAATGAACGATAACGAACAGGAAGAATACAGCAGATTTATGCCCGGCGCTGATTCCGGGCGCAAGTCTCAGTCTTCTGCACCGACGGAGTCTGCCGTTCCGGACGACAAGTCAAAGATTCCCGAGGACACTATTTCATATTTCAAAGAGAAGGCCCGCGACGCGGAATGTCCTGACAAGACTACGGACATATCGGAGGAAAAAGCCGCGGTCACTCCTTCCGCCACATTCGACAACGGCAAGGAGAAAAGCAAACTCCTCACAGCACGTCTTTGGCTTGCCATCGGACTTCCTGTAGTGGCGGTGGTCTGTCTTGTCTTAGGCCTCGCCATCGGATCGCATAAGAGCGTCTCAGGCATCTTCATGTCCAAGGAGGCCCGCGATCAGGAGGCTGTCAATCAGGCTATAGTTGAAAAACTGGGTCCTGCGATATATACGGTGCAGTCGGAATATGTCGATGAGCTTCCTCTTGACACCCTTCTTGACATGGCGCTTGACGGTATGATGAACTCACTCGACCCTCATTCGCTCTATATCTCCGCCTCCGATGTCGACAAGGTCAACGAGGAGCTGGAAGGTGAATTCAGCGGTGTCGGTATCTCCTTCATCATCTACAACGACTCTATCGCCGTGGTAGATGTGATAAAGGGAGGCCCCGCGTCCAAGGTCGGTGTGCAAAGGGGCGACAGAATTGTTTCAGCCGATGGAAAGAGTCTGACCGGCAAGGATATTACTTCCGAGACAGTATACAACACACTTCGTGGCAAGAAAGGCTCCAAGGTGATGCTCAAGGTGAAACGCCCCGGAAGCGCCGGCCTTCTGAGCATTCCGGTGACAAGAGGGGGCGTACCTGTCAGCTCCGTGGAGGCCTCCTACATCCTTGACGACGGCAAGACGGGCTACATCAAGCTGTCGTCGTTCACCACCTCGACTTATTCCGAGACAATCAACGCTCTCAACAAGCTTCGTGCCGCAGGTGCCGAGGACTTCATTTTCGATCTTCGTGCCAATCCTGGCGGATTCATGGATCAGGCTGTGATGATTGCCAATGAGTTTCTGCCTGTAGGGAGAGGGATCGTCTACACCAAGGCTCGTCGTAAGGAGAACGAAATGAACATTCTTGCTGACGGCACGGGAGCGTTTCAGAAAAGCAAAGTCGCTGTAATCATCGACGAGAACAGTGCCTCGGCTTCGGAGATAATTGCCGGTGCATTTCAGGACAATGACCGCGGCGTTATCGTAGGGCGGCGTTCCTTTGGCAAGGGACTGGTGCAGAATCAGTTCGACATCGCCGGAGGCGGTGCGTTGCGTCTCACGGTCGCCCGCTACTTCACACCATCGGGTCGCTCAATTCAGAAGGATTACAAGCTCGGTGACAAGGACAGCTATTCCGAGGATCTTCTCTCGCGCTACAGCCACGGCGAACTCTTCAACGCTGATTCCATTAAGCTCGACAAGACCAAGCTGTTCAAGACCGTTGGAGGACGCAGTGTCTATGGCGGCGGCGGAATAATGCCCGACATCTTCGTGCCCGAGGACACAAGTAGCTACACTCCATACTACGTTGACGCCATGAACTCGGGGCTGATAATGAACTTCTCCTTCAAGATCGCCGACACCTATCGTCCGCTACTTAAGAATGTGCGCACCGAGGAGCAGCTGTTCCGCATTGTCCCCGACGACTCGCGGCTGCTCAGCGCCTTTGTCGAGTATGCCGAGGAGAATGGCCTGCCGGGAGCATGGTTCTATATCAACATGTCGCGCGACATGATCGTCAACAAGATCAAGGCCTTCATAGCCCGCGACATCCTCAACGACAATCTATTCTTCAAGTACTACAATCTCGACGACACGACGCTTCTGCGTGCCATCGAAGCACTCGACGACGAGTCGCTTCCGACTGAACCTCAGATGCGCTGACAACGTTGAAACAAGTGAATAATTCTTGCAAACCATGATAGACAAACACGAACTGAGGAAAAAGGTGCGCCAAATGAGGCGCATGCTGACGGATCAGGAACGCTCGGCAGCTTCCTGTGCTGTCTTTGAGCGTCTCGAACAGACGGCTGCTTTCCAGCTTGCCGACAGGATACTGATGTATCATTCGCTGCCCGACGAAGTCTCGACGATCGAGTTCCTGCGCAAATGGAACGGACGCAAACACTTCTTCCTGCCCCGCGTCAACGGCGTGAACCTTGAGATACTTCCCTACGACAGTCAGCGTCTGGAGCTTGGCTCGTTCCATATCGAGGAGCCTGTCGGTGACGACGTCCGCGATCC
This sequence comes from uncultured Porphyromonadaceae bacterium, assembly GCA_902491625.1. GTDB lineage: Bacteria > Bacteroidota > Bacteroidia > Bacteroidales > Muribaculaceae > Lepagella. The sequence goes on along the minus strand of CABUIO010000003.1, from coordinate 13,663 downwards.
TTCGGAAATAGAGCTTATCATCACTCCTGCTGTAGCCTACGATCGCAAAGGCAACAGGATAGGGCGCGGAAAAGGCTACTACGACAGACTTCTCCAACACACTAAAGCAACCAAGATCGGTGTCGTGTATCATTTCCAGCTCTCCGACGAAGAAATTGATGTCGAGCCTCATGACGTTCCTGTCGATATGGTCATTACGGATTGTTGTACCATTTTAGTGAAGCATTGAAAGACAATGGTCTATTCCGATTCCACTCGTCTGTCGGCCATAATTGCCGATAATCCGGCGATTCTTTCCCTGCTCAACCGTCTCGGCATCTGTCTGGGTGTCGGCAAAGACACTGTTGCGCAATCCGCCGTGAGCCACGGCATTGATCCCGAGTTCCTGCTCACGATGATCAACACCTACCTCAACCATGACTATTTTCCTGAAAAGGAGCTTCTCAGCTTCCCTCTCAACGGAATCTGCGACTATCTGATGCGCACCAACCGCTACTACATCGAGGTGCAGCTTCCTAACGTCGGACGCCATTTCAGGCATCTGGTCGAGCGCTCATATTCCCCCGACACCAATCTTAACAGACTCTATGATTTCTTTGTTTCCTTACAGCAGAAGATGCAGACGGAACTTGAGGTCGAAAATGCGCTCCTTGCTGAGGTTGTCATGTGTGAAGGGGAGAGGAGCGGCGAAATAAACGATGGGCTTCGGCGTCTTGCCGAGGAGAAAAAGCATCAGGCCACAGAATCGCTCTACGACCTCATCAACCTTTTTATCATACATCTGCGTGGCAGCTACGACACCAATCTCTGCCATGCTGTAATCAACGCACTCGTCGCTCTGGGCAACGACATGCGTCAGAACAACCGCATCCACGACCATATTCTCTCACCGCTGCTCCTCCGATCCCTTGGCAATGACTGACCATTCCAAAAATCAACGCATAGCCATAGTCGGACTTCCGGCGCTGGTCTCGTTTGCGCTCTCGAAACTCATCGCAGACATCTCACCGCATTGGAGCATCAGGACATTTTCCGCTTCTGATGAAATTCCTTCGTCGGTGGATTTCCACATAGTCTCGACAGAGGTCTTCATGCGTCATTTGCAATTCTTCATACCACGCAAGAAGCTTGTCGCTGTCTTCACCGGCGACCGCCAGTTTGTCGTCGACGGCATTCTTACTCTTTGTCTCCACGACAATCCCTCAGCCATTGTCTCGCGGCTCGGGAAAGCGGTGGCGGCGTGCAGAGAAGAGTCTGGAGTATCGGCAGAACTCACGCCCAGAGAGAAGGATGTGCTCTGCCTCCTTGCCTCTGGACGTACCATCAAGGAGATCGCCTCCGAGCTGTGCATCTCCGTAAATACCGCCCTCACGCATCGTAAGAACATCTCCTCGAAGCTCGGCATACGCAGCGTCAGCGGCCTCTCACTCTACGCCATGATGAACGGCCTTATCGGCGCCACACACTAAGATGCCTCTTAACTCCGTTATACCTTGTAAAGCACTATTATAACAATGATGAAAAAACTGTTATTGGCCGCCATCACGGGCGCTACTATCATGACTTCCACATCAGCAATGTCAGCGCAGACGCGCACCAATCCGCTGCTGTCTCCTTCAACCGAGATGTATGGCGCGGTTCCTTTCGACAAGATCCGGACTTCCGACTATCTTGAGGCCATCAAGAAAGGCATCGAGGAACAGAACGAGAAGATAGCCAACATCCTCCGACAGCGTTCCACACCTGATTTCCAGAATACTATCTTGCCTCTGGAAAGAAGTTCCGAAACTCTCTACACCGCGCTTCTCGCGCTCTCCAACCTTGAAAGTGCTCTCGGCGACGAAGACATTATGAAGGTTGTCAGTGAGATCACTCCGCTTGTCTCTCAGCATGAGACCGACATCATGCTCAACGAGCAGCTCTGGCAGCGCATAAAGTTCATCTACGAGAACCGCGACAAAGACACTTCGCTCACTCCCGAAGACAAACGCCTCATCGAGGAGACCTACAAGAGTTTCGCACACAACGGTGCCGACCTTCAGGGCGAGAAGAGAGAAAAACTCCGCAAACTCACTACTGAGCTGAGCAATCTTCAGGTGAAGTTCTCGCAGAACGTCACCAACGACATGAAGAACCCTGAACGCCGTCTTTGGCTTAAGGCCGACCAGCTTGCCGGCTTGCCTCAGAGTGCTGTCGACGCTGCACGTCAGGAGGCTTCCGAAGTGCTTATGGCAGAGAAAGGTGTCGACGACCCCGAACTCTATCTCTTCACTGTTTTCTTCCCGAGCTACAGCCCCTTCATGCGCTATGCCGACAACCGAGACCTCCGCAAGAAGATGTATGAGCTCTACAACACCCGCAATGTCGGTGGCCCTTATGACAATACTCAGATTCTTAAGGATATTGCCAACGTGCGCCTTGAGATAGCCAACCTTCTCGGCTACAAGAGCTACGCTGACTATTCCCTCCAGCGTGTAATGGCGAAGACTCCGCAGAACGTCTACGCCCTACTCAATCAGCTCCGTGAAGCTTACTATCCTGCCATGCAGAAGGAGATTGGCGAGATCACCGACTATGCCCGCGAAAAGACCGGCGACAGCAAATTTGACCTTCAGGCATGGGACTATTCCTACTGGAGCGACAAGCTGAAGAATGAGCGCTATGCCTTCAACGACGAGGACATGCGTCCTTATTTCGAGCTTGACAACACCATCAAAGGTGTCTTCGGTCTTGCCACCAAACTCTATGGCTACAAGTTCAAGGAGAACAAGAAGCTTCCCGTCTATCATCCCGACGTAAAGGCTTTCGACGTCTATAAATCCGACGGCTCGCTTCTCGGCGTTCTCTATACTGATTTCTACTATCGCCCCGGCAAGGCTCCCGGAGCTTGGATGACCGAATATCGCGGCGAGTATTACGACGAGAAAGGCAAGAGGGTAGTGCCCCTCATCTCGCTCGTGATGAACTTTTCAAAGCCCACAGGCAATGAGCCGGCACTTCTGACACCCTACGAGGTCGAGACATTCCTCCACGAGTTCGGTCACGCGCTCCACGGTCTCAGCGCCGACACTAAGTATCAGTCAATGAGCGGCACGAACGTTGCCCGCGACTTCGTTGAGCTGTTCTCACAGTTCAACGAGAACTACCTCACCGAGAAGGAATTCCTCGACAGCTTCGCCAAGCATTACAAGACCGGCAAGAAGATGCCCAAGGATCTTGTCGACAAGTTCGTCAAGGCCGGACAGTATGGAGCCGCTTACTCCACAGTGCGCCAGCTCAACTTCGGATTCCTCGACATGGCCTACCACACCATCGAGGAGGCACTTCGTGCGTCCTCTGACGGCGCGGCATTTGAAGACGAGGCAATCGAGACTGTCAAGATCTTCCCCCGCGTCGAGGGTACCATGATCAGTCCCTCATTCGGCCACATCTTCTCCGGAGGCTATGCTGCCGGTTATTATGGCTACAAATGGGCTGAGGTGCTTGATGCTGACGCATTCTCAGCTTTCAAAGAGAAAGGTATTTTCGACAAAGCCACAGCCAATGCCTTCCTGAAAATGCTCAAGAGCGGCAATACCGTCGACGCTGAAATCCTTTATGAAGAATTCCGTGGACGTCCCGCCACTGTCGACGCGATCATGATTCGCGACGGCATCAAACCCGCGAAATAATCCAACCTGCGAAAAAGCCTTTTACACACAGAGCCTTGGGACAACCTCCCGAGGCTCTTTTACTTCCCGGTCATTCCGACTTACCTGACGGTACCTCTTCGGTCTCTGATTTTGCAAAACCACACTCGAAGCTCTGGTTGCCGATAACCCTGACCACCGCACGACCCTACGGATTATTCGATATTCACGACCCTTGGTGAATATTGAATAATCCCTGCATCACATAACCCTGACACCAAAATAAAACAGTTGCACCACAAACATAACATCTACGTTCGGGCGCAGCAATTGTCACTTGAAATATGTTTGGGTGTAGATATGTTCGGACATAGCCATTTTCCGACGGTGCCATTTTTGCATCAGGCTGATTATTCGCTTGGCGGTACCCTTCCCCCCTTGAATGAATAATTTGAATGGAGAGTATAAAGCATTGAAAACAAGCTGCTCAGCTCTAAAAATGCTTGAATGGTGGTGAATATCGGAAATGACGGCATAACTACAATGCTTATGTACAACATAGGCCGACATCACTATGGACATCGGCCTCGTAAAAAGTATTCTATATCTTGATGGGATCAATAGTCGGAGTATGCCTCTTCAACAATGGCGGCGGCTTCGGCGTAGGGATCTCCTGCCACATCGGAGTCAGGCTCTGCCGGAGCTTCAGTCTCAAAGTCAACTGCCGGGGCGGATAGCACAGACGGTACGGATGACGTATAGGTATAATCAGATATCTTGCCGTTCTCATTTATATTGTTCTTCATATTGTTCAGAATGTCGGGCACCAATTTCGTAGAGGCCACGACCACCTGACACATTCCACCCTTTGCCTGCGAGGTGAAGTAGACTACTTCAGACCCTTTTGTGTAGACTGCTGCGTAGCTGTTGCTATCAGCTGTTCCCTTCTTCGCGAGCTTATATCCTGCGTCTTTGAGTGCTGAGGAGATGGCGTTGAAGCCTTTTTCGCCCCATTCGGTCTGTGTGCTGAGATTAAGCATGAAACCAGCGAGTCTGGAAGCCGGATTCCAGTAGTAGCGTGACTCGTAGCTGGAATAATCGTAGCTGTAGTCTGCCAACGCGGCATTGAAGGCTGCCTGTACGTTGATGTTATAGCGGAAACCGGAGACGTTCAGATCATCAAGCTGTACTTCGGAAGAGTAGGTGTATTCGCGAGGTTCCTTGCCGTTCATGATCTGGCTGGCGGACATGTCGAATTTATATTTTCCGATTCCATCGACATCGATCATGGAGACAAGCTTCTTGGCGACCCCGGAGGCATCGAAATAGTCGGTGTCTACTTTGAATGAAGGAGCTGAAGCGAGATTGTAATCGTAGATTTCCTCTTTGGTCTTTGGCTTGAGCTTATCGTTAAGAAGGGTATATGTCGAGCCTTCCTTGACAAAGTAGCCGAACGATTTGATGTACCTGACTTCCTTATAGTCTATTTTCTTTTTTACTTCACCTTTTTCGTCGATAAGCATGATCTCTCCGTCATCGCCTTCACGCTGCGCGATAAATTCATCGTCGTCTGCAAAGAGTAAGTTCTGATACTTGGCTCTGATTATGGTCTCTCCCTTATAGTCCATCAGGCCGAACTGTCCCTCATCATTGCGGAAGATGATGTAGTCCTCGTTGCAATCATCGATGGCCTTGATTTTGGAGGAGAGCTTGGTTTTCTCACCTTTCTTGTCAAAGACGTAGTAAGTGTCATCGTTTCTGACGATAATTCTGCCGTTCATGAACTGACTTGTCACTGGCTCATAATCCTCCTTTAGCTTGAATACTTCCTCACCTTTCTTGTTGATGACGTAAAAGGTCTCCTTGGCGCCGATAGTGTCAGCGTCGGTTTTCCCCACGAGAGCCAATCCTTCGTCAAACGGAGCTACATCGTCGTATTTGGGGCTGATGACAACCTTGCCGGATTTGTCAACGTATCCGCACTTTCCGTCTTCAAGCTCGACGGCGAGAAGTCCGTCGGAGAATGTGGCGTGACAGGCCACGACCTCCTGATTCTTTATAGGATTTAGGGTGAATTTCTTCTTTCCGTCGTCGTCAATGACCGATATGCGCTCGTTTTCCACTGTCACCGGAATAAGGCCATCCTCCATCATTCCGACGCTCTTGAGCTTGTCACATCCTTTGACTACTTCGGGCTTCTTGTCTCCCATTTTATACAGGGTATAGTAATCGCCCTCCTTGACTGAGAAAACGCCGTTTATGGCTAATGTCGGAGCGTTCTTGAATTCGTCCTGATAGACTATTTCTCCTTTCTTGTTCATCATGCTCCAGTTGCCGTCCTTTGACAGCTTTACGGGGATGAGATCAATGTCCTCGTCATCATTTTTCGTGCACGACGAAAAAGCAAGGGACATGGCTGCCAGACAGCATAGTAACGTCGAAAATGATTTGAGTTTCATGTCAGATAAATTGTTTAGGTTAATAATTTTTTGCAAACATAATCTTTTTAGTTCAAATTTACAATTTTTTAAGGTTGATAGTTAAAAGAATATTTTCAAGAGCAAAATATTGCCTGCGGATCGGAGCGTTTCTTTCAAATTTGCGGAGTGGCGTCTGCTATGTGAGATATTTTTTCTAACTTTGTCCTATGGATAGCGGGAAGATGTCCACGCCGTCTGTATTCCAATCCATTCAACCGCAATTGTTCGTTCTTATGGTGCCATTCGTTCATCTCCACGTACACTCAGAATACTCCCTCCTTGACGGCGAGGCTCCCATTCAGCGTCTTGTCGACAAGGCTATTGCCGACGGAATGCGTGGGCTTGCCCTTACAGATCACGGCAACATGTTCGGCATCAAGGAGTTTGCCAACTATGTTGCAAAGGTCAACAAAAAGCTCGACGACGACAAAAAGATCAAGCCCATCCTCGGCTGTGAGATGTATGTGGCCCGCAACAGCAAGAGCGACGTGGGAGACAAGACCGACAAGGGATACCATCTGATCGTATTAGCCAAGAACGAAAAGGGATACCACAATCTTGTCAAGCTGGTGAGCGAGGCCTGGACAAAAGGCTACTATTATCACGCCCGTACCGACCGCGAATCGCTCGCGCGCTACCGTGAGGGACTTATCGTTGCCTCGGCGTGTCTTGGAGGTGAGGTTCCCCAGATGGTGCTTAACAACGACCTTGAGGGTGCGGAGAAACGCATCCTGTGGTATAAGGAAACGTTCGGTGAAGATTATTATCTGGAGTTGCAGCGCCACAAGACCGACAAGCCCAACGGCAATCGCGACGTCTATGTGGAGCAGCAGAAGGTCAATCCTTTCCTGATTGAGATGGCTCGTAAGCACGGCATCAAGCTTATTGCCACCAACGACTCGCATTTCGTCGACGAGGGGGACGCGGAGGCTCACGACCGCCTGATCTGCATCAATGTGGGCAAGCGTTTCAACGACCCCACTCGAATGCACTACACAAAGCAGGAATGGTTCAAGACCCAGCAGGAGATGTTCGAAATATTCTCCGACATCCCTGAAGCTTTGTCCAACACTCAGGAAATTATCGACAAGGTGGAGGTCTACAGCATCGACCATGCGCCGATCATGCCCAACTTCGAGATTCCGCCGGAGTTCGGTTCCGAGGAGGAATATCGCAGCCGCATCACCGAACAGGATCTTTTTGAAGAGTTCACACGCGACGAGAACGGCAATGTCGTGCTCAGTCAGGAGGAGGCCGAGAAGAAGATAGCGAAACTCGGTGGCTATGACAAGCTGTACCGCATCAAGTTCGAGGCTGACTATCTGGCCAAACTCACACACGAGGGCGCTCTCAAGCGCTATGGCAATCCTCTGTCTCCGGAGGTCGAGGAGCGCCTGAAGTTTGAACTGCACATCATGAAGACCATGGGTTTCCCGGGCTACTTCCTTATCGTGCAGGACTTCATCAATGCCGCTCGCCGCGACCTTGGTGTCAGCGTTGGCCCGGGACGCGGATCAGCGGCGGGATCGGCAGCTGCCTATTGCCTCGGCATCACCGACATCGATCCTATCAAATACGACCTTCTGTTTGAGCGCTTCCTGAATCCCGACCGTATATCGCTTCCTGATATTGACGTGGATTTCGATGATGACGGCCGATATACGGTGCTCAACTATGTTACTGAGAAATACGGTGCCGAGAAGGTGGCACATATCATCACCTACGGCACTATGGCCACAAAGATGGCTATCAAGGATGTGGCCAAGATTCAGGAACTTCCGTTGCCGGAAGCCAACCGTCTGGCAAAACTTGTTCCCGACAGACTTCCTTCCGGCAAGGTCAATTTCGACAACTGCCTGAAATTCGTTCCGGAGTTTGCTCAGGAATTGCAAAGCCCGAATCCGATTGTCCGCGAGGTCATGACCTATGCCAGGCAGCTTGAGGGCACAGTGCGAAACACAGGCGTCCATGCCTGCGGTGTGATCATATGTCGCGACGATATAACCGATTGGGTGCCGGTGAGCACGGCGACCGATACTGACGGCAGCAAGGTGCTTGTGACCCAGTATGAGGGCAAGGTCATCGAGGAGACCGGACTCATAAAGATGGACTTCCTTGGTCTGAAGACCCTCTCCATCATCAAGGAGGCCATCGAGAATGTGAAGCTCTCACGTGGTATTGATCTGGATCCGGCAACTTTCCCTCTTGACGATGCCGCGACATACAAGCTATATTGTGAGGGACGCACAGTGGGCACATTCCAGTTTGAGTCAGCCGGAATGCAGAAGTATCTCCGTGAGCTGCAACCCTCGAAGTTCGAGGACCTGATTGCCATGAACGCCCTCTATCGTCCCGGTCCTATGGACTATATACCGCAGTTCATCGCCCGAAAGCAGGGAAAGGAGAAGATCGAGTATGACATTCCGGTCATGGAAAAGTATCTTCACGACACTTACGGCATCACGGTCTATCAGGAGCAAGTGATGCTTCTTAGCCGTCTGCTCGCCAACTTCACGCGAGGCGAGAGCGACGTGCTCCGCAAGGCCATGGGTAAGAAGCAGATCGCCAAGATGCAGGAGCTTAAAGTGAAGTTCCTTGACGGAGGAAAGTTCAACGGCCACGCCGAGAAGACTCTGGAAAAGATCTGGGCAGACTGGGAGAAATTCGCTTCCTACGCCTTCAACAAGAGCCACGCCACATGCTACAGCTGGGTTGCCTATCAGACAGCTTACCTCAAGGCAAACTATCCGGCCGAATACATGGCCGGAGTTCTCAGCCGCAACCTCAGCAATCTCGCCAAACTTGCCGTGTTTATGGACGAGTGCAAAGCGCTGAAGATTCCTGTGAAGGGTCCCGACATCAACGAGTCGGAGGAGAAATTCTCTGTGACCAGAAAGGGTGAGATACGATTCGGACTCGGCGCCATCAAGAGTCTCGGAGGCAATTCCGTAGCTGCCATCCTTGCCGAGCGCAAGGCCAACGGCCCCTATAAGGATATCTTCGATTTCGTGGAGAGAGTGAGTCCCGGTGCCTGCAACCGAAGTGCGCTTGAGGCTCTCGCATTCTCCGGTGCATTCGATTGTTTCAGCGACGTGCGCAGGGAGATGTTCGCTCCGGCACCGCAGGGCGAGGTCGGTTTCAGCGAGACGCTTGTGAGATACGGACAGAGGTATCAGGCCGACAAGAACTCGTCGCAGGCAAGCCTTTTCGGTGATTTTGAGGAGATTGAAACCGAACATCCCGCTTACCCGGTTGTCGAGGAATGGGCGCCCATCAAGCTCCTCGACGAGGAGAAGCGTCTTGTCGGCATGTATCTGTCCGCTCATCCGCTGGATCCATACTTCATGGAGATTGAATATGGCTGCAATGTGCATTGCGCCGACTATGTCGAGTCGCAGGTTGCTGGTGCTGAGATCGTGATGGGGGGACTCGTCACGGGATTGCAGGAACGTATGACGAAAAAAGGGACTCCCTGGGGATTGCTATCAGTAGAGGACTTCTCCGGTACTGCCGATCTGCATCTTTTCGGCGATGCCTATCTGGAATACAAGAAATATGGCATTCCGGGCACTCCGGTACTTATCACGGCTTCCGTAGCCCCCGGCAGATACAATCCGGAACGTCTCGATGTGAAGATCAAGAGCATCAATCTCCTTTCCGAACAGACCGCCTCGATGGTGAAGGACATCACCATCACTCTTCCGTCGGACTATTCCGATTCCGCCACCTTCAAACAGGTGCGCGAGTTGATGGCGCAGGAGACGGCCTCTCCCGGAGACCTCTTTTTTGAGGTGTTTGACTCTGAGAATGCAACCAAGATTCTGTTGCGGTGCAAGAAGAAGGTTGCCATCACGCGTGAGCTTGTCACACTGCTTAATGAAAACGAGATCCCCTTCCGCGTCAACAGCCACTCGGAAAATTAGAGGCATTAGAACTCCACGCTGAATTTACGGAGAAGTTCGTCGGGATGGTATGACATCTTGGCCTTACGCAACCCCTCGTCGCCTGAGTCGTCCTCGCGGTTGACATAGCGCAGGTGGGGGAAGCGTGCAAGCATGTCTTCTGCAAATGCCTTGTTGATCATCTCGTAGCTTCCGGGTACGTCGCGGTCAGCCTTCTCGATGTGGATGAAAAGAGTGTCACCCTTGATGTCGCCGATCGTGAAGGCTATGACTTTTCCCTCCACTCTTAGAAGGCCGCCGAGATAATGAGTCCGGCATCTTTCCGATGACCGGATCACTTCCATGGCCAGTCGGCGTTCCATTGCAGCACTCGGTGAGGGTGCGGGAGTCGTCTCAAGCCATTCCATAAACAGTTCGACGTCAGCAATGTTCCCGGGAGTGATACGCTCGTAGCATCCTGATCCGAAGGCATTGACAAATTGATTGACATGGTTGCGTTTCTTCGCCATCTTCTTGCCCGATAGTGTGGCTAATCGTGAGAGGTCATAGAGATAATCGGCCCAGCCGTCAAGCTCCTCGATCTTTTTCGGACGCATGCGGATGAGTTCATTGATAGCATATTCCGGAACTGCGGAGAGTTTCAGCGGCATGTCATGTTCCAGACACCATCTGCGAAGTCTTGAAATACTTTCCTTCAGAGGCAGCGAACCGACCGGGAGGGAAAATGCCACGGACTGCATGTCGTCTTCGCTGCGTCCTTTGATGAACAGAGTGTCGTCGGCGATGGCATATTCGTACTCGAAGATGTCCGCCCACATTAGGATTCCGCCATATGAGAAATCGCATGTGCGACCCTCCTCTGTCTGAGACAGGCGCCATACGTCCTCGATGTTATCTGGTGTGATCCTTTTGAAAACAAGGGAAGAGGTGCAATGTCTTCGGTCATTATCGGTGGGAGAGTCGAGTATTATGGGAGCTGCTACATCAGCAATTTCTTCGGAAAATGACATAATAGTAATCGGATGTTCTCATCTACAACAACACCGGAAACGCTCTGATGGTTTAAATGAGTGAGACCGCAACATCTGGTGTGTCGCGGTCTCAGTATGACGGGAAAATTTGTCTCGTCTATTAACCGAGGAAGCTGAGAAGGATACCTGCGGCTACTGCGGAACCGATCACACCGGCTACATTGGGACCCATGGCGTGCATGAGCAGATAGTTGGAGGGATCGTATTCGAGACCGACGTTGTTAGAGATACGCGCTGCCATAGGCACGGCGGAAACGCCGGCGTTGCCAATAAGAGGATTGATCTTGTGGCCTTTACGCAGGAAGAGATTGAACACTTTCACGGAAAGGATACCTGCCGACGATGCGATGATGAAGGCGAGGAATCCGAGTCCGAAGATCTTGATGGTCTCAGGTGTGAGGAACTTGTCGGCCTGAGTCGAGGCTCCGACGGTGAGGCCGAGAAGAATGGTCACGATGTCGGTCATGGCGTTGCTTGCTGTCTTGGCCAGACGTGTCGTCACGCCGCTCTCACGCAGCAGATTGCCGAAGAAGAGCATTCCGAGAAGCGGAAGGCCTGAGGGCACGATGAAGCAGGTGAGGACGAGTCCGACGATCGGGAAGATGATCTTCTCGTTCTGGCTCACGACGCGTGCCGGTTTCATCTTGATGAGGCGTTCCTTCTTAGTGGTGAAGAGTCGCATCAGAGGAGGCTGGATGATGGGGATTAGCGCCATATAAGAGTAGGCGGAGACAGCCACTGCGCCGAGAAGCGTCGGATTGAGCTTAGAAGTCAGGAAGATGGCAGTCGGGCCGTCGGCACCTCCGATGATGGCGACACAGCCGGCGTCAAGAGGTTCAAATCCGAGCAGCAGGGAGAGGATGTAGGCGCCGAAGATACCGAACTGGGCGCACGCTCCGATCACCATGAGCTTGGGATTAGAGAGAAGAGCCGAGAAGTCGGTCATGGCGCCGATGCCGAGGAAGATCAGCGGCGGATACCATCCGTATTGCACGCCGTTATAGAGAATATTGAGCACTGATCCTTCCTCGTATATGCCGATCTCCATGCCCGGCTGGAAAGGTATGTTGCCGATCAACATACCGAAACCTATGGGGACGAGAAGCAGGGGTTCGAAATTTTTCTTTATCGCGAGCCAGAGGAAGAAACATGCTACGAGGAGCATTATGAAGTTAGTCGGTTCGGCATGTGCAAATCCGGTGAAGTTTACGAAAGTGCTGAAACTTTCACGCATGAATGTGCCGAATGATGCAAGAATCATGGTCTAATTACTTTATGTGTCTGTTTCTGCCTTGCACAGATGCCTGTCAGGCAGACGGAAACGGAGGAGAGATTAGGTTGGATTATAGATGTTTGAAAGTTGTCGTATTACTCGATGATGAAGAGGTCTGTGCCCTCAAGCACGGAATCACCGATTCCGACGAGTACTTTCTTCACTACGCCGCCTTTGTCGGCATGTACATCATTCTCCATTTTCATGGCCTCAAGGACGCAGACAGTGTCGCCGGCGTTGATTGTGTCGCCTACATTGACGTTGATGCTCATGATCGTGCCGGGGAGCGGACTCTTGATAGCGCTTGCAGCGGACGCTGCGGCCGCAGGTTTGGAAATGACTTTCTCGCCGGATTCTGTGCGGGGAGCGACAGCGGCTTTCTTGGGAGCTGCGACAGCCACTTTCTTTACTTTCTGGTTTTCGTCAAGCTCGACTTTATAGGGGACGCCGTTGACCTGTACATTGATTGTGTCTGTGGCATCGCTCTGATCGTCGATCTCGACGTTGAATTTCATACCGTTGATTTTATATTTGTATTCTTTCATTGCTAAAGTCTTGTTTTAGGGGATGATTTGATTTGAAATATAGGAGGATGGAGAGGATTATCTGTGCCAGTTGTTGCGTTCGGGCACCTGACGGAGACCATAGAGCTTGGAGCTCCAGGGAGAATAGGCACGTTTGAGCTTGCGCATGGTGAGCACAGTGTCCTCCACATCGTGACGGTCATTGAAGTACTGGTAGAGGGCAGCCGCGATAGCCGCACAAGCCTCGCCCGAAGATGCCTCATGATTATCGTCGTCGTGGGCGATGCCGTAGTCTTTGAGTCTTTTCTTTGTTTGCATGCGTTGAGAAATTTTGCCGAAAGCCATGAAGAGGAGGCTCAGGATGATAAGCGAGGTGATTACTATGGCCATCGACATGAGCGTGATACCTATACCTGTGCTGTCGGCATCCTTGATTTTTTTGTTTCTTTGTTTGGGCGTGAGCTTCTTCACGGGTTCTTCCGCTTTGTCGCTTTTGGCCTGAATTGTCTTCTGCTGGTCAGAGGCAACATTGACATTGTCGTTGACTTCAACAGTGTTGACTTCCACGATTTCCATGGGAGCGGCCTTCTGCTGAGGTGCGGCATCTATCGTCATCGGCGCAGACGCGCAGAGCGATATGATCGTTGCCAGAATTATCTTTTTCATTTTTTAGCTGGTAAGAATCGGGGAGAGGTTGTGTAATCGGGAGAGATGCGATTTAGACCCCATCCCACAAAAAATGTTAATGCAGGGATCGCAGACTTCAGATGATTTTTGCCATGCAGGTTCAGGAGCATAGCGGGCTATGTGACTGAACCAAAGGG
>CABUIO010000002.1 GCA_902491625.1 uncultured Porphyromonadaceae bacterium | reverse complement strand
CTCAGGCAATTTTTGCTGCCTGAGCGACTTTAGCTGACCTCCGGCACCGCCATTAACTGAATATCCCTATTTTAGGTGAGTTAAAGTGGATTAAATCTCGGCTTCGGCGGCCTGCTTTAGAGCTTTCGCCTCTTCCTTCGCGGGCGCGGGAGTGTCGCCGGTGGCGGCCTCAAGCTTCTTCATGATGGCGAAGATGAAGGTGGCTGAGATGAGACAGATAGCGATCAGGATGCCCCAGAGGAGCGGCAGGGAGACCTTGCCCCAAAGCAGCATAGGGATGGAGACGAGGTAGTTGCCGACGGCTGTGGCACCGAACCAGCATCCCATCATGATGCCCTTGTACTTTGGAGGAGCGACCTTGCTGACGAACGAAATGCCCATGGGGGAGAGCAGAAGTTCGGCGAAGGTGAGCAGCAGATATGTGCTGATTAGCCAGTTGGGGCTTACGGCGCCCTTTGTGCCTGTGATCGAGAGCGAGCCGACGAGCAGCAGACCGTAGGCCGCGGCGGCCATCACCATGCCGTAGCCGATCTTACGTGGCGCAGAGGGCTCTTTCTTGCGGTTGGCGAGCCATGTGAAGATGGCCAGCGATACGGGAGTCAGCGCCACCACGTAGAAGGGATTGAACTGCTGGTACATCTGGGGCTGGATGCCGCTGACAGGCTCGGGTGTGGTCTGATAGAAGAAAAAGAGACCTATGGCCACGCCGACAAGCAGCACGCCGGAGATGATCTTGCCTGCGGCGCTCTTGCTCTGGAACAGCGAGAAAAGAGCGTAGACGCCGACGATGATGGTAAGGAGTGCCCAGACATTGAATCCGATGCGGGTGAATCCGAAAGCGTCGGGCGAGGTGCAGTTCTTGGCGAATTCGGTGAGGGTGGCGCCGTTCTGATGGAACACCATCCAGAAGAAGATCACGACCGCGAAGACAAGCAGCAGGGCGATGATGCGGCTCTTGGTCTGAGCCTTCGTGAGCTGCGGGCCCTCGGCGACAGCGGCGGCTTTACCACCCTTCTGCGCCTTGCCCTTGATGATGTGGGCGTAGGTGCCTCGGCCGAGGAAGTAGATGAGATAGCTGACAACCAGCGAGAAGCAGGCCACTCCGAACGCGTAGCTGTAGCCGGTGGTGAGCGAGGTCAGGTAGTTGTTGCAGAATGCGGCGGTGTCGGCTCCGACTGTCATGTGGTTGGCGGCGGCGATGTCGGCGATCTTCTTCGCGGTGTCGGCGCCTCCGGAGGTGAGGAAACTGTTGCAGAGTGCGGGAAGGTCGGCGGAATACTCGAATCCGGCGCCGTGGAGCGAGACGTTAGTCATCACGGTGGCCATCATGGGCGCGAAGAGCGAGCCGATGTTGATTGCCATGTAGAAGAGCGAGAACGCATTGTCACGCTGCGCGCTGTAGCGCGGATCGTTGTAGAGGTCGCCCACCATCACTTGAAGGTTGCCTTTGAAGAGGCCTGTACCTACAGAGATCAGTACGAGGGCGCCGATGAGGATCCACAGCGAGGAGTCGGAGCGGATGCTCGTCGGGATGGCCATGATCAGATAGCCGAGGAACATCACCACGATACCTGTCACCACGCATTTCGAGAAACTCCACTTGTCGGCGATGATACCGCCGATCATCGGCATAAAATACACGAAGGCGAGGAAGCCCGCGTAAATTTGGCCGGAAACAGCGGAATCAAACCCGAATTTTGCCTGTAAAAACAGCAGGAACACAGCCAGCATCGTGTAGTAGCCGAAGCGTTCGCCGGTGTTGGCCAGTGCGAGGACATAGAGTCCTTTGGGTTGGTTCTTGAACATAATGATATAGATAAATGATTGTTAGTTAGGCATATGAGTGGTGGCGCGCAGCCGTGTAGGCACTATTGGAGCTGTGCCGCTACGGGCGAAATTACGAAAAAGAATCTGAATCCGCAACAACACAAGCGCCGACAAGTCCGCCCGATCAGATTTCCGGCGTGGAATAAAGGCCGTTGATGAAGATTCTCAGCAGAGGATCGGAGAGGCTGTAGCCGTCGGGTGTCCTCGTCACGATTCCGGAGGATACGAGCCTGGAGAGGGCGTTCTGCACCGAACTGGCCGATTTAAGGCTGTGCTTGTTGATGAATTCCGCCCCGAGCGGATTCTCGACCAGACGCTCCTGTGCCACGGCATAGAGCGTGGCCTTCTGGCTGTAGCTGATGTTTGAAAGCATCTCGCGATAAACTACTTCGCCCGACTCCAGCATTGTCCTTACGACGCGGCGTATGGTTTCGGCGCCACAGACTGTACCGGATGCTGTTTCGGCGAAGGCGCCGTTCATGGTGCGCTGCATGTAAAATGTGTTTCCGTCGAAAAGCCGGAACGTCCGGCGCACCGGCTCCGGTTCCATATCTCTTTCCCTTTCGCGGAAAAGATTGCCGGCGAACTCTACGTAGATATCTTCCTCTATCGGGCCGAGATGCATGATCTCGGCGCTGTTATAGAACGGACGGCTGGAGGAGACGAACATGTCCTGCAGGATCGTGCGTTCGCTGCCGGCGAAGACGAAGGAAGCCCGCGAGAGACGTTGTATGTGGCTGCGGAGAATCGCCTCTGTGTTCTGTTCGGGATATTTCGTGATCTGCTGAAACTCGTCGATCACGATGACAACCTGTCGGTCATTTTCTTCGATATATCCGAAAATCTCCTGAAGTGTGTATTCCGGCTGCCGGATGTCGCCCAACTGGATGTCGAAAGTCGGTGTGCCGCTGATAGGATCGAAGCCGAAAGATCCTTTCAGAGATTTGAGAGCTGCGAGAAATCCGCGCACTTTCGCCTGGCCTTTGGGGAGGAGCGCGTCGAACACCGCCTTGCCCAACAGATATGTGAATTCGCCGAGGGTGCCGGTCTGGAGAATGTCAAGAAACACAGTCACATACTCGTCCTGTATCGCTTCGGAATCGTGCAGCGAGACATAGACGAGTGAGGTCTTTCCCATGCGGCGCGGCGAGATAAGCACCACATTGCGACCGTTGATGACTGCGGAGACGAGACGGCGCTCCTCATTTTCCCTGTCGCAGAAATAAGGGCGGCTGATGCGATGGCCGAGAATGAAAGGGTTTCTTGGATTTTCCATGGTCAGTGATTTTACGGCAAAGTTACCAAACGGTTTTCAATTATCCAAATCGCATTATGCGAAACGCATGATGCGATTTGGATAAGGACTTTAACGACCTTAACAACCTTAGAGACCTTAAGGACCTTAAAGTCCTTACCCTAATTGTCGGTGAAGGTTTTGCGGTGTGGAGGGAATTTGCTATTTTTGCAATAAAATATATTTAGAACATGAAAATCGGTGATACTGTCCGCTTCCTCAATGATGTCGGCGGTGGCGTGGTGACGCGCATCGACGACCGGATCGCATATGTACGCGACGAAGATGGCTTCGAGACCCCGATGGCGATCAAGGAACTCGTCGTCGTGCTCCCCGCAGGCCACGAGGCCGTGAACCCTTACAAGAACAGCGCCAAGCTGATGTTCGACCAGAGCGTCAACGATGCCGTCAAGGCCCGCGACGCCGCCGAACGCCGTGCTCCGGAGCTGACAAAAGATATGACTCCCGCCCCGCAGCCCGAGCCTGTGGCGGTCGAGGAGACAGCCCACGGCGAGAAGCTCTCCCTCTCGCTCGCGTTCGAACCATCCGACCTCAAGCGTCTCGGCGAGGCCTCGTTTGCCGCCGTGCTCGTCAACGATTCCAACTACTACCTCTCCTTTGCCCTCGCGCGCCGCGACGACAGCGACCGCGCATGGACCACGGTCTATTGCGGCGAGGTCGAGCCCAACATGGTGGTGGATCTTGCCAATTTCGCCCACGAAGACCTCCCGAAACTCTCGCGCCTCGCCTTTCAGGCCATCGCCTACAAGCGCGGCGACAAACCCTTTGAGCTGAAAGAGCCTGTCGACGCCGAACTCCGCGTCGACACCACCAAGTTCTATAAGCTTCACTGCTTCCGTCCCGGCATCTATTTCGACTCGCCGGTGCTGGAGATGCCGCTGGTGACAGAGGACAAGCTGTCCCCCTCCTGCTGCCGCGCCACCGTGCGACGCCACGACGAGGCCTCCGCACGCGACGAGGCCGTGAAGGAACTCTCCGCAAAATACCGCACCGATCGAGGCGCCAAAAACCGTGCTAAGAAAGGCGACCCCACCGCCGACGAGAAGAATCCCCACAAGCTCCTTCCGCTTCAGGAGATCGACCTCCACATCGGCGAACTTGTCGACACCACCGCCGGCATGGACAACGCCGCGATGCTCGACCTCCAGCTCTCCACCGCAATGAAGGTGATGAAGCAGCATGAGAAACGCATCGGCCAGAAGATCGTCTTCATCCACGGTAAGGGTGACGGCGTGCTCCGTAACAAACTCTGGCAGCGTCTGCGCCGCGACTATCCCAAGGCCGACCTCCAGGACGCCTCCTTCCGTGAATACGGCTTCGGCGCAACCCTCGTAACGATCCACTGACCATGACGCTGAAAGATGAATGGTGGACCGCACCCACCGTGGCCGACAACGGCCTGACAGTGATGGTCACCGGCCGCGACGGAGTGCAGGAAGCCATCGACTCCGGCCGCTACACCGACCGCATCGAGATCACCTGGCGCTACGCTGCCGACGCCTCCGGAATGCCCCTCGACGACGACGCCCGGCTCATGGGCGAGGTCGACGACGCCCTCCGCGACGCCCTCCGCAAGGAGAAGGCCTGCATCCTCACCGGCATCTACACCGGCGACGGACGCCGCGACTGGATCGTCTACACCAAGAACCCTCGCATCTTCAATTCCGTGCTCAACAGGGCGCTCGCTGACTTCCCGCTGCTACCGCTGGAGCTGTACGCCGAGAAAGACCCCGACTGGGCCGAATACCTCGAAATGCGCTCCCTCACCTACATCGCCCCCGAAGACTAACTTTGCATTTGCATATCACATTTTTATTTTGTAACTTCGCGGCTACCATAAGAACACAAAAAATCCGCCTATGATACCTGTTTCAGAACGTGTGGAATCGCTCAAGACGGCAGCCACGTTGGCCATGGCCCAGAAGAGTGCCGAACTCCGCGAGAAAGGAATCGACGTGATCAGCATGTCGCTCGGTGAGCCTGATTTCGACACCCCCGAGTTTATCAAGAAAGCCGCAATCAAGGCTATCGAAGACAATTTCACGCACTATCCTCCAGTGGCCGGTTACATGTCGCTGCGCAAGGCCGTGGCCGAGAAACTGCGCCGCGAGAACGGTTTTGACTTCGCTCCGGAACAGATAGTGGTCGGCAACGGCGCGAAGCAGGCGCTCTGCAATGTGGTGCTCGCCACTGTGAATCCCGGCGACGAGGTTGTGATCCCCATGCCGGCGTGGGTGAGCTATGTCGAGATGGTGAAGCTGGCCGAGGGCAAGCCCGTGACGGTGTCCTGCGGTCTTGAGCAGGGTTTCAAGATCACTCCGGCGCAGCTTGAGGAGGCCATCACGGAGCGCACAAAGCTGCTGATGCTCTGTTCGCCGTCGAATCCTACCGGCGCCATATATACGGAAGAGGAACTGGAGGCGCTTGCCGAGGTGCTTGAGCGTCATCCGCAGGTGACGGTGCTGTCCGACGAGATCTACGAGCATATCACCTACACTGGAAAGGTGCACAGCATAGCGCATTGCCGCGGCATGAAGGAACGCACGGTGATCGTCAACGGCGTCAGCAAGGCTTACGCCATGACCGGCTGGCGTATCGGCTATCTCGCTGCGCCGCAGCATCTCGCCAAGGCTGTCAGCAAGCTTCAGGGCCAGTACACCTCCGCCTGCTCCTCGATAGCGCAAAAAGCCGCGGAGGCCGCATATACAGGACCGCAGGAATGCGTGGAGAAGATGCGCGTGGAGTTCGAGAAGCGCCGCGATCTGATCATGGAGCTGGCCAAGGAGATTCCGGGATGGAAATACACCGAACCTTCGGGAGCGTTCTATTTCTTCCCCGACGTCACCGCCGTGCTCGGACGCGAGGCCGATGGCTGCAGGATAGAGACATCGTCCGACTACGTGATGTATCTGCTTGAGGTGGCGCATGTTGCCGCGGTGGACGGCGCCGCATTCGGTGCGCCGGGACATATACGTATCAGCTACGCCGCAAGCGAGGAGAACATACGCGAGGCGATGCGCCGCATCCGCGAAGCCACCGCCGCCCTGAAATAATCCGGCAGGTACCCACGTGCAGATGCGTGGAAAACCGACGTACAGAAACCGCCGACGCTGGGAAAAACCGCGTCAGCGGTTTCTTCAACGATAGCCGACGGATGAGCGTAAGCGAATCCGTCGGAGTGTTATGGGTTAATATACAACCCCTTAGGGTTGCTTAACCGCGACAATAACAGGACAATGTAGGGGCGCAAAATTTTGCGCCCGCCGCGACAAATACGCGACGCGGAAAGGCCTTTCGTCGTATGACGCGGAAATGATCTGCCCTTATGTAAATTACGGAAAATCGATGTAAAGAAACCGCCGACGCTGGAAAAACCGCGTCAGCGGTTTCTTCATCGATAGCCGACGGATGAGCGTAAGCGAATCCGTCGGAATGTTACGGGTTAATATACAACCCTTTAGGGTTGCTTAACCGCGACAATAACACGACCATGTAGGGGCGCAAAATTTTGCGCCCGCCGCGACAAATACGCGACGCGGAAAGGCCTTTCGTCGTGTGACGCGGAAATGATCTGCCCTTATGTAAATTACGGAAAATCGATGTAAAAAAACCGCCGACGCTGGGAAAACCGCGCCAGCGGTTTCCCCCGGCGTCTGTGTGGCATAGGTTACCGGGCGAGGTGGCGGACCTCAACCTCGTCTATGAGAGCGTGGTTGGTGTGGATGTTCATGTTCTCGTCGGTGTCACGGAGTTCAAAGGCTACAGTGTGTCTGCCGGCCTTCAGAGGCACTATTACGGCGTTGCTCATGCCCCAGTCCCACCAGTTGCCTGTGCCTCGGTGCGGCATGACGATGCTGCCGGCCTTGGCGCCGTCGATCGTCAGGCTGCGGATGGCGGCCTTGTTCTCGGTGTTGACGGGGCCGTTGCCGTTGGCGTAGCGCACGCTCACGGCATAGACGCCGTCCTCGGGCACTTCGATGGTTGTCGCGGGCGCGGCCATCGTGTGGTCTGTCTCGACGAATCCGGCGCCGTGGAAGCCGCTGATGGTCTTTTCGGGAGCATAGCTGATCTCAGGCGACACGGCCGAAGTCGTCTCGGTTGCGAACTGGAACGTTTCCGCAGGCTCGTTGCTCACCGGCATCGAGGCGAAGGATTCCACGCCGTTGCCGTCGAAGCCGATGACCTGATATTCGCCCGGCTCGGCGGCAACATATTCGGTCGAGCGTGTCGTGGCCACGGTCTTGCCGTTGCGGAGCACCTTGTAACCGGCAATGTATTCGATGGGATCCCACGTGAGGGTCATGGTGCCGTCGGCGGCTGTAGAGGTGTGCACGACCGGTGTCAGGGGCGCTTTGACGTTGGCGGTCCGGTTCACCTTAAGCTCGGGGATGGCGTTGTCGGCCATGACGATGCGCACGTCGATGTCACCCTTGGCCGAGGTCGGGATGAAGGGCTTGGAGGGTTTGCCGTTGATGTAGCACTCCTTGATCTCCGAACCGTAGCCCTCGACGGTGATGTTGAGGCGCGCCTTGCGGTAGGGGAAGCCGGTGAGGGTGCGTGTGTCGGCCAATGCCTTGGGGATGAAAGGCTCCAGACGCAGGCCGTCTTTCTCGAAGTGTATGCCGAAGAGGATGCGGTATGTGATGGCGAGATTGCCCGACAGACACCAGAGCATGTTGCTGGAGTTGAGCTCGGTGGCGATGTCGCCGTTGTCGAGCACGAAATTCTCCTTGTTGGTGCAGAAAAGCGCGGCGGGACGGAACACGGAGCCGATGGCTTCGAGGGTGCCCTGCTCGTTCTTGGCCTTGGCGTTGGCGATCGCCCAGTAGGAGGCCACGAAAGGCCACAGCGCGTTGTTGTGGTAGGAGGGCATGTCCTTGATCTGCGGGAAGAAGATGCCCACACCGAAGGGTGTGGTGGGATTGTTCTCGGTGATGCTCCGGGCGCGTTCGGGCGATGCGATGTCGTAGATGATCGAGAGCGACTCGCCGAGGGTCTCGGCACGCGGATTCAGGATCGGATTGTTGCGGCCGTAGCGGTACATGCCGTAGTAGCCCTTGTCCTCCATCCAGAAGATGTCGTTGATGGTTTTTGCGAGTCGGTCGGCCTTTTCGGCGTAGAGAGCGGCCTCCTTCTTCTTGCCGAGGGCTTCGGCAACGTCGGCGAGCACGCGCAGCGTCGTGGCGTGGACCACATTGGTGCCGATCGCCTCGCTGTTGTAGATGTCGGCGGTCTGCATCCATTTCGGATAGCTCTGTTCGCGCCAGTCGATAAACGTGGTCTCCCCCCTGACGAGTCCGTCGGGGGAGTAGATCGTGGCGTCGTCGGCCTCGACGGAACGCTTGATGATCGGATAGATGTATTTAAGCCACTCCTTGTCGCCTGTGACCTTGTAAATCTCCCAAGCGGCCACGGCCCAGATCATGCGGTCAGTGCTTATCGGCCACGCGCCGCCGGAGCCTGTGTCCTGGATGATGCGACCTTTGGAGTCTACCTTCTTCATCAGCGAGATGCGCGATGCCTCGGGCTGCATGCAGGCCATGGAGAGTATGATGGAATAGCTGACGTCGCGTGTCCAGACGCCCGCCCACTCCTTGCCGGTGCGCAGCGTCGTGTCAGGCTCCACGGCGTTGACCATCTCGTCGAGGCCCATGTTGTAGATAGCCTGATGGAGCTTGTTGGAGGATTTGAGAGAAGGATAAGAGGAGATGTCGTTCTTGAGTTTCCACGACTGCTCTATGGGCATGAAGAATCCCGGCTGGGCGTGGTATGTGCTCTCGATATTGTCGGGGGAGACGGCAAACGCCTTGTATTCACCCTGGAAGATAGTGTCTCCCACCCACTTGTAGCTGTCGGTGGCCACTATCGCGGTCTCGGGCGCCGCGCCCTGAGCGTTGATCGCCGGGAGCAGAGCCGCCGCTGTGAGAAATTTGGCAATTTTCATGTAAGAATCTGAGTTTTAAGATGGTATATGTATTAGTGAAAGCTGTTGTCAGAATTCGGAGAAGAATTTCGGACGTATCAGGAGTCCCACGCGCAGTCGGTTGTGAAACTTGTTGTAGTCGATGAGGTTCTCGCCGTAGCCATTGTACCATTCGAGGAAGAAGTATTGGTTGGCCTGCTTCCAGGGACGCCAGAAAAGCTGAATCTCTGTGTTGAAGTCGAGCTTCCAGCTCTTGCGCTTGGTGAGCTGGATCGTGCCCCCCAGCTTCTTGTCGCGTGTCGTGACGGTGATTCCGGCCTGCGAGATGCCGGTGTATTTGAGGATGTCGCGGTTGTTCTCGCCGTCGACGATCGGGATCCAGAATTTGCCGTTGACGGTCAGGATGTCGTCCACCATGATCGTGGCGCCGAAAGCGATGCGGTTCCAGCTCCGGCTCTGGATCGAGTCGCGGCCGTTGCTCATGTGTTCGAGCAGGATGGTCGCCTTGCCGATGTAGCGGTCCTTGGAAAAGAGCGGACGCGAGATGCCGATTCCGGGATTGAAGATGAAATCGTGCATCGGCATGGAATTCTTGAACACATCCCACGCCACGACCTGCGTGAAGGTGAGGAATAGGAACGTGTTGCCCGGCAACGTCGCTTTTGTGAGGCGCTGCGCGATGCTGATCTGAAATTTCACGTCGGAATTGTCCGCGGTCGGCTTATGGACCGGATCCGTGCCGACGGCGAAATAATTGTCGCGGTAGAGCGTGAAATAAGGGCCGTTGTTAAACTCCTGACGAAGCGAGTCGGTGATGGACTTTGTGGAATTGATGATCTGAGCCTTGCAATCGATGCAGGAAATTGAAATCCAGATGATTGCCGCCATGACGGCAAGCCGCGGCATCCGGCGGCGCATCAGCAGGTACGCTTCCGAAAGCAGAGAAAGGCCTGAAGTGTTGTCGTGCATGGTCATAGAACACTCTCTAATGATGCGCAAAAATACAAAAAAATCCCTCCTCCGGCAAATGTGGAGGAGGTCGCGTAATGGCTGAAAGGTATGTTTGATTGGCCTGAAATTCGCTAAATTTCCGCCTCGTTGAGCTGGCCGGTGCGGACAAGGTAGTTGTGCATGACGGCAACGGCGATGTGGCGTTCGAGGCGGCGGTTTCTGAATTGCTCGGTCCATTCACGGGCGTTGCGCGAGATGGCGCGCGCCTCGTCAGGATGGGCATTGTAGTAGCGTATCTTCTCCTCAACATCGCTGTAGTCGTCGCGTATCTCGATGTAATGAACTCCGGGAATCAGCCTTCCCTCCATGAACCATGTCTCGTGGCGTGGGCGAGGCATGATGACGGCGGAATGGCTGTGCATGGCCCATTTAAGGTTGGAGGCTACGTCGTTGCCTTCGAGGCAGACGATGTAGCGGTAACGGAAATGCTCATAGAGCGTCATTTTCTCGCGCTGCAGATGCGGCTCGACACCTTCGGGCAGGTCGATGCATCCGGCGTCCACGAGTTCGCTGCCGTCGAAGCGTCGGATGAATTCCAGGCGGCGCATCTGGCGTCCGATGCGTCCGCGGAAAAGTGCGATGGGTTTCTTGTCTTCCCAACGGACGCGGTCATGCAGGAAGATGAAGTGGCGCACGCGGTTGAGTTTGAGCAGCACGTCGAAGCTCTCTCCGTCGGCGATCGGACGGCTCTTGACGACCGTGGGGGAAGTGTGGGCGGCGGTGTTGTCGCCGGGAGTCATCTGCCAGCGCAGATGCTTCGGGAAGTAGCGGCGTGCCTCTTCGCTGTCAAGGAGATAGACCTTTGCGCAATACTCGAACTGCTGTTTGCCCCCGATGAGCTGCGCCTTGTCGGTGAGCTGCCCGGCTGTGAAACGGCAGTAATAGTCGATGCGGCGTTTGATGTCCGGAAAATCCGGACGCCGGCGCAGCCTGTCGAGGATGGCGCGGCGGCGAAGCATCAGCCACCGGCGCGGTATCAGCCGGCGCATGTATGAACCGGCGAAATAGAAGAGCTTTACGTTTTTGCCTCCGCCGAGGCGCTGCAGCCATGTTTCCATTTTACATCAGATGTTTTCCGGAAGGGGCCAGGGGTTGCGGATGAGATTGCTGCGGGAAGCCGTGGAGAGCGGACGCGCCGGAACGCCGCCCACTGTGGTGCCGGGCATGACATCCTTCACCACGACGGCTCCGGCTCCGATGCAGGAGCCGCTGCCGATGGCTATGTCGTCGACGATGCTCACCGAAGGTCCCACATAGACATTGTTGCCGATGCGCGCGGCCTGACCGTCGGCTTCGGTGGCTCCCACGGTCGTGAACTGTCCGAAATTGACATTGTTGCCTATCACGGATGTTGGGTTGATGATAAGTCCCTGGCAATGCTGGATGTATAGCCCGAAACCCACTTTTGTGCGCGGCGGGATGAAGAGTCCGTAGCGGCGTTTGTAGCGTTTGGTCATTAATCTGGCGAGCGGATAGAGCCATCCCTTGCGGTGCTGCGCGAGTCTGAACCAGAACGAGAATCCGACACTCGTGCGCGTCAGTCCGCTGAGCCAGATGCGCGGCAGGCTGTCGCGCCGTCCGTTGTGGCGGAAAGAGTCGGAACGGATCAGTTCGGCACAGTCGCTGTAGCTCCGCGGCGTCGGAATGGCGACATCCTCGCCGCAGATATCGTAGTGGGTAAAGTCCATTTTACTGATTGGTTTCTACGGATTTGGAGCGCTTCTTCTTGTTGTAGGTGTTGAGGTTGAGTCCGAGAGTCACCATGATGTGGTTCTCGTGGAATTTTTTTTCGGGATTGTTGTTGCTCATGTCGGTGAGTCCGAAATGTCCGCTGACTCCGAGATAATATTTTTTGAAACTTACGCCTGTACCCACTTCCCACAGCACGGCTATATTCCGGATGCGGTTTGGAGTATGAGGGGAATAAATGTCGAACTTGGTCTCTTCTCCGTTATAGTATCCGTATGTGGTATTTCCGGTGAAACCGATCTCAAATTCGGGACCCGTGAAAAGATTAAGTTTGACCTTATCGCCGAATTTGAATTGCCATCCTGCCATCACGGGGATTCGCATACCGAATTTATTAGTCGATATGCTTGTTCCGTTCTGGAAAAGGTAGACTTTGTCGGACTTGACGCTGTAGGTGTCCAGAAACAGCATCGCTCCCGGCTCAAGGTAGAGACCCGAGACGAGAGGAATCAGACGCGTCACGCCTGCTTCGAATCCGCTTCCGGGATTGAAAACACTCTCTTTCTTTGTCTTGGAGAAAGTGTATTCGCCCGGAACAGTGAGGTTGTAGGAGGCGCGGATGCCCCAGTAGCCCGAAGGATTGCGGAAGATATATTCGTCGTTGTCGTCGGCGGCATTGACGGAGATTGCGGAAATGGCCGCGAGAAGCAACAGAAGTAAATTTCGTTTCATAACATTGCGTTTTAAGTGATTGATATTCATTGCGGTCGCGCTGTATGCCGGAGAATAGGATGCAAAGGCGGCTTAGCAACAGAACAAAGGTAATGAAAAAGTTGTTAATTACAAAAGAGGCGGTAATTTTTTACTGCCTCGGATTCGCGACCTGATCCACGGTTAAACATTATCTAAACATTATCTAAACATTATCTAAACCCAAAAGAATTATGAAAAAATTTTTACTTGCTGCGGCCTTTGCAGCATTGAGCGTGATGGGCGTCTCGGCTCAGGATTATCTTCTCAACAACCCTTCCAACCGTGCCTATTTCGGAATTCGTGTAGGCGGTGAAGTGACATGTCCGGGCAAATTCAAGGCCAACGGCGAGAGTGTCAAGGTGTTCAAGAACGGCGGCGGTTTCGAGGCCGGAGCCATCTACAACGTGCCTGTCGTGGCCAACTTCTATGTTGAGCCGGGACTCAAGCTCTACTACAATGCCTATGGTCTCGACGACGTTGTCACAAGTCAGGAAGACCTCGTGAGCGGTTCTGTCCGCAAATTTGGTATGCGCGTGCCCGTGATGCTTGGCTATCACTTCGATTTCACCCCTGAGTGGAAAGTGTATGTCTTTACAGGTCCCGAGCTTGAGGTCGGATTCACAGCCGACGCCCACGAGAAAGTGGCTGGCAAGAGCCATTCCGACAGCCTTTACGGCGACGAAGCTATCTACAACCGTGTTGACTGCCTCTGGGGCTTCGGTGCCGGCGTCAGCTACCAGAAATTCTACTTCGGCGTCAGCGGCTCTGTCGGCATGTGTAACATGCTCAAGGATTCTGATCCCGTGAAATTCCACGAGAACCGCGCTACCTTCACCCTCGGCTATAACTTCTAAAATCGTAAATGTGCCGAAAATGCGGTCAGACCGCTGAGTCCTTATAAAGGATGTATCAAAAAGTGGCGTGAACTTAGGAAAGGCCTGTAAGGCCGACCCGACAGTAGCCCGGAGCCTCAGCTCCGGGATGGGTATATCCCATGACATAGAGTCGCGGAGCGACGTCGTGCGGTAAAGTCTTTACCCTGCACGCGTCTCTCCGCGACGTGTTATTTTATTTAGCGGCCTGTCCCTTCTTCGCCCCGGCGAAAGCCCCGTAGGGACGTGCCACGGCACGTCCGCCACGACACGGACGCACACCCCGGCGTAAGACAAGGCGAAAGGTCGGAGGCCATTTGATCTTGTTAACTCCGGACATCGTCCGGTGGAAGCCCGGCAGCGTAAGCTCCGGGGATGGAGAACATGACATATATAAAGCTCTGTACGGGCGATCCGAACGAAGCCGTTTTGACTGTATCTCCGCGTCAAAAGCGCGGAGCGCCGGAGCGCAGGAGTATGTGGGGCGCGGCTGCACCATGATGCAGCCTGCACTTAGTTGGTTGCCAGAGATTTGCGGTTTTAATATAACGTTGGACGGATGGAGCGACGGAGCGTCGACAGACGCTCCGTCGCAACGTTCGGACAGTGGCTTTTTGCAGTGCCTTGCGGCAATGCCGCTCTTTGCGGAAATGTCCGTATATTATATGCGGAAACTCATGACTGATTATAAATGCAGATTCATAATAAAACGCGCCATTTCATTACAAATAAGCACTTCTTCTCTGACACGGATTTTGTGATGCGGAAAATTTTCTTTGAAATTTTTAGTCAAATAATTTGGTTGGTAGAAAATATTTGTTTTTCTTTGCATTCATTAAGACTTGAACACACCATTAACGCAATGACGGAGAAGATGAAAAAAAGTAAATTCACATCAAGAATAGCCCTTTCCGAGAGCCGTACTTTATACTTCGGTGCATTGAAAGATATGTACGTTGTAGTAGAAAAAGAGATGGACGGACATATCGAATCCGGGGATTTATCAAATCTTCCGGCAAAGGTCTCTGATGACCTCGCAGAGGCCGGAATAACCGTTGACGACGATTTTGACGAAGACAGTGAACTCATTCGCCTCATCGACGAAATTGATGGCTCGACTGATTGTTTGCAGATCACGGTTAACCCGACTATAAACTGTAATTTCAGATGCTGGTACTGCTATGAAGGCCATGTGGCGGGATCGAAAATGGATACCGCAGTTATGGAATCTGTCGTGGCTTATCTCCAACGCTATCTCTCGGAGAATCCATCTACACGGCAATTCAACCTTTCATTTTTCGGAGGTGAGCCGCTTCTATATTTCAAGGATAATGTAAGACCTCTTATTGAGATGTGCGACGAAGTCTGTAAATCGCATTCGGTTGGAATGACGGTACACTTCACCACTAACGGCTATCTGTTGCGTCCTGATGTCGTGGACTTTCTTTCAAGATACGATTCAAGTTTCCAGATCACTCTTGATGGAGGTCGCGAATTTCATGACAAAACAAGATGCTCAACCTCAGGAGAAGGAAGTTTCGACACCATCATTGGAAATATCCGTAACGCACTCTCTGCCGGAATGCATGTTCTTGTCCGCGTCAATTACACCGAAGAAAATCTTGCCAGTGTAGGCGATATCGTCAAGATCTTCCGAGATCTACCGGAGGACAGCAAGCGCCTGATGCGTTTTGATTTCCAGCGTGTTTGGCAGGATGTCCGCGAGGAAAACAAAGAAAAGATAGAAAACATAATCGGCACGTACATCTCCGAAGCCAAGGAGGCGGGACTTTATGCCACCTCGCATCTCGTGCAGGATTATGTGCGCAATTCATGCTATGGCGACAAACACAACTACCTGCTTGTGAACTATAATGGCGATCTTTATAAGTGTACCGCCCGCGATTTCGCCAAGACACCTCCTTTAGGTCATCTGAATCCTGACGGCATCGCTACATGGCACCACCCGAACTATAACGAGCGCCGCCGACACGCGAAGTTTCAGAGGAAATCATGTAAAAATTGTCGCATCGCTCCGCTGTGTGCGGGAGGATGTCGTCAGAAAGCCATGGAACATCCTGATGACGGCAACTGCCTCCATGGCTATTCCGAGGCGCACAAGGATGAGATAATCCTTAACAGGTTCATTTATCATTTTATTAAATAGATTAAAATACAAATATTAAAAAATAGACAATATGACAAATCTACAGATCATAAACGATTACATAGAGCGTTTAAAAGACTCACGGAATCCGATCGATGGTTTACAGTTGTTATCGCTTTCTGCGAATAACTCTGTTATAGGAGGGGACGGCAATAAAAGTTGTAGAAATTATGGGACTACAAACTGCTCTGATTCCAATGAAGATTGTTCCAACTATGGTACCGTGTGCGATAAATCCTCCAATTCTGGCAAATGTGAATTCCATCCGGGAGGTGGAGAGGAAATTTATGACACCTGTGCTGGCTAAAGGTTGTGTTTAACTATAAATTTTTTAAATCAACACAGCATGAAACATATTGATAGAATAAACCGGTATATTAAGGGCTTGGAAGCATCGGGGCTTATTGATGGCGCGATGCAGTCGAGGCTGTTCTCGCGGGGAACGGAAATCATCGGTGGCGATAATCCGAGGGTGTGCTCCAACTATCGTGCGGAGAGTTGCGGCGCTACAAACGAAGCGCAAAAGTCTTGTAAAACGGTGAAGAACAACCGCTGTACGAACTATTATGAGAAGGCGTGTGCCAAATCCGATAACCGTAATTGCCGGAATTTCTCAAAACCTCCTGAGTGAATTTCAAAATCCGATATAGGGTCAGGAAACTTATATTCTGCGTTCGGTCTTGACCTGATGTATAGAATGCAGCCATACATTAACCCCAATATTATTGAGCCTATGGATCAATTATCAAAAATCAACCGATATGTGGAGGAACTTGTCTCTTCGCGACAAGTCGGTGAGGACACGCAATCGATGTTACTGTCTGTTGAGAGTAATGAAATTGGTGGAGACAACAAAAAAACATGTGTTAATTACACGGCGACTGCATGTAGTGGTGTGATCAACAACAAGTGTACCAACTACTATGAGGCAGCGTGCGCTCTATCAACCAATACGGAATGCACAAACTATCTCAAACCACCTGGAAGCACAAACATGGTTGTCGATACGTGCGGCGGATAAGTTGACCATCCTTTTGTAAAATAGGAATTTAGACCTACTCTTTAAAGGGTATGCCGACTAATTGTCGGCATACCTATACAATTAACTATAAGATAAAAATATTATATGAATAAGCAACTTGCAAAAATCAACCGATATGTTGACGGCTTGGTTGCATCAAGCACGTTCGAGGATACTCAATCGATGCTATTATGTAGTGTTGACAATTCGATTGGAGGAGATAATTATGATAAATGTGTTAACTATGCCGAATCTGTATGCTCGGTTGAGAATAATCTATGTACTAATTTCTTAGAAAATGTATGTGCCAAGGCTGACAATAAACAGTGTTTAAATCCACTTCCAACGAATATGATGGATCCGTGTGAAAGCGGAATTTCGTAAATTGTAGTCCGGTCTAGAAGTGATTATGTCAGAGCAATGCGCATATTTGTTATCGAAAAGTGAAATCATCTAAATAAAATGTCCATTATGAGAAAATCAAATGAATTTGTAATGACCCTGATGCTGTCTTTGACTCTTTTTTCTTCGTTGGAAGCTTTGGCGGATGTCAGGGGTAAGGTCGTGGATGGTAGTTCGACTGCTATTCAGGAAGCGGTGGTGACGTTGTTCAATAGCGATGACTCAACTATGGTGGGCACTGTAATGACCGATGTCGCAGGTGATTTTCTCATACGGACAGGCGAAGGAAAGTTCCAGCTCCGGGTTGAGAGAATAGGATTCCAGCCAAAGGTTCTGGAGGTCGACGACAATGAAACTCTGACAGTCTCATTGGATCCGGCCACTACGACTCTTGGCGAAGTAGTCGTGACAGCCTATAAGCCGGGGACTGTGAGGCGCGAGGCGGGCAAATACGTTGTAGTCCCCAAGCTTTTGCCTGGAGAGGCGATGATAGGACTGGACGTGTTGAAGACACTACCGCTTGTGGAAGTCAGCGGCGATGACAAGGTTCTGATGGCGGGCAAGGACAATACAATAATCTATATCAACGGCAAACTTCCTATCGAGCCTCAGGACGCTGTGATCGCGAGTCTACGGTCTATGCCCCCGGGCAATATCAAGTATGTGGAGCTTATCACCGATCCCGGAGCCGAGTATCACAATTCGTCTTCATTGGGCATAATCAATGTTGTGGTGAAGAATCCTAACGAAGGGGTTGTAGGAAGCCTTTATTCCTACAATACTTTCGCGGATTATGAATTCCTGACCCACGACAATCTATGGCTCGGCTATCAGAAAGGGAAACTGCACTTAGGTGCTGGAATCACATACAGCTTCCATGACATCCACAATCATAGTGCCAACGAGTATGACTACACACAATTAGGATATTCCACTTACAACGACACAAAGGATTATCTTCACGGCACACAGCTCTTCGGCAATCTGTCGGCCACGTACAATCTGACCCCTCGTAGTGAGCTTGCCGCGTCGCTGCGTATGGGAGGCACAGCGAACAAAAGCGACATTTATACCCTGACCACCGACTCAAGGAAGGACGGCGCCGACAGCTTTGCCTCTAAAAACCATAAGCCGATGGATAATCCATTCGTGGCTTCGGCGCTTCGCTATACGCTGACCACAGACCCCCGCGGGTCAGATCTGGAGCTGAAGGCCACATATTCCTATCAGGATACCCGGAACAATACCGACTATCTTTACAATGGCATTTATGACGCCACAGATCTCACGCGTCAGAAGATGGAATATCTTAACGCGTATGCAAAATACAGCTACAAACCGACATTCACAGGAGATTTCAGGTTCGGTTATGAATATGCCTATTCGAAATCCGACGTCGCCAATCTCATATCGCAGGCAAGCGACCGTTTTGTGTTCCGCAGCAACACCCATGATATGTATGCGTCCTATTCCGCACAGCTTGTGCCGTGGTTTTATGTGGACGCCGGGTTGCGCGGGGAATATTACCACAGTAGCGGCGTGCAGACAGTCGGCAACGATAATTTTCGCCGCAACGACTGGCTGGTGCTTCCCAAGGTCTCCGTATCGTTCGACCTTCCTAAGGCGTCGCAGTCGATATCCCTTGGATACTCGGAAAGCGGAGATCTGCCCTGGATAGACAAGATGAATCCTTTCCGACGTTGGACATCCGACAACTCATATACTGTTGGAAATCCTTTCCTCTCTGTGACACGGTGGAGAAATTTCGATCTGGATTACAGTGTGCTCGGCAAGATCTTTTTCAGCGCATATTATGGATTCCATCCCAAAAGGTCACTGGACTACACCTATTTCGACGAGGAGGGAAACACCGTCACGAGCACCGGAGACTTCGGAAAATCGAAACATCTTAGCTTCGAGCTTACTTATAACGACACTTACGTCGACTTCATAAGGTTGAAGGCGACCGCGGGAGCCTCATATGACAACGAGCGCGGCATCCTCAACGGTGAGTCGCTGTCGTCGCATTCCTGGAGATGGTCGGCGAGGACGTTCCTCACTTTTATAGTACGTCCGCTTGGAACAAATATTGAGTTGTGGGGTTTCTATCGCAGCGGCAGCAAGGGATTGGTGCAGAGCCATAAGTCGGATTATTCGGTCTCACTCAAACTGTCGAAGGTGTTTTTCAAATGCCTGAGGGCTAATCTCTCGGTGCAGAGCCTTCTGTACAAGCGCTTTGACCGCTATAACGAGACGCCGTATTATTCTTACTATACGCGTAATTTCCGCAGTCAGCGCAGCGTCAATCTGACGCTCACATACGTGTTCGGCAACCGCAAGGCCCAGGGCGCCTATGACGAGAGCCAGAATGATATGGATTCCCTGATAAAGTGACGGTATATGTCGGGAAAAGGGAAGATAAAGGCGTATCAGCAGCTGGAACATTCCGACTGCGGCATCGTCTGCGTCCGCATCATAGCCCGTTATTTCGGCAAGCGTGTGGGGATGCAGCGGCTGCGAGACATCTCGGACATGAACCGCGAGGGCATAAGCGTGGCCGACATCCGCAATATCCTCTCAAAGCTCGGGATATTCTCGTATGCCCTGAAACTGCCCTTTGCGGAATTGATGAAGATGCCGCTTCCGGCCATCCTTTTCTGGAATCAGAGCCATTTCGTAGTGCTCCACAAGGTCAGGCGCACACGCAAAGGCACGCGCTTTGATATTTGCGATCCCTCTCGCGGAAAGGTGAGCCTGACGGAGGAGGAGGTACGTTCGCACTGGCTCTCTTCCGCCGGGCGAGGCTGTGCGGAACGTGAATCTACTGCCGAGGCGTTCGGCGTCGCCATGCTGTGCGCTCCCGATGAGAGTTTCTCAACGGAAAAGGACGGATGCGACGACGACGCGGCAAGATGGGGCATTTTGCGCCTGATGAAGGAGACATGCATGGCCAACCGACGCCATTTCCTGGCCATCATAGCGCTTTCGGTCCTGTGTCTCGTGGCTGACATATGTATGCCGCTCCTCTTTCAGAAAACGGTGGATTCAGGTATTCAAGGCCGCGATATCGGACTGATATGGATTCTCGTGGCCTCCCAGCTGTTGATTTTTGTCGGCAATTTCATCTCCAACCAGGGTGTGGACTATCTTCTGACAAGACTCGGCCTTAAGGTGGGACTCGAGATGATGAACAACTATCTCTGCAGACTTGTGGCGCGACCGCTCGACTTCTTTGACCGCAAGGTCAATTCCGATCTCATTCAGAAGACGGAAGATCAGAACCGCATACGCGACTTTATGGTAGGAATGCCCGACACGTTACTGCTGATGGCTCTGAATCTGCTTGTCTTTTCAGGACTTTTAGTCTACTACCATGCGTGGATTTTCCTTTTCTTCCTTGTGATGACGGCAGCTACAATCCTGTGGAGCACCCTGTTCCTGAAGAAAAGGAAATCAATCGACTATTCCTATTCGTGTTGCGCCGCCGAAAACCGTAACAACCTTTACGAACTTATCAACGGCGTGACCGAGATAAAAGTCAACTGCGCCCAACACAAAAAAGTGTCGGCGTGGAAACAGATGCAAAGCCGCCTGATAGAGCTGTCAAAACGCAGCTACATCGTGCAGACCCTGATGAGTTCCGGCTCGTCGGTCATCTCCCGCAGCCGCGACCTTGCCGTCACGGGATTGTGCGCCACACTGATTGTGGAAGGGCAGATGTCTATAGGCGTGATGATGACGATCAGTTATCTCACCGGAAGGCTCGCGGGATCATTCGGCAACCTGACGCCGATGATACAGAGCCTTCAGGACACATCCATATCCCTTGAAAGAGTGAAAGAGATCCACGACACGGAACCATGTCCGCAGGATGAGCTGCAATCAACTGATGATCTCTCCCTGAAGCTTGAAAATGTCAGTTTCAAGTATCCCGGCTCACACACGCCGATGGTGCTGAAAGGTATTTCAATGGAGATTCCTCAGGGAAGCACTGTGGCGCTTGTCGGAGCGAGCGGTTGCGGCAAATCAACACTCATAAAGCTGTTGTTGAATCTATACGTGCCGACCGAAGGAAGCGTCAGCGCCGGAGGCATCCTCCTTGAGCCTCGGTTTCAGGAAGCGTGGCTTTCGCATTGTGGACTGGTGAGTCAGTCCGGCACGGTCTTTTCGACCTCGATACTGGAAAACATCGCCATCTCGGATCCCGAGCCTGACAGGGAGCGGGCACGCGAGGTCGCGCGGATAGCCTGCATAGCCGATTTCATTGACTCGTTGCCGATGGGCTATGACACAAAGCTCGGAGTGGCGGGTAAAGAACTCAGCGGCGGACAGAAGCAGCGTCTGTTTATAGCCCGTGCCTTATACCGGAACCCTGACATCCTGATGCTCGATGAGGCTACATCTTCGCTCGATGCGGCCACGGAGGCGGCCATAGTGGGCAATCTGCGGCGTCATTGCAAGGGCAAGACTCTTGTAATCGCGGCTCACCGGCTTTCCACAATCAGAGACGCCGACAGGATTGTCTGTATGGCTGACGGCATCGTTACTGAATCCGGCACACACGGCGAGCTTATGGAGCTTGACGGAGAATACGCGGCGCTGATCCGGCGCCAGCTTACACCGGAGCAGATACCTTCACAGGCTATTTGATATTACAGAAAACCCATGCCGACGGCATGGGATTATTAGGTATCGGATGTGGCGGGGGGATCAGTCTTCCTTCATGTTGTGGTAGACGTTCTGCACATCCTCGTCGTCCTCGAATTTCTCAAGGAGCTTGTCGATGATCTCGCGCTGCTCGGCGGTCACTTCCTTGTAGTCGGTGGGGATACGCTCGAATTCGGCGCTGATAAGCTCGAATCCGTTCTCCTCGAAGTATTTCTGGAGTGCCGCGAACTGGTCGAAAGGAGCGTAGGCCACCCATTCCTCTTCCTCTGCATCGAGTTCGTCGACACCGAAGTCGATAAGCTCCAGTGCCAGCTCTTCGAGATCCATTCCCTCTTTGGGTTTGAGGTGGAACACGCTCTTGTGGTCGAAAAGGAACGAGAGGGAGCCGGAGGTGCCGAGCGAGCCGCCGAACTTGTTGAAGTAGGAGCGGACGTTGGCCACGGTGCGCTGGTTGTTGTCTGTGGCGGTCTCGACCACGATGGCGACGCCGTGGGGTGCGTATCCTTCGTATACGATCTCCTTGTAGTCGGAGGCGTCTTTCTCGGTAGCCTTCTTGATGGCGCGTTCCACATTCTCCTTGGGCATGTTGGCTGCCTTTGCGTTCTGAATCAGCACGCGCAGACGCGGATTGTTGTCAGGGTCGCCGCCGCCCGATTTGGCTGCGATTGTTATCTCCTTGCCGATACGTGTGAACGTGCGGCTCATATTGCCCCAGCGTTTGAGCTTGCGGGCTTTGCGGAATTCAAATGCTCTTCCCATTTATATAATCTGTTTTTCTTTGTTATCGGAGTTGTGCGCCGAGCTGATGCTCAAGGCTCTTGACGATCTTCTGCATGACGGCGTCGATCTGCTTGTCGAGGAGCGTCTTCTCGTTGTCCTGCAGGGTGATGCTGATGGCGTAGCTCTTTTTGCCCTCGGGGAGTTTGTCGCCCTCGTAGACGTCGAAGAGGGTGACGCCGCGGAGGAGTTTCTTGTCGGCAGAGCGGACGATGCGCTCGACGTCGGCGAAGCTGACATTCTTGTCGAGCAGAAAGGCGAGATCGCGGTGCACGGGATGTGTCTTGGGTATTTCGGTGTATCCGGTCTTAACCTTCATGGCAAGCGCCACAAGTTCGCCCCAGCGGAGGGCGGCGAATGCCACCGGGGAGGAAATGTCGAAGCGTTTCAGCTCCTTGCGGCCCACGATGGCGATGAATCCGAGCGTCTTGCCCGAGCGCGTCGCGATGTCGAGGCGTGCCGGGAAGATGTCGTCGGCGGTCTGCTTCATGTCGATGGCCGGTTCGCTGATGCCGAGGCGGCGGAAGATGTTGCAGACGGCGGCCTTGAGGTCGAAGACGGTCGATTCCTCGGCCCGGGCGTTCCACGAGGCGCTGCGGCGCAGACCTGTGAGCCAGATGCCGAGATGCATCTCCTCGCTGAATGGCGCGAGAGGCTTCTCCTGGGTCGATTCCTTGGAGGGGTCGAGATGGTATACGTTGCCGAACTCGTAGAGGGCGAGGTCGGGATTCTTGCGGTTTGCGTTGTGGGCGATGGTCTCCAGACCGCCGTAGAGGAGCGTCTGGCGCATCAGGGCGAGGTCGTTGCTCAGAGGATTGAGCAGACGGACGGAATTCTCGATGGGATAGAGAGGGTTGCCCTCGTAGTATGCCACGGCCGTGAGCGAGTTGTTGACGATCTCGCGGTATCCCTCGGCGGTGAGTTGCTCGCTGACGATGTTCTGGAGGCGGTAGCTCTCGTCGACGGCGGTGCGGATGGAGAGTGTGGCGTGCATACGCGGCGAGATCTCCACGTTGTTGTAGCCGTAGACGCGGAGGATCTCCTCCACGACGTCGCAGGGACGCTGCACGTCGACGCGGTAGTTGGGGATCTCAAGGCTGAGGGTGTCCCCCTCCTCGGCCGTAATGGCGATGTCGAGCGAACGGAGGATGGCCTTTATCTCGTCGGCGGGTATGATCTTGCCGATCAGTCGGTTGCAATAGTCGAGGCTGAGGTCTGTGCGGAAAGGAGCGACAGGCTCGGGATAGATGTCGACAGGCTCGCCGCAGATTTCGCCGCCGGCAAGCTCGCGGATGAGCAGCGCGGCGAGTTTTGCAGCGTAGACCGTGATGTTGGGGTCGGTGCCGCGCTCATAGCGGAAGGAGGCGTCGGTGCTGAGGCCGTGGCGGCGTGCTGTCTTGCGGATGCGTGTGGGATTGAACCATGCGCTCTCTATGAAGACGTCGGTGGTCGCTTCCGTGACGCCGGAGTCGAGACCTCCGAACACACCGGCGAGGCACATAGGCTTCTCGGCGTCGCAGATCATCAGGTCGGCGCCGTTGAGGGTGCGCTCCACGCCGTCGAGGGTCACGAATTTCTCGCCCTGCGTGGCGCTGCGCACCACGATACGTTCTCCGGCCACTTTGGCGAGGTCGAAGCAGTGGAGCGGCTGTCCCATGCCGAGGAGGATGAAGTTGGTGATGTCCACGATGTTGTTGATGGGACGCTGACCGGCGGCTTCGAGAAGTTCCTTGAGCCATTTGGGAGATTCAGCCACCTTTATGCCGCGGATTGTCACGCCGCTGTAGCGCGGGCAAGCCTTGGTGTCGGCTACTTCCACGGAGACGGCGCCGTCGTTGCGCGAGGGCGCGAAGTCGGCCACGGAAGGTGTCAGCACTTCGGCGCCGCTCTCGCCGTGGCGGCGGAGGTAAGCCTTGAGGTCGCGGGCCACGCCGTAGTGGCTTGCTCCGTCGACGCGGTTGGGGGTAAGCTCCACTTCGAGGCGGTAGTCGCTCTCCACGCCGAAATATTCGGCGGCGGGAGTGCCGGGAGCCGCGGCTCCGTCGGGGAGCACCATGATGCCGTCGTGGGAAGCGCCAAGGCCGATCTCGTCTTCGGCACAGATCATGCCGAAGGACTCGACGCCGCGGATCTTCGATTTCTTGATCTGGAAGGACTCGTCGCCGTTGTAGAGGATCGTGCCCACGGTCGCCACGACGACAGTCTGTCCGGCGGCGACGTTGGGAGCGCCGCAGACGATCTGTACAGGCTCGCCGGTGCCGAGATCGCAGGTAGTGATGTGCAGATGGTCGGAGTTGGGATGCTCGGTGCATGTGAGCACTTTGCCGATAACGATGCCGCGGAGTCCTCCGCGGATGGATTCAACTTCCTCCACCGTGTCACATTCGAGGCCCAGCGAAGTGAGTGCTGCGGCAAGATCCTTGGGAGAAAGGGAGAAATCGATGTAGCGTTTCAGCCACTTGTAGCTTATATTCATGACACTGATATAGTGAAGATTAGCAATGATGTCAGGACACTCTCGGCCTCGCAGGCAGACAAGTGTGCATATTTCAGTGCAAAATTAGCAAAAACCTCCCGAATGTGCAAATTCGCTCTCCGGCTGCGCTCTGTAGGCGTAAAAGAAAGTCCTCAGAGCCTCCGGAGGCTCTGAGGACTATAGGGCTTTAAAGGGGATATTAAGGATTATTTGCCGCAGCCGCAGCTGTCGTCACCGCATCCGCAGTCACCGTCGCCGCAGTCGCAGCTGCCGTCGCCGCATGAGTGGCAGCCGCATCCGCAGCCTGAGACAGGATGCAGCTCTTCGGGTGTGGCTTCCCTCACTTCCTCGATCTCGCCGTCAAAACGCACTGTCAGTCCGGCGAAGGGATGGTTGAAGTCCATCTTGACATGCTCGGGCGTGATGTCGAGCACGCGACCCTTGATCATCATGCCGTCCTGAGTCATCATCGGGAGTTCGGCGCCTTTCTCCACGCCGGGAGCAAGCTTGCCATCGCGCACGAAGATGTCGCGTTCGAGTTCAACGACATTCTCGGGGAAGCGCTCGCCGAAGGCAGCTGCAGGAGGGAGCGTCACGCCGAAGCGATCGCCTGCGGAGAGACCTTCGATGGCGCCCACAAGTCCGGGGACAACGTCGTTGCTCACGCCGAACACCATCATGTCGGGCTGTCCTTCCGGAGTCTCGAAAAGTACGGAATTGTCGGCGTCGTTGTAAAGTTTATATGAATATGCCACGTACTTGCCGGGCATTACTTTCTCTTTTTCTTCCATTTGATATTGATTTAGCGTTTTATGTTATTGCTCTATTTCGTCCGGATGTTTCCGGGCGTATTCCTCAAGAGGTTTCTTGACGTTGAAGAAGAAACCTTTCGGTGTCGATGAATTTTTCCTCGCGGGGTCGATCGGCTCCACAGTGATGTAGTCGTAGCCTTCGGGAAAATATGTGTCGACGTATTCCAGCGGACGATAGCCCATCATCTCCAGCACGGCGTATTCATGTTCGGGAGAGGTGACGTAGAATGCGTTCTCTTTGTCGAGTCCGGTGCCGGTGCTGATGATCGCGCCGAGGAGATTGGCAAGCCTGTAGTCCCAGATCTTGGCCATCATCGTCTTGTTCATATCCTTGAGCACGAGTTGGTAGAGCCACATCGTGTTGAGGTCGAAAGGATTGTCCTTGAGGGCGAGATCTGCGAGTTTGACGATCTCGCGGCGCTCCTTGAGGGAAGCCGACTTAAGCTCGTCGCTGAGGTGATGGAGCTCGTAAGGACTTTCCTTGCGCGCTGCCATGGCGCGGAGCGTGGAGTCGTTGCGGGCGTTTTTCTCGCGGTTGAGCTGCAGGAGGCTGTCGGTGCGCTCGGCATAGACCGACTCGCGGTAGGGATCGTAGTCTTCCTGGAACATGTATCCGAGGTAATAGTTGCGGTATTCCTCGGGTGACATAAGGGTGTCGTTTGTGAGATATTTGTTGCGCAATGTCGGGAAATAGTACGGACTTTGCGGATCGAGGGTCTCCTGACGGATCTTTTCAAGGTCAGGTTTCTCTTTTGTCAGTTTCTTGATTGCGGACGCCTGCGGCGCGGCAATGGCGAGAGCCGCGAGCAGACATATGATTGTTCTGAGATATTTCTTCATCATGTCAATAAGATAACGGAATTTCAGGCGGCTGTAGTATGTGCCTGACTGACGAGGAGTAGAAGAACCAGCACCACTCCGATCTCCATCGCCGTGATGGCGATCGGGAAACCTTTTGCGAGAAGATAGCCGAAGGAGCGTCGGGAAGCCGGATTCATCGCTCTGCCGTTCGGAGTGTTGGTGTAGAGCATATAGCCGAAGAATGTTCCTGCGGCGGTGGCCACGATCATGATGCCGTAGAGCATCGAGGGCGTGTCGGCGAACGTGATTCCGAGCAGACCGACGGCGAGTCCGGTGAAGGCTCCGGCGGTCATGTAGCCGAGTCCGTCTCGGCGTGCGCGTGTGAATGAGTCCTGAAGCATCGGCACGCAGGTGACGAGCGCCGACATGCAGAGCCACATGATGATGATGGTGCTGTTGAGCGGCAGGGAGTTGCTGAGCCACATGAAGAGCAGACCCAGAAACGCACCGACCGGCGCGAGCATCTCGCGCACGAAGATCAGTGCCACGGCGCCGGCGAAGCATATGATCGAGAGTATGAGAAGAGCTGTCTCCATGGCGGAAAAAAGTTTGTTAAAGCATCTGGAGGAGGGAGAGTTCCTCGGCGATCTCGCGGCCGGAGAGGCGGCGGCGACGTGCGATTATTCCGGCGAACTCGTCGATGTAAGGAGATAGGCGGCGGTTGCCGAATATGCGGCTGGAGTGGGACAGCATGCGGTTGAAGATGCGGTCTGTCTCGTCGGATTCGAGCGAGCAGACATCCTCGCCTTCAAGTCTTATGACGTCGCGCAAGGGACGGAGCATGTCGTCGACCTCGTCGGTGCGCTCGTGGATATATCTGCGCGAGAGCACGTTGCCTATGGCCATGGCCGAAGTGATCTGGAAATTGTCAAACAGGCGGCGCCATGTTGCCTTGGGGCTTGCGGACTGCGATCCGGGGAAATAGAATTCGTTGGAGAATGTGACCATCGGACCGTCGGAGTCGAGCGAGACCATGGCGACGCGGTCGATTGCGTCCATCGACGCCACGGCGATCACCATGCCCGCGAGTCCGTAGGCGCGGTCTTCCTCATCCTTATATCTGAGAGCTTTGGAAGCCTGGTTCTCTTCAGCTTCCGGAGCCGTTGAATTGTTAGCTTTCTTGCTTTTCATCTTTTTCTGTATTATTCTACAAACATAAAACCGTCGGGAGAGGGATTTTGTTTGCTCGCGGGGCAGAGGTCAGAAGACCACGGCGACGCCGCCCATGATGCGAAGGCCTTCTGAGGAAACTCCCGGCGCCAGCAGCCAGTTGTTGCCGAGGAGATTGGAGGCGTTGAGGCGCACCGTGTAGCGGCCGGCGAAGGTGTAGGAAGCGCCGAGACTGAGGTCGGTGACGTCGTTGAGACGCACGGCAGATGTATAGTATTCCGGAATTCCGTCGTAGGGAGTGTTGACCATGTTATAGTCGAACTGATAGTGCGCCCAGAGGTTGCGGACTCCACGATACTGATACGAGGCATTGAGGTGGAGGGTGCTCCAGGGATTGACGTCGGCATTGACATTGACGATCCAGCGCGGACGGTCGGAGCCGTTGTAATAGCCCTTGGTGCCGCTCTGCGGCTGATAGCTCATGTCTGCCTTTACATTGACGATGTCGCCGTAGGCATAGCTCAACGCGGCCTGCAGCGAATAGCCTTTCACATTGAGGGTGTAGTAGTTGAGGGCGAATGGAACGGCAGAACCATATAGCTCGAGCGGGAAGATGAGGTCGGGCGTGGTGTTGTCGGTGATCTTGTAGGCCACTCCGACACTTGCGGAGAAACCGGAGAAGCTTCCTGCATTGAGGGTCAGGGCTGCGTTGAGGGGAGAATACATGGGCAGTGTGGTCAGCAGCTGAGGCGACTGGTAATAGTAAAGCTCCGATCCGGCGGCGAGGGTGCGCAGCTCCAGACCTCCGGTCGCGGCGAGCGAAGCCGAGAACCTTCCCTTGCGCCACGAGAGCTTCACGTCGGGGGCCACATGGAAATTGCCGAAGTCCTTGAGGCTGGAGACGATCGACTGGTTTTTCTTGCCCACTGTCGATGTCACGTCGAATCGTGCGCCGAGTCGGGCGGTGAAATTGCCGTCGGAGTAGTTGAACGCCGGAGTGAGCGCCAGATGTCCGTAGCCGGAAAGTTCGGGGTCGTAAAGCTGATCGCCCATGTATAAATCCTCGGGAACATTTTTCGGCTTTGTATAGCCCACGTATCCCGCCGTGAGGCCGAGATCCACCTTTGTCGATGGGTTGAAGCCGTAGGCAACGAAACCGTTGAGTTTCACACTGTTCTCTCTCGCAGGAGTGAAGACGTCCTTATAATAATTGCTGCAATAGAAGCGTCGGTAGCCGAAATATCTGTCCGACAGATCAGCCGCCCACGAGAAACCTTCCTCCTTCTGCAGCGAGCGCAGGCCGATGCGGGCGCTAAGGTCGTTGAGCGTCTGCGTCGGAGGCTTGGGGGAGCCGTCGGTGTCGGGGAATAGGGAGGAGTAGTAGTTGAAATATCCGAGATGATATGTCAGGTCGAAATCTGCCTGGCCGAGATTGTCGATGTTGAAGATGCCGTAGACACCCAGCGACTCATCGAAGCGTTTGCGGGCGTGGGCTTTCGTGTCCTCCACGTTTGAATCCGGCTTGAATCCGGTGGTGGATAGATGCTGCAGCCAGGCGCCCACGGTCGCCTTCTCCGTGTCGATGAAGCGATAGCCCGCACTGCCCGAGAAGTCGAGGTAGCTGCCTCCGGCAAGTTCGAGATATCCGCGATGGCGGCTGAACTGCTTGAACGCATTCCATTCCGAAGCCTGCATTGGCGCGAGTGTCGGGTCGAGGAGTGTCGGGACGCCTGTGGAGGCCACGTTGAGCGACAGCTCCGGAAGCGACAGACGCGGCGCAGAGGGGAGAGGGCTGATGCGCGAGTGGGAACGGAGGGTCGGCAGATAGTCGCCTGTGACAGTGACGTCGCCATGAAGATCCTGAGCCTGAGCGGTCGCCGCCGCAGTCAGGGCTATGAGAGGTAATATATGTCGTAATGCCATAATAATCAATCTATTTAGAGGGTGATTACTTCCATTTGGAGAGTCTGGAGTCGATCATCTCCTTGATATCGCTCTCCGTGCCGGGATAGTTGCTCTTCAGGGCACGCAGATATTCCTTGGCCTTGTAGTTGTCGCCCTGCGCGTGGTAAGTGTCGGCAAGGGCGATGTAGCCGCGTGCGATCCAATAGAACTGCGATGTGTCGCTGTCGATGAAATCGAGCAACTGCTTCTGCGCCTTGCTGATGTCGCCCGAGGCAATCAGAGCCTCCGCAGTCAGGACGGCGGCATGTGCGCCCTGCTCGGTCTGCGGAGTGTCGGCGAGACGCGCGAGAGTGCTTATGGCCTCGGAATAACGGCCAAGCTTCGAAAGAGCCTCACCCTTGGCGACGGTCGCGTCGGCAATGTCGTAGGCATCGAGCCCGTTGGTGGCAAGCAGGCGGTCGGCGTAGGCGATCACCAGTTCCGGCGAACCTGCGGTGCGCATCAGACCTGCGTAAGCCACAGGGATATAGATGGATCCGCCGGTGGACAGGAGGGTTTTCCACACCTTTGCGGCGGCCTCGTCGGCGCCGGAATCCTCAAGGAGCGTGCCTTTCAGCATCAGCGCCGCGGGCACCGACTCGCTGTCGGGTCGCGAGGACAGCAGCGTGTCGAGATATTTCATCGCCTCGGTGTCGCGGCCGTTGTCATGGCAGGCGTTAGCCAGTGCGAGGAGTGCGCGGTCAGCATTGGAGCCGTTGGGATATTTCTTCAGATACTTTTCCAGCGGTGCGGTGTCTGAGGGATCGCGCTGCAGACGGTTGGAGGCGGACTGGTATGTCAGTTCCTCCATTTCCATGACGTCGGGACGCGGAGCCGAGGGCACCGAGTCGAGGAAGGACATGAAGCCCTGCAGATCGCCATTTCCGGTGTAGATCGTGCGGAGGGCGCTCACGGCGGTCTCGGCCTCCGCCGAGGTCGGCCAGCGCCTCACAAGCGCCTCGTAAGCGCTGACAGCACGGTCATCCTTGTCCTGTTCCTGCCATGCGGCGGCCACTGCGAGCGCGGCTTTGCGTGTCTGCGGAGCTGCGGGGAGATCCTTCAGCATGGTGTTCGCTTCCGTTGCGGCGCGGGAGATGTTGCCGACGGCGCAGAGGGCGTTGACAAGCTCCAGACGCGCATCCGGAATCCATGAGGAGTCAGGCCAGCGGCTGATCATCGTGTCGAGTTCCTTGATCTTGGCCTCGTTGTTGCCCGATGCGCCGAGCATGTTGGCGTGCTGGAACGCGGCGTAGTCTGCTTCCGAGCTGTCGGTGTCGGAAGCCATCGAGGCGTAGGCCGCCATCGCCGCCGACACGTTGCCGACGTAGTATTCGCAGTCGGCAATGCGGAGACGGCAGTCGGTGGCGAGGCGCGCCGGGAGCGCGGGCTTGGCTTTCAGAGCCTCGTCGAAGCGTTTGCGGGCGTCGCTGAAATGCTTCTCCTGATAGAGCGAGTAGCCGAGGTTGTAGAGACCTAAGGCGCGGTTGTCGGTGTTGCGTGAACTCTCTTTCGCGAAGCGCGTGTAGGCGGTCGTGGCGGCGGCATAGTCGCCGGAAGCGTAGAGCGCGTCGCCCTGCCAGAGGGAAGCCTGCGCCGCGAGAGCGCGGTCAGCCTCGGAAGCCATCGCGGCGGCACGCTTCATGTAGCCCGCGGCCTCGCCGTAGCGCTTGGCGCTCAGGGCCTGAACTCCGAGCTG
Source organism: uncultured Porphyromonadaceae bacterium (assembly GCA_902491625.1). Taxonomy (GTDB): domain Bacteria; phylum Bacteroidota; class Bacteroidia; order Bacteroidales; family Muribaculaceae; genus Lepagella. The sequence goes on along the minus strand of CABUIO010000002.1, from coordinate 178,132 downwards.
GAAAAGTATCTTCTGCTTCGACTCCAGATTCGCACGAGAGGGATGGCGCAGACGTTCGATATGTCTGAGGGCGCCGGCATAGTCCTTGTCGTTGAAACATGCCGTGGCGAGGTATTCGTCGATTTTGGCGGCGTATTTCGAGTCGGGATAGCGCTTCACGAAGGTCTCGAGCATCGTCGAGGAGGAAGCGAACGGCACCTGACCACCCTTCATGGTCGCCACGGCGTAGTTGTAGAGCGCCGTTTCCGTCACTTTATTGTCGCGGTTGAGGTCGTAGGCTGACTTGAACGCCATCGCCGCCGAGGAATAGTCCTTTTCGGCTGCGGCGATCTGGCCGAGATAGAGATAAGCGCTCTGAGCCATTGCGTCGCCCTGACCGGTGAGGCGGCTGAAACAGTTGCGCGCCTCGTCGTAGTCGGAGTTGTCGTAGCATATCACGCCCAGATCGTAGAGCGCCGAGAATTGCGGCATGTCGGTCAGGCTCAGATAGCCTCGCAGATAGCGCTCCGCCTCGGTCATGTCGCCGAGATTGTAGTAGCTCTCGCCGATGATGCGGTTGATCTCCGGCAGCCATTCCATGCTTGCGTCGACGATAAGGCGGGGCGCACGTTCCGTCACCCCGCGGAAGTCACCTTCCTGAAAATCAATCTGCGCGAGATAATAGTCCGTCCTGAGTTCTTCGGCAAGCTCCTTCGGCACGGAGTTGAATCCGCTGCGGGCGGCGCGGAGGTCGCCCCTGACATAGTCGATGTAGGCGAGATAGAACCTCGAAGGACCGGAATATGCCGCGTTGCCGCGAAGGATGGAGAAGATCTCCTGCGCCTCGTTGAAATAGCCGGTGCGGACGAGCGAGAGGCCGAGACGATACTTGTAGAGCGCCGCTTTCGCGGGATCGAGGGCATCGAAATCGAGCTGCGAGTATGCCTCGACAGCGGCGGCGAAGTCACCGTCGAAGAAGAGGAAATCGGCGTGGAGAAGCTGTGCGTCGAGCGCGGCGGGGGAGCCGTTGTAGTCTTCGAGAATGATTCTGTAGTAGCGGTCGAAGAGATCCTTGTCGCCACGCTCGTAGGCGGCACGGAGCATCATCGCGACAGCCCGGCGCCGCATCGGGTCAATGCCGTCTCCGGCAACTGCGCCCTGCCACAGCGGATTGTCCTGACCGAGGGCATGGCTGAGCTGGTCGATGGCTCCGGCGTAGTCGCCGTGGCGCATCATGTCGGCGGCACGGTCGTAGAATCCGTAGGCCGACTGCGACATGATGTCGCGTTGCGGCACGGTCTGAGCCACGGCCGCCGGAGCGGCGGCAAATGCGGCGCCGCAGACCAGCGAAGCGGCGAGGCATCTGTATATCAGGGTTTTCTTCTTCTTCATAGCGTTTCTTTTTCGGGGTTATTTCCCAAGTAGAAGTTCCTTGAGTGAGTTGAGAGTATTAAGAGCCTGCATGGGCGTGAGATTGTCGATGTCGAGCGAGAGGAGACTGTCGCGCACCTGACTGAGGAGCGGATCGTCGAGCTGGAAGAACGAGAGCTGCATTCCGTCGGAGGGCACTGCCGAGATTCCGGAGGTGTCGGGGGAGTCGGCCTTCGGCGTCGGTTCGGCGTCGGCGGAATCGTTTTCCGTAGCCTTGGCTGCGGAAGCCTCCAGACGCGAGAGGACTTCTCCGGCGCGGCGCACGATCGACGGCGGCATTCCGGCAAGCTTCGCCACGTGGATACCGAAGCTGTGGGCGCTCCCTCCCTTGACAAGCTTGCGCAGGAACACGACCTTGCCGTCGCTCTCCTGAACCGAGACATTGTAGTTGGCGATGCGCGGGAAGACGCGTGCCATATCGTTCAGCTCATGGTAGTGGGTGGCGAAGAGAGTCTTGGGGCGCGCGCTTTTGTTCTGATGGATATGCTCCACGATCGCCCAGGCGATGGATATGCCGTCGTAGGTTGAGGTGCCTCGGCCCAGCTCGTCGAAGAGCACGAGGCTGCGGCTGCTCATATTGTTGAGGATGGCTGCGGCCTCGTTCATTTCGACCATGAAGGTCGACTCGCCGGAGCTTATGTTGTCGGAGGCGCCCACGCGGGTGAACACCTTGTCTACGATTCCGATCGAGGCGCTGTCGGCCGGCACGTAGCTGCCCATCTGAGCCATGAGCACTATGAGCGCGGTCTGGCGTAGCAGAGCCGACTTACCGCTCATGTTGGGTCCGGTGATCATCATTATCTGCTGCGTGTCGTTGTCGAGCATCACCGAGTTGGCGATGTAAGGCTCGCCCGGCGGCAGCCGGCGCTCGATGACCGGATGACGTCCAGCGGTTATGTCGATGCGCTCCGAATCGTTGATTTCGGGGCGGCAGTAGCGGTATTCGGCGGCGGCGAGGGTGAAGGAGAGCAGGCAGTCGATGGCGGCAGCCACGGCGGCGTCGGAGCGGATGTCGTCGGTTCGCGTGTTGACGCGCTGCAGAAGTTCGGTGAAAAGCTGCGATTCGAGGATTGCGATTCGGTCCTGAGCGCCGGTGATCTTCTCCTCGTAGTCCTTTAGTTCGGGTGTGACATAGCGCTCGGCGTTGACAAGCGTCTGCTTGCGTATCCACTCCTGCGGCACCTTGTCCTTGTGAGCGTTGCGCACCTCTATATAGTAACCGAACACGTTGTTGAATGCGATCTTCAGCGACGTGATGCCGGTGTTTTCGATTTCGCGCCGCAGCATCTCGTCGAGCATCCCGCGACCGGAGCTTGCGATGTGTCGCAGATTGTCCAGCTCCGCGTCGACACCCTCGGCGATGTAGTTGCCGCGCGAGATGTTGACCGGCGCGTCGTCGAGCAGAGTACGCGCGATGTCGTCGGCAGTGTCGTCGAGCGGACGCAGTTTCTCGGCAAGACGCTGCAGCAGAGGATCGCCGGAAGCGGCGAGATGAGCCTTGACCTCGGCGAGGGCACGGAGTCCGTTCTTGAGTTGCACGAGGTCGCGCGGCGTGGCGCGTTGCACCGACACCTTGGCTATTAGACGTTCCAGATCGCCCACACGCCCCATGCTGTCGTGGATGAGGTCGCGTGTGTCAGGCGACTTGAAAAAGGCGGTCACGACGTCGAGGCGGCGGTTGATAGCTTCGGCATCGCGCAGCGGCTGCTTCACCCATCGGCGCAACATGCGCGCGCCCATGGGCGTGACTGTCTTGTCGAGGTAGTCTACGAGGCATTTGCCCTCCTGAGACAGCGGACTGACAAGTTCCAGATTGCGTATCGTGAAGCTGTCGAGTCCGACGAAGCGTTCCTCGTCGATGCGTCCGAGAGAGGTGATATGGCTGATGTGGGTGTGGTGGGTGATGTCGAGATAGTAGAGGAGTGATCCGGCGGCAATGACGGCTTCCGGCATCCCGGCCACGCCGAAGCCCTTGAGGTTGGCGGTGTGGAAATGCTTGAGCAGACGCTCGGTGGCCGCGTCGGCGGTGAACACCCAGTCGTCAAGCTCATAGATGAAATAGCGCCCGGTGAACATCTTCGCGGCCTGCTGCTTGAGACCGCGCATGATGAGCACCTCTTTGGGGGATATGTTGGCAAGAAGCTTGTCGACATATTCCGGCGAACCCTGCGCACATAGAAACTCTCCGGTGGAGATGTCGAGGAAGGCCACACCGATGCTGCGCGAGCCGAAATGCACGCCCGCGAGGAAATTGTTCTCTTTGGCGGCGAGGATGTTGTCGTTGATGTTGACGCCGGGAGTGACAAGCTCCGTGATGCCACGCTTCACGAGTTTTTTCGTGAGCTTGGGGTCTTCGAGCTGTTCGCAGATTGCCACACGTTTTCCGGCTCTGACGAGTCGTGGCAGATATGTGTCTAGGGCGTGGTGCGGAAATCCGGCGAGAGCCACGTGCTGTGCCGAACCGTTGGCGCGGCGTGTCAGGGTGATACCGAGGATCTCGCTTGCCGTGACAGCGTCATCGGCGAAGGTCTCGTAGAAGTCGCCGACACGGAAAAGAAGCACCGCGTCGGGATGTTTCTTCTTCATCTCGACGTATTGCTTCATCAGGGGTGTCTCAACAAACTTGGCCACTTGCTAAGATACTGTTAATGGTGTTAATCAGCGTGTGTAGTGAATACGTGCCTTGCGGGCTACGCGCCATCGTCCGTCTTCGAAGATAGCGGTTCCGGTGCTGTCCGTCACGATCGATCGGGCGCCGTCGGTTAGCTGGAGGTTGCGTCCGCTGCAGGCGTTGATGAGGAAGTCGACAGGCATCATCAGAGCCATCTCGTAGACGTTGGGATCGTCGATGACGCTGAATGTGCCGCTGTAGCCGTCGGAGGTTATGAGCTTGAAGATGGAGTTGCCCATGTTGTACTGGGCGTCGGCGCGTAGGAACACACCCTCGGAGTTGGCATTGGAGAGATAGATGATTCTCGGCTGGCTGATACGCGGCGCGGCGCGGTGTGTTGCGTTGCGGCGTGCGGCAGCGGCCATGGCGGCGGCGCTCTCGGCCTCGGTCTGCCTTGAAGCGGGATTGTATTGGTCTGCGCGTGGGGCTGTTATGCTGTTATCGTCATCATCGTCGTCGTCGTCGTCGTTGGCATTGTCATTCTCTTTTTCGGGACGCTGTCTGTCGCGGTTACGGCGCGGATTGCCCTGATTGCGCTTGTTGTTGCGTGCCGTGATGTTGGAGGCGTAGCCCACGAGAGCGAGGACGATAAGCACAAGCACTACGAGCATCACGATGACCCAGACGTTGGAGCTGTTGCCTGAAAGTTCCTGAGTGCCTTTCGCGGCCTCGCGCTCGCCGTTGGTGCCGGGAGCGGCGAGCGGTTCGACTTCGGGATTAGCGGCAGCGGCGTCCACGATGTCGGTGGCGAGTCCCTCGTCGGCTGTGTTCTCAACTGAGTCAGTCGGCTCCTCGGTCTCCTCAGTGGTCTCCTCGGTCTCTTCCGTGGTCTCCTCGGTGGTTTCCTCGGCCTTGGGGGCGACCTTCACCGTGGCGGGCACGGAAGCGAGCTGCGATTTGAGCTTGGAACGGCAGAAATCCTTGTCGCCTCCGGCCGGGACGGCGCTGTTATACTGCGACATCCAGTAGGATGTCATTTTTGCGTTGTCCCAGCTCTGGTACTCCTCCTCGGAAGGCATCGAAAGAGACAGCTTGCCGAGGTTGGCGTTGTCTGTCTTATGCGATTTTACGGAGGCGCGCACCTGATCGAGATTCTTGGGATTAGTGCCGTCGAGGTATCCGGAACCGGAATTCTGGCTTCTGACGCCCCATTTGGCCACGAGGGCGCGGGCCTGTTCCATCTCCTGTTTTGTCGCGGCGGGGGCGATGATGGTGCCGGCGATTGCCAGAATGGTGAGTATGAGGTATTTCTGCATGATCGGAAGGATGTCTTGTGTCTGATGTATCTGTTTGGGTATAAGGTTTTTTAGTTGCGGTGGGTCGGGATGGTCAGGAGATGATCGGCGGTGGCGCCACGAGTCCTGTCAGCATAGTGTCGCGGATGATTCCGGCCAGCGGATAGAAGAACGGCACGTCCTCCACCTGTTCCTCGGCACCCTCGTCGAGGGGCAGCAGCGCCTCGATTCCGGCCACAAGATAGTTGGGCAGGGAATCGTTGGCGTGGGCGGCGAAATAGTCGGCGGATTCCTGCGGAATGCCGAATTCCTCGCGCCAGTCGCGGTCGAGGAGCTGGAGGAAGAAGCTGTTGAACTGCATGACACTCTCCTCGATGCGCTTGCGCACCGGCAGGGAGCGCACGGTAGTGTAGGTGAGGGGTTCCTCATCGGCGCCGAGTGTGAAGGCACATTTGCGCGCTGCGATGCTGCGCGGCGAATAGTCGGCGTCGGAGGTCTTTCCGGCCTCTATGCGGCGCTGCAGCTCCAGTCCGCCCTTGCACGTGATCTGCTTGGGGATGTCCTGCTCCATGCGCACGTCGAAGGCTGCCGACGACGGATACTTGCTGTCGTAGACTTTCTCAATGATGGCGCGCGCGAAGTCGCGTATGGTGTCGCGGCGGCCGACGATGTTGAGAATTTTGGAGCCGGTGCCGCTGAAGCAGAGCTGCTTGGGCATCTCAAGTCCGTGATCCTTCATCAGCCGGGCCACATAATAAATGATGGCGGTGAGGAAATAGACGAAGATAATCTTGCGGTTCTCGTCGTCGCCGAGGAGGGCGTTGTAGCTGTAGGGGCGCCGGTCGAGCGGGGAGAGATGGCGCAGAGCCTCGCTGTTCTCGATGGAGAAGAGGAAGGCGTTGATGTCTTCGCTGCGCTTGAGCGACATGATGTCGGAGAGGATCACGTCCAGATATGAGGTGCGGCTCTCGCGGTTGACCATCTTGGAGAAGTAGTTGGCATACTGCTGCACGAGCGGATTGTGGTCGGCGTCGGCTCCGGCGAATCCGTCGCCGAAGAGCGTGTCGCCGGCGAAGCGGAAAGAGCTGATGGAGTGGAGGTTGGAGTGGAGCTGCTCGTCGTCGGCGCGGTACACCACGACGTCGGTCGTGCCGCCGCCGATGTCGATGCCGACATAGTTGGAGCCGTCGCGCGAGGCTGTGGCGTAGTAGAAGGCGGGAGCGACCGACTCGGGGAGCGCCGTCACGTTGGGCGCGGAGGCGGAGCTGATGTAGCGCATGTAGAGCTGTTCCCAGAGCGTGCGGTAGCGCAGCTGCATGGAGCGTCGCATGCTGACGGGATAGAAATAGACGATGCGTGTGTTGCGCGGATTGCCCTGACTCAGAATGACTCGGGCGCGGATAAGAAGCATGATGCCGCGCAGGAACTGCTCGGAGAGCTGCGTGTCGCCCGCCCATTTCAGCTTGGTGCTGACCTTGTAGCCGTTGAAGGATTTGCGCTCGTAGAGGAAGGGTATGTTGACGCTCCGGAGGATGCGCGGGAGCTTGTCGTTGGTGAGGTTCTCGGCCAGCGCGGTGCGTAGCGGGAAGCTGTAGAGACCGGAAATCTCGCGCGGCAGGAACTCGATGTCAAGCAGAGTGTCGCTCTGTGTCAGCGATCCGGCGGCGTCGAGGGTAGCCACGAGCGTGGCCTCTTCTGAGCGGTCGAACAGGAGCGGACGCGCCGGCGAGTCGTCGATGCTGTATTCCACATGGGAATTGGTGGTGCCGAAGTCCACTGCGAAATTGAATCTGGAGGCCGAAGGCCTATAGTCGGGCCACAGGGGGAGGATGACGCCGCTGCGGATGGTGCGGTTGTCGGTGCTCTCAAGCGTGGCGCGTATGTGGTCGAAGCCGTGGTCGGTCTCGTAATAGCTCGTGCGCATTGACTTTGTGTGGGAGCGCACTGTTGGCTCGGGGTCGGCCGGAGCCTCGGGGGAGGGAGCGTCGCTGTGGAAGCTGAGAGTGGCCTTGTAGCCCGGATTCATCTCGAAGAGGCGGACGTTGTAGATGTCGTCGGAGCCTGTGCGGGCGAAGGGGAAGATTGCGGCGCTCAGACGCACCTGCGGCATCACTATGCCGTCGGAAGCGGCGGCTTCGGAGCTGACACGGCGATAGACACGCTGCAGCTCGACATATCCTTTCCTCACGGGCACACGGAGCATGGCGAGCACGTGGGTGGTGTTGTCGCGCAGTTCGAGCATCGGTTTGCCCGGAGCAATCTCGGAGGCAAGCATGGTTGCCGGGAAATAGTTGAAGAACAACGGCTTGACCGGCAGCAGGAACCCTTTGCCGCCGCGTCCCGGCGCTGTCGAGGCGTCGAGGAAGTGGGCGGTGTCGATCGGGGTGGCGAGTTCGATGAGACAGTCGTCGAGAAGATCGCGCGACGTGATCCAGGGATATTCGAGCGATGTGCCGGGAAGGACGCGCTCCTCTATCGGGCAGTCGGGATAGACCACCGGAGTGTCCTCGCGCCACGGCTTGTTGACGTAGATGAATTTTTCGCCGGGAGGATTGACGAAGCCCTCGCGGAGCACAAGAGGCATCCGGAATCCCTGCGGCATCTCCTTGGAGGGGAGAAGCAGGAAGTCGCTCTGTCCGGCGGCTTCCTCAAGGTCGGCGGTGCGGCGTGTGTAGAGCGGATTGCCGAGCACACGCGGCGCTACGTCGGCCACGGTGAAGGGTGAATATTGCGTTTCAAGCGAAGCGCGCAGTCCCGCGGCGGCCTCTATGTCGAGGGCGTTTGGATTGCCTACACGCTCCGTCAAGGCGGCGTAAAGTTCGGGACGGCGTGTCCGCGCAGTCTCCAGATTGACGAGCAGATAGTCGTAGACAGCTTTCAGCTTGCGGCGCATCTCGGGGAAGGCATTGAACCATTGCGTGAGATAGACGCCGAACTCGATGTCGCGCTCCCAAAGGTGGCGCACACGTCCGAAGAGCGCTTCCCCTTCGTCGACCATGATGTCGCCGATGGTGCCTACGCCCGGCGCACCCATGGTGAAGGTGGAGGGTGAGGTCGAGCCTATCACGCGGTTGTCGCACATCAGGATATACCAGTCGTCGGCCATGTCGAAATTGTAGGCGCCGGCGTCGGAGGTCATGAAGAGCTGCAGCGTCTCGGCAAGGAGGCGATGATCCTCGCTTCCGGAGGACAGCATCCGCTGCAGTCCTGAAGAGGGATTCCACCGCACGATGCGCAGACGTCCCGAGTGGTTGGCGAAGTCGAACAGCAGCTGCGCCACGTCGAGGGCGTCGCTCGCCAGACGCAGGTCGGAACGCAGTCCGGCGAGCTTGTGGGCGGCAAGGCGCTCGAAGGCGTTGTAGACCAGATCGAGCTGGGCGAACGGACTCGGGATGGCGGTGCGCGGATATTCGCTCATTCCGCCGTTGGGATCGTCGATCTTGTCGATGTCGTCGGCGGTGTAGGCGTCGCGGCGTATCCAGTCCGAGCCGGTGATGTTGTCGCTGTAGGAAAGTATGTTGCTCATTCGGTGATTGATCTGTATTTGGATGAGATGAGGTTGTCGGCGGCCACATCGAAGAGACCCATGAGTTTCAGCGGAAGCTGCTCGCTGCGGAATTTACCGTTGAGACGCTTGCTGACACTGTTGATGGCGGCGAAAATCTCGTCGTGGGTGAAGTGCCTGGAGCCGAAAAGTCCGCGCTTGGGTTCCACGCCCTTGACGATTTCCTCCAGACGCATGGCGTTGTCGAGGTCGAAGAAGGTGACGTGGCGGTGGTTGGAGTCCATCTCCTCCAGCCAGTCCCAGTATTGCGACAAGAAGCGTTGCGAGAGGGTGCGGTAGAAGTCGGTGGAGAGGAAGTCGCGGTTGATGGCAGGAGTGTCCTGTGTGAAGCCACGCCCGATGACCTCGCTGAATTTGTTGTCGAGAAAGAGCGAGAGCAGATGCAGTTTCAGGAGCGGACGCACGATCAGGGCGCGTGTCTGAGGTCCTAAGTTGGTGAGCGTCACATCGGCGGTGTCCTTCTCAAGGCCATATTCGAAAGCTTCGGTGTGGCCCTGCGGCAGGTCGCCGTCGGGGATGGAGAGGAAATGCAGTGGCGCCAGCGAGCCGACAAGCTCCACGAGATGGGCGGCATTCTTCTGTCCGTGCTCGCCGGGATCGTTGGTGTAGGGCGCTGAGGTCTCTTTGTCGCCGAGATAGTAGATGGCGTTGAGCGCCGCGCGGCCGTCGGAGGTGAGCGATTTGTCGTAGTAGTGGAGCGCCGAGCGCGTCTTGACGATGAAGTCGCTCTTGTTGATGGGGCTGCTGTCGGAGTGCTCGATGTTGAAGTAGGGGAGCACCGTCAGGGCGCCGCAGCGGCAGGAGGTCAGGACACCCTTGTTGCTGACGTTGAGGGTGTCGGCGTTGCGGATGTTCTTGAGCACTATGGGGAATCCGGAGGCTCCGGTGCCTCCGAAGATGGAGCTGATGAAGAAGACGCGGTCGTCGGCGCCGATGACGTTGCAGAAGGTCTGAAACTCCTCGCTGTCCTTGAAACTGTTGAGCGCTACGCTGCCGATGTTGGGCGAGCCTACGAATCCGATCTTCATCGAGGTGTCCATCTGGTCGTCGCTGAAGAGCATCCGCAGCATCGCCTGGTTCGGCTCGTCGAGGCTGTTGAAGTCGATGAATTCGCCGAAACGTTTGCGCTCCACGGCCGAGAGATTGTAGATGAAGCTGTCGGCAAGCGTGGTGCCGGCGTCGGGAGTCAGGCTGCGCAGGGTCGAGATCTTGGTTGCGAAAAAGCCTGACGCACGGCTGGCGTCGCCGTGGATGTAGCGGCGCAGTTTCCGGTAGGAATTGAGCAGCTCCTCGGTGCGTTTCAGGTCGTCGTTGGCTCTGTGGGGGTCGATGATGACAGGCACGATCTCAAGCTCCGCCACAGGCTTGCCCGTGACGGGATCAAGCGGACGTGCTCCAGCCGCCGACAGCATTGCCAGCGAACGCAGCACTCTCGCTCCGGTGCCTCCTATCGCGAATATGAACAGTCTCATTGGGATTGTCTTGGGATGGGGAAGTGTTTGAAACTCTTATCACTGCGGTATGGGGGTGTGGCGGCAGTTGCTTGACCACCAGCGGATGCCGTAGGATGCCACGATAAAGACGCACGCCGCGCACACGGCGTTCCATCCCGACATGGCAAGCATATAAGGGGAATAGACGTCCGACAGATCCTCGATGATGAACTTGGCGTTCATGTACTGCCAGTCGGCGTAGGAGGTCAGCAGCGCGGTGATGACAAGCACTAACAGCCAGTGCCACCAGCGGTCGAAATGCACCGAATTGATGGCGTAGTAGTAGATTACTGCCGCAGCCCACGGGATGCTGACTGTGGCCAGCGCCAGCGGCATCGTCATGCCGCGGTCGATCAGATCCTGACGGAAGAAATCCAGATTGCCTTCCGCGTCGGGGGCGCCGAGATAGAAATGAGGATATATCTGACCGGCGAGCACGATGAAAAGGATGCTTGCCACCGCGGCCGCGACTGCGAATATGAGTTTATATTTCTGCTTCATTTGTCGGAATTCTCAGGGTTGAGGGGAAAGCCTTCCTTTATAAAGACTAACGCTCTTTTATTTTGATTTGGGATATGAGTGTGTTCGCAAAAGCTTACACGAGCCAAAATTACAAAAAAAAATCGACAGACGCAATACTCCCGCCGACATGCACCCCCGAAAGTTCGCGACAATCCGACGAATGGCGACGACGGAACGCTTTCCCGAACAATCCCGAACAATTTTTTCAAACCATCCTTAACCATGATTAGCGAACCATGGGGAACCATTAGGAACCATTCGATTAAACCATAACGTACAATATTAGATGTTACTGTCTGTTAGATGTTACTGTCTTCTTTATCTTGCGTACATTGACAACCGCGTCAGCGGTTGCTTCATGAGTAGCCGATGGATGGGCGAAGCGATTCCGTCGGAAGCGTTCCCCATATATACAACCCTTTATGGGTTGCTTACACCGCAAAGATTTGGCTTACGCACAATTTGAAAAGGCCTTATAGGCCTTTTCAGCGTCGCGGCGTTGTCGCGGCGGGCGCAAAATTTTGCGCCCCTACACGGTCGCCTTCGGATTTCCTGTCAGGGTCTTTCTGCGGACGCCGGAAGGTCAGCGAGGGCGGCGACCGACGTAGCGGCAGCGGCGGTCGCGGTGGTTGCGCGGTTCGGGACCGATCAGCTCCATTCCCTCTTTTATCATCACTTTCATGCCGAAGCATCCCCGCGCTGTCGGCATGTCGTATTCTCGGTTCTTATAGATGTCCGAGTATTGCTTCCCTTTTATCTCGATGACATGTTCCGTGCCGTCGGGCAGCTGTAGCGTAAGCTCGTAGTGATCCACGGGGCGTCGTCCGCGTGACGTTCCCCGGCGTCCTACGCGGTTGCTTACCATCTTGATATAGTGCTCCTTCTTGGTTACGAGAACTTTCATCGTGTCTCTTTCGGAGCTTTTTGCCGTGTAGAAGTTTGTGCCGTAGAAAATGCCGAACGCTATGCCTCCGGCGAACAGAAAGACAACTATTGCTGTGAGAACAGGCACACTCTTCCCCCTCGATCCGAAGATGAAATATGTCGCTCCAACAAAGAGTCCTGCGACCATGAATGCCATGACAAGGCCGATCCAGAGCGGCGAGAGCGTGTCTTCGTGGCAATCCCATCCGATGGCGGCGGCAACGAAAGCGACCGCGAAGGCCACGAAATATATGATGTTCCTGACACCTTTCCTTAAAAAGCCTTTGACTTTTTCCTTATCCATTTAGCTGACAGTGACTTTTACGCCTGACTTCTCAGCGAGTCGGCGGGCTATCCGTTCGAGTTCCTCGCGCTCGACCTTGCGTAGGTTTTCCTCTGGAGTGGAGCGGTCGATGCTGTAAAGCATCACGGAGGCCGGGCGAATCTTTCTGTAGGCTTCCGCGAGGGCGTCGATCTCTGCGTCAGTGGTGTTGTCCACGGTCTTTCCGTCGTGGGTTCCGCGCAGCATCATGGTCTGGATGATGCACTCCTTGCCGAATACGGCGAGTTCGCCGACAACCTTTTCCACCGTAAAGGAACTTTGCGTCGGGCGGTCGATGAGACGCATCGTCTCTTCCACTGCGGAATCGAGTTTGAGGATATTGTTGTCGACGCGTCGCAGTGCGGCGGCGACATCCTCGCGGTCAAGGCGTGTGGAGTTGCAGAGCACGCTGACCTTGGCTTCGGGATAATATTCGTCGCGCAGTGCGAGCGTGTCGTCGACAATCTCCGCAAACTGCGGATGGAGCGTCGGCTCGCCGTTGCCGGAGAATGTGATGACGTCGAGCGGGCTGCCATCGCGGCGCATCGCGTCGAGTTTCTCGCGGAGGCCTGAGGCTACGGCCTCGCGGCTCGGGAATCCGGTGGTTCCGGCTCCCTGACTGTTGTATCCGGCCTCGCAGTATAGGCAGTCGAAGCTGCACACCTTGCCGTCGGAAGGTGAGAGGTTGACGCCGAGCGACGTGCCGAGGCGCCGCGAATGTATCGGCCCGAATATGGTTGAATGGAATAATATTGTCTGATCTGCTGCCATAGTTACTAAAGAAACGTCAGATATATAGAAACATTATAAGTCGGCCGCCGATTCGGCGGCCGACTTTAGCTTCTTGATTTTTCAACTTGTCATTTCACTTCCCAGGTCTCGACGGTGCGGGTCACGAGGTCGCGCAGCGACGAGAAGTTCTTGCGAGCCCTTACCTCGGCCACCTGTTTCTCGACATCGGCCTCGTAGGTCGGAGCCTCGACGTCGCGGATCACGCCGATGGCCAGCGGCAGTGTCTCGCCGTCCATCATGGCAAGCTGCTGCTGGAGGAAGTTCACTGGATTGTGGGCGTCGTGAACGAGTATGTCGTCGATGGTGTAGCCCCCTTCGCCGACAGTCACGGCCTTGAGGCCGAATCCGTCCTGCACGAGGCCTTTCTCCATATTCTTGCCGAAAAGCATCTTCTCGCCGTGGCGTAGATGGATGGTGCGTTCCTCGCGGAACTCCTTGGCTGTCAGTCCGGCATAGATGCCGTTGTTGAAGATGACGCAGTTCTGGAGGATCTCGACCACGGAGGCTCCCTTATGGCGTGCGGCGGCCACGAGCACTTCCCGGGAGGTGTCGAGGCTCACGTCAAAGGCGCGTGCGAAGAAGTTGCCGCGCGCGCCGAAGCATAGCTCGGCGGGGATGAAGGGATCCTCGGTGGTGCCGTAAGGGCTGGACTTGCTGACGAATCCGCGTGCGGACGTCGGCGAGTACTGACCCTTGGTGAGACCGTATATCTTGTTGTTGAACAGACAGATATTGATGTCGATATTGCGGCGCACGGCATGGATGAAGTGGTTGCCGCCGATGGCGAGGCCGTCGCCGTCGCCGGAGATCTGCCACACCGTGAGGTCGGGACGCGCGGTCTTCACGCCGGTGGCGATCGCCGCTGCACGTCCGTGGATGGTGTGCATGCCGTAGGTGTTCATGTAGTAGGGGAGACGCGAGGAACATCCGATGCCCGAGATCACCACAGTGTTGTGGGGAGCCACTCCGAGGTCGGCCATGGCCTTGTGGAGAGTGGCGAGGATGGCGTGGTCGCCGCATCCGGGACACCAGCGGGCGTTCTGTTCGTTCTTATAGTCGGAGGCCTGGAAGGCGCATTTGTTTTCGTTTTCCATTTTCTTAGAGTCTCTTTAGGGTTAGAGTTCTTCGGCTTCTGTTTTTCCTTCGGCAATGGCTTTCACGCCGTCTACGATCTCGCGCACGAGGAAGGGCTGAGCCTCCACCTTGTTGATGCGCTGCACGAGCTTGCCGGGGAGTTTCGACTGGAGATAGTCGGCAAACTGTCCGGTGTTGAGCTCGGCCACGATGATGCGGTCGAAACGGCTGAGTTCCTCAAGGGCGTTGGCCGGAAGAGGATTGATGTAGCGGAAGTGGGCGAGAGCCACGGGAGTGCCGCCGGCGTTCAGCTCGTTGCATGCGGTGAGCAGATGTCCGTAGGTGCCTCCCCAGCCGACGAGCACTGTCGATGCCTGGGTGTCGCCGCCCAATTTCAGGGCGGGGATGTCGTCGGCGATGCGGCGGATCTTTTCGCGGCGTGTCTCGACCATGAGGGCGTGGTTGGCGCCGTCGGTGCTGATGACCGAGGTCTTGAAGTCTTTCTCCAGACCTCCGACGCGGTGCATGGCATTCTCGGTGCCGGGGATTGCCCAATAGCGCACCTTGGTCTGAGGATCGCGGTCGTAGGGACGCCATCCTGCCTCAAGCTGTTCCGGCTTTACGAACGGCGCGTGGATCTCGGGGAAGTCTTCGCCGTCGGGGATGCGCCATGCCGACGATCCGTTGGCGATGAAAGCGTCGGTGAGCAGGATCACCGGAGTCATGTGCTGAAGCGCGATGCGAGCGGCCTCGAATGCCATGGTGAAGCAGTCGGTGGGGCTTGCTGCAGCAAGCACACATATGGGCGATTCGCCGTTGCGGCCGTAGAGGGCCTGCAGCAGGTCGGTCTGTTCTGTCTTTGTGGGGAGTCCCGTGGAGGGGCCGCCGCGCTGCACGTCTATGACCACGAGCGGCAGTTCGGCGATTACGGCCAGTCCGATGCCCTCGCTCTTCAGGGCGAGTCCCGGACCCGACGTCGATGTCACGGCGAGATGTCCGGCGTAGGATGCGCCGATGGCCGAGCATACGCCCGCGATTTCGTCTTCCATCTGGCAGGCCTTGACGCCCAGATCCTTGCGCTTGGCAAGCTCGTGGAGGATGTCGGTGGCCGGAGTGATGGGATAGGAGCCGAGGAAGAGAGGACGTCCGCTCTTCTCGGAAGCGAGGATGAGTCCCCAAGCTGTCGCGGTGTTGCCGGTAACGTTGGTGTATATGCCCGGACGCGAGTCTTCGGTCTCTATCTTATATGTGCTCACGGAGGCATGGGTGTTGTGGCCGTAGTCCCATCCTGCCTGCACGACCTTGGCGTTGGCCTCGTAGACGGCAGGCTTCTTGGCGAACTTCTGCTGCAGCTTGTGGAGCACGCTCTCGACCGGACGGTCGAAGAGCCAGCAGACAAGACCTAAGGCGAGCATGTTCTTGGACTTCATGATGCTCTTGTTGTCGAGTCCCGAATCGGCAAGGGTCTCCTTGAGCAGTGTGGTCATGGGCACCATGATCACCTGCTTGGGATCCACGCCCAGTTCGGCGATAGGATCGTCGGTGGCATACTCGGCTTTCTTGAGGTGTGCGGCATCGAAGGAATCGCTGTCCACGATCACTACTCCGCCGGCCTTGAGATAGCGCAGATTGGTTTTGAGCGCCGCCGGATTCATGGCTATCAGCACATCGGCCTCGTCGCCGGGAGTGTGGACACCTTTGCCCACGCTCACCTGGAATCCGGATACGCCGCTGAGCGAACCCTGCGGGGCGCGGATCTCCGCCGGATAGTCCGGGAATGTGGAAATCTGATTGCCGACTCCGGCCGATACATTTGAGAAAATGTTGCCGGCCAGCTGCATTCCGTCGCCGGAATCGCCGGAAAATCTCACCACCACTTTGTCAAGTGTTTTTACATTGGTCTTGTCAGTCATAACTGTCAGCTTAAAGCTTTTTTGTGTTACATTTAAGGCACCGTCATCAGACGCCGGAAAGGGTGGCAGCTGCCATTATGTAAGTTTTCGGCCTGCTCTGCTCCCTGTTCCACGGCGCAAATATAGCAATTTTATATTAAACCAACTCTTTTAATACGAAAAATTACGGAATTATTTCTTTAATTCCTCTAATGTGTGATTTAAATACTTGACTATTAACTGGTTGATTGGAGGTAAAAGTATTCGTGATAAAATTTTCTCCGCAATCTTTCGTTGTTTGTCATAGAATATGGCGAAGCAAAGGATTGAATATATCGACTGGCTCAAGGGTCTTTCCATCATCTGTGTCGTGTGGTTTCATGCGCCGCATCCCGACTGGCTCTCATTCTCATTCAGGTTGCCGCTGTTCTTTCTTCTCTCGGGCATCTTTTTCAAGGTGATTCCGCTGCGCTCGCACCTGGCAAAAAAGACCGATCAGCTCGTGGTGCCGTTCATCTTTTTCTATCTTGTCTATTTTGTCTATCTGATTCTGGAATATCGGTACAGTCCGACTCATGCCGGCGTCAGTTTGCCGTTGGCTGATACTTTTGCCGACGTTTTCATGCCTCATGCCCTCGACCAATGCTTTATGGTCAATCCGCCGTTATGGTTCATCTGTGCGTTGCTCAACATCCAGCTGCTGCTCTATGCGCTCGTGAAGATCTTCCGCGGACGCCGCACTCCGATAATGATAGCCTCGCTCGTCATCTCTGCCGTCGGCATCGTCTGGCTGGAGCATTGCTATACATGGCTGATGTTCGGCCGCTGTCTGCGTTTCATGGGATACTATGCTTTCGGTTTTCTCTATGGCAAACAGATTCTTGCCGCAATCGAGTGTTCGAGGCGAAGCCTGATTGCCGTGGCCGCCGTGGCCTTGGCTGTCATGGCCGCGATGGCTTACCATACCTTCGGCGGCGAGTCCGCATTGAAAGAGCCGGCCACATATATCTTCAACATCGGCCTCGTGGTCTCGCTCATCATCCTTTTCCGCTATGTCAGCCGCGTGCCGTGGCTCCGCTTCTTCCATTTCTTCGGCCGAAACTCATATGTAGTGCTCGGGACGCACTATATCTTCATCTCATTCTTCTATATTCTGGTGCTGTCGCACTACGGATGGGTCGGGAAACACCACGGAGTCCTTATCTGGCTGCTCACTATGGCCTCGATGGTGCCCGTGATACTCCTCTGCAACCGCTATGTTCCCGCGCTTGTGGGCCGAGAAAAGCTGATATTCAGAAATAATTAGTAACTTTGCCGCTCTATTGAACCAATATTATGTCAACAAACACAACTGATAACACACGAAAGGTGACCACGCGCCGCCTTGCCGAGATGAAACAGCGCGGCGAGAAGATCGCCATGCTTACAGCCTATGATTACTCGATGGCCAGGATCGTCGATGCCGCAGGTGTCGACGTCATCCTTGTGGGGGACTCCGCCTCCAACGTCATGGCCGGCAATGTCACCACCCTTCCCATGACCCTCGACCAGATGATCTACCATGGCAAGTCGGTGATGAAAGGCGTGGAACGCGCTCTCGTGATCGTGGATCTTCCTTTCGGAACGTATCAGGGCAATCCCATGGAAGCGCTCGCCTCCGCGGTGCGCATCATGAAGGAGAGCCACGCCGAGGCCGTCAAGCTCGAAGGGGGCGCCGAGGTGCGCGAGTCGATCGAGAGAATCCTCTCTGCGGGAATTCCTGTCTGCGGACATCTCGGACTCACTCCGCAGTCCATCAACAAGTTCGGTACTTACGCCGTCCGGGCGCGCGAGGAAGCCGAGGCTGCCAAACTCATTGAAGACGCCAAGATGCTTGAAGAGATCGGATGCTTCGCCATCGTGATAGAGAAAGTGCCTGCCGCACTCGCTCGGAAAGTGGCCGAATCCCTGACAATTCCCGTCATAGGCATTGGCGCCGGCGGAGGTGTCGACGGCCAGGTGCTCGTCATCCACGACATGCTCGGCATCAATCAGGGTTTCTCGCCGCGCTTCCTGCGCCGTTACGCCGACCTCGCCTCAGTGATGAACGGCGCCATCAGCCGTTACGTCGACGACGTCAAGACCTCCGATTTCCCCAACGCTTCCGAACAATACTGACATGCACCGACTTTTTTCTCGTCCCGGACATATCGCCGCCGCCCTCGCTCTCGCCCTCGCGGTCCTGTCGATGCTGTGCTCCTGCGGCGGCAAAGAGAACCGTCTCGACGCCGAGATAAGAAAAATAGCCGAAAATCCCGAGTTGCAGAGTGTCCAGGGTCTCGACATGCTCTCCTCCGTGATTCTTGAGAATCCCGATGCATACAAGGCTTATATCAGGCCCGACGGGAGCATCGACCTCAGGCGACTCGGCGAGACCGTGGAGCGCACCGGAAAACGCACAGACCCCAAGTTCCGCTGGGACATCACGGCCTACGGCGGCGTCCCCCGCGGTGATCTGCGCCTCAACCTCTACCTCGAACGCTCCGGCAGCATGACCGGCTACGACGCGCGCTCCACCTCGGGCGACTTCAAACGCACCCTCAATGAGCTTATCACGCGATTCCCGCGTGTCGACGGCATCCCCGGCTCCATCTCCGTTGTCAACGATGCCGTCTATCCTTATCGAGGCAGCTTCGAGGAGTTCGTGCAGCAGAAAGACATCTTTGACGCCACCGACGGTCTGGGAGATCCCTCATACACCGACTTCGCGCGAATCTTCGAATACGTGCTCCGCGACACAGTGGCTGAGAACATCAACGTCCTCGTCACCGACCTGATCTACTCGCCGCGTGACACCCGGGGCGTCACACCCGCAAAGATTTTCAACGAAGAACAGAGCCTCGCAACTTCCATCTTTCAGAAACATGCCGACAAGAGCGTAATCGTCGTCAAGCTTGAGGGCGACTTCGACGGCCTCTACTATCCTTACAGCACACCGCAGAGCGGACGCCGCTACAAGGGTCAGCGGCCATACTACGCTGTCATCACAGGCTCTGCCGCCGCTATGTACAGGCTTCGCCACGACAGCCGCTACGCCAACTTCGTCGATTTCTCCTCGTTGCCGGGCTACAATGCCGAATATATCTTCAGCCGTGAGCCGTTGATTCTCAGTTACTATTCCCTCCTGCCGCGCGGAAAGGGGATGAAGGGGAGCTACTCCCTCGGTGCCACGCAGGGGGAGACCGGCTCTCATGCGCTCAAAGACATAAAGGGGGATGCCGACGGAATAGCCTCGTTCCGTATCGCCGCCAACCTCAATGGCGTTCCGGCCTCTCCCGACTATATTCTCGACACGAAGAACTACACTCTCACGGGTGCTCCCGGAGCAAGAATCCTGAAGATAGAGCCGATCACGGAAGGCATGATCGACGCGCGCACGCGCCGCTTTCTGGAGCCTGCCACGCATCTCTTCACCGTTGAGGTGGACACGCGCCATCTCTCGCCCGACATGGAGATAAGCCTCTCCAATTCCTTGCCTCAGTGGATCAAGGCCTCCGCGTGCGCCGACGACAACAACACCTCCGCACGCAATTTCGGCACCACCACGTTCGGTGTCGACCGCCTCCTCGAAGGCATCTACCGCGCCTACCACGGCGCCTCAGCCTCGCCGCGTCTCTTTACTCTACGACTCGCCACACAATAACATCTCTCCTTATGTCCACGAATCCCGATATGCACACTCCAAAACCACTCCATGAAGGCGATGTGGTCGCTATTATTGCTCCGGCCACGACCATAAAGGGGGAGTATGTGGCCGGTGCTGTGGATGCTCTCGGGAAGCTCGGCTGGCGTGTGCGCGTGATGCCGCATGCCCTTGGTCCGGCTGACGGTAGCTATGCTTCTTCGGAAGATAATCGGTTTCGTGATTTCGTGGATGCCTATTCCGACCCGGAAGTGCGAGCAATCCTTTGTGCGCGTGGAGGCTATGGCTGCATCCATTTCATCGACAGGATAGACCCGGAGTTTCTTGCGGCCGACCCGAAGTGGGTGATCGGATTCAGCGACATCAGCGCTCTCCACGCCATGATGCATCGTGCCGGAGTGAAAAGCATACACTCCTCCATGGCGAAGCATCTGACCCTTTACCCCTCCGAAGATCCTTGCAACAGCGCTCTTGTCTCCATTCTCCGTGGCGACCGCACACTCAGATACAGTTGTGCGCCCGACGAGCGCGACATTCCCGGCATCGCGACCGGCGAGCTTCGCGGCGGCAACCTCGCCGTCCTTGACGGACTTGCAGGCACACCTTTCGACATGCTTGTGCCCGGACGCGACGAAGATGTGATCCTCTTCATCGAAGACATCGGCGAAGCCATCTACCGCACCGAACGTATGATTCGACGTCTGGCGCTATGTGGGGCCCTGAAAAGATACAAAGGTATCATAGTAGGACAGTTCACGGAGAGTAAATCCGACCTTAATTACAATTCGACCGCCGACATGCTCCGCCACCGTCTCCGACAGTGGGGTGCCGACGACGTGCCGATAGCATTCAATTTCCCCATCGGACACACAGACACCAACTATCCCGTAGTCATCGGTTCCGAAGCTCGTCTCGAAGTCTCAGGTCAAGGATCCACACTTGACCTCACTTTCTGATTTCATCTGACATACGAAAGGTTATCACGGCGGAATGCAGATCACGCCCGAGGATCCCTGCGCCGACAACCCCGAACACTGCGTCTGCCTGCGCAAGAAAGGTGACAGAATCGAGAAAGTGATCGTGAAATAACCGATCCCGAACCCTACCGATACACCGATGTTGATGTGTTGTATAACCCAGTCGGGGCGGCCTAAATTTAGGCCGCCTCGTGTCTTAAGCGACGTAAAGAGAGACAGGCCGGAGGTCTGTCTGTATTGCCAACCGCGGCCTTCAGGCCGTGGAAAGGCGCGATATAAACAGACGCGTCGCGGAGCGATGCGTGTATGGTATAGTCGTTACCGCACGACGTCGCTCCGCGACTTATTCTTTGTGGATACATCCTTCCACGGCCTGAAGGCCGCGGTTGGCAATACGGCCGGAATTTCAGCCCGGCTGCCATCGGCTTTTATCGGTTCTATGAGGGTCTATTAGGGTTTAGCGGCGGCGTTTGCGTTGGCTCTTGGAGCCTTTGCGGTTGCCGCGGCGGTGCGGGTCGGAGGTCTTGTAGGGTTTCTTCTCGCGCGGACGAAGGGGTAGTCCCTTGTCGTCGAGGAGCGCGAAATCAAGCATTTTCTTGTCCAGGTCGGCGCGGGTCACCTGTACTTTCACTCGGTCTCCCAAGGTGTAGCGTGAGTGTGTGCGCCGTCCCGTAAGGCAGTAGTTCTTTTCATCAAAGTCGTAGAAATCGTCGGCAAGGTCGCGCATCGGCACCATGCCTTCGCAGAGGTTCTCGTCAAGCTCGACGTATAGTCCCCACTCCGTGACGCCGGAGATGACGCCGTCGTAGATCTCGCCGATATGGTCGCGCATGTATTCCACCTGCTTGTATTTTATCGAGGCGCGTTCGGCATTGGCGGCAAGCTGCTCCATGTCGGAGGAGTGTTTGCAGAGGTCTTCGGTCTTCACCTTGTCGGCGGAACGTCCGCGGTGGAGGTAGCGTTCCAGCAGACGGTGCACCATCATGTCGGGATAGCGGCGGATCGGCGAAGTGAAATGCGTGTAGTATGGAAAAGCGAGTCCGTAATGCCCGACGTTGTCGGTTGAATAGACAGCCTTGGCCATGGAGCGGATGGCGAGAATCGAGAGGAGGTTTTCCTCACCCTGTCCCTTGACGTCGCGCAGCATCCTGTTAATGGAGCGGTTGACGGCCATGTTGGAACCGTCTGTGTTGATCTTGTAGCCGAAGCGGCGGGCGATCAGTGCGAAGTTGGCAAGCTTCTCGGCGTCGGGGAGGTCGTGGATACGATAGACGAAGGTCTTGGGCTTCGCCTTCCCTTTCGGTACGCCGATAAATTCGGCCACGGTGCGGTTGGCCAGAAGCATGAATTCCTCGATGAGCTGATTGGCCTCTTTGGCAACCTTGAAGCTCACGGCGGTCGGTTTGCCTTTCTCGTCTATTACGAATGTGGCCTCCGGACGCCCGAACTCAAGCGCTCCGGCCTCGAAACGGCGGCGGCGGAGTTCCTGCGCGAGGCGGTTGCATGTGAGGATGGCGTCGGCGTTGTCCCCCTCGCCGCTCTCGATGATGGCCTGAGCGTCCTCGTAGGCGTAGCGGCGGTCGGAGCGTATCACTGTGCGGCCGATGCGCGAGTTGATCACGTTTGCCTTGTCGTCAAGCTCGAAGATGGCCGAGAATGTCAGCTTCTCCTCGTCGGGACGAAGCGAGCAGATGCCGTTGCTCAGATGCTCCGGAAGCATCGGTATGGTGCGATCCACAAGGTAGACGCTCGTGGCGCGGGACTGGGCCTCGCGGTCGATGATGGTGTTGGGCTGCACGTAGTGCGTCACGTCGGCGATATGGACGCCGACCTCGTAGTTGCCGTTGGCAAGCTGGCGGAAGGAAATGGCGTCGTCGAAATCCTTGGCGTCGGCAGGGTCGATGGTGAATGTCAGGACGTTGCGGAAATCCTCACGCTTGGCGACCTCCTCCGGCGTAATTCCGGCGTCGATCTTGGCCGCAGCCTTCTCGACAGGCTCGGGATACTTGTAGGGGAGTCCGTATTCGGCGAGGATTGCGTGCATCTCGGCGGTGTTTTCACCCTTGCGGCCGAGGATGTCCACCACTTCGCCGCGCGGATTCATCTCGTCGTCGAGCCAGCGTGTGATGCGCACCACGGCCTTGTCGCCGTCCTTGCCGCCACGCAGCCGGCTCTTCTGGAGCACGATGTCTGCGGCAAGAAATTTGGAGTCGGTTACGAGAGCGGCATAGTTGCCCTCGACCTTGAGTGTGCCGATGAAGACCTGTTCCTTCTCTTCGACGATCTCGACCACACGCGCCTCCGGATCCTGACCCTTGCGGGCGGCGCTGATGATGACACGCACCTTGTCGCCGTTAAGGGCGTGCATGCTGTTGCGCTCTGTCACAAGAATAGGCTCCTCGTCAATGATGACGGCGTTGCGGCCGTTGCTGCGGCGCACGAATGTGCCGATATTCTCTGTGCCTCGATTGGCGTTGGCCTTGTATCGACCGAGGCTCACCTCCGTGATGGCGCCTTCCTCGGCCAGTTCGTCGAGCGTATTGATGAGATCCATGCGGTTGGCCGGATTCACGGCGTCGATAGCGAACGCTATCTGCTTGTAGTTGAACGCCTGGCGGTTCTCCTTCTGGAGAAATTCAAGCACACGGCGTGCTATTTCGTTCTTTTTGAGCCGCGGAGCGCGGCGTACGTCGATATTGTTCATGATAGTTCGGGATATATATGAAGTGAAATAATTTGGATGTCTCTGAAAAGTGCAAGGCAGCAAAGTTTCGCGTCCCTCGACATATATTGTTTTACAGTGATAACGTCTATCCATGATATATATGTTTTGTCAAGACTGTTAATTTTATGTTAAAAATGCTGATTTAGCTCTTAACCATGTGCAAGCTTCGGCATTGGCGCGGATTTGCAGATGTTTTTTTTGAAATGAAAAATTGCTATTTCAGAAAAGAATCCGTAGATTTGTCGAATCGTAAAATCAACTTAACACTTCTATTATGTCACTAAAACGCCTTTCTTTAATGCTGGTATTGGTATTTCCGATGCTTGCCGCCTTCACGTCTTGCTCCGACGACAACGATGAACCCTCCCCCTTTAACGAACAGGAAAAGGAGATCCTGAAGGGATACAAGTCCGGTTCTGCGGCCAAACTTTTCAAGGAGGAGGCTTTCGACATGTTTGAGAAAAACAACGAGACCGGCGATAAGTGGGTGATAGTTGATCTTCACGGCATCTGCGGATTGACCTATAATTATCTTGGCAGTTTCATCGTGTGCGGAGGCGCCTCCTACACCAAGCTTAATCTCTATTATGACGCCATGCAGTATAGCGATGTCATCAATGTGTGGTTCTACTATGGTAAATATCTGGCTTCATTCGATAAGAAGGTGCCGGAGATTTACATCAGGCATGCCGACTGCATCGACCTTGAGAAGGGTAAGGTCATGATAGGCCCATATGACAATGATATTGTCTCTGTTTCTGACGGTAAGATGCAGCTATATGCTTATAGAGAATTCTGTAACGGGAATGGGGATCCGATTTACCACCGTTATGACCGTACTTTCAGTGTGACCGATCTCGATGGTTTCAATCCGCAGGAGATCGCAGCTGTGGATTCAGAGCATGACGGCATTCTCTACATCATCCGCACGGCACGCGCCACCTTCGGTGACATCCTCGATGTCAGCAAAATCCCCGGTTACAGCAAGTATGACAGAGACATAGACCTCGCTGCCCTCGAAGCCAAATACACCCGCTAAACCTCCCCATCGCGTGTGTGAAAAAGCCTGAAAGAATAGCGTGCGCCGGCACGCTGACTTGGCAGTAACCCGGTACGCCGAGCTTGCGAGGCGTGCCGGAGCGTCGAAAGGCCTGTAAGGTCGAGGTGACAATAGCCCGGAGCGATCAAGCTCCGGGGACGGTCAACACAATGAAAAAGAGGTCTGTAAGACCGATCCAAAGGCTACGTTTGGTCGCTCCTACAGAGCTTGACATATTCTCTTGTAATGATTCCCGGAGCTTGGGCGCTCCGGGCTATTATTTGGTCGGCCTTTCAGGCCTTTATGCGACATGACGATTCAGTCGGCGTGCTGGCGCACGCCATGTTGCTTCGGACGGCGTCATCCCGGCACGCCTCGCAGGCTCGGCGTACCGGGTTACTGCTAAGTCGGCGTGCTTGGCGCACGCCCGTCGACCTTCCAGGCCTTTATGCGACGTGGCGATGGCGGGAGGGTGTTGCAGAACCTCAATAATCGCGTAATTCAATTTTATAACTCATTGGTTTCCAATCACTCTCTTTTTGAGAGTATTGGCAAAAATTGAGTTCTGCAACACCCTCAGGTCGTAGAGAAAAAGGGTTGCGGAGGCTTGGGTTTCACAACCTTGGCCTCCGCAAGAGTATTGATATGAGGTATGGAAAAACTGTTGATGATTCTCTGTGACGTTACATTCCGGTGCCGGGGATGCCGCCGGGGATGCTTCCGCCTCCCTGCTGCGAGGGCGCGGCAAGGTCGGAGTCGAGTTCGCGCGGCGTGATGCTCTTTGACTTGAGGTCGCCGAAACGGTAGCTGACGCTCACCATTACGGACCGGAGGTTGATCTTGAGCGTGGTGTGGTTGTCCATCGCGGCGCCCCATTCGTGCATCTTGATCTTGTTGTCGCTATAGAAGGGGCTCATGGCTGTGACGCTGACGTTGAGGCGGTCGGAGAGGAAAGAGCGCGAGAGGGACAGCATGTGGGTGAACATGCTTCCGGTCTTCATCTGCAGTCCGCGGTATCCGGTCTGTCCGAAGATGTTGGCGGAGAGCTGGAGCTGCCAGGGGAGAGTCTGCTGCACGCCGACCATGTACATCTCGCTCCATCCGTGGCTCGAAAGGCCGTCGATAGGGGAACGCAGAGCGCTGTAGGATGTCGTGGAGTTGAGGGAGATGCGTGTGTTGCTCCACGGATTGTAAGTCAGGAATATCGAGGCTGTGGCCTGGCGCGAGCGCAGCGAGTTGGCGTAGCTCGTGTAGGTGATTCCGTCGCGCATCTCCGTGATGCGTGTTATTCCGTCGTTGGAGAAGGAATATCCGGCCTGGGCATTGAACATCACCTTGCCCCACATCGCCATCCACGTGAGGTTGAAGTTATTGTATTTCTCCGGGCGAAGGTTGGGGTTACCGGTCTCGACCTGCAGCGGGTTGGAGTTGTCGATGTATGGATTCAGCATGCTGATGCCGGGACGCGAGATGCGCATGTTGTAGCCGACGCTCAGCTGGCGCACCGGCGCGAAGCTGTAGCTCATCGTGAGCGAAGGGACGAAATTGTTGTAGTCGGCGGAGTAGGGATCGTGCTCCGTGGCGCCGTATCGTGCGGATTGGTGGGTATGCTCATAGCGTGCTCCGGCATTGAGGGCGAAGTCGCCGGCGGTGAGTCCGTAGGTGAGATATGCGGCGGTAATGGTGGAGTGGTGGACGTAGTCAAGTCCCGAGGCGTCGCTTGAGGAGCGGCGGAATGTCAGTTTCGAACCTACTCCGAAGGTGTGCATTTCGCCTAAGGGGAGAGTGTAGTCAGCCTGTCCGATGTTCTCGGTCATCGAGGTCCGGTCGAAGGTGTCGTAGTCTTCCGGCACTCCTGCGGCAGGGAATCCGTCGAGGAGGGAGAAGAAATTGTCGGCTTCGGAACGTGTGGGAGTTATGTTGAGTCGGTAGGAGAGCTGTAGTTTGTGGCGGTCGTTGTCGGCGGAGAAGAGATGAGTGTAGTCCGCTCCGGCGGTCACGCCCACACTCCTGTTGCGGTTGCGCGACGAGAGAGAGTAGCCGTAGAGAGGCATCCCCGCACCGTCGGTCATGGCGACTGTGTTGTTGTTGTACATCCTGAACGGCGAGCGCTGGAAAGAGCCCGAGAAGGCGAATATGTTGCGGTCGTTGGGTTTCCAGTCGAGGTTAAGCGAGGTGTTGAGGCTGTTGAACTGGCTTTTGATAGTGCCGTCGCTGTTGAGGAGGGATCCGTCGGCGGTGTTGAGACGATCCGCGGTGAATCTCATCTCCGGTGTCTCGTAGTGCATGGCCGAGACGTTGACGGTCACGCCGACCTTGTCCTGCTGCATCATGGCGTAGAGACTTCCGCTCTGGGTCTGGTTGCCGGCGATTCCGGTGAGGGTCGCAGTGTAGCCGTTGAGATTTCCTGCCGATTTCAGCACGATGTTGAGGATGCCGCCGACACCCTCGGCGTCGTAGCTCGCGCCGGGATTGTTGATCACCTCGAAGCGTGCAATGGTGCTTGCCGGGATGCTTCGGAGCAGCTGTCCGGGATTGGCGCTTAGCATCGGATTGGGCTTGCCGTCGACATAGATCTGGAAGTCGCTGCGGCCGTTGACGGTGATGTTGTCCTGGCCGTCGACGGCCACCATCGGCACGCGGCGCAGCATGTCGAGCGCCGAAAGACTCTGCGCGTCGGGATCCTCCTGGGCCTCATAGCTTGTTTTTTCGGCGTCGGATTTGATGAGCTGTTTGCGTGCGGTGACGACGAAGTCGTCGAGCACGTAGCCTTCATCGGGCGTCTGCGTCGATGTAGTGTCTGCAGGCTCCTGCGCGTTCGCGGCTACGGCGGCTATCGCTATGCATGATGTTATGACGATACGTTTCATAAATGTATAAACTTTTTTAGTTCCAGGCAATGTTTCACGTTGCAAAATTAGTCGCACGATGGCGAGGCTGCAAAAAAATTACGACCATGCGCACCGACTTTTCGACAAAACGGCATTTATGTCCGACGAAACATTTGTGCACTTTGCCGTATTGAGCTACCTTTGCGACGTAAACAATCAGCACTCAAGACACATATGGAAAACCGCAGTTTCTTATCACGGCATTCCTCCGGACTGGCACAGCTGTGCATCTGGGGATTGCTTTTTTCCATACCGATGCTCTTTGTGGTTCAGGGCTACGGCGGAATTGTCGAGCTGATGGTCTCCTGGCTGGAGCCGATCGGCTTCATGATGGCCGTTTTCTATCTGAACTACTGGATCTTCGTGCCTAAGTTCCTTTTCCGCCACAGGAAGAAATGGTTCTTCATATCCAACATCCTGCTCCAGTTGCTGCTGGTGGCCGTCGTGCTGTTCATCATCAATATCGACTATCAGGGTTCCTTGCGCGACATCACGCTGGAGATCACCGTGATGTCCATACTGATGATATGCTCTTTCACCATGTTCGTGTTTGTTGCCCTGGCGCTTCGCGGCATGCAGCGCAATCAGTATCTCGAACACAAGCAGCTGCTCCAGAACGAGGAACTGGCACGCATGGAGACCGAGCGCCTCAAGGCACAGCTGAATCCGCACTTCATCTTCAATTCTCTCAACAACATCTCTGCGCTCGTGGAGATCAACCCCGAAAATGCCCGCGACGCCATCAGCCGCCTCAGCTTCCTGATGCGCTATGTGCTGGAGCAGGGAGGCATACAGTTCGTGCCGCTCAACAGCGAACTCGACTTCATCCGCGACTACATCGCCCTGATGAGCCTTCGCTACACCGACTCCCTCGCCATCGTCACCGATTTTCCGTCCGAGGAGTCGACCGCGAAACTGAATGTCCCGCCGATGCTCTTTATCTCGCTGGTAGAGAATGCTTTCAAACATGGCGCCAGCAGCACTACTAAATCATTCATCAAGGTCTCGCTCCGGGTCGATGACGCCGTGAGGTTCCGTGTCGAGAACACACTCCTCCCTACCTCGCGCAGCAAGTCGGCTCCCGGCCACGGCGTCGGCCTCGACAACCTGACGCGGCGCCTCAACATCCTCTTCCCCGAGAGCCACTCCATCACACACGGTGCCGATAAAAAGAATGGCTCCTATCTGGCCGAAATCACAATTCCCCGCAACAACTGACAAGACAATGGCAAAAGACAAGCTCAAATGCATGATAGTAGACGACGAGCCTCTCGCCGTCAGGCTTCTTACCGGATTTGTGGAACGCACACCTTTTCTGGAGCTTCATTCCTCACACCTCGATCCGCAGGAGGCTCTCTCGGCGCTTGAGGAGAACGGCCGCGACGTCGACCTTATCTTCCTCGATATCAATATGCCGGAGATCAGCGGTCTTGATCTGGCACGCTTCGTGCAGCCGCCGACGCTTGTGGTCTTCACCACCGCATTCCGCGACTACGCCTACGAAAGCTATGCCGTCCATGCGTTCGACTATCTTCTGAAGCCCATCGACTATCCGCGCTTCCTGGCCACCTCCACGCGTGCTCTCGAACATGCTCCCTCCCTCGCCGAACCGGCGTCTCCGGCGCCGCAGGCATCTGCGGGTCAGGACTATATGTTCGTGAAGTGCGACTACAAGATGGTTCGTGTGGACTTCGATTCAATTCTGTATATCAAGGCTTTAAAGGACTATGTCTGCATCTATACCTCCGAGCGGCGCACGTCGCTGATCGCCCTCACCACCATGAAGGCCATGGAAGACAAACTGCCCTCGGAACATTTCTGCCGTGTCCATAAATCCTACATCGTCAACATGCGGCGCATCGACGCCGTCGAGCGCAGCCGCATCACTATCGGAGACGCCGAGATTCCGGTCAGCGACGCCTATCGCGACAGCTTCTTCTCCCGCATGTAAGATTGTAATTTTAAGGACTTTAAAGACCTTAACGACTTTAAAGACCTTAACGACTTTTTGCGGATTTAACGCTATGTGTAGCAGGCGGTTGCACCATGGTACAACCCTACGTTAGGGCGATTCGCATCAGATAGATCGTCTACTTTTATATACGATTATCGGATGCGGATTCCGGAGATTTCAGTGCCGCGACATCGTCCGGCTCTTTTCCATGTATGGACGTTTTTTCGTAGATTTTGATGAAAATGTATTTGTGAGCCTCTCGTGATGAAAAAACTGTTTGATTTTTTTGATAAATTAAAACCTGTTTTCTATCTTTGCAGCGGCAGGCGATAAATTCGGTTGCCACATACCCGATTGAAAAAAATAACGCCATGGATGCAGGTGTATTCATGGCCAACGTTTAATTTAAATTTTAGAGAGATTATGAAGAAACTGGCTACTTTGTGTCTTTCTGTAGTCCTCGGCTTAGGCACAGTCTTCGCCGGGTCGCCCGCCAAGAGAATGGCTTCTCCCGGCGCGGCTTCGCTACCGAAAGGCAAGCCTGTGGTTGTCGTTCCCAATGCTGTGGGAAAGGCGCGTACGAGCGGCAATCCCACGATCGGCTTCAATGCAGACGCCAACACTGTCGCACGTCTGCCGAAGTCTGTCAAAAACACGCTCGCCCCTTCGCGCATCGGCCCTGCCGGAGCCACTGTCTACGGCTATCTCGACTACGATTCGTCGGAGACAATGACTACAGGACTTTCCGAGGTGTTCCTCGACGGCACTGTCAACAACATCATGCCGGCTTTCACGGGACCTGCCGGACAGGCTCTGAGCGTCAACTACATGTACGTGCGCGACGGTAAATTCTACATCACCGGAACGGAAACATACTGGATTTTTGTCCTCAGTGTCGGCACCTACGTCTATGACGCCGACGGCAATCTGGTGGAAACGCTGGAATATGGCGATGAGGATCCTGTCTTCAACTATGGAGCCTACGATCCTGTCAACGACATGGTCTACGGTCTTATCGAGACCGAGGATGGCCTGCATTACGGCACCGCCTCCGGTGCTGCTCCCAACAAGATCACCGTCGTGGCCACGTTGCCCGAGAAGTCCAATGTGTGCGCCCTGACCTACAATCAGGTCTCCGGCAAGCTTATCGGCGTTCAGGGCAACCGACTGGGCAAGAACGTGCTTGAATTCAACACGACCACAGGCGCGGTGACCAAGCTCGCTGAGCTTGAGCAGTCGTCCGACTATATCACGTCGCTGGCCTACAGCCCTCTGGACGGCGGATACTATTACGCCATCTGCGGTGAGGAAGAGTGCGGCATCGCTCTCCTCGACGAAAACACTTTCGCGCAGCTTTCCTACACAAAATATGACTCTCTTGTCGAGTTCCTGTCGTTCGCATGTCCTGACGACCGCAAGATCGAGGAGGGCGCTCCGGGCGAGTCCACCCTCGTCAACACGATCTTCGGCAACGGCGTCCTCAGCGGCTCGCTGACTTACAGGCTCGCTTCGCTGACCTACGGCGGCACTCCCGTCATCGGCGACATCGACTGGATCCTTGAGATCGACGGCACCGAGGCTCAGCGCGGCAAGGGCGCGGCAGGCAGCGACGTGACCGTCAATGTCTCCGACCTCACAGAGGGTCTCCACACATTCACTTTCAAGGTCAGCCTCGGAGGAAAGACCGGCCGCTTCACGACTACAACATTCTATGTCGGCAACGACACTCCCGCGGCTCCTGCTTCCGTGACCCTTACAACTGACAAGATCACCTGGACTCCTGTCTCCAAGGGCGCCCACGAGGGCTATGTCAACGCCGAAGAGGTTACCTACAATGTCTATCTCAACGACAAGGTCATAGCTCAGGGCATCAAGGCCACCGAATGCGCTTCCCATTTCCCCGCAGGCGAGCTTGTCGAGAACTATGTGGCTTCCGTAGAGGCTGTCTTCGACGGCAAGGTTTCCGAGAAGACTAATTCCAACGACCTCAAATATGGCGATCCCTATACACTTCCTGTCAGCTTCACTCCGACAGAGAAGGAATCCCGCGTGTTCACTGTCGTTAATGCCAACAACGACAACAGGTCGATCTCGTTTGAATATGTCGATTTAGGCTCTTCGACCCTTTCGGCGTTTGCCTACAGCTACAGTAGCTCGAACGATGCCGACGACTGGCTGTTCCTCCCGGCGGCTTCCTTTACCGATGTCAACGCTGTCTACGAGTTCGGCTTCAACGCATTCAGAGAGCAGGACTATCAGGAGAATTTCGAGGTTAAGCTCTGTACTGCTCCCGAACCCGCGACTGCCATCAGCACACTCATCGAAGACACGGAAGTGCTCAACGAACTTTCATACGTAAGCGATCTTATCGACAACC
Organism: uncultured Porphyromonadaceae bacterium; assembly: GCA_902491625.1. Taxonomy (GTDB): domain Bacteria; phylum Bacteroidota; class Bacteroidia; order Bacteroidales; family Muribaculaceae; genus Lepagella. The sequence goes on along the minus strand of CABUIO010000002.1, from coordinate 146,587 downwards.
GCTACAGCGCATACTTCAATGTCCCGAGCGCTGGAACATACTATGTGGGCGTCCACGTGACATCTCCCGCCGATCAGTATAAGCTGTACATGCGCGACTTCAGCCTCAAGGCGGTAGACGGAATGGCCGTGACCAATCCTAAGGCTGTTTCCGCTCTCAGCGCTGTCGCAGGTGCCAAGGGCGCCCTCAACGCTGCCGTGACATTCACGCTCCCCACAGCCACATTCAACGGTGTGCCTTATGCCGCTGACAAGGATCTCACGGCATCCGTGCAGGCTGCCGGCTGCGACGCCGTCACAGCCACAGGCAAGTCCGGTGAAACTGTCACAGTCACCGTTCCGACCAAACAGGGCGAGAACATCATCACTGTCACCGTCAAGGACGGCGATCTTCAGAGCCTGCCCGCATCTGTCAGCCTCTACACAGGCGTGGAGCGCCCCGGTACAGTCGAGAATATCGCCAACACCATCGACTCGAGCGACTACGTGATGCACATCACATGGGAAGCTCCCGTAGAGGGTGTCGACGGCGGCTATGTAGCTCCGACCGGAGTCACCTACTACCTCTGCGAGCAGGGCGCCGACGGCTGGGAGGCCACTGCGCTCATCGGCACCGATGTCTACTCCTACGACTACACTATCCCCGAAGGCTCCGACCAGGAATTCGTGAGTGTCGGCATACTCGCCGAGAACTTTGTCGGCATGGCTGACTATCTGATGATCACTTCCAACGTCATGGGTAAGCCCTACGAGGCTCCCGCAGTCTGCAGCTTCCCCGCCGGCCAGATCCTTCTTCCCATCGTCAACTACGGCAGCGGCTATCAGCTTCTCGTCGGCAATCCCGGCAAGGACTTCCCCGACTATGCCACACCTGACAATGCATCTGCCGCATATACCAAACTGAAAGCGGGCACCACACAGACCGAGGCTTACATCACGCTTCCCAAAGTCTCCACCAAGTCTCTCAAGACTCCTGCCCTCAAGCTCGATGTTTACGGCGGCAGCGCCGACTTCTCGGTTGTAGCAAGCGCCTTCGGCGTGGAGGAGACTGTTGTCAAGAGCTACACCGCAGCCGACTTCGCGACCAAGGGACGCCAGACCCTGCAGCTTGACCTCCCCGCCGCGTTCAACGGCAAGAACTGGATCGAACTCGGCATCCGCACGGACATCAGCGAGACAGCTTCCTTCATCCTCTATGGATTCAAGATCTATGACAACGTTCCCTTCGACTTCGGCGTGACTGAGATCGAGGGTCCCGCTAAGGCTCCCATCGGCGAGGAATCCTCCTTCATCGCCCATGTGGTCAACTTAGGCTCGCAGGCCAACATGATTCCCGCTTCAAGCTGGACCCTGACCGACGCCGAGGGCAATGTCGTGGCCAACGTCAGTGTTCCCGCAGGAACAGAGGCTATTCAGCCCGACGCCGAGACCACCTTCAAGATCGCGTTCACCCCGACAGCCGAGCAGATCGGAGACATGACTCTCGAATACACCATCGAGAAGGCCGACAACAAGGAGACCAATGACTCCATGGTCAAGAACTTCACCGTAGCCAAGGGCGTGATCCCCGTGGTTACCGACCTAACCGCTAAGGAAATCAAGTTCGACGAGGTGACACTCGCATGGACTCCGCTGGTTGTCTCCAATCAGGTGGTCGACAGCTTCGAGGACGTGACACCCTTCGTGCTCGACGACGCTTCCGACATGATCGGCCAGTTCAAGCGCGTTGACGGCGACGGTTACAAAGTCTATGGCTCGCAGGCCGACAAATTCGCCGAGATCCCCGGTGCCTACGGTCCTTCCAGCTTCCTCTGCTGGAGCCAGAAGCAGGTCGAGGAGATCCTCGGCAGCGCCGGTACATTCGAAGCCAAGACCGGCGATCAGTTCCTCATCGCGTTCTGTCCCGCGGAGCCGGAAGGCAACCTCGCTGCCGCTGACGACTGGCTGATCTCGCCCGAGGTCACCGGCGGTACGGACTTCAGCTTCTCGGTGCGCCCCATCACATATCAGTATGGCGCGGAGGAGATTGAGGTCATGTACTCCACCGGCAGCGACAAGCCCGAGGACTTCAAGCTCCTTGAGAAGATAGATGTGGCCGGCGATCCCTCTGCCGCTTCGACGACCTGGCACGACTACACCTTCTCCCTCCCCGCCGACGCCAAGTACTTCGCCATCCACTATGTGAGCAAGGATATATTCGGCATAATGCTCGACGATATCTCCTACGCTCCCGCAGGCTCCTCCGCCAAGCTGAAAGGCTATGACATCTACCGTGACGGCGCCGTGATCGCTCCGGCAGCTCTCTGCGAGGACGGCACATACACCGACTCCACGGTAGAGGAGAACGCAGTCTACACCTACATGGTAATGCCCGTGCTCTCCGACGGCTCGCTGGGTCTCGAATCCAACTCCCTCACCATCCGCACTACCGGTGTCGACGGCATCGTGGCCGGCGACAAGGCTATCTACGCCAAGGTTGGCGCCATCGTGGTCAACGGCTACGAGGGTGAGGCTGTGGCCGTAGTAAGCGCCGACGGCAAGGTAGTAGCCGCCGACAGCCATGCATCTGCAAGCAAGACCTTCACCGTAGGCACAGGCGTCTACGTAGTGAAAGCCGGCAAGGACGTTGTAAAACTGATCGTGAAATAATCGAAAAGAGTTACGGCCTCAGGCCGGATCCAATAGCAAGCGCTCCCACGAAGACTCGCGGGAGCGCTTTATCTCTATAGCTAATGATTAGCTAATTTAGCTATCTTGCCCATTATAGCTAATCATTCGGGGTCACAGGGAGCCTTGCTCGATGAGGGTGGCTATGCGGTCGATGAGGGCGTCCTGCTCGTTTTTGTCTGGATTGAAGTCTACTTTAAGGTTCATGCCGAAGAAGCGGCCGAAGGTCTGCCAGAAGCCGGCGCGGAATGTGCCGAGAAATGCCTTGACGATGTTGAAGCTCGATTGGTTTGTCTCCCTGCCGATCAGCTTCAGAAGTATCTTGCCCTGACCTTTGGTCATGCTTTTGATCGCAGGCTTGTAGCGGTTGAAAATATCCTTTTCAAGCGTTTTGAGGTGCTTGTCTCGCGCTTTCTGGTCGGGGAGCGTGAGGATATACTCGTAGGTTTCGCAAAGCGTGGAGAAGGCGAATTTGGCGTAGGGGAGCGTCTTGCGCACGTCGCGCACGGTGCGCCAGTAGAAGTCCTCCTGCTGCTTGTTCTTGAACTTCAGCGGCGGATAGACGTAGAAGTCGTTGAAGATGGTGACGCGCACGGTGTCGCCGTATTCGTCGACATCGTGGTAATAGCCTCGGAATGCCTTGACCTTGAGATGCGGCATCTCGGGATCCTCCTCGGGTGCGTAGAGATTCTGTGCCGACACGCCGAAGCTCGCCGACAGTGCTACCGCCGCGATTATCAGTCTCGTCCTGTTAAGAACTGTATGTAACCATTTTTCAATCATCATAAATTATTCCCCGTAGTTATGTTGTTCGCTATTGTTTGGCATCCTGATCCGGGAAGAGGGAGAATATTGTCGAGGGGCCTTCCTGAAATAGGAGGTGGAGGATGCTCAGCGTCGGATCGCAGTCAGGGCGCGGCGGTCGCACTTTCCCCTCGTCGGGATGGCGGAGGAGCCAGTCGATATTCTCCGAGAGCGAGGCCGCACGGTCGATGGTCTCGTGAAGTTCGCGGCACAGCCCCGCGAGTGTCTCGTGCGGATGGTCGTAGATGGCGGCGAATTCTTCCTCATAGAGATGGAAGTAAGGCGTGGGACCGTAGGCTGTGGCGATCGTGCTCCAGTGCGTGCGGCGCCAGTTGCCATGTTCCGAGAGGCGGAGCAGAGGGTAACGGCGAGCCGAGATGAGGCGACGGCCACCCTCCACCGGCACCGAGAGTGTGCGGCGTCCGAACGGAGCCTCCACCTCTGCGCGGCAGAAATGTGCCGGCAGACGAGGCGGTGCGGATGCCGTTCCGAGCAGGAAGGCCGTGTAGTCGCGATACCATTCCACGGAGGGCAGATATGGTATCGGAATCTCCGTGTCGCGGTTCATGGGTTCGGTCACTTGTCGGGATTCGGCGTGCGGAGGATTCTGTTCCAGCGCACCTTGTTGAGCCATGATGCGTCCTTGTCGAAGGAGATAAGCACTGTGGCGGGCGTGCCTACGATATGATCTTCAGGCACGAAGCCCCAGAAGCGGGAGTCGGCTGAATTGTCGCGGTTGTCGCCCATCATCCAGTAATAGTCCATGCGGAAGGTGTAAAAGTCGGTCTTCTTGCCGTTGATGAAGATGTCCTCACCCTTGACCTCCAGTTTGTTGCCCTCGTAGGTCTCGATGATGCGGCGGTAGATGGGCAGGTTCTCCTTGGTGAGCTTCAGAGTGGAACCCTGACGCGGAATCCACAGCTCGCCCATGTTCTGCATCGTCCAGTTGAGGTCGCCTTCGAGAGGGAATATGCCGAACGATGTCTCGCCGACCTTGTTGAGCCGGATCGGTTTGTCGGCCAAATTGGGCATTTTCGTCACTTTCGCCAGCATCTCGGAGGTGAGCGGCAGATTGTAGAACTGCCATGGGAAATTGTCGCCCGAGAGAGGCTCGGAGCGGTCGTCGGGGCTTATGCCTATGGCTGTCCAGTCTTCGTCGGTGAACGCTTCGGCGATCGGTACGATGTAGTTGTGCTGTACGTATTCAGGCTCAGGGAGAGGCTTGCCGTTGATGTAGACGATGTCGTCCACGATCTTGAGACGTTCCCCCGGCAGACCCACGGCGCGCTTCACGTAGTTTTCGCGGCGGTCGACAGGACGCCATATGAGCTTGCCGAACATCTCGGGATGGTCGGCTATGTATCTGCGGCCATCCTCCACCGGATTCTGCGGATCGTTCTCCAGGGAGTAGACGATATGGTAATAGTCCGGTTCGGGCATCTTCGATGCCACTGTGTCGCAGTGGGGAGCGTTGAAGACCACGATGTCGTAGCGCTCGACATTGCGCATGCCCGGCAGACGGTGGTAGTCGACCTGCCAGAAATCCAGATAGCTCTTTTTGCCGAAAAGAGTGTGCTGTGTCAGGGGGAAATGCAGCGGTGTCTGGGGTACGCGCGGGCCGTATGTCACCTTGTTTACCCACAGATAATCGCCAACGAGCAGTGTCTTTTCGAGCGAAGATGAAGGAATCTTGTAGTTCTGGCCGACGTAGGCGAAAGTGAAATAGACAAGGATCAGGGCGTAGATGATCGAGTCGACCCATCCGCCCACGCGTCTCACTGTCTTGTTGGGGTGTTTCTTCCAGAACGTGAAGGGTATGAATCCTGTGATGTAGATGTCGAAAAGGAGCGGGAGGACAAGCAGCAGCCACATATTGTCCATCCAGATGCAGAACCAGATCCAGATGGCGGCGACGAGGCCGAAACGTATCCAGCGTGTGGTCTTGGTGGCGCGGATGCTGTCCATGGTGCGTTCCCCGAAGCTGCGGTGCGCTGCAGGAGCGGATTCGGCTGTATTTTTATTGTCAGTGCCCGGCGAGGGCATTCCGTTTTGAGTCATGATGAAATTTTTAGAATTTGAACATCTCCTTTAGGGAATAGATGTGCCCCTTGGGCTGCTTCACGAGCCATTCGGCGGCGAGGACTGCGCCGAGCGCGAAACCATCGCGGCTGTAGGCTTGATGGCTTATCGAGATGCAGTCCGTGGCGGACTCCCATTTGACTCTGTGATAGCCGGGATTCTCTCCCTCGCGCTCACAGCGTATAGGTACGGAATCCACGCCGACGACATCGCTGAGAGGCTCCACCCATGTCTCATAGCGGTGGTCGTTCTCGATGATCTCGTCGGCCAGGGCGATGGCAGTGCCCGAAGGATGGTCGAGTTTATGGATATGATGCGTCTCGTTGACCGAAACCTTGTATTCGTCGAACGGCGCGATGATTTTCGCCAGATAACTGTTGAGAGCGAAAAGCAGATTGACGCCGATGGAGAAGTTGGACGCATGGAGCAGGGTGTAGCCGTTGCGTTCTACCTCCTTGCCCAGTGAATAGAGAGTCCCGTAGGCGAACCATCCGGTTGTGCCCGACACTACTGGTATCCCTTTGCTCCAGACCTTCCGGAAGTTGTCGAGCGCCTGTGTGGCGTTAGTGAACTCGATCGCCACGTCGGCCGAGGCGAAAGCATCGGAGTCGAAATCCTGCTGATTGTCCTTGTCAATGCAAGCCACTATCTCATGGCCGCGTTGCAACGCTGTCTTTTCGATGGCATGACCCATTCGGCCATAGCCTATGATCGCTATCTTCATTATTTCAAGATTTGAACTGTTGATAAGACGCGTGAACGCGTCAATCACGACGCGAATTTACAAAAAAATCCGCTAACCGAGCCATCGCGGCGCTCTGCGGTACTCTTTATTCAGTTAAAAAATATGAAAACCGCTCCAAGCCTTGTGAACCATCCGGCTGACATCGCGTTATAATAGCGTAAAGCGACTTGAAACAGAGCAGTTCAAAAGCTTCACAACGCACGATAGTCCGAAATCTCAATCGAAGACTATGGAAATACACTTTAGTAAAGATAGATTTTTGGTAAATAGATAAATGTTGATATTAGGTTAATTAGTTAGTTAGTTATTTGTCGAATTAGTTAAAGACGACACAGAAGCGGAGAATCGAGAGACTCTCCGCTTTCTGTATTTTTTTTGGACAGTAAAACAAGTTATTAGACAGTAGAACAGGAGGTGAAGTTTTTTAGAGAGGACAGGAGATTCAGGAGTTTTTGACAGGAGAACAGTAGATGAGTCAAAAGCGCGGAGCGCCGGGTCAACTTTTGTTTCAGAACTGTCAAATGTGGCGACGCTGGGACAGGCTGGAGGTCTGTCTGTGTTGCCAACCGCGGCCTTCAGGCCGTGGAGAGAGCAATATAAACAGACGCGTCGCAGAGCGATGCGTGTATGGTAAAGCCGCTACCACACAACGTCGCTCCGCGACTGATTATTCTAAGCGATATCCTTCCACGGCCTGAAGGCCGCGGTTGGCAATACGGCCGAACCTCCGGTCCGGCGCTTTTGACACACTATTTGATACGGTTTCAAATAATTTTGGTCGGTCTCCGGCTTTTTTGTCGGAATGCGACTTTCGGATGCAGACTTTCGGGTGCGGGTTCAGTCGAGGAGGTAGCCGCGCTGGCGGAGGAGTTCGCGGAAACGCGTCTGAAAAGAGTATTCCATGAGCAGGATGCCGTCTTCGGCCAGAATGACGTTCTCGCGGATCTCCCGGCAGTTGCGTATGGCGTCGGCGAGTCCGGGCACGTTGCTGCGCAGCTGCATGAGGGTGTATGACTCCCGTATCGGAACGCTTAGATCGGTGCGGTTGGAGGCTTCTTCCGCCATGCGTTTAAGTATGGGATTGTCGTCGAGAGATATGATGGATTTCAGATTGCGTATGCAGCTGTCGAGGTCAGCGGAATCCGAGCAGTTTTTCAGCAGCGAGTTCACCGTGACGCGGTAGCGGCGCGAGCTGATCGGCGTGGCGATCTGTGTGATGAACAGCATGAAGGGGCAGTTGTCGTCGAGCAGTGTTATGATGCCGGAAGCGTCGTCATATTCGATCTGTTTGCCGAGTACGGGGAGCGCCTGAGGCTTATAGTCATTGGCGATGCCCAGAGCGTAGAGTCCGAGAGGAGTGAGGCGGACGTAGCGCAGTCCTTCGAACGGATCATCCTCTTCAGATGTCCCGGCATCTGCGGTCTCCAGAATGCCCATGCCGCAGAGATAGCGGAGCCATCGCAGCAAGAAGGGGAAGTCGAAACGGTCGAAGTCGGTGAGTCCCCTGTTCTTTTTCTCGGCTGCCGGATCCTTGTATTCAAATCTGTGGGTGTATGACCGCGCTCCGAACAGAGGTGTATAGCCGTCCGCAGTCATGCGTGTTGAGGAGTGGCAAAGCAGGAGTGTACGCAGATTCGCCAATGAGAGCCATGACCCGCGGGCCTGTTTCAGCAGTTTGTTGATGAATTCTACGAATGCCGAGGTGTGGGCATCGGCCGTGGAGGCTTTCGTCATTCCTTTGAATTCAGGGAAGAATGCGCCGAACTGTGTGCCGGAAATGCGGCGGCATAATTCCCGGGCCACAGATAAGCCGAAGAAGGGAACATCCACTATCGTCTCCTCCTCTTTTCCTCCGGGCTTGGGGATGTCGAAGTATGTGATGACGAGAAGTTCCACGCGGTCAAGCTGATATTCGCTGCCGTAGGGGCGGAATCCGGGAGTCGTGAAACTCTTTTTGATGGTCTTGAGTTTCGCTGCGGTGAGCGATCCGGTGGCGGTGAGCGGCGATCCAGTCAAGGCGAGTCCGGATAGAAATATGAGGTCGGATGCTATCTGGTTCTCGAAATTCTCCGTGATGAACTCCTTGCTGTCGGGAAGATCCTTGACAATGACCGGTGTGAGACCTGCATCCCCATAGAACATCTCGATAAGCTTCTTTCTGGTTTTCGGAGGGAGTGAATACTCTACAGGCGTACTCTTGCTGTAATAATAATAGTCGTTTTCTTTTCGCGTGATTACCAGGGGAAAGAACGCAGGTTCGTTGAAGCAATTGTTATTCCAGTAGTTCGGAATTTCTGTCATCAGTTTGCGGTCTAACGCCGCAGCAGCAGCTGTCTGCGAGACCAGAGGTTCCCTCAGCAACAGTTCCCATGTGTCGTGAACGTGGCGGTCGCAGCGTGCGAGGGCGACTACATTGGCAAAGTCGGAGCAGAGGGCGAGATAGATGGTTTCAAGATTAGACCTAAGGAGTTTCCTTGAATCGTATAGATCCATGAACCTTCTGAAAAGCTCCACCGTTTTCGGCGCGGAGCCTTTTGTGAACTCAATGGAGCGCCCTTTAAGGATGACATGCAGCGTGGCGAGCATATTATAGAGTCCTTCTTTGTTAACGCTCGTGAGTCCGGACGGAAGGAATTTGTTTCTTTCCGGAAGGCTGAGGGTGATTATGTTTTCGTCGCTTGTTGTCATGAGAGGATGAAGTCGATGTCCTGTTGGGTGAGTTGTTTTGCTCCTGTGCCGTCGGCGCTGATGAGTTCGTCGATGAGATCGCTTTTCTGCTGCTGGAGCTGGAGGATCTTCTCTTCGATGGTGCCCACGGTGATGAGGGAAAAAGAGCTGACCACCGATTTCTGACCGATGCGGTGCAGACGGTTGATGGCCTGTTCCTCGGCTGCTTTGTTCCACCATGGCTCGAAGATATAGACAGTGTCGGCTGCGGTGAGGTTGAGGCCGACGCCTCCGACTTTCAGCGTGAGTAGCATCACCATGCACTGCGGGTCGGACTGGAAGCGCTCCACGATGCGCTTGCGGCCGGAAGCCGAGGTTGAACCTGTCATGGTCTCGAAACCGATGCCGAGCGCATCCAGGCGCGACATGACGATCTCGAGTCCGGCAAGGAAGTTGAAGAACACTACGGTCTTGTGGCCGTTGCTGACAGCCGATTCCACCGATTCGAGAAGCTCGTCGATCTTCGGTGAGGACACCTTGCCGTCGGAAAGGGCCTCGGGCACGGATGCTATGCGGCGCAGCTCGGAGAGTGCCTGGAAAAGGGCGAATCGGGATTTATGCAGGCCTTCAGTGGCGATCTTGCGGTTGATCTCGTCGCGGAACATCATGCGGCGTTCGTTGTAGAGGCTCTTCTGTTCGGCCGACATTTCCACGTAGATTGTCTGGTCGATACGCTCGGGGAGGTCGGATAGGACGTCGCGCTTGAGGCGGCGCAGGATGAAGGGGAAGATGCGGCGCCGCAGGGAGATCGTTGCGTCCTTGTCGCCGGACTTCTGTATGGGATATGTGTAGGAGGCGTTGAAATCCTCGACCGTGCCGAACATCGTGGGGTTGAGGAAGCGGAAGAGGGAGTAGATCTCCGTGAGATTGTTCTCCATCGGAGTGCCGGAGAGGGCAAGGCGGTGGTCGGAGCGGAGGAGCTGCACGGCCACGGTTGTCTGCGCGGTGTAGGTCTTGATGTTCTGCGACTCATCAAGCACGACGCATTGAAACTCATGTTCCTTTAGCATCATTATGTCGTTGCGCATCACGGCGTAGGTGGTGAGTATTATGTCGCTCTTAAGAACCTCGTCGAGCTTGCGATCGGAACCGTAGTAGGTGCTGTGGGTGAGCTGCGGCGCAAAACGGTCGAGCTCTTTCTCCCAGTTGAATAGGAGGCTGCGGGGCATCACGATGAGCGAGGGAAGCTTGGCGCCGGGATATACCATCGAGAGGAGGGCTATGGTCTGGAGTGTCTTTCCGAGACCCATATCGTCGGCGAGGCATCCGCCCAGTTTGTTGTCGTAGAGATATTTGAGCCATTTGACGCCCTCGATCTGATAGGGACGCAGTGTGGCGTTGACTTTGTAGCCGGGCGTCTTTTCGGTGGCAAGGGAGTTGAATCCCTGTAGCGTCTTGCGGGCGTGAGAGGCGAAATCGCCTGTTATCTTCTTTTGGATCAGTTCTTCGACCTCCGGAAGGTCGAAGAGCGTGACGCGGATGCGCCCCTCCTTGTCGCGGCGTCGGAAAAGGCGTTGGAGACGGTTGATGTAGTTTTCGTCGAGGATGGCCCGGTTGCCGTCGGAAAGCTGTACGTAGCGTTTGTGGTTGAGGCGTTTCAGGAGGTCGGCAATCGAGAATTTCTCGTCGCCCACGGTCACCTCGCCGTCACCTTCGAGGAAGTCGATTCCGGAGGAGAGCCTGAGGTTGACCTTCGGGACGGCTGCCACGATCTTGTATTCCTTCAGTTTCTCGCTGCCTACGAGGCGGAAATCTTCGAGCACCTGCGGAAGGCAGCGCAGCAGGAAAGGTCCTGCCGTGGCTTCGGGTATGATGAAGAACCCTCCCTCGCGGTAGACCTCCTTTCGGGCGTGGCGGTCGGGCGCGGAAGAAAGGATCATCTTCTCCAGCTCGTCGGCGTGGCCGCTGACGTCGCATTCTTCGACGGTACGTATCGTGATCGTGCCGCCGGTGGAGACAGACGCGGTGCGTGTCACTTCCATTCCGGCCGGAATGCCTGAGCCGAGAGATTCCAGGGAGATGCCGACGCGCAGATAGAGCGCCTTGTCAGCGGCCACTTTTTCAAGAAAGAGAGTGGGGACGGCGTGTTCGGGTGTCTTGTCGGTGCGTGCCCTCACGCCGTTTAGCTCGGGGACGATGTTCTCGGTGAAGGTGAGGAAAAGGGTGAGGAACGACTCCAGCATCTCCCTCGGAACCGGCTCGACAAGCTTACGGATGTGCGGATAGTTGGCTCCGACAGTCTCTACTGTGAACACTTTTTCGTCGCAGAGCACGTGGGTGTCGTCGAGGAAAGTGAAATCGGCAGATTCCTTTTCGGCGGCACGAAGAAAAAGGGATGCGTCGGCCTTTTGCTCCTTGGACGGAAGGTCGAGACGGAGCAGGAGATAGGCGGGATCTTCGGAAAACGTGACAGGTTTCCGGTTCTTTCCCACCACAGACCTGCTCCTTGAGAGAAGACGCACGATATAGGGATTATCCCACAGCGACACGGTTTCCTTGACAGACGACCGGAGGCCTCCGATGCCGAAGATGTCTGAAGCGGAGGAGGTCTGGTTCTGTATTTCGTCATAGATGCGCCGGTCGATTGCAGACATGCGTGAGATGTCGTTGTCGAGCACGGTGATGAAAGGTTCCCCCGAATCCGAGACCGTAACCATGAAAAGTGGCTTGCGGCTTGTTTTCACGTCGCGGTCGCCGGAAGTCTTTATGGGAGTGAGGGTGGAAAAGAGCTTTTCGAAATCTGTTGTTTCCAAATTGTGTGGAGGTTGGTCTGTTGGGGATGAGTTTACAGCGGCGAGAGGGAGGCTTCGGCGACGATGGTGGTGGTGCCGTAGGTCGACGTGCCGGCGAAGCGGTTGCCGCCCATCCAGTTGGTGTCGATGTCGAAATTGTTGCTCCCTTCGTGCCCGCGGAATGTGAGGCGTCCGCTGTCGTAGGTGCCGCTGACGTTGAATTCACCTCCGTAGCTGTCATTGACGTATTTGCAGTCGCTCAGGGCGTTGCACGCGCCGTTGTAGCGGAAATCGACATGGCATTTGTATTTCTTTTCCGGCTTCGCGGGGTCGTAGAGCGTGGCGTTGAGGCGGTACATGCCGGGCGAGAGCGAGGCGTACCATGCGTGCCCGGCGGGAACTTCCGGCTCCGTGACGATGTCGTCTGTCACGACCTCCGTCTCGTCGATGATCTCGGCCGGAACAGGCTCGAAGTCTATCTCGTCGACGGCCGTGAAGTCATCGGAACTGCCCGGGTCGGGGAACTCTTCGATCTCCTCGATTTTTTCGCGGGTGTCGGAGTATTTGTCGAAGGCTTTCCATCCCGCGAACACAATCAGCAGGATGGCCGCGATGCCTGCGAGAATCAGCAGGACGATACCGCCGATTATCCACGGTATCGCTTTGTTGGAGCGTTTCTTGGCGGCTGCTTTCGGAGTCGGCTGAGGTGCGGGTCGCGGAGCCGAAAGCTGCGGCGGAGCCGGAGGTGTCGTCGGAGTCGTGGGGGGAACAGGAGGAGGTACCGGCATATCAGAAATATTTTACCTCCTCGCCGAGAATAGATGAGAGTAGATTGTTGGCCAGCGACGATGCTCCGATACGGAAGAGATCGTGGCAGAGCCATTCGTCGCCGAGCACCTCTTTGACGATGGCGTAGTAGCGCAGGGCGTCGGCTGTCGTGCGCACGCCGCCGGCAGCCTTGAAGCCGACCTTGAGGCCTGTGCGGTCGTAGTATTCCTTGATGCAGCGGCACATCACGTAGGCGGCGGGAAGTGTGGCGCCCTCGTAGATCTTGCCGGTGCTGGTCTTCAGGAAGTCCGCCTCGCTGTAGAGGGCGAGCACCGAAGCCTTGCGGATGTTCTCGTAGCTCTTGAGCGCTCCGGTCTCCAGAATGACCTTCAGCTTGCCGTTCTTCACTGTGTGCTTCAGCTCTATGATCTCGTCGGTCAGGTCCTCGTAGTTCTCGTCGAAGAAATAGCCGAGGTTCATCACGATGTCGACCTCGTCGGCGCCTCCGCTGACCGCAAGGGCGCTGTCGGCAATCTTCACGGGAGTGAATGTCTGGCTCGAAGGAAATCCGCCGGCAACTACGGCGACATCAACCTCGGGAACTTCAAGATGCGTGCTCACGACCTCGGCGAAATTGCTGTAGACGCAGATGGCGGCCACGTTGGGGAGATAGGGATAGTCGTTGTCGAAGTCGTTGACACGCTCCGTGAAACGCGCCACGCTGCTTACCGAGTCGGTGGTGCTGAGCGTGGTCAGGTCTATGCTGTTGAACAGGAACTTGTAGACATCCTGTGTGGCATATTGTTCGCAGTTCTCTGTGATTTTGTCTACTTCTGCATCGACAACCGCTTTGTCGACATTGAAACTGATGGCTTTGAGCGCTTCCTGATATTTGTCCATGGTAATATGTTTTACAGCCTTTGAAACTGTTTGTTTTACATCTTGTTTAACATCACAAAATTAATAATTGTTTCCGAGTAAATCACAATATTAACAGGCTAATCTGCCGCATGGATGCTATATAAAATATTTTTGGTATATTTGCCGACGATATGGAGCAATCATCATCATCCGCTAATCATCAGGAAACGTCTGCCGGAAAGCCCAAGGAGGGCGGGGCGCGCCGCATCCTCGGTCTCGCTCTGCGCTTCCTCGTGCCGCTGGCAATCACGGTGGCGCTGGTCTGGTACATGTTTACCAAGATAGACTTCGCCGAGCTGTGGACCACGATACGCCACGGCGTGGACTACAAATGGATTCTTCTCGCGATGGCCATCAGTGTGGTGAGCCACATTTTCCGCGCCATGCGCTGGCGTCTCCAGCTCCGTGCAACCGGAATCCGTCCGCCGCTCATGGCGCTCTGCTGCTCCATCTTCGGCACATACGCCCTCAATCTTGTCTTCCCGCGTCTGGGCGAAGTGTGGCGCTGCACCTACATCGCGCAGCGTCAGAAGGCGCCGTTCACCTCCGTTCTTGGGACGATGGTTGCCGACCGTCTGGCGGATACGGTGATGGTCTTCCTGCTGCTTCTGCTTACGCTCCTTGTGGCAAACGAACAGATATCCGCATTCCTTGAAAAATATCCTGTGGGGCGCGGTGTGCTCGACATGGCGGCCAATCCGCTTGTCTGGGTGGCTGTTGTCGCTTGCGCGGCGCTTATCTGGCTTGTCTACAGATTCTTCGGCCACACACGCTTAGTCAAAGGACTGACGGCCAAGATCGCTCAGGTCTGGAAAGGATTCACCGTAGTCGCCACCATGAAGGGACGCGGCCTCTTCCTGCTTCTCACGCTCGGCATCTGGAGCTGTTATTTCCTTCAGCTATATTCCGCGTTCTTCGCGTTTCAGTGCACGCTCGACCATTGCTTCGGTCCCGGCACATGTTTCGGCCTCATTCCTTGTCTGGTGGCATTCGTGCTCAGCTCCATCGGCATGGCCATCCCCAGCAACGGTGGACTCGGCCCGTGGAACATGGCCGTTGTCTTCGGCCTGATGCTCTATGGTGTAGCCGAAGCTGACGCCGCCTCGATGTCGATCGTGGTCTGGAGCGCACAGACAATCATGCTCATCATCCTCGGCATCTACACTGCAATCTATATCTCCGGCGGCAAACGCCGCGACAAGGAACTTGAACGCTCCGTGGCCGACTCCGTCCGGATCGAGGAAGATGAACATTAGGCTTTTCTCTGCGTTACGACTTTACATCCAATAGAAATCTCTATGATATTCAACAATACCGACGACGACGAAAAAGAAGATTACTTCGAGAACACTCCGGCACCCAAGCCGAAAGTTCCGAAAGAACCGCCCATTCCACCATCCGATCCGCGCTACTGGAAGAGAGAGGAGGATGAGTGGGGGCATCTGCGTATCAACACCTCGATGCGCACCAGGATCATTGTCCTTTCCGTGGCGGCAGTCATCCTGATAGCGTGTATCTGGATCGGCTGTGTCTGGGTGTTCGGCAAGTCGACCGAGCAGTCCGTGGTCTACGGCTACGTCGACAACGTCGAGGTGCGCGGCTCAACATTCAAGACCTACGAGGCCGTCGTCATCCCCTACAAGGAGATCCACGACACCACGCGGGTCTACAAAGAGGATTTCACCCTCTCGCTTCCCGACGCTCAGGGACGCATCCTGCAATCTTACCGCGACAGCGGCAAACCCGTGAAGATCACCTACAGCACCTACCGCTCTGCGATGCCCTGGCGCGGCGAGAACGTCCGTGTCGCCGAAAAGATCGACACCGTCGACGTCCGCACCATCCTTCCCCCCGAATTCGACTCCAACCCCCGCCGCTAACCTCCCCGAACGTAGGGTATCATCTGGCATTGCTTCACACAAACGTAGGGCTGCACCATGGTGCAGCCGCATTGCGCAATGATCTGAACGTGAAGATCTTGCGTGTGAAGGAGCGGGAGAACCGCGTCAGCGGTTTCTTTGTCGTTAGCTGACGGATGAGCATAGCGAATCCGTCGGAAAGGGTGTTATCATATACAACCCTTCATGGTTGCTTCCACACTCTACCACAATATCGTACCTCCGGCACTCATTTTTACAGAGGAGGCTTTCCGAGGGTTCTGCTGCGCTTCACCCTCGGTTAACAACAATATCGACGCTCCGCGTCTCAGTCAGCACTCGTGGCGAACGACGTCGGCGGAAAGGCCTGTCAAGGCCGAACGACATTAGCCCGGAGCGCCCAAGCTCCGAGAAAGAGGATAACGTAATGAAAATTAGGTCTGTAAGATCGATCCAAGTGGTTACGTTTGGTCGCCCCTACAGGGCTTGATATATGTTGCGATCCGATTCCCGGAGCTTGGGCGCTCCGGGCTATTGTCACCTCGGCCTTGCAGGCCTTTCGTCGAGCGTAACATCACAGTCGCGTCTGCCGACGCTCCGTCGCAGCTATGTGCGTAACCTCTTTATGCTCAGGTTTGTGCGGTGTGCGCCTGCTCCATGGAGCAGCCCTACGCTCGGTCGTTGCCATTGTCTATACTTACACATGACCCTATGCTCGGGCGTTGCCATTTTAGGAAAGGTCAGTAGCTGCCGGTCTGGCGACGGCGGCCTTTGTCGTTGGGGTCGAAGGGATTGCGGGTCACGTCGAAATAGTCGTCTTCTTCTGTTTCCGTTCCGTTCTTGTCTGACTTCTTGCGAGAGGTCTTCACGGCCTCGGGCTTGTTCTTCTTCAGCTGTTCCGGCTTCTGCATGTCGACTGCTGTGGCGTTGAGATCCCACTCCTCGTTGCGGTCGTAGCGTTTGAGACTAAGCATCTTGGGGTAGTAATAGCTCTCTTCGGGCTGCAGACCGCGCTCGTAGTCGCCGGGATCGAAGCGTCCGTTGCCGTTGGCGTCGGCTATGAAACGCACATAGTAGTCGTTGGGCGTGAGATAATAGAATGTGGCTACGCCGTCGATGACTTCGGCTCGCTGCACCACGTCGTCGGAGGTGTTGAGCACTTCGACGAATCCGGCGACCGTGTCGGGACGCAGTCGCAGCACGAGCGATGCATAGTCCTCGCGGCGTTTGGTCTTGAATTTCTGTTCCAATGTGCGTGAGAAACGTCCCGAGATGCCCTCGGCGGCGAGCGAGTCGACGGTGAGACGATACTCCGTGCCGTATTCCCAGGGCACTTCGAGTCTCATGCGGCGCGGCACCATCTCATCGGGGGTGATTCGGATAGTCAGGGGATTCCATACGGAATCTTCCGACATCGTTTCGATGCGTATGGCCGCGGTGTCGAGAGTGACGAGCGGTTCCGGGAACTGCATGGTCAGCGGGCGATCGACGTCGAATGGGGAGCTGCCGACAATTTCGGGAAGGATGAAGCGCTGCAGGGCGGTCTTGATGGAGTCGTCGTGCATCTGTTTTGCTGTCATCTTGCGCGGCTTCACGGCGCGTGGCTTCTTGGTGATGAAAGTGAGGGTGTCGGTGGACAGTGTCGGTTCGGCGCCGCGCTGTTCCACAAGATAGCTCACCGATGCCTTGATCGTATCGGCGCCGAACAGCTGCGGCGTGAGCCAGTAGTGGAGTGTGTCGTTGCGTTCGTTGCGCTCGGAGAGATACCAGTTGCGCGGCAGATTGCCGTGCGAAGGGTACAGCAGATGAAGCTCCGGGGCCTTGTCCTGGCGTTGGTTGAAGCGGAGGTCGAGACGCGTGGAGTCGGAGCGCGAGTAGTCTGTGATGTACTGCGGACGGTATCCGAAATCGAACATCTGGAGCAGTAGGTCGTTGGGAAGGAACCGTGTGCGTGCACGTGTGACGACGCTGTCCGGCGCGCCTGTCAACACATTATATATAGTGTCGGTGGCGGTGGTCTGTTCGGTATAGGGTGTCACCGCCGCCGGCAGGAAAGCCATCAGTTCGGCGGGATTGTCCCAGTGATAGTCGTTGTTGAGGTCGGAGAGCGCGAAGACGCGGTAGGGGAGCGGCCTGAGTCCGCGGAGAGTGAACCGGCCGCGGTCGTCGGTACGCGTGACGCGCTCGAAAGGTTTCTTGAGAAACGCGCTGTCCGCGAGGTCGGTGTATGCGCCGACAAGGACACCCTGCTGCGGCTCCAGAGTGAGGGCGTCAAGCACGATGCCCGACATCATCAGCGTGTCGATCTCCGCTCCCGTGGAGAAGCTGAACGAGAAGGCGCGGAGCTTGTTGGACTCGTTGACATCCTCGATCGAGTTGCCGAAATCTATCGTATAGGTCGTGTTCGGCAGGAGCGTGTCGTTGAACTGCACGATGATCTTGCGTCCCGAAGCCGACACCTTCGGCGTCTGGCGCTGCGGCGGCGAGAGCGTGACGTTGGTGAACGCGTCTTTCACGGCCACAAGCTCGTCGAAGAAGATCTCGATACGTTCGCCGTTGAATCCGGTGGCGTATGGTTGCGGATTGCTGCCGACGTATCGCGGCGGATCCTCGTCGCGCGGACCTCCGGAAGGCGTGCCCATGCTCGCGCAGGAATAGAGCGTGAGAAGGGCGAACGAGGCGGCAAGCATCGCGATGACAGTCAGATCCTTATTTATCCTGTTGCGTTTCACTTTATATTTGAGTCGGGGGATATCTTGTGTTGCGAGGCAAAATTAGCAAAAAATGGATAAACGGCCAAGTTTGCCGCCACCATCTTCGCGGTATTATTAATATACAATAAGATGAGCCGCCATTTGCGGTCACGGCAACGCGCGGGCACATATGCGGCTGCGCAAACCATCCTTTTCGGGATTGTTTATAATTTTTTGGCTAAAAGATTATAGTCGGGTGAAAAAAAAGAGTTATATTTGCGAGCTGATAATTCAACAATCTGATTAAATTAAAAAATAAATAAATATTAATCTACCAACACAATGCAAAACAAAGGGTTTATAAGCACTATCGCGGTCCTTTTGATTTTGATTTGCGCTTTCTATATCTCGTTCTCCTTCGTGACGAGAAACTATGAGAAAGAGGCAGACGCTTACGCGACCGCCATCGCAAAGACCGGCGATGCTACTAACCAAGCCTACAAAAACGCCCGCAAGGCGTACATGGACTCCCTCGACCAGGAGAAAGTGTATCTGGGTTACACCTATGCTCAGGTAAAGAAAATGGAGATGGGTCTGGGTCTTGACCTGAAGGGCGGCATGAACCTCGTGCTTGAGGTGCCTGTCACCGATCTTCTCCGTTCGTATGCCAAGCCTGACAAGCTCGACAAGGTGAACGCCGCGATAAAGGCTGTGACTCCCGACGGCGAATTTACATCTTCGACCAAGCCGTCTGACGACGATTTCATCGAGAAATTCGCCGCCCAGTTCCCTGAAAACTCAATGGCTGACATCTTCCGGCGCGACGGCGAATTCCTGGAGAAGATCAGCAAGAAATCCACCAACAAGCAGGTGACCGAGCTTCTTGAAAAGCAGGTCGACCGTCAGATTGACGACGCATTCAACGTGTTCCGCAACCGTATCGACAAATTCGGCGTCGTCTCCCCCAACATCCAGAAGATCGAGGGCAAGAACGGCCAGATCCTTCTTGAGCTTCCCGGCGTGAAGGATCCCGAGCAGATGACACGTCTGCTTAAGTCGAGCGCCAACCTGCAGTTCTACGAGGTCTTCAACCTTGAGGAGATCGCTCCCGAGCTCGAGACCCTCAGCGTGGAATACGCCAAGGCCAACGAAGGCAAAAAGACACTCAACGACTATTTCGCAGCACGCGGCTACGGCAAGGGTCCCGTCGTGGGATATGTCTCCAGAGCCGATACTGCCGCTGTCAACGCTATCCTCCGCAGCCCGCAGGCCGAGGATCTGCGCAGCGACCTCAAGCTCGTCTGGAGCGACAAGGCCACTGACCGCGACATCCCCGCCCGCAAAGGCAAGGAAGCATACTTCGAGCTGGTGGCCCTTCAGGGCGAGCCTCGTCTTGAAGGCGACGCCGTCACCTCCGCTACCTCCGAGCACGACAACCTCCGCGGTAATGTAGTCAACATGCGCATGAGCGACAAGGGCGCCCAGGACTGGGCTGTCGTGACCAAAGACAACATCGGCCGCTCCATCGCTATCGTCCTCGACGACAACGTCTATTCATATCCTACCGTCAATACTCAGATCACCGGCGGCAGCTCCGAGATCACCGGCAACTTCACTCCCGAGGAGGCCAACGACCTCGCCCAGCTTCTCAAATCCGGCAAGATGGACGCTTCGGTACGCGTGGTCAGCTCCGAAGTGATCGGCCCCTCGCTGGGTGCCGAGGCCATTCAGAAGGGTTTCACATCTTTCGTGGTGGCTCTTGTTCTGCTGATGATCTTCATGATCGCATTCTACGGCGTGATCCCCGGCCTCGTCGCCAACATCGGAATCATGCTCAACCTCTACTTCACCTTCGGTATCCTCGCCTCCCTGCAGGCCACGCTGACGCTCTCCGGTATCGCCGGTATCGTGCTCGCCATGGGTATGGCGGTCGACGCCAACGTGCTTATCTTCGAGCGTACCAAGGAGGAGCTTCGTCAGGGCAAGAAGCTGCGTGCCGCGATAGCCGACGGCTACAGCAACGCCTTCTCGTCCATCTTCGACGGTAACCTCACTTCGATCATCACAGGTGTCATCCTGATCATCTTCGGTTCCGGCGTGATCTTAGGTTTCGCGACCACCCTCATCATCGGTCTGGTCTGCTCCTTCTTCACTGCCGTGTTCCTCACCCGCATCGCCTTCGAGCTTATCACGGCCAACGGACGCAATGCCGGCATGACATTCACGACTCCGATCTCCCGCGCCTTCAAGAGCAAGAAGAACTTCAACTTCATCGGCGGTTTCCGTCCCGCGATCATCGTATGGATTCTCCTTGTTGTCGGTTCAATCGCATCGCTCGTTGTCCGCGGCATGAATCAGGGTATCGACTTCTCCGGCGGCCGCAACTATGTTGTCAGCTTCCAGAAGAGCGTCAATCCTCAGGAGCTTGACGCCAAGCTTGGTAAAGTCTTCAACGACGCAGCCGCCAAGGCCGGTATCGAAGAGCCTGTCTCCGTGAGCGTCATCACCATTGACAACGACCAGAAGGTGCGTATCTCCACCAACTACAAGATCAAGGACAACGCCCTCAAGGCCGGCGAGGATGTCGATAAAGAGATCTCCGACCTCCTGTACAGCGGTCTGAAAGATGAGCTTACGGTCAATGGCAAGACCATGACACGCGAACAGTTCGACGTCAGCGACGAGCAGTACGGTATCGCTCAGATCCAGAAAGTCGGACCCTCCGTGGCCGATCAGATGAAGCGTGACGCATATCTCGCTGTCGGCATCGCAGTTGTCTGCATGTTCCTCTATATCCTCCTCCGCTTCCGCAACGTGGCCTTCTCCGTCGGTGCCGTCAGCGCCGTCGCGATGACAGCCTTCCTTATCATCGGCTTCTACTCCGTTTGCTGGGGACTGCTGCCGTTCTCCATGGAGATCGACCAGTCGTTCATAGCGGCGGTTCTGACCATCATCGGTTATCAGATCAATGATACCGTGGTTGTCTTCGACCGAGTGCGCGAGATGCTGAAGCTCAATCCCAAAGAGGACAAGAAGACCCTCTTCAACCGCTCGCTGAACACCACTTTGACACGTACGATCATGACATCCGTCTCCACCTTGCTGGTGCTCATCTGCATCTTCATCCTCGGTGGTGAGGTGATCCGCTCCTTCACCTTCGCGATGATCTTCGGTGTGATTGTGGGTACGCTCTGCACCCTCTTCCTTGCTGCTCCCATCGCTTACCTTATCATATCGCGTAAGAAGGGTTCAAAGAAAGACGGCAAACTTGCCGCTGCAGTGGCCGGCGAACGTCTGAAAAGATAAACTGAACGATTCCGCAGTCTGGTGTACCGGACTGTAAAACCGATATGCTCGGCCTCGCTCCTTCGTCTTGAATGACAGAGAGCGAGGTCGTGTGGCTTTTATCTGCAACTGTGGCAAACAATCAGCTGCCCGAATCGGTTTATAATTAAGGTGATCGTAAAAAGATTATTAACCCAAAAATATTGTAAAGATGAATTTCAAGAAAACATTCGTGGCACTCGGACTCTGTGCCACACTCGTACTCTCTTCCTGCGGCATGAGCAAGACAGGTAAAGGCGCCCTCATCGGCGGTGGTGGCGGCGCAGGCGTAGGAGCCGGCATAGGCGCCCTCATCGGCGGCGGCAAAGGCGCCGGAATCGGCGCGGGCATCGGTGCGGCTGTAGGTGCCGGAGTAGGCGCGTTGATCGGCAACAAGATGGACAAGCAGCAGAAAGAACTTGAGGCCCAGCTCAAGGACGCCGAGGTTGAAAAGACAACCGACGCCAACGGTCTGCAGGCCATCAAGGTGACATTCCCGGGCGGTATCCTCTTCCCCACAGGCAAGTGGACACTCAATCAGAACGCCAAGTCCGAGCTTAGCGAGTTTGCCACCTCACTGCTCCAGAATCCTCTTACCGACGTCCGCATCATCGGCTACACCGACAACACCGGCGGCATGGACATCAATACAAAGGTATCCACCAACCGTGCCGACGCAGTGATGCAGTATCTCATCAACAGCGGCGTGAAGGCCAACCGCCTCTTTGCTCAGGGACTTCCCATGCAGGACTACGTAGCCTCCAACGCGACAGCTGAAGGCCGCGCGCAGAACCGTCGTGTCGAGATCTACGTCTACGCCAGCGAAAAGATGATTCAGGACGCTGAGAACGGCACTCTGAAATAACCCTCCGAAACATCGGCGGATCCTTTTTTCGGAATCCGCACCCGAATAAGAGCCTATGGTGAGGCGAGCGTAAGCCGCCCGAGCCATAGACTCTTTAATTATTTTTAGGGACTTTAAAGACTTTAAGGACTTTAAACACTATAGGGAGGGCTTCAGGGGTGGTTTGACAATTTTTTTGGAGGAAAAGTGAATATATGTCGGAAAAGATTGCTAATTTTGTTTCGACTATACCTGACCATCTATTTATCAATTTAATTGGAACGTCTCAAGGCTTCTCTCAACAAGGAATGTGACCGCACCCTCGAATCCGAGGAGTGGGACATGCTGTTCGCGCTTGCAACTCAGGTGAGGCTAAAACGCGGGGAAGTGCTTATTGACGCTGGTGTGGTCGACAGCAATGTCTATATTGTCAAGGAAGGTGTGATGCGTGGTCTTGATTACAACGGGGATAAGGAGCGCACTTTCGCATTCGGTCTGCCGGGAACTATCTTCAATTCGCGACATTCTTTCTACAAGAATCTGCCGTCGCACTATCGTATCGAGGCGTGTTGTCCGAGCGTTGTGCTCCGCATCAGCCGCGATGACTTCGTGGGGCTGACCGACAGCTGTCATCGTTTCGCCGTCTGGGCGCTCCACTACACATGGTCGGAACAGTTTCTTGAGGAAGACAGGGAATCCACCGTCCACAGCGGCGACGCCAGGGAGCGCTACATGCAGATGGTCAGCACGCGCCCAATGATTGTCGAGAAAGTCTCGCAAAGGATCGTAGCGTCTTATCTTGGCGTGAGTCCGGAACATCTTTGCCGCATAAAGGCCGATCTTCTTAGGTCGAAATAAGGTTTGGGGTCTAAGAGGGTGTTTAAAAATAAACGTTAATTTGGGGTCGTTCATGTCGAGTGGATTTTGTCTTGCAGGTGAAGGAGCATAGCGGGCTATGTGACTGAACCAAAAGGCAAAAGACGCCGACAGGAACGAGTCCTTTGATATGTTTTGAAGTTACTTTCTCAATTAAAAGTTTTTGAGGTCATTAAGAGGCTGAAGTAAATGTTAGCTTTGTCTCGTCTGCTTTTTGCCAAAAACCTTTCGCGTCTTAGTCACATAGCCCGCTATGCTCCTGCGACTTAAAAGGTTTTTGTCTAAAAATCAGCCGCCCCAAATTTAACATTGATTTTGAAACACCCTCTAAATCAAATTTATTTTTATTGACGTTGCATTTATTGATATATGTCAACATTTCCCTCATAATTTTATAGGTACTTTTGCGACGGACAACTTTTATTACTGCCGGTGCGCGGAGAAAGATTGCGTGCAGTGGCGGATTTAGCAAATTAACCTGATATGAGTATGAAGAAGAAAGCACTACTTCTATCCGTTGTGTTCTCGATCTTTTCCATACCGTCGTATTCCGGCAATCCGTATGAGAAAGCCGGTGAGACCGTCGGTTCCGGCGGCACGGTGGTGGAATACAGGCGAGAGGCAGCAAGCGCGGAGGGGAAACTTCCGACGGAGTCTTCTGCAAAGGGAGCGCGTTACATGGGACGTGTGGCACAGACCGACATGCCTCGGAAACTGCGTCCGAAGAAGATGAAGAGTCTGAGGCCGAAGGTGGCGGAATCTGCCGATGTGCCCCTGATCTACGGCAATGTCTGGATGTCGAACAAGGTGGGCAACGGCGTGTATGAGATTCCGTATTCATCCGCCATGTCGTTCGTTCAGAAATTCGGCGGCGCCTATGGCATCAGCGGCAGCGTATTGTATGACGGAGTGTTCTATGCTCAGTGCTACGACCGTGATCAGGAAGATTTCTATGTCAACGGCTATGACTGGGAGACAGGCGAGATGGTCTATAGTTCCGAGATGCGCGAGGCTGCTGTTTCGGCCGGCATGTGTGAATGGAACGGCGAGCTTTACGGCCTGTTCTTCGACCGCCGGGCCGGGAAATATAACCTCGGCACCTGTACCTACACCGACGATGGACCGAGCATCAGCAAGATTGCCCCCCTCGTCGGCGGACGCGGCTGGGTGTCGTTCGCCATTGACGGCAATGGCCAGGCGTGGGGCATCTGCGGCGACTACGATTCCGACGATGAATGGCTCTACGACGCCTGTCTTTACAAGATCGACCTCGCCACAGGCGAAACCGAAGAGATAGGAGAGTGTGGAATCACCCCCTACTATGCTTTCAATGCCTCCCCCTCCAATCCTCTTGCACCCAGTTCCATGGCCTTCGAGCGGACTTCCGGACGACTTTTCTGGTCGGTGGGTATGGACGCGGGATCGTGTCTCACCGAGGTGAATACCGAGACCGGCGAGGCATCGGTCATCTACGAATATCCCGACAACGAGTGGATCTCCGGCATGTATATCCCTGCAGTTCCGGGTCCCGACTCGGCACCTATGGCGCAGGATCTCGCAGTGGCTTTCCCCGACGGATCGCTGACGGGCAAGGTGACATTCAGTATCCCGGCCACCGACAACGGCGGCAAGCCCGCGAGCGGTCCGTTGACATACAAGGTCACGCTCGGTGACAAGACCATAGGCTCCGGCACATCATCCTACGGCTCTTCGGTGAGCGTGGACGCAACAGTGGAGGCTTCGGGATATTATGACATCGCCTGCGTGCTGAAAAACAGTGTCGGC
The DNA here is from genome assembly GCA_902491625.1 of uncultured Porphyromonadaceae bacterium. Taxonomy (GTDB): domain Bacteria; phylum Bacteroidota; class Bacteroidia; order Bacteroidales; family Muribaculaceae; genus Lepagella. The sequence goes on along the minus strand of CABUIO010000002.1, from coordinate 121,746 downwards.
GAAGGTCCCGCGGCCAAGCTCCATGCCTATATCGGTGCGGGTGTGCCCGACGCGCCTGAAGTTACGCTCACACGCTCCGAGGAGGGCGTGATGACTGTGACATGGGAAGGCCTGACATCTACTGTCGAAGGCGGTTACATCGATCCGGAGTCCGTGACATACGACGTGACACGCTATCCTGACGGCGAGGTAGTGGCCTCCGGCATCTCCGCCACGACATTCTCCGAGACAGTAGCGGTGCCGGACAACGGCATGTTTGTATGCTACTATACCGTGAAAGGCCATAACTCCGATATGGTTTCCGCCGAGGGCAAGAGCAACGGCATCGTTGTCGGCAACGGCTGGAAAGTGCCTTATGCCTACGATTTCAATGATCCTTACAACTTCCAGTTCTACACCATCCTCGACGCAAACGGCGACAAGGAGACATGGAAGCTGCTCGACGACCATCTCTTCCTTTCGATTCCCCGCGACGCTCCGGCAGATGACTGGGTGGTGACGCCTCCTGTCTATCTGGAGGAGGGCAAGGTCTACACCTTCTCTTTCGACACTAAGGCGATGTCGCAGGCGTCCCCCTCTCGCTATGAGGTGAAATGGGGTAAGGAGGCTACCGTCGAGGGTCTCACCGAGACTGCGATGCGTCCCAAGACCGTCTACGAGCAGACATATGCTCCCCTGACAGGACGTCTGATTCCCACGGAATCCGGCTACTACTATATCGGCGTGCACAACATCTCCGAAAAGTTCAACTTCTATTCCTATCTCGACAATTTCGCTGTGACCGAAGCCGAGGATGTTCCCTCCGCTCCCACAGACCTTGTGGTCGAGCCGGGCGAGCAGGCTGCGCTCATAGCCAATATTTCCTTCGTAACTCCCGACAAGACAATCCGCGGTGTGCCTATCCAAGGCTCCGAGCGCATTGTAGTGGAGATGGACGGAAAGACTGTCTACGAGGTTTCGGGTCTCAAGCCCGGAGTCAGACTGTCATGCTTCGCGCAGCCCGAGACCGACGGCGAATACACTATTTCCGTCAGGGCTTACATCACTGTCGACGGCAATGAGCTTGAAGGCGACGAAAGCTATCAGACCGTGTATGTCGGTATCGACTATCCCGAGATGCCTCAGGGACTCGTGATGACTGAGCCCGAGGAACCGGGTATTATACATGTCACATGGCAGCCGGTCACAAAGGATGTGCGCGGCGCCACGCTCCCCGAGACCAAATACGTCGCCTATCGTTTCTTCAGCAACAACGCTTCCTTCGCCACACTTCCGATGGAAGACAACTCCTATGTCTGGAACTTCATCGAGCCCGGCGCTCAGGAATTCGTGCAGCTCGGTGCCGCAGCAGTCTCCAAGCGCGGCCAGGGCGAAGTCAGCCGTGTCTACGGTTTCGCGGGCACTCCCTACAAGGGTTACCTTGAGTCGTTCGCCAACGGGAGCCTGACCCACAACATGGCCACCGCCAAGATTCAGGGATTCTCTCCCCAGAGCCCGGAATGGGTGATCTGCAACGACTCCATGATCCAGGGCCTGACGAGCAGCGACGGCGACAACGGCTACATCGTGCTCAACGCCTCCTACACCGAGGAGGCCGCCTCGCTGATGCTCGGAAAGATGGATCTTTCCGACTTCAGGGAGCCTGTCTTCACATACTACACCTACAACATCGAGGGTCAGCAGAATCCCGACGACGAGAACCTTATCGAGGTCTACGCCCGCGAGTTCGGTCCCGGCCATGAATATGCCCTCGTTTCCTCTAAGAAGGTGTGCGACACCGGCGCACGCGAGAGCTGGAATAAGGTCGTGACCGATCTCTCCGCCTACAAGGGGAAGACCATCGAGATCATGATCAACTGCACCACCGCCAACATGGCTCTGACGGTGCTCGATGCCCTCCGCGTGGCCGACAAGGTGTATAAGGATCTCTCTGTTTCTGTCTCCGCTCCGCGCAGCGCCAAGCCCGGCGACGAGATCACTCTCATTGCCAAAGTCCGCAACGAAGCCGATACCGATGCCGGAGCATACACCGTGAAGTTCTGCGACAAGGACAACGTGACCTTCCTCTCCAAGGATTTCGAATCCCTCATCTGCGGCGCCACTGCTCTGTTGAAAGTGCCTTATAAAGTTTCCGCTGTAGAGGACGAGCCGCTCTCCTTCGCTGCCGAGGTGATATATGACGGGGACGAGAATATCGACAACAACCTCAGCGCTCCCGCTGTGGTGAATCCTGTCGTAAGCCGTTGGCCCGAACCTCTCGAGCTCAGAGGCGAGGTGACAGGCAAGGGAATCGGCCTCAGCTGGAACGCGCCGGACCTTGTGACCATCCGTACCGAGAACCTAACCGACACCTTCGAGGATGCTGAGGAGGGAGCCTCAACATACGGTGACTGGAAATTTGTCGATGTCGACGGCAAGACGCTCGGCGGTGTCAACGGTCTTGACATCCCCGGAATCGAGCCAGGCGTGTCGAAAGGCGCATATCTGGTTGTCGACGCCTCGAATCCGCAATATAACGAGCAGTTCGGAGCAAATTCCGGCAGCAAGTATTTAGCCTCTTTCTTCAACTACGAGCCGGGACAGAAAGACGACTGGGCCATCTCGCCGCTCCTTTCCGGCGAAAAACAGCAGATCGACTTCTTCGCACGCAGCTTCCTCAACCTGTATCCCGAAAGCTTCGAAGTCTACTATTCAACCGGTTCCACCGATCCGGCCGACTTCAACCTCATCGAGGGTGCCGGTTCCGCCGCCGCTCCCATGGAGTGGACACGCTACACGGTCGAGCTGCCTGAGGGCGCAAAGCATTTCGCAATCAGGTCCAACTCCGACGATCAGTTCATCTTCTTTGTCGACGACATCAGCTATACTGCCGGATATGACTATTCAGGACTGACGCTCGAAGGCTACAATGTCTATCGCAACGGCGTGAAACTCAACGACGCCCCGGTTAAGGATCGCGAATATCTCGACACAGAGGCGCTTCCGCAGGACAACGTCTACACCGTGACCGCTGTCTACAAGGAGGGTGAGTCGCGCGGCGCCGACAACATCCGCGTCAGTGCATCCGGTGTCGGCGAGGTAGCCGCAGGGCTGAAGGTCAGCACTGTTCCCGGCCGCATCATCGTGGAAGGAGCCGCTGACCGCGCCGTGAGCATCCACGGCATCGACGGAATCACCGTAGCAGATTCCCTGACAGGCGACAGGATCGTTGTCGGGGTCTCCTCCGGCTGCTATCTCGTCCGCGTGGGCGACAAGAGCTATAAGATAATGGTTAAGTGATCATCTGATAATCAACAGGCAGGCTGTGTCGTGGCAAAGTTCACGGCACAGCCTTTTTTCCGCCCTGAACTATCGGGGTATAAGAAAAAAGTATTATCTTCGCGACATCAGGCCTTTGCCGACAGCACGAGGGTCTGTCTACTGACCTAATTATCACCTCCTTGCCTTATGTATTAAACTAGAAACCATGATCAAAAGATTTATTGGAATTCCATCAGCGATACTCTTACTGCTGGGAATGTTTTCCTGTCAGGATAACGACGAACCGCGCGTAGATCCCACGGTTCCGGGAGAGAACACCGACATCATCGGCAACTGCCTTGTGCATCACATAGACCTGGACAATCTTGAGGCAGGCAGCATTCCCGTGTCGGTCGCCGACAGGCTTGAGATCCGTCTTGAGGACGGAAGTCCCGTAGAGCTTTCGCGGGAAGTCGGGGAGGACGGCAAAGTGAGTCTGGTGCCTCGTGTCGTCGGCAATGTCAGAGGCGTGAAGCTTGTCAAGGCATGGGTGGCTCCCGAAGGACACCACGACATGGGCCGCAACTTCCTCCTCGTGGTGCACGGCGGAGGCATGGCAAAGGCTGCGGAGCAGGATCCCCTTCAGTCGGTCTACAGCTCATATATCGGCAAGAGCACACGCTGCTGGGCCGAACTGGGCAACAGTGTGCTCCCGGTACTTGACTATCAGATGGTTTCCGAGCTCGGCGAGGAATATCTGAATGTCAACACCACTCTCAACCATGAGGACATGGTCGAGCTTTGCGGCGCGAGCTATCAGCAGTGCATGGAATCCTGGGGCGCCCACATCGGAGCTTCATTCAAAAAAGTCCACGCCATGTCTACGCGCTATTCTCACGGCGCTCCGAAAACCGGACCCCGACCGACAAAACAGACCGCTTTCTCCGGCAGTTTCAATTTCGACATTTCGGGCAGCGTCACCTCGAGCGCCGATTTCGAGTATTACGTGAACATGTTTTTCGTCAGGAAGGCAGAAGTCGCCCTCGACATGAGCCGCTTCGAATATTCCGACAACAATCCCTCGCCCGATCCCATGATCATGGCTCTCGCCACCCGAAATTTCATCAACGATCTTTCGCGGCCTGACAGCACGAGTTTCAACACCGACGAGTTCTTTGACAAATGGGGTACCGACGTCATCACGACCGGAGCCTTCGGCGGATATTGCCTGAACATCTACGGAAGGGAAGAGAATGTCTACGAGCAGACGCTCGGCATCGATGCCGGAATAAGTTTCCGTGCCTCGCGCGGTAATCCCGACGGCAAGGACTGGGTGTATATCTATCAGGCGAAGAACAGTCCCTACATTCAGGGAGAAATTTCCGGAAGCTATTCGCTGGCCAACTATTCCGAGTCATCGCGAGCCGCTACGTTCTACAAATGTGTGGGTGGCAATATGACCAACAATGACGCCGAAAAATGGATAGAAGGATTCAACAATTCGTCGGAAAGCGACAAATGGTCGCTGATAAGCTACGCCAGACTGTCAGATACTGAGTCCGTGCGGGATTCGGTGTCGAACCTCTATCCGATCGAGTTTGTGGCTCACGATCTCGTGGACGCCTACTACGAGATGTTCAAGGATTCGATGACGCCGGCCGACCGCGCCGTCCTCGACAACGCCACAGCCAATGCCTGGGCGCTTGTGGATGCAAAGCAGGCATATCTCGCACGCCATGCCACGGAGATGAGAGACCGCACGCCGCTCATCGTGTGCGACATAATGATGAAGAACGGCGAGAACGGACATAAGCACGGCGAGCCAAGACCTTTCACCGCTCCGGATCCCAACGAGCCGAACAAGATAAGAAGGTATTATCCGATGATGGCCAATAAGTTCGCGCCTTACGACGAGGGATACGCCATGGAGACGACCCAGAATGAGTACTACGTCTCCGTGAACGACAGCGAGGACCATTACTGGTATTATGCCCTTGCCCATGCCGATGACTGTTACGGCATTACCGATGTCCAGTTTGTCAAGGATGTTCCGGAATGGTACACGCCCCGAGGCGACAACGCTTTTCCGGGAAGTGGATTCGATATCACCAAAAACCGCGTATGTGTGCGCTTCGAGGCTCCGGGCGTGGAAGACAGCAGGAAGATCACGGCGTTCGGACTGTATGAGAAGAGCGACGATCCGTTCACGGCGACACGTGTGATGAGCGCCACCGGCGGCGCCGAACTCCGTCCGTATCCCACGTCTCAGGAGCAGTCGCAGTGGGAGAGTTTCTGGAACAACGGCGGCTGGTACAACAAGACTCAATGGAACGAAGGCACGATCTCCGTGCACTGCAAGATCTGGCCCTGCATGACCTGCAAGCCACTGGATCCGGAGAAAGTCAAGAACACCTACCACCCCAAGAAATGGGGCGAATAAGGCTAATGTGATTCTTTCGGGCGGGAGCCTTTCGTAGATCGGTTCAGGATGGAACGCCCGGCAACATCGCTGTTGTCGGCAAAACGTGTGCCCATGAGATCCATCAAGGTGTAGATGATGTCAGTTGTGTATATGGGATCTTCGCCGCGGGAGGCGGCAGCTATGCGCCGGGCCATTTCCGGATGTCGTCTCTTGTATTTCTCCGTGATATATATGGTCAGCGGTATTTCCCTGACAGCCGCGACGCTCACCGGATTTTCAGTAATTGCATGGCCGAAGTAATCGGGAGTTGCCGTGAACAGATCCTGCGCGTGGTCGGAAAAATAGACTATCACGGCGTCGGTGTCGGCAAAGCGGCGATAGATCTCCGAAAGTATATGGTCGTTGTAAAGGACGGCGTTGTCATATTCCGCTATTGTACTGCGCTGGTTCTCCGGAAGTTCGGGATAGTCGGAAGACTTAAAACGGTCGTAGGATTCCGGATAGCGAAGCTTGTATTCTCCATGACAACCCATGAGGTGAAGTACGATGAACTCCTTGCTGCTGCTGTTGAAATGGCGGTCGATTATAGGAAACAGTTCTTCGTCGATGCTTGCGGAGTAATATCCATTCATTCCGTCGTTGGTGTATTCGGTCACGTCGCAGAAGTCGGCGATCCGCGCCACGGGGTTGTCATAGACACCTTTACGCGACTGAGTTGAAAACCAAAGAAGGCGGTAGCCGCTGAGCCGGGCGGCCTCAAGGAATGTGAACTGCTCATACCATTTCCGGTCTTTCTCTCCGTTCCAGGTGCCGATAAAATGCTTGAAGCACCCGACTGTATATGTTTCGGGCGCCACGGCTCCTTGAAACACGTAGAGCGCCGAATCGGCGGCGAGACGCTCCTGTCCGGGCTGCGTCGGATGGTCGTAGCCGTAGAGCGACGAATGTGTGCGGCAGTGTGACTCGCCTATCACCACCACGAATTTCGTGGGAGCTGCCTCCGGTTCCGTGATTAGCTCAGGATTCACCGGCACAAGCTCATGACCGTTGTCTATGCGGATGAACGTCAGGATCTTGGATGATAAACGCATTGAGTCTACATATTCATTGCAAGGCAAGAAACAGCCTGTCCATGCCGCCACGACGACGGCAAGCGTCGCTGTCCTCGCTGCGGTCTCATACTTTCTCGTGTGGCGTTTGATGAAAGATCCGGTGTATTTGCCGACGATATATGAGAGTGCGATGACCGACGAGAACGTTATGATCCGGGGGAGCACAGAGAGAAGATAGGACCGGAAGAAATTATATCCTTCCGACGGATTGGTGGCGCAAAGCACTGCGGCTATGTCATCATCAAAAGGGATGTGATAGATGGACACAATGAAGATGTCTGTCAGTAAATTGATCCACAGGATGATGAAACACAACACAAGCCAGACTGCTGACGCCCATTTTCTCCAACTCCGCAAAAGCATATAGATGCCCGAGACAGTCCATGCCCCGGCGACCGGCTCGGCGAGCGATTGCAGAGAGAAGTCGGAAATAAATATCTCCATGGTTTTGGCGATATGGTAGCCCGTTACGAAAGGCATCAGCGCCATTAGAGTGAAAAGACACAGAAACAGACCCGGACACCGCGAAACAGGCGCTGTCAGCCGTCTCAGCCAGACTTTCATCCGGTTGGCATTGTTGATATTATGGGATGAAGGGTACATAAAGTGTCTGCAAAATTACAAAAAATCGGCGACATTCATTTTTTTATAATGTCCGGGACGTTGTGAGGTGTCCTTATCTGTCGAAGTAAAAATGTCGAGAGGGGGGAGGGAAAGCCGTGATTTTTTTCTTTTTTTAACCCCGGTATATATTCGTTCACAAAAAATTGCTATATTCGCGGTGTAATTCGACCCGCGAGGATCATTGTCGGTTCGGCGGAGCCGAAGTCGCTGATTAAAATCTAAATACCTAACAAACAGAATATAAGGATGAATCGCAAACTATTGATGCTGCCTATTGTAGCGCTGATAGTCCTCTCGTCGGCTTTTACGGCCGTCGCGCAGGGCAAGCGTATGCGTGTCTATGGAGTGATGTTCTACAATCTGGAGAACCTTTTCGACTCCATCAACAACAATGGCAAATACGATTTTGAATTCTCTCCCGAGGGGAAAAACCGCTGGGACGGCAAACGCTACAAACAGAAAATCCACAATATGGCGTATGCCATCTCCAGACTCGACTCGAAAACGACTCCCAACGGTCCGGCTATCATCGGAGTCAGCGAGGTGGAGAACAAGTCCGTGCTTCTGGACCTCGTGGCCGATCCTCAGATCGCGGAACGCAACTATCAGGTGATCCACCACGATTCGCCAGACCGCCGAGGCATCGACGTCAGCCTTCTCTACAATCCCAAGATGTTCCGTCCGTTGCGCGTGAGCAACCATGTGCTCAAGATCGACAGTATGCCGTGGTTCCGCACCCGCGACCAGATGTGTGTCGTCGGTCTTCTCGGAGGCAAGCGTGTGGCCGTCATAGTCAACCACTGGCCCTCGCGGCGCGGAGGCACCGAGCAGTCGGCCTATCTGCGCAAGGCCGCGGCAGAGCTGACGCGTCAGGTTTCCGACTCGCTACTGAGCATCGATCCCAACATCGGCATCATAGTGATGGGCGACCTCAACGACAGCCCATACGACAAGAGCCTTGTCGAGGTGCTGGAGGCCAAAAAGAATATCGACGAGACTAAGCCGGGACAGTTCTTCAATCCTTTCTGGAAACTTCTCGACAAAGGCATCGGCTCCTACATCTACCGAGGCAAATGGGATCTTTTCGACCAGATCGTCGTCAACTACAATCTCGTCAACAATCCCGACTGCGGGCTTAAGTACATCAACGCCCGCGTATGCAACGAGGAGTTCCTGAAGCAGCAGGAGGGCAAATACAAGGGCTATCCCTTCCGCACTTTCTCCGAGGGCGCGTTCATCGGAGGCTATTCCGACCATTTCCCCACGGAGATCTTCCTCGGCGTCGAGGCGCAGTGACCCGCAAAGCAAATCCGAAACAACTAATCAACCTTATATATGAGAAATAAACTTATAATACTGTTATGCCTGGCATTCGCGCTGCCGTCGCTTGCGGCCACCGGACTCAAGGGCACCGTGGTAGACGCCACCACCTCGCAGCCGGTGGCGAACGCCAACGTGATGCTCCGCGACCAAGGCATACTCGTGATTACAGACGCCAACGGCGGATTCTCGATCACCAACGCCCAGGTGGGCACCGACGTGCTCGAAATCATCGCCAACGGCTATGCCGACTACTATCAGGACGTGGAGATCACCGGCGGCATGGTGCGCAATCTCGACGTCATCAAGCTCGCTCCCTCAGGATTCGACACCGAAAACTTCGACACCGACCAGCTCTTCGACGAGCTTCAGGTGATGGACGAGGAGAGCTCCAACCAGTCGATCGGCACGATCCAGGGCGCCACGGACAACATCTACTATTCGAAGGCCAACTACAACTTCCAGCCGATGTATTTCCGTATGCGCGGCTATAACACGGAGATGCAGGCCGGCTACATCAACGGCGTGCAGTTCAATGACACGCGCTCCGGCCGCTTCAACTTCGGCGGTCTCGGCGGCATGACGTCGACCGCGTTCCGTTCCCGCACAGTCGGCATCGGCACCGAAGCCGTCAACTTCGGCTACGGCGACCTCGGCGGAGCCACCAACTACACGACCTATGCCTCCGAGTTCGCTCCCGGATTCCGCGGACTGGCCACATACACCAACTCCAACTACATGCTTCGCGCCGGATTCCAGTATGCTTCCGGCGTTAACCGCCACGGCTGGGCCTTCGTGGCCTCCGTGCTCGGACGCTGGAGCGAGGAAGGCGTCGTTGAGGGTACTTTCTACAACTCCCTCGGCATCATGCTCGGCGCACAGAAGATCTTCAACGATCAGCACTCCCTCAACCTGACAGCATGGGCGGCTCCCACGCAGACCGGCGGCCAGAGCTATTCATATCAGGAAGTGTTTGACCTCGTTGGCTCCAACACCTACAACCCCGCATGGGGCTGGTTCAACGGCAAGAAGCGCAACTCCAAGATCCGCAACACGTTCGATCCTTCTGTGATCCTCAACTGGATCTGGAAACCCTCTATGGGCACAACCATCAATACAGCCCTCGGTTTCCGCCACAACCGCTGGTCGACAACCTCTTTCGACCGTACAAGCAATTCCGCCGACCCGCGTGCCGACTACTACAAGTATCTTCCCTCATACTACGCTCCCACAGCGGAGGAAGGCACCGCGCTCTATGACTATCAGCTCGGCATCTATGAATACGAGCAGGGTCTCTGGCGCTCCAAGAATCCCGCAATCACGCAGATCGACTGGGACGGCATCTACTATGCCAACAAGATGAACGCGCTCAGCTTCGACCGCGACCCCGAGCTCCGCGGCCAGTCGAGCTACATCCTCTCCGCGCGCCACACCAACACGACCTCCCTATATTTCAACTCATATATCAACCACCGCATCAACGACATGATGACGCTGCAGGGAGGCCTCTCCGTCAACTATTCCGACTCACATTTCTACAAGACGGTCTACGACCTTCTCGGCGGCGAGTTCTGGAACGACATCGAGACATTCTACGAGCGTGACTTCACCTCCACAGATCCCAAGCTGCAGAACAACCTCCTCAACCCCAACCACCGCGCGAAGAAGGGCGACGTGATCGGCTATGACTACCACATCCGCCAGATCACGGCCATGGCTTGGCTCCAGAACCAGATCCGCACCCGCCACTGGGACATCAACTATGGCGTGAACCTTTCCTTCACCTCCTACAACCGCCACGGCAACATGATGAACGGCCGTGCGCCCGAAGAGTCATACGGCACCGGCAAGCATCATCAGTTTGACAACGGCGGCATCAAGGCCGGAGTCACCTACAAGCTCGACGGTCGCAATTACTTCGTGGCCCACGCCTCCTACGGCACCAAGGCACCCTACTACGACAAGGCATACATCAACGCACGTATCCGTGACGCCGTCGTGCCCAATCTCCGCAGCGAGCGCTATGTGAGCGGCGACATCTCCTACGTCTGGAACTGGCAGCGCTTCCGCGGCTCCATCACCGGTTACCTTACCGACACCTATAACGGTCTGGAATACACGCTCTACTACGACGACGTGCTCGGTACCAACTCCACCTGCATCCTCACCGGACTGCGCCGCGAATACAAGGGCGTGGAACTCGGCATGGCATATTCCATCACTCCCTCAGTCACAGTGAGCGCTGTCGGAACCGTCAGCCGTGCACAATACAAGAACCGTCCCACCGCCATCCGCTCATATGAGAACGGCCTCTATCCCGAGACCGAGACGACCGTATATCTCAAGAACTATTACCTCGGCGGCGCTCCCCAGCAAGCCTACAACATCGGCATCGACTGGGCCGCTCCCAAAATGTGGTTCTTCAACATCAACGGTTCCTGGATGGGCGACGGCTACATGTTCCTGTCCCCGATGCGCCACATGGAGATGGACGGCATCGTGAGCGCCGGCGACACCCAGGAGAGCATCGAGGCCAAGCTCCATGAGATCACACGTCAGGACAAGCTCAACGACGCCTTCGTGCTCAACGCCTCGATAGGCAAGGTGCTCTACACCTCCTTCGGTTCCGTCAACTTCAATCTCAACGTGACCAACATCCTCAACAACCGCAAGATCATGACATTCGGTCAGCAGCAGAACCGCTTCGACTACACCAACTTCAATGTCGACAAGTGGGCTAACCGAATCACATACGCCCAGGGAATCAAGATCTATTTCAACGTGGGCATACGCTTCTGAGACTCAAACCATTAACAAACAAGCAAACAAAATACCACACAATATATGAAATCATTCAAGCACATACTGGGCGCCGCTTCCCTTTCGCTCCTTGCGGCGGGCGCCCTGACCTCCTGTCAGAACGACTTCGACCAGCCGCCTCTGAAAGAGCCGGAGGCCACGATGAAGCCCAATACCACCATCGCCCAGCTCAAGGCGGCAAACTGGCAGAACGACGACAACTATTTCCTCACGCTCGGCCAGACCGAATCGGGAGAGGACATGATCATCCACGGGCGCGTCGTCTCCTCTGACGCCACAGGCAACATCTACAAGTCGCTCGTCATCCAGGACGAGACGGCCGCCCTCGCGTTCTCCATCAACGAGACCGGAATGAACAACTCCTATCGCGTAGGCCAGGAAATCGTTGTCAACGTCACCGGACTCGGATTCGGCAAATACCGCGGTCTCCAGCAGATCGGCGGATACGGCGAATACAACGGTACGCCTCAGGTCTCCTTCATGGACTACAATCTCTTCCAGGAGCACACCGAGCTTAACCACTTCCCCGATCCCAAATACACCATTGTGGAGCCGGGACAGGAAGCACCCGCCGACGGTCAGATGTATGTGAAGGTTGTCGACCTCGGCAGCCTCCCCACCTCGCCCGCTGAGATCCAGAAGCTCCAGAGCCAGCTCGTTCTTCTCCGCAACGTCCACTTCGAGCTTGGCGGCCAGGCACCCTTCTCTGAGGACGACGCTTCCACCAACCGCAATCTGCTCGATGAGAACGGCAACTCCATCATAGTGCGCAACTCCAACTACGCTTCCTTCCACGCCAAGACCCTTCCCGCCGGCACAGGCGACGTCATGGGCATCCTGAGCTACTTCGGCAGCGACTGGCAGATCCTGCTCCGCAGCGAGGCCGACTGCATGTTCGAGACCAAGGGACAGAAGGATGATCCCTACACCGTCGAAGAAGCAATCGAGGGTCAGGGCGCCAAGTCCGGATGGGTGAGCGGCTATATAGTCGGCTCCGTCAAGGCCGGCGTCACCGACATCGACTCCAACGACAAGATCATCTGGGGCGCCGAAGCAGAGATGGACAACACTCTCGTCATCGCTCCCGCAGCCGACGTGAAGGACTACACCAAGTGTATCGTCTTCGCTCTTCCGCAGGGCAGCGACCTGCGTGCGAAGGGCAACCTTATCGACAATCCCGGCAACCTCGGCAAGCAGATGAAGATCCGCGGTACATTTGACTCATTCATGGGTGCCAACGGCCTCATCAACAATCCCGGCACCTCCGACTCATTCGAGATCGAGGGTCAGGGCGGTCCCGTAGGTCCCGGCGAGGGCACAGGCCTTATCGAAGAAAACTTCGACGCTTCGACCTCGATCCCCGCAGGATGGCTCAATGTGCAGCTCAAGGGCACCAAGAACTGGTTCATCAAGGAATTCTCCGGCAACAATTACGCCTCCATGACCGGCTACAAGGGCACCGCTCCCTTCGACAGCTGGCTGATCACTCCCGCTATCGACTGCTCCAAGATGGCAGAGAAATTCGCCTCCTTCCGTTCGCAGGTGAACGGCTACGGCTCCACAACCTCCAAGCTTGAGGTCTACGTGCTCAGCGGCTCCTCCGATCCCGAGACAGCTCAGCTCACCAAGCTCTCTCCGGCTCTACCCACATCTCCCGCCTCCGGCTACAGTTCCTGGGTGGAATCCGGCAATCTTGACCTCAGCTCCTTCTCCGGCATAATCTACATCGGTTTCCGCTACACGGCCACAAGCGAAGCCAACTATGCCACCTGGTGTGTTGACAACGTGCTCGTGGGCAAGAAAGCCGGCGAGGTGACGCCTCCCACACCCGGCGGACAAGGCTCGGAAGACTCCCCCTACACCGTGGCTGACGTCATGGTCTCCACTTCCGATTCCCAGGGTGTCTGGATCGAAGGCTACATCGTAGGCTGGATCTCCGGCATGACCTGGGCCACGGGCGCCAACTTCAACAACACCACCGCCGCCGATTTCAACAACACCAACATGATCCTCGGCCCCACGGCTGACGCCAACACCACCGCCAACACCATTCCTTGCGCCATCCCGGCAGGTCCGCTCCGCGACACTCTCGGCCTGGCCAAGAATCCGGCAATCTACAAGAAGCATGTGATCGTCAAAGGCGACATCACCAAATACTTCGGCCAGCGCGGCGTTAAGAACATCACTGAATACAAAGAGCTTTAATCAGGGGCGGCTGCTCCATGGAGCAGCCCTACGCTTCTCTGAAAGCTTTAGTTACAGGGGAAGAGGTCTTCGGGCTTCTTCCCCGTAATCAAACAAAGCCTATATGAAAAGATTTTTCACTACCGCCGTGTTTTTCATCTGCCTTGCCGCCACGTGTGCTGTCATGGCAGACATTCCGGCGGGCTATTATCAGCGCCTGGACGGCACGAAGCGCGAGCAACTGAAGAATGCCGCTCACGACGTGATCCGCCCCCACACCGTCGTGACCTACAACTCTCTCTTTCCGCAACAGTTTCCCAAGACGGATGTCTATCCGGAGCTTTATCAGGGTCAGCAGCGCTGGTGGGAGATGTATTCCGACCTCGTGTTTCTCGTGCGCAACGGCTGGCGCGGCATGAACCGCGAGCACTCTTTCCCCAAGTCCTGGTGGGGAGGCGCCGAGAACGACGCATATACCGACCTATACCACCTCTATCCCTCGGAGAGCGCCGCCAACATGGCCAAGAGCAACTATCCGCTCGGCGAGGTGCAGACTCCGGAGTTTGACAACGGCGTCTCCAAAGTCGGCTACGCATATCAGGGTCAGGGAGGAGGCGCATCGAAAGTGTTCGAGCCTGCCGACGAATACAAGGGCGACTTCGCGCGAACCTATTTCTACATCGCCACATGCTATCAGGATCTCACGTGGAAATACACCTACATGGTGCAGAACGGCGCTTATCCCACGCTGCGTCCCTGGGCCTATGAGATGCTTCTCGACTGGGCACGCCGCGATCCCGTGAGTCAGAAAGAGATCGACCGCAACGAGGCTGTCTATCTCATTCAGGGCAACCGCAATCCCTTCATCGACTTTCCCGAGCTTGCCGAGTATATTTGGGGTACCAAGAGCGCCGAGACATTCTATCTGAAAGATCAGGGCGGAAGCATAACCGGACCTATCACCGGCGATCCGGAACTTTTCGCGCCTACCGACGGTTCGGCGCTTGACTTCGGTCAGGTGGCCGTAGGCAAGTCGCAGGAGGTCGAGCTGCTTGTCAACGGCACCAACCTCAAGTCCGCGCTCTCCGTGCGCGTCACCGGCACTGACCGCGCCATGTTCACGCTTCAGGGCATTTCCGGCAACATGATTCCGGCAGCTTCCGTCAATTCCGACAAAGGCTACAAGCTGACCGTGCGCTACACTCCCGTCGCCGTCGGTGAGCATACGGCGGCGCTCACGCTCTACGACGGCGGCTTCCCCGCCGGAACGACCTTCAACGTCTCCCTCCATGGCCAGGCATTCCCCGTGCCGCAGCTAACAGCTCCCGTTGCCACCGCTGCCACCGACATAGCGGACGACTCATATACCGCCCACTGGAACCTTCCTCCTGACGGCGAGGTCGTGGATTCCTACATCGTCAACCGCACGCGCTATCTTTCCTCCGGCGCTGTCACGACACGCCTCGTGGCCGAGGAGAACTATCTGGAAATCGACGGACGCGAGCCGGGTGTGTCCGAGAGCTACACAGTGCAGAGCGTGCGCCTCGGCTATGAGTCGCCTGAATCCAACATGGTGATGGTCAATTCCTCCGGCATCTCCGGTATCGCAGAGCCGCAGCCCCTGGGCGTGGCTGCAGTCGAAGGGGGCATACGCATCATCCTGCAAAGCACCCACTCCGGACTGCGCATCTACGACCTCAGCGGCAAACTGATGGTCAGCGAACCCACCGTCAGCGGCGGCGAGATCTTCCGTCTTCCTCAGGGCGCATACGTCGTCACCACCGACCAGTCCCGCCGACCTCTCACCCTCATCGTTCGCTAAACACAACTCTTTTTAAGAGTCTCTAAGGTCTTTAAAGTCTTTAAGGTTGTTAACAACTTTAAGGACTTTAAAGACCTTAGAATCTTCACGTGTGGCTGATTTTTAGTATTTTTGCACCCTGATTGGATCGCACCCTCAATGGCTGCACCCGAACGTAGGGCTGCACCACGGTGCAGCCGTGCCTCGCACATCCGGTGTCGGCAAAACGCAATTACGAGTGAGAAGACTATGAAAAAATCTGAATCTCTGTCCGCTTCCGGCGACGGCGGCGCGACGCGCATAGGATTCTGGGGACTGACCGCCATCGTGTTCGGCATGATGGTAGGCGCCGGAATCTTCAATCTGCCACAGAACATGGCCGCCGGCGCGGGTGTCGGCGCTGTGGCGATAGCGTGGATCATCACCGCTGTCGGCATGCTGCTGCTCGTGGCCACCTTCAAGACCCTGGCCGACCGACGGCCTGATCTCGACGCCGGCATATATCAGTATGCTCAGGAAGGGTGGGGCAACTACATCGGCTTCAATGTGGCGTGGGGCTACTGGCTGTGCGCCTCCTTCGCCAACGTGGCCTACGCCGTAATGCTTTACGAATGCTTCGCTGCATTCTTCCCGCCGCTCATCGGCAGCGGTGTCGGTCTTGTCGTGTTCGGCACAGTATTCATCTGGACCATCTATTTTATCGTCTGCCGAGGCATCCGCACCGTCAAGGTCGTCAACAGCGTGATGTCCGCGCTCAAGGTCGCCGTCATACTCCTCATCATCGGTCTCATAGCCGCCAACGTGAAAGTCGATACACTCGACGCCGACATCCTCTGTCTTGATTCCGGCTGCGGCGATCTGCTCGCTCAGGTCAGGAGCACCATGCTCGTGACGCTCTGGTGCTTCATCGGCATCGAGGGCGCCGTCATGCTCTCCGGACGCGCCAGGCGTTCCAAGGATGTCGGACGTGCCGGAGTCACCGGATTCTTCATTTCGTGGCTTCTCTATCTGCTTGTCTCCGTGCTCTGTTACGGTGTCATGTCGCGTGCGCGGCTCGCCGGGCTCGACAATCCCTCCGCCGCCTACCTGCTCCGCGCCATCTGCGGCGGATGGGCCTACTGGCTTGTCATCATCGCCGTGATAGTGTCGCTGCTGGGCGGGTGGATCGCGTGGACAATCATCTGCGCGCAGGTGCCGTATAAAGCCGCCTCAGTGGGTATCTTTCCGCGCCGTTTCCTGCACGAGAACCGCCACGGCATACCCTCGTCGGGACTGCTCGTCTCCAGCATCATAATGCAACTCTTCATCTTCATTGTCGCGTGTGCCGAAGACATGTATCTCGAAGCCCTCAGCATCACCGGCATGATGATCCTTCCGGCCTACCTTCTCAGCGGTGCATTCCTATGGAAAGCCACGCGGCGTCCCGCGCTGCTGCGCGATCCCTCGCGGTCGAAGCTGCGTCGTTTCCGCCTCACAGGGATAGCCTGCACGCTCTATTGCCTCTGGATGATCTACGCCGGAGGACTGGAACTCTTCGCCGGATCCTCAGTGTTCTATCTCTTCGGACTCGGATTTTTCATCAAGGCGCGTCGCGAACAGCGCAAGCTCTCCGAGGAAGGGCTTCCGTACTTCACGCGCCGCGAGATGCTGCTTCTCGCCGCTCTCGTCGTCTGCACCGCCGTCACCCTTTTCCTCCTCTGATCCGAAGGTCTGTCTGCTTTTTTGTTTTTTTTGAGCGGCGGGATCGTAAAAACGTGGGCATGAACAGCGCTTGATAAAGAAATTATTTGTAATTTTGCATTTTAAGTATCCTCTCAGCCTGATTATGAACCGATTGAAATATCTATATCTTAATTCGCGCGACGAGTTCTTTCGTGTGGACATCTCCAAGATCGTCTATTTCGAGTCCGACGGCAACTATACGCATATCGTCCTGAGCAACAGGATGAAAGCGACGCTTGGCATGAATCTCTCGCAGATGAAGGAGATTCTGGACAAGAATCTGCGCAATTCCGCCGCCGTGTTCGCGCGTGTCGGCAAACGCCATATCATAAATCTCAACTATGTCTATCACATCGCCATCCTGCGCCAGAAGATGGTGCTGAGCGACGGCGAGAATTTCGAATATACGCTCAGTGTGTCGAAAGATGCGCTGCGCAAGCTCCGCGAGATGTATGTCACCGGACTCTCGGCGGCTCTGGCCGACGAGCCTACAGAGGCATGACTCTAAGAGGCTGTTTAATAATCAGATCTATTACGTTATAAGTAGGAATGGATAATCTCAAGGGAAAGGCGATCCTCATCGGCAAGGAGCCGGAGCGCGGGCGCCTCCTCATCTCAATAGCGGGAACCACTAAAATGGGTGCGCTCGGCGCCGACGGCTGCGTGCCGGCGTGTGTCAGCCGCTGTCTCCCGGCGTCGGGCGTGGCTCACGCACGCATCGACATCGACGACGCCGGACATCTGAAAATCACCAACCTGAAGTCGCAGAATGTCACATACGTCGACGGTACGGCAGTCATCACCAAGATCGTGCGTCCCGACAGTGTCGTTGAGCTTGGCATGGACCGTTACCGCATCGACGTCGCCTCCGTGCTGAAAGTGGCCGAAAAACTCCTTGCGGTGAAGGTTGGCGGAAAGGTGCAGGGCGGAAAGTCGCAGCCCGGAGTGCAATCGGGAAATCAGACGCCGGGTGCAAAGCCGCAGCCTCCGAAACTGAAATACACCATCAACCATCTTGAGGGTGTCTGGCTCGAACAGCTTGCGCGCCGCAAGGAGGTGCGCGACAAGCAGAAGAAGGTCAACCTTATCCGCACCGGATGCGGCGCCTTCTCCATGCTGACAGTGCCATGTTCTTTCGTCCTGGGACCGGTGGCCTACGTCTTTACCGGCATCGGACTTCTCGGCACGGTCTACAGTTTCGTCGGCCTGAAGAACGACGACGCCGCACAGAAGATGGAGGAGATCACCGAGGAATTTCAGGACAAGTATGTGTGTCCCAATCCCGACTGCAACAAGTTTCTCGGCAACATGAGCTACAAGCTCCTGAAAAAGCAATACTCCATGCATTGCCCTTACTGCAAGTGCGAATACGTTGAAAAATAACCGAATGATGAAGACTCTGACAAGGATACTGATGATTGCGGCGTTGCTGTGTCTGCCGCTCGCGGCTTCGGCGCAGGGCACGATCACGCGGCCGAAGAAACCGGCTGCCAAGACTGCCACGACGACTACGCAGACAAAGAAAAAGACCGCTCCTGCTGCCAAGACTCCGAAGACTCCGCAAGGGATGTTCGAGAGAGGCAAGGCTGCCTTTGACCGCAGTAATTATGCCGAAGCGAAGAAATGGTTTCTAAAAGCCGCTGACGAGGGTCATGCCAAGGCTCAGCGCTGGCTCGGCGTGATGTACAACATCGGCTGGGGAATGCCGTCGGACTATGCCGAGGCGGTGAAATGGTTCCGCATGGCCGCCGAGCAGGGAGATTCCGACGCGCAGGACGATCTCGGCCAGATGTATGAGTACGGCCACGGCGTGGCTCAGGATTATGCCGAGGCGGCGAAATGGTATCGCAGATCAGCCGAGCAGGGCAACCTCTACGGAATGCGTGGCATAGGCCACCTCTACGAGCGCGGCTTGGGAGTGCCCAAGGACTTCAACGAGGCCGCGAAATGGTATCGGCTCGGCGCATCAAAGGGTGACGGCTGGGCGAAGGACGCGCTGAAGAGAGTGCAAAAATGAACATTTAGAAATATGGACACCAACAACATACAACAGGGACTCAGGCCGGGGACCATCCTGCGCGACAACACCTACCGCATCGAGAAGGTGATCGGTCAGGGCGGTTTCGGCATCACGTATCTTGCCACTGATCTGAACCTTGAGCTGAAAGTCGCCGTCAAGGAGTTCTTTCCCAAGGACTACTGCGACCGCGAGGGCGCCACGAGCCACGTCACCCTCGGCACACGAAGCACCGAGGAGTTCGTCGACCGCCTGAAGGTGAAGTTTCTCAAGGAGGCGCGTAATATCGCCAAATTTAAGAATCCTTCCATCATACGCATTCTTGCCGCTTTCGAGGAGAACAACACTGCCTACTACGTGATGGAATATATCGAAGGCTCCACGCTCTCCGAGATGGTGAAGCGTTCCGGCCCTCTGGCTCCGGAGCAGGCTCTCGAATATATTGAAAAGGTCGGCGGTGCACTCGAATACATCCACGCCAAGAAGATCAACCATCTTGACGTGAAGCCCGCGAACATCATGGTGCGTGCTTCCGACAACGAGCCGATTCTCATCGACTTCGGACTCTCCAAGCAATACGACCGCGAGGGACACCAGACCTCCACGACTCCTACCGGCATCTCCCACGGCTACGCTCCCATGGAGCAGTACAAGGCCGGAGGTGTGAAAGAATTTTCGCCGCAGACCGACCTCTATTCCCTCGCTGCGACGCTCTATTATATCCTCACCGGAGTAGTGCCGCCGCAGGCTCCCGAACTTGTGGATGAGAGTCTTACGTTTCCCGAGACGATGCCTGCGGCAATGATCGGTGCCATTTCCAAGGCGATGTCGTCAGGCCGCAAGCACCGCCACGAGTCCGTGAGGGCGTTTCTCGACGACCTTAAACCGAAGCCGAGGGAGGAGTCCTCCGACACCGTGATCGTCGGTCCCGAGCCCAAGGATGATGCTGTCACGATCGTCAATGTGGCGGTAGACAAGAAACCCGAAACTCCTGCGAAAGCTCCGGCAAAGGATGTCGTCAAAAAACAGGAAGCCGCGGCTGTCAAGCCGGAAAAGAAACCGGAACCGCCCAAGAAGTCCGAGCCGGAGAAGAAGCCTGAACCGCCGAAGAAGTCTGAACCAGAGAAAAAGCCTGAGGCTGAAAAAAAGCCCGGACAGAATAAGAATCCGCAACCGGAGAAGAAATCCGAAGTTGCGGCCTCTCCTGTTGCTCCCGCACCGAAACCTGCGAAAAAGGGCGGATGGAAGTCGTGGTACACATACTGCATCACCGCCGGATGTGTGGTCGTGGCCGGACTGATATTCATCCTCTTTGCCCTTCCCGGCAAGAACGACAAGGGTGCTTTGTCCGACACTGCCACCGTAGCGGAAAATGTGGCTCCCGAGGAGTCTGCAGCCGCCGAAGGCGCCAAACTGACCGTCAGCAACACCTACTGGGACAGCCCGCTCGGCCCCGCGTCCTATTCCGGTACGGTCGCCAACAAGACGCTTGACAACGGCGAGGCGATCATACCCGACGGCATGGGAGTCGCCAAAATCGTCAGCGGAAAATACAAAGACTGCGTCTACGACGGCGAGTTCGTCAACGGCAACATGCAGGGACAGACCACCTACACCTGCAAGAACGGCGACGTCTTCAAAGGGTCATTCAGCGACAACACCTACGGCAACGGCCGCTACACTCTGAGCGCCACGGGCGACTACTTCCTCGGCGACTTCAAGGACAGCCAGCCCTACAAAGGCGACTGGTACAATTCCGACGGTCAAAAAGTCGATACCCTCAACCCCTGATAAATCCACACACTGTGATAATGGATCGTTTGATAAAAGTGATAATATCGTGCGCAGCGGCTGTGACGCTGGGATTTATGCCAGTGGGAGTTTCCGCTCAGGATGGGACGCCGGAGATGACGTATGACAAAGGTCTGGCGGCGTATAATGCCGGAGATTTCGGCGAGGCATTCCGGCTGTTTTCGGATGCTTCCGAGCATGGCATCGCAGCCGCCACCAACTATCTCGGCATGATGTATCAGGACGGTGAGGGCGTGCCTTACGATCCTGCCAAGGCTGCAGAGCTATACCGTCAGGCTGCAGATCAGGGCAATCCTTTTGCCAAATGCAATCTTGGCAATCTCTATTACACAGGCGAGGGCGTAGCTCCGGATCTTGCCGAAGCCATAAGGCTGTATCATGAGGCGGCTGAGCTTGGGGACAAACGTGCGCAGTTCAACCTCGGAAACGCTTATTTCAAAGGCGAGGGCGTGGCGCAGGATTATGCTCTTGCGGCGAGATGGCTCCTCCTTGCCGCCGAGCAGGGACATCCCTCTGCACAGGTCAACATCGGTGCGTTGTATGCCAACGGAATCGGTGTGCAGAAGGATTTTACCGAGGCCCTGAAGTGGTTCCTGAAGGCAGACATGCAGGGCAACAGTTTTGCGGCCTACAACCTCGGCTGGTTCTACGAGAACGGCTTTGGTGTAGTTCCCGACATGGACGAGGCTTTGAAATACTATCGCAAATCAGCCGCTGCCGGCAATCCCAACGCATCCGCCGCACTCTCCCGTCTCAATCAATAGTTGTCCTTATTTCCCGCATCATCTCCGCCTGCTGATAATCAGGCGATTGTGTTGTATGATGCTTTTGATGACGGCAAATACGCGACCGCCGCGCGACGTGGCTATGTGAAAAATAGCCCGAAGCGATCAAGCTCCGGGCTATGCGGTTCCAAATGAGGTCGCGGTGGATCAGTTGTCTTCGACGTCGAGGGTGCGGAAGGTGCAGTTGATAGCTTTGAAGCCGTTCCAGGCGTAGGCCATGCGTAGGTCGGCGTCGCGGAAATCACGCAGGAACGCAGTCATGACGTGAGGCTCGATACTTTTCAACATTCCGCGCGGCATTGTGATCGTGGCGACGGAGAGGTTGTTTTTCTGCACTTCGATCCTCGGATTGACTGTGTTGCCTTTTGCTTTTGAGCCATCAACGAGAGCCTTCATGGTGACGTCGACATAGAGTGTGTTGTCTTCGGTGCGGAGGTCTATGTTGCCGTCCCAGCTTTTGTCTACGCTGATCCTGGGGACGCTTACTTCGTCTGATTCGATGATCGCCACATTCAGATTGTCGCTCGGATCTTCGGTGCTAAAACCGAAGTACTGGTTGTCACCGAGGACTATGGATGTGAAGGAAGTGGTGCTTTTCTCGACCATCTTTCCGACGCGGGCCAATGTCAGGGTCTCGCCTTTCTTGGCAGTGAAGACTATGGCCGGCAGCAGGAAGCTGAGGATGGCTCCTACGGCGAGTGTGCCTATGAGTATATATGTTGTTTTCTTCATTTTGATGCTTGATTTTTGTTGAGGTATTCTGTATATCTTGCTGTTAGCTCTTCGGGCGTGACGCTGAGCAGACTGAGCTGGCGGAAGATCTGATCCAGCTCCTCATCCATGAGCTGCCGGTGGCGCATTTCGGCTACGATCGCCGGTGCGTCGGCGGACAGGAAATATCCCACCCCGCGTCGGTTGTAGATAACGTCGCGTGCCGAGAGAAAGTCGTAGGTGCGCATCATGGTGTTGGGATTCACCTGAGCTTCGGCGGCATATTCCCTCACGGACGGCAGTCTGTCGTCGGGACGCAGTTTGCCCGAGAGCACGTCGTCGATGATTTTGTCGGCTATGAGCAGATAGATAGCCTTGTTGTTGCTTTTTATCATAAGGTGCTGTCTATGCTGATAGTCTGTCTCACCAACGGTTCACGATCTCTGTCTCCTTGTAGCGGGCGTAGCCGAGCCAGTAGAAGAAGAGTCCCATGATGGCGAATATTGTTCCGAAAACCCAAGGCGCTCCCGCACTGTCTTCCGAGATACGCTGAGTCAGCTCGATGTTGTCGCCCGGAAAAAAGACCTTGAAGCCTATTTGAGTGATGATGCTGAATACGATCATCAGTACGAAAAGACAGGCGCTGGTCTTCAGGAAGCTCAGTTTATGGAAGAATATGTTTCCAAGAGAGAACAGAGCGTTGAGGTTGAACAGCACTCCATAGGACATTACGATCAGAAGAGTCTGGGCGGCGTTCTGTGAGAAAGAATCATAGGGGGAAGGATAGCTGAATGTGAGCATCGAACCTAAGGGTATGATGTGGGCATAGTCGCCATAGTCTGTGCCCGCCATTATCCAGAGCACGCGCAGCACGTCGGTGAGATAGAAGCAGAGGAACATCGCGATGAAGAATCCCGGCACGTAGATGAGCCACCATGTGAGGAATTTCTCCGATTGAGCTGCCGGAATCTCAAAGGTCATCAGTCGGGTGTGTTTGGCGGATACGGAACTGTACATCCATGAGCCCGCAAGCGCCGCTACGACAAATGACATTAAGACCATTATCATGTTGCATGACCCCCACATCGGATCAATATCCTGAGCACCTCCCATAGCGGCGATGGTTTCATAGGATTCCTTGCCTCCCGTGTAGAGGCCGAAGATAAAGAGGATGAAGGTGATGATGAGGATCTGGCTCACGGCAAGCAGGAGCTTGCGCTTGTTGGCCATGACATAGAGGCGGAAATATGCCGCGAAACGTCCGAAAGAGAATCCGGCGGATGATTGTATGTTTGATTTCATGACTTGCTTGTTATTCACTTGTTAAGGAATGATTTGATTTTGTCGCCGGATTTGAGCGTGGCCTCGAAGAGCAGCTCAAGATTGACGTCGGTGTCGGAGGCGTCCTCGTTGGGCGCCATATAGTCGACGCCGGAAAGCGAGGGAAGGGCATAGATTGCGTCGGCCGGTGCCTCGGAAGCACCGCTGATGAAGCGGAAATTCTCCTGTAGCGACGCGATGGTCTCGTTGAGAAGGAAACGGCGCTCGTTCATGATCAGCACGCGGTCGAGGATGGTGTCGAGGTCGCGCACCTGATGCGTTGAGATGATGAAGAGTCTGTCGTCGGTAGCCAGACGTGCCACGAGACGGCGGAACGCGGCTTTTCCCGGGATGTCGAGACCGTTTGTCGGCTCGTCGAGAAGCACGATCGGCGTGTTGCAAGCGAAAGCGAAACTGAGCAGGATCTTCTTCTTCTGTCCCATGGATAACGAGTCGAGCCGGCGGGGTTCGAACATGTCGAACTCCTTGAGCGACATCTCCATGATGTTTCGGTCAAACTCCGGATAGAAACGTGAGTAGAGCGAGACATACTCGTCGAGCGACATGCGGGGCAGTCCGGCCTCCTCGGCCACGAGATAGATGCTCGAAAGAACCTCGGGACGGCGCAGACGTGTGCGGGTGCCGTCATAAATCACCGAACCTTTCGAAGGTGTCAGGGCGCCCGCGATAAGATAGAGCAATGTCGACTTGCCCGCGCCGTTTGGACCGAGCAGACCTACTACGCCTCCGGTGTCGAAAGTCATGTTGACCTCCTGAAGCACCTCCGGACGCCGCCGCGTGTAGCGGAACGATAGATTTTCAATTTGAAGTTTCATATCATCAATCTGTGTTAGTGTATTAGTGTCTTAGTACACCACAAAGGTAGACACACAATTCTAAACCTCCAAACATTTTAGCAAAAAAAATTAAAGAAATTTTTGTTGGCGTTGGAAATCAGATGATTACATTGTGTTTTGCACCGCGCCGCCGGATGTTAAAACCGCGAGAGCGGATTCTTTGTCGATAGCCGACGGATAATAAGCTTGAATGTTCTAAAATGAGATGCGTAGAGCGTCGAAGACGCGATATTATGATTAACGCCATGTGAAGCTTCGACAGAAGCGAGCATGGTGGTGATGTGAGAGACAGTAAAAGGGCTTCGTAGATGCCCTGCGCAAGCACAGGTCATCCGCAGTCGCTGTCCCACGCTATCGCCGGCATCTCCGATGCTTTTGGCCTTATTTTGGGCTGTCACCATGCTCGCTTCTGTCGAAGCTTCACATGGCGTTAATCGAGATCACGCGTCTTTCGACGCTCCGCCGCGTCTGCATTCTCGCAGTGAGTATTATGGTAATGCAGTATGCGATGCGAAACCGGATTCTCAAAGGGCTGTCAGGAATTATGTGTCGTCTATTTTTTTTGCGTGTTGCTTAACTTTAGCTAACTTTGCAGATATGCAACATCTTTCTACACGTTTGTATCGCTATCTGCTTGTCGCTGTGGTCGCTGTCCTGCTTTGCGGCTGCGGCAAGAATGAATTTACTTTCTCCGGAACTCTGAAGGATGCCGGATCGCGAAACCTTACGGTCATTTACACGGCGTTGAGCGACAGCCACGACGAGCTTGTGACGCAGCGCGTGCCGTGCAATGCCGGACAGTTCTCGCTGGTCGGCGCCACACGCTATCCGACGCTTGTCTGGATCCTTGCAGCCGACGGCAAGATGCTGCATCTCTTTTATGTGGAGAAGGGTGATAAACTTGAAATCTCGGGCGATTACAATTCTCCTCTCGAATGGAGGGCGAACGGTGACGATGCCTCGCAGCACTACTGCGAGTGGATGGCGAAGAATGTGCAACTTCTCACGACTGACGATCCGGGCAAGGTAAACGCGGCGATCGCGGCCTTTGTGAAGGAGAATCCCGACGACCGTGCCTCGGCTCTGCTCCTTCTGTCGTTCTATCACCGTAATACCGACGAGGCAGGATTCCGTAAGCTGTGGGATATGCTCGACATCTCCGACAAGGACAAGGAGCGTCTGCTCCATGTGGCGATGACGCAGCTCGACGACACGCAGCAGAAGGCCGCGGCAGTCGCTGTCACGCCTGTAAGTCTACGTGCGCGGGGCGACTCTACCGTGACGATTTCCCCCGCGGCATCGCGTGCGACGATACTTTATTTCTGGCGCCGTTCCGACGGTCCGCATCAGGGCACGCTCCGCGTGCTCGCCTCGCAGCCGGAGGATGTGCAGGTGGCGGATGTGTTCATGGATCCTGACACGGTGCAGTGGCGATACATGACACAGAACGACACCATCCGGCGGCGCAAGGCGTTGTGGGCGTTCGGAGGCGAGATGAATCTCAGTCTGCGGCGTCTTGCCATTCCTTCCGCGCCTTATATTATAGTAGCCGACCGCAAGGGGAAGCAGATATATCGCGGTGTTTCCCCCGCGGATGCCTCTGCCGCGGCTGCAAAAGCAAAATAACGTCATCACCATGTTAGCCAAGATATTTTCCGCCGCCGTCCACGGCATCGACGCCCTCCCGGTCACAGTGGAGGCGCTTGCCGACAAAGGCACCAATTTCACCATCGTGGGTCTGCCTGACACCGCTGTCAAGGAGAGCTACCAGCGCATCCTTTCGGCCATGCAGCAGAGCGGCCTGCTTTTTCCGCATTGCCGCCTCGTGATCAATCTCTCGCCGGCCGATGTCAAGAAAGAGGGCGCGGCGTTCGACCTCCCGATGGCGCTCGGCATCCTTGCGGCCAACGAAAACATCGACGCAGCGGCGATGGCTGACTATATGGTCACGGGCGAGCTGAGTCTCGACGGTTCGATTTTGCCGGTGAAGGGCGTGCTCCCGATGGCGATAAAGGCGCGTGAACTTGGCTACAGACGCATGATCGTGCCGGAAGCCAACGCCACCGAAGCCGCAGTGGTCAACAATGTCGAGATCTACGGAATGCGCAATCTGGAGCAGACAGTCGGATTCCTCAACGGCAGCGTGCAGGTCGCTCCGACGGTGGTCGACACACGCGAGCAGTTCCGGCTGCATGCCGGGAGTTTTGACTTTGACTTCTCGGAGGTGAAGGGGCAGTGGGCTGTGAAACGTGCTCTTGAGGTGGCCTGCGCCGGCGGCCACAACATTCTCCTTGTGGGAAGTCCCGGCAGCGGCAAGTCGATGATGGCCAAGCGCATACCTTCCATCTTGCCTCCGCTGAGCCTCGCCGAGGCGCTTGAAACGACCAAGATACACTCCGTGGCCGGAAAACTCGGTCGCGGTTCCATGCTGATGACCTCGCGTCCGTTCCGCGCTCCGCATCACACTGTCTCCCCTGTGGCGCTTGTCGGAGGAGGTTCCACACCTCAGCCCGGTGAGATAAGCCTTGCGCATAACGGCGTGCTCTTCCTCGATGAGTTTCCGGAATTTCCCAGGACGGTGCTCGAAGTGCTGCGTCAGCCTGTGGAGGATCGCGTGATAACCGTTTCAAGAGCCAAATACACAGTCGATTATCCCGCAAGCTTCATGCTCGTGGCGAGCATGAATCCATGTCCCTGCGGGTGGTATGGACATCCCAAGAAACCCTGCACATGTCCGCCGGGTGCCGTAGCTAAGTACATGAACCGCATTTCCGGCCCTCTGCTCGACCGTATTGATTTGCAGATCGAGATTGCACCGGTGGAGTTTGACGAGATGGCCGACACGATGCCTGCCGAGAGCAGCGCGGCGATACGTGCGCGCGTCGTCGAGGCACGGAATGTGCAGCTCGAACGTTTCCGCGACGAGCCGACTATCCACTGCAACGCGCAGATGAACTCGCGGCAGATCCGGCAATATGCCTGGCCTGACGCCGAAGGGCTAAGCCGCCTGAAGAACGCCATGGAGCGCCATTCAATGTCCGCACGTGCCTTCGACCGCATACTTAAGGTTGCGCGTACCATCGCCGACCTCGACCACAGCCCGGAGGTGAAAGCCGCCCATATTGCCGAAGCCATCGGCTACCGCAACCTTGACCGTTCATCCTACGGCCAGACCTCATCTTTCCCATTCACCACACCCTCTTGAATTATGATAGAAGAGATTTTACAGCATAACAGAAAGTTTGTGGCGGAGAAACAGTATGAGAAGTTTCTCACGTCGAAATATCCTGACAAGAAGATCGCGATAGTGACGTGTATGGATACGCGTCTTGTTGAGCTGCTTCCTGCAGCTTTAGGGCTGCGTAACGGCGACGTCAAGATTATCAAGAATGCCGGAGGTGTCATTACCAATCCGTTCGATTCAACGATGCGCTCGCTCCTTATAGCGGTCTATGAGCTTGGAGTGGAGGAGATTATGGTGATTGGTCACACCGGTTGCGGCGTGCAGGGCATGAATGCCGCCGAGATGCTTCATCTTATGAAGGAGCGCGGTGTGCCGGAGAGCAACATCTCGCTGATGCGCCATTGCGGCATAGACCTCGACAAGTGGCTTCACGGTTTTGACGAGGTCACACAATCCGTGAGCGAGACCGTGGATCTGATACGCAATCATCCGCTGATGACCGCGGACATCCGCGTCGCCGGATACGTGATCGACTCCGCCACCGGCGAGCTCCGACCGATCTGACGGTGGCTTTGACCTCGGCTTCCGCCTCGGCACGGTGAGGGAGAGGTTTTTCCTCGGCTTCCGCCTCGGCACAGTTTTTAATTTTGATTCTGATGCGTATGGATTTTGCTGATCGACCAGATTCGTCCGGATTCCCATCTTATCGTCCTCTTCCTGATTTTATGAGGGGACATGAGCCTGCGCCCACCGTCGGAGCGGCTAAGCGTCCAAAGCGTGCTTTGTTTCACGATTACTGTGCTCCGGGTGTTTATCTGATCACAGCGAC
Source organism: uncultured Porphyromonadaceae bacterium (assembly GCA_902491625.1). Lineage (GTDB taxonomy): Bacteria > Bacteroidota > Bacteroidia > Bacteroidales > Muribaculaceae > Lepagella. Next base: position 92,986 of record CABUIO010000002.1, on the reverse strand, counting down.
GACGCTTCCGGGTTCGCCGCGTCTGTCTGAGATTCCTGATACAGGCGCAGCAGAAATTAAAAAGGGGGAGATGATCATTCCCATACATACTGCCTTGGGCGAAATGATCAAGGATGAAATTCAGTCTATCCCTTCTCATCATCCTGAGATGAGGATCTTGCGTTTTGTCGTAATGCCGGATCATATTCATTTTGTTTTGAGTGTGAATGAGAGACTTAAACGGAAGCTTGGCAGCGAGCTTGCAGGATTCTTCGGGGCTTGCTCCAAGGCAAATGGCAGGCTTCAAGGACTTTCGGAAGTCAAGACGCTTTTCTCCACATTTCACGATCGGGTTATTTTCAGTCATGAACAATTAGAAAGAGCGATAAATTATGTGGAGGACAATCCACGCCGATATATCTATAGGAGACGTTTTCCGGATCTGTTCAGGAGGTATCTGCATCTTGAAATCGCGGGACATGAATATGCCGCGTTCGGGAACTTATTTCTGTTGAAGGAGATTTATCTTTTGCCTGTCCGGATTCACCGCCGATGGAGCGAGGATGAATTCCGGACATATTCGGAGCATTGTCGAAAGGAGATTGATGGAGGCGCTGTTCCGATTACCCCGGCGATCCATCCTGCGGAGAGGCGGATAGTGGATTACGCAAAAGAAACCGGAGCAAATATGATTTTGCTCCGGAATCAAGGTTTTGAGGATAGATTCAAACCGAAAGGGGCGGATTTTGATCTGTGCAGTGCGGGCCGGTTGCTGTTATTGGCGCCGTGGCCTGAGAATGTGAGCCGCAAATCAACTTCCGGTTATTCGGAATTTCATCAGATGAACGATATGGCTCTTGCCATTGCTTCGGCTCCTGCAGACATCCGCCTCAGAATGAATTGAGTTATTTTCCTTGTTGGGGGTTGATTTTCTTGATTTTGGATTGGTCGCTTTCCGTTACGCCGCTTTCCTCGTCGCTCTTAGCGGGCGGATTGTATTTTTTGCCGATTTTGCTTATCTCATCCGCGGAGACTGCGGGTTTGGAGGGGGCGTTGTCGGGTTGGGCGGCAGGGGCGGCCGCGGCAGGCTTTTCTGTCGGCTTTTGGACCGACGCGGCGGGGGAGGCAGGAGCGGCGATATCCTCGGCAGGGGCGTGTGCGGTGACTTCCTTGGTCGGTTCGGGAGTATTCACCTGAGTCTTTTCCGGCGCGGCTACCGCGGACTTTTCGGTCTGCGGCCTGACATCTTCCAGCGTATTCTTATCATCGTCACCTTTCTTCATGAAGAATATTATGGCGGCGACACATGCTGCCACGACGAAGAACGCTATCAGTGCGGATTTGCCTCGGCTTGGTCTGCGAACCGCAACGGGAGCCGCGGAGGCTGCGGAGACTTCGCTATCGTTCACTGTTGCCATCCTGTCGGATTTGGGGCGTGCCGCCACAGGCTTGTTGTCCGTCACGTCGAGGATGTGGACGATTATGGCAGTATGGTTGTCATTGTTGTCGTCGGTCACGGAGCGCAGGATCTCCACTTTGTTGTCATCGTCGCCTCCCTGGCCGGAAAAGATGTTGCGGAGCGTGGAGCCGTTCTCCATGTCGTCCTGCTCCAGCATTCCGTCGGAACAGAGATAGAAGTAGTCGCCGGGGCGGATGTCGGCGGTGGTGTGGATGTCGGCTTTGGGACGCGGCGAGAGATGCGGCTGCATGGCTCTGGTGATCACGTTCTTCTGATTGGAGAGGCGAGCCTCCTCCCTTGTCAGTTCGCCGATCTTGATGAGGTCGTTGACGAGTGAGTGATCGGAGGTCTCGAAGAGGATTTTTGTATCCTTTCCTGTCTTTCCGGGACGGATGTGGTAGACGCGGCTGTCGCCGATATGGGCGATGGTGGCACCCTGATTATGGAGTTTCAGGAAAGTCATCGTGGTGCCCATCTTCTTTGCGGCGCCGTTGTCTTTCTTGTCCAGAGCGTTGTAAGCGACGTCAAGAGCATTCAGGAAATCCTTCTCGGTGAAGATCCCGTCTGCGTCGTGGCCGTCGGAATGGATCGAATGGCCCATAGCCTCGCAGACCGTGGCGCTGGCAACTTCGCCGGCGTCGTGGCCACCCATGCCGTCGCAGAGAATGAACGTCCTGTCGGAGTCCGACATGTGTCCGTGGAGCGGATATGTGCAGTCTTCCTGATGAGGATTACCGGTGGCGTCCTTGCGGTGGCCGAACTCGTAGATGCTATATACTTTGATTTTGTATTTCATAACTTAGAGGCTGAATTAGATGTCGGTTGCCTCGCTGTCGGCGAGCCGGAATTTCAGTGTGCAGTCGGGGAGCTTAAGGGTCGCGCCGTCTTCGAGAATCACGCAGTCGCCGAAGAGAAGCGGCATATTGTTGACGCTCGTGGGGTTGACGCGTTCCTTGAAGAGGGAAACGTAGTGGACGAATCCTTTCGCCGGCTCTTTCCTGACTTCCACAACGATATGGGATCGGCTGAGACCGCGCATGTCGCCGGTGTCGATCATGAAGTCGGCGGTGGAGTTGGAGGCTTTGCGTCCGATGACATTGCGTCCCGGCTTGAGCGTGAAGGAAGCGCCGGACTCCAGATGCACGAGTTTGCCGATGTTGAAGTTGACCGTGGGGAGCTGCGTGTGTTCCATGCACGAGGGCTGAGGCGCTTTCTCGACAACCTTTTTGAATTGGGTGAAAGGATACTTGTGCTTGCAGATCGGGCAAGTCACACTCTTGGTCTCGATGCCCGGAAAACTCTTCACGGAGAGTACCGCGCCGTCGAAGGGACATTTTATCTTGATTATCTCGTCCATTGTTGTTTTCGAAATATTACCAGAACATTACGATCATGTTGTCGCTGAAGTTGCCCCACATCACCGGATGCTGCTCACCTCGGGTATCACTCACGACTTTTTTCGAGACGTAGTCGTAAAGCTCTCTGGCGGTGATTCGCCTGTTGCCGTTGGCGTCCGCGCTGCCGCGCAGACCTTCAAGCAGATAGGTGGTGAACATGCCGTTGTCCATCGAGGGACGTTCGATAGAATTCTCGTTGGTGCGCGAGGAGAGGAAGAGCATCACGTTGGCCTTCTTGGCAGCGGCCGAGGCTGCCGATGAGGTCGCCTGAGCCTCGGCACGCATTCCGCCGGAGTGGCAGGTGTCGGCGAAGATCATCTTGACGGGACATTTGCTCACGGCCATCGCCTTGCGGACTTCGGCGAAGCTGAGGCGGCCGTCGTAGGCACAGAAACCGCCCGGATAGCCGTGTCCGCTGACATAGAACACTACGGCGTCGTCCGCTCCGGCCTTGGCATAGACCTTCTTTATCGCCTTGAGGATACGGCTGCGCGTGGCCTTGGAGTCGAGAAGGAGGGCGTAGTCCACATCGGTGTTTGCCGCATAGAGGTCTGCCACATCCTTGGCGTCCTTGATCGGGAGGCGCAGATAGTCGGCTTTGCCGGGGAACTGCGAATAGTCCGAGATGCCGACCGAGACAAGATATGTCCTTGCCGAGAGGGAGAACGCGCCCGCGCAGATGAGCAGGACAAGGAGCAGATGTTTCACGAACGAATTTCTCATGCCATCGGATCTAATGAGTCGTCCATAATGCCGCCGTCGGCAAGCATGTCGTCGCTGCTGTAGTCGGTGAGGTCGGGACCGTATTCCTCGCCGGTGCCGGGAGCGGGAAGTCCGTCGATGTCGTAGTCAACAGGCTCGCTTTCCGTGGCGTAAAGCTCTTCGTCGGAAATTTCCACGATGTTGTGTTCCATGATGCCTTCCTCCACCGAGCGCTGCTCGCCTGATGGATCCTCGACACTGTTGACTTCGACCTCGGAAACATTGAGCGAATCGGTCGTGTCACCTTCGCGATCGTTTTGAGGATCGATGCTGTCGGAGTCGGTATCATCGGTATCGTCGTCGTCGACAGTGATGACATTGTCATCCTGTTCCCCGACGCCTTTCTCGGAAGCGGGAGCCGCGTCGTTGGTGAAACCGCCGAGGTCGTTGACAGTGATATTTTCCTTTACCGGAGCCATTTCCGACTCCTCGAATTCGCCGTTGTCGTTGACGTCCACGGCCATGACGTCGAATTTCAGATCGCCGTCGACGTCGATCATCATTGCGCCGTGGCCGTGGGCGTTAAGTACGCCGATGTTGTAGCCGGTGTCGTCGTCATGGAAGACGCCGATGACCTCGACGTCGCCACCGCCGTTGGTGTTTGTGGGCTGAGTGGGCTGGGTAGGCTGAGTCGGCTGTGCGGGCTGATGGCCGCCGCCGGGATTCTGATTGTGGTTGACGGACACGACCTCGATGTCCTCGTCCTTGCCGCCGATCTTGGGCTCGTGGGACTGGCTGCTGCCACCGCCGCCGTTTTCGCCGGAATGCTGCTGTGTCTCGCCCTGCGACGCAGGCTGATGCGAGGGAGCGGAATGATGGGCTGAGGAGGAAGTGTGGTGAGAAGCGGAAGTATGGTGGGAGTCGACGTTGTTCCATGAGAAATGGTCGCCGTATTCAGCCTTTTCGGCAGCCGACATGTTGTTCCATTCGGCAGCTGTGTAAGTGCCGTAGACGCCGCCGTGCCATTCGAATGCGCCGCCGGGGCCGACTTCGGCTCGTGCGGCCGCGAAAGCCTCGTTGAACGACATTCCGTCGTTGACGGAGGTGGCGACTTTCACCTCGCCGTCCGACCATGCGGGATGCGAGTTGTCAGATGAGGAAACGTTGTCGGCATCGGCCGCGTCATCTGCAGAATTTGCCCTGGCCATGCTGGTGAGGAAAGTGGCGGCTGTGCCCATCAGGAGTCCTGCTCCTGCGCCGATGGCCACGTTCTTTGCCACATTGGCGCCTGTGGAGCTTTTCTTCTTGGGCTGCGCGCTTTTTGCCTCGGGCTTGTTCTGAGCGGCTGCGGACTGAACGCTCTTAGCTGCATCCTCGGGATGGATCGCGGGAGGTGTGGCGCGGGGTTTCTCGGGTGCCGGAGCGCCTTCGTAATGTGTATTCTCGTCTACTGATTCAGGGAATCTTGTAGCTTCGCTATCGTAGTTGCCGGTATTCATAATTGTATTGTTGGTGTTAGTTTGTCTGTTTTGATGATGCAAAGTTAAGCGCGGAGGAACGGCTGTGCAACTGTTTCATGTCACTTTCCATGAAATGGTGCGGTTTCTGTATCAAATCAAAGATCTTCAGATTCTTTTGATTCTTCTGATTCCTTCGATTCCTTTTTGCCGTTGAGAAAATCTATGATGGACTCGTTTATGGCGCTTCCGGGATCCTGCACGGACTGCGCTGCGTCAAGCTCCTCGATCTGCAGATCAATGTCGACGATTTCGGAACGTAGAGCAATACAGATTGAATCCTGCCGTTCGTTGGCTTCCTCCATGGCTTCGGGCGCGACTCCCTCCGCGATCCGGTTGCGTAGAGCTTCCTCCTCCTGAAGTTTTGACTTAAGCTTGTCCTTCTTGATGGATAGAAGCTTGATCTGCACGGCGTCGGAGATCTGCGTCTCCTGCCTGTCATTCTGCCGTGCGGCGAAAGAGGAAGCCGCCACAGTCAGCATAAGCGCCGTAAGGATGATGATATATCTTTTCATTGTTTGTTCGTCTTGATTTTTTTGAAATTCTTTGTCAGGGGGAGCGCGTCGGAAGAGACGACGTAGGGGAGACTTCCGGGAGTCGCGGCATATTCGCCGGGAGCGGTAGCGAGCGCGCTGCGGTAAGCCTTCAGCGAGGCGGCGGGAACAGAGATGACTGTCGCAGAGGGATTGCGGAGCATCAGTAGGAAATATCCCTTTTCGCCGGCGTAGGCGTTGAGGATCGGTTCGGAGGCACGCAATACGATGCTATCAAGCGCGGGCATACGCGAGGTCTCGCGAAACGACATTGATTTCAGACTTCCAGGAAGATCGAGTGCCGTGACAGATGCACAGTCGATCAGTGCGCCGTCGGCGATACTTTCGGTACCTTCGGCCACGGTGACTTTGCCCTCGTAGCCGCGAGGACATTTCAGGAATGTCTTGTCGCTCTTGTCGTAGAGCATACCGTCGTGGGAACTGAACTTTCCGTTGTCTTTCGACACTTCAATTTTCCTGAGATTCCTGAGTAGGGCGATATCTTTTATCGTGGCGATTTTTGCTGGGATGGCTATGGAATCCAGTGCCTCGCTCCAGCGGAATTGCGCGAGATTCAGTTCCGTCCAGTCGCTGCCGAGATTCAGATCCGCGAGCCGCGGACAGCGGAAAAACACTCCCTCGCCGAAGCTGACCTGATTGGCCGGAAATGTCACCTTTTTCAGCGAATCGCACCCTTCGAAGGCGAAGTCCCTGATTGAATCGACGCCGTCGGGAATCACGATTTCGGTCAGCTGAGTCTCGCCTGCAAAAGCCTTGGGTTCTATAGACGTGATGCTGTAGACCACATTGTTGTGTCTCACTTTGGAAGGGATTGTAACCTTACCTTTCAGCGAAGGCTTCCTGCCCTCCCTGACGCTTCCGGCATACGTCACGGCCGCTTTGCGTTCGGCCTTGTCCTTGATGTTGAAACAGAGCGTGTTGCCGTCAGCGGTTACGGAGATGTCGTATGCTACGGCCACGCCGCACGTGAGGCACAGCAGCAGCGTGGCGATGATTGTTTTTGTCTTCATCTTCATGCGGAGCCTCAGGCCATGAAATTGTCGACGTCGGCATTGTTGACATAGTCGGCCATGTCGTTGTTGTTGTTGAAGTCGGGCTGGTGCTCGAAAGCCTCCTGAAAAGGCTGCATCTCGATATGCTGGCCGGAAACGTCCTGAGCTTCTGTTGAATAGTCGATGTTGCCGTCATGGTTGGTGTCCTGTATCCTGATGTCGGCGTATCCATCTACGTCGGCGTCCAGATAACCGACCTCTTCGCCATTTTCAATGACGACGGCGATCTCGGCGGTCTGTCCGTTTTCGGGATTGGTCATGCGCTGGTAGGCCGTTACCTGCACCTCGTCTTCCGGCTGCTCCACGATCTCCACCTGTTCGATTGTCTCGACCTTGGCCTCGGTGACTACAGGCTCCTGAGACTGAGCCGGTTCGGGCGTGGCTTCAATCGGATGCACAGACTCAACGTGCAGGTCGCGTGTGGCCTCCACAGGCTTTACGTCATCGTCATTCAGATTGAAAAAATTGTCGTCGGCGTCGAATTCATGATGCACTATTTCAGACGCAGAAGCTTCATCGGGGGAAATGACGCTGCCGATAACGACACCGGCACCCACGCCAGCTGCAGCTCCGGCCACGGCGCCGACACCTGAAGCGACGGCTGCGGATGTGTTGTTATTGTTCTTTTTCACTGCGGCGACCTTGTTCTCACTGTTGTTTTGGGAAGTAGTATTCATGGTGGTGAAGTTTTTATCTTGTTTGACGATACAAAATTACCGGCATAAACACCACAAAACAAACTTTTTGGCTGATGCTGTATGAAATGTCGGAGTTTCTCCACCAAATTCCTATTATCGCGCCGAAAATAGCCGCGAATTTTCCCCAACCATTATTAACCTTTTTTTCTATCCATCATTAACCATAGTTTTCGAACAATGGGGAACAATGACGGACAATTTTTCAAACCATTATTAACCATTTTTTCTATCCATCATTAACCATGGTTTTCGAACCATGAGGAACCATAAGGAACTATCTTTTTTTTGTTAAGGAGTGTTAAAGGGATTGTGTGACTAATTTTTTAGTTATACTTTTGCCGCATCAACTAAAAAATTAGTTTTGTTAAAGATGAAGGCAGGAAGAAAAGCTCTCGAACTCACTCCGAAGGAGACGGAGATCATGCGCATGCTCTGGGACAAAGGCCCGATGTTCGTGCGTGAGATGGTGGAATGTTACCCCGACCCCAAACCTCACTTCAACACCGTGGCTACCACGGTGAGGATTCTTGAGGAGAAAGGCTACGTGGATCATGAACAGATCGGTGGCGCCCACCGCTTCAAGGCTGTGGCGTCGCTTCAGGGCGTCCGTCGCAAGAAGGTGCGCGAAGTGATAGGCAATTTCTTTAACAATTCCTACACGTCGCTGGTGAGCTGCCTTGTGGAAGACGAGAAGATAACGGTCGACGAGCTTAAGGAGCTGATCGACATGGTTGAAAAACAGAAAAAAAGCAAATAAAGCGATGGAAGGACATATTTTGGCATACTCGATAGTTGCGGGCTGCACTCTCGCCATACTCTATATTGTTTACCTACTGATCATGGCGGGAGCGAAGCAGCCGCGTTTCAACCGGATCGTGCTTTTAGGCATCCTGGTCATGTCGTTTGTCGTGGTTCCCGCCGCCGGTAGTTTCTACGTGAAGGACGCTGTTGTCGATCCATTCGCTCCCATGGAAAAGGATCAGAAGGTCTATACTCCCCGTCAGGGACCAATTTTCGTGAAAAAGGGTGAAAGGGTAAGATATAATCCGATTGAAATTGATACTATGGCATTTCATGATCAAAGGCTGTTTAAGGCCACGAAATTCTGTGCGAAAGTCTATGTGGCCGGTGTCGTCGCCGTACTGCTGATGTTTGTAGTCTCGATGGCGAGGCTTGCGCTGATGATCCGCAGAAGCGAGAAACGGAGGCTCGGTGATGCCACACTCGTCATCGTGGATTCCGACAAGCCGATGTCGCCGTTCTGTTTCGGCCGGTATGTGGTACTGAAGCGGTCGGTTCTCGAATCGGAACATGCCGATATGATACTGGAGCATGAGCTGACGCATGTGCGCAGCCTTCACCGGATCGACCTCGTGGCCGCTTATCTCGGTGCGGCTGTGTGCTGGTATAATCCTTTCGCGTGGAGTCTCCTGAAATCGCTGCGGGAAGTCCATGAATATGAGGTCGATGCCTCAATGATCGACGAGGGTACGGACGCACGCGAATATCAGATGATGTTGATAAAAAAGGTCGGAGGTGTCAGACTGCAGGCTTTCGCCGACAACCTTAACAATAGTAAACTTAGAAAACGAATCGTTATGATGCAGAAAAACAGATCCTCAAAAGTCCGCAGAGGCGTCGGCGTCTTCGCGGCATTGTCCGGCGTGGCGTTCGCGCTGTTCTTTATCCAGACGCCCTCGATGGCCGAAATGATCACAGATTTCGATCAGTCAGGCTTGTCGGCACTCCCCAAGAGCCAATATCGTTTAGATGCAGAAAGGGAAGCCGAAGAGTTTTATAAAACTTCGTATTCCGATAATTCAGGACATGTCACAGAGTTCGACGTTATCCTTCCCGAAGATGCCGACATGGACGAAGTGGTTAGCGATATTATAGCGGATTCTTCCGAAGACGATGACACGGAAACCGCCGCTGGAGAGAAGACACGTAAACCGACGGAAGAAGTGCCGTTGTTCTATGTAGACGGCAAACTCATGGGGCAAGGTTCCGAATGTCTCAAAGACATCGATCCCTCGGCGATTGGCTCCATGACCGTAGACAAATCGCATGGCGATACACGCATCTACGTCGAGCTGAAAAAGGAGAACGATGCCACGGCTTCAAAGGATAATCTGAAGCTTTCAGTCATGGACTATGTCGCCGACAAGGACAATACAGAGGTCACAGTGGCTATCGAAGGCGCCCAGTCGCTTACTGTCAACGGCTGCCGGTTGATCGGCGACGGCATGAGTTTTCAGGCCAGTTCCATGAGTATGCAGGGGTCCGACGGCAAACAGGTGCTGACCGCTAAATTCACAGGTGTGTCCGAGACAAAGGATTTATCAATAGAGGTGGTGACTGACAGAGGTACGATCATTAAGTTTCTGCCAGATAAGTAACACTCTCTTAAAGGTAAATAAATACGTAATCCCGGCGTAAGAACTTCAGAACATACAGAGGAAGGAGGATGTACCAATTCAATTTGGCACATCCTCCTGTAGTTAAGAGAAATTATTTCGGGGGGATTATTTCACGATTAGTTTGCGGGTCGAACCGGCGGCGCGGACGAGGTAGATGCCGGATTCTACGGCATGGCGCTCAACGGAGGCTGCCGATGAGGTGGCGAAGATCGTCTTGCCGTCGGCACTGACGATGGCGACGGACTTGCCTTCAAATCCTTTGACAATGATCTGTCCGTGTGCGGCGTAGACAGCTTCGGCGTTGCCGTCGATGCCATTGACGCCTGTGGTGCGGATCACGAGGGTGTTGCTGACAAGTCCCTTGCTGCCGTTGCTGAGTGTCGGAACGACAGTGTAGGTATACTGTGTGTCGGGCTGCACGTCGGTGTCCTCACAGGCGCTGTCGGCTACTGTCGCTGCAAGGACTCCGTTACGGTAGACCTCAAAGCCGGTGACTTTAACTGTCTTGCCTTCGGGAGCGTAGGCGATGTCGTCGAGCATGATTCCGAAGATGTCGTGGCTGACGTAGTGGAGGGCGAAGTATTTGGCATCGGCGGGAAGCTCGAAACTGTACTGCTGCCACATCGGGTGCTCGTCGGCGGCTCCTTTCAGTTCTACTGTGGAGAGAACCTTGAAGTCCTCGGGTTTGTCGCTGCCGGTGGAATACATCACCTCGATTGTCTCGGCGCCGTATGCATAGCTGAAGGCACGTGCGGAGAAACTCAGCGAGCTGCCGCTGTCGACTTTCGGGGAGATGAGCCAGTCGTCGGCAGCCCCGGGTTCGCTACCTTCCTCTTCCGGAGCGGGACAGAAGGCCACGAGGAATTTGTCGCCTGAGTTGGCTTCGATGGAGAGATTCTTGTTGTCAAGGATCTCGCCGATTGCCTCCTGACTCCAGACCATGAAGCTCATCGGTTCGTTGGCCCAGGGCTGACTGCCGTATCCTTCGTCGTTGAGACCCCAGACTGTCTCGCCGTCGCCGTCGTGGCGTCTGAACTGGGCTATCATCTCGCTCTCGTCGTCGAGGGTGAATGGAGTTTCGTCCTCGAAACTTTCGATGACAGGCGCAGGCTCGGGTGCCGTCCATGCCAATGCCACCTTGTCGTAGGTGGCTTCTGTGGAATGAAGGTCGGTGACTACAGGCTCGATGCCCTTCTCGACCGTGAAGGTATAGGACGCCGTATTGTTGTTGTCCTTGCCGCCGTCGGCGTTGAGGGTGAATGTGAGAGTGATGTCGCCGAGGTTGTCGGCATTGGGCGTGAAGGAGATCCTGTTCTCCACGATGCCGTCGGCTTCCACAGGCTCTGTGCCCTTGGGAACGACCACGTGTGCAAGCTCCTCGCCGGAAGCGCTCTTGAGCGACCATTCGCCGCCGGGGAATATGTCGGACTCATAGCCGAAATTCATCGCCTGAGCTGTAAAGACGTTCTCCTCTCCGATTCGGGCGATAGATGAACCTGCGATCTTGAGCATCGCGAAATCGTGGGGAATGTTGTCCACATAGCGGAAGCCGTAGATGATGAACGACTGAGTGTAGCCCGTGGTGGAATAGCGCAGGGTGATCTCAACCCAACTTTGGTTCTGGAAGGCTGTGGGAAGCTCGATACGCTCTTTCACAGGTCCGGACTCGGTGAAGTCTTCGCCCGCATATTCCTTTATGAGCTGCGGCTCGTCCATGCCGGGAGCCTTGGCGTAGACAGCGAAGCTCTTGCAGCTGCCGCCGAAGGTGTTGATCTCGAAAGCCGCGTGCTGCATGCCCAGAGTGCTGAATTTGGGCAGCATTATTCCTCCGTCCGGTATCGCGTAGAACGACTGTGTGAACAGGGCGGCTCGCTTGTCCGGGGTGGAATACTGGCTGAACAGAACGCCGGGATCGTCAACGTAGAAGGATGCGGAGGAATCGAAAGTCAGGATCGGCTGTACGAAATCTCCGGCGGAGTAATTGTTCTCGAACGGTATTTCCAGAGGCTTGCCGAGCATTGCGGAGACATTGACAAAATCTTCGGCTAAGCCTGCGGCATTCTCGGCAACAATTCCGAGATGGGCGGCCATAAGCGGCGTTCCCTCAGGCACCGTGTAGCTGTATGTGTAGACATCTGTGCCGATGGGCGAAGTGACGAACCATCCTGTCTGGCCGTCGACTGTCTTGCGCTCGCAGAGATAGTAGTTGATGCCTGTCGGAGCGACATATCCGTTGTCGAGGTCGCCCGACTCGGGCGCCTCCCACGTAAGGGTCATCGTCATGTCGTCGGCGGAAACCGAGGATTCAAGATTGCGTACGGTGCCGGGAGCCACAACACCGGTGTAGACGTCGATGCTGTCGGGCGCGCCTACGTTATCGCCGTCGGCAACGGTCACGGTGATGGTGTTCTCACCCTGCTTTGTCGTCACCTTTGTCGTGACGGTCTCTCCGGGCTTGCCGCTGACTTTGACGGCCTCGCAACCCTCGGCCTGTACGCTCGCGCTGAGGGTCTTGTCGTCGCCGTAGGTTGTGCCGGCTACAGAAGCTTTCGGCATAGTAAAGCTGACTTCGGCCTCAAGGGCACCCATTGCGCCCGCAGTCGCGGAAAGTCCGGTCGGCAGTCCGGGACCGGCTGAAGATATAGCGTCGGAGGAGGAGACGGCGAAGTTGGTGAGATAGAGGTTGTAGAGATCTTTGGGCGAAGTGACATGAACCGCAACGTAATATGTTCCGGCTTTCGGCACCGTGAAATAGAATGTCTCGCTTATGTTCTCGATGGTTGATGTGCCGCGTGCGAATGTGGCGGCCACACGTTCCGGCACGATGGTCTTGACGATGGATGCGTCTGTGCCGTCTGTGGACGTGCAGAGAAGCACCTCATAGCTCTCGGCATATCGGGCGTTCGTGCCGAAAATCGAGGCGGAGAAGGTGTATACCTTAGCGGCGTCCGCGAAGTTGGTCACGGGGAGGAAAAGCCAGTCGTCGGCGTCCTCACGGCTGTTGTATTTGTAGATATAGCCCGAGAACTCACCCACGATTCCATCTTTGAACTCGCCGTAGTATTCGAGGGTCTTTGCGTCGTTGTTGTTGTTGAGCACCGTGAAGAGCTGCGACTCTTTCGGGGTGGGTAGATAGGAGTAGGGGACATTGAGCGGTTGTCCATAGACTATGTCGTTGGAAAACGCCTGTTCGGATACCTTGCCGTCGAAGACTGCTTCTACAGCGGCGGTGTAAAAGTCAAGAGGTTTGTCGGATGCAAGGTGCGGGGAACATTCCGTGCTCTTGATGCCGGTGGCCACCATTCCGCCGTTGACATAGACGTTGTAGGTCACGGCCTCGGCATTGACGTAGCCATTGTGGACACCTTGGGTCGACGGCTGCCACGTGATGGTAGAGTCGCTGAGTTTCACATCAGTGGGCGCCACGGGAGTATCGTTGCCCACATATGCTGTCTCGCTGACCTCACGGCCGAAGATGCCGGCGATTGACGGGCGCAGAATGAAGGTGTGCTCTCCTTCGGTCAGACCTTCGATGCTGATCGTGAACTCGCTGCCGGCGGCTGCGGAGCCGCGTTTGTATTCCTTGCCGTCGATGTCGAGGATCCAGTTGATGTTGCCGAGCACGGGATTGCCGCCATAGTTCTCGTTTGACATGCGGAAAGAGAGTGAGCCGCTAAGTGCGCCGTCAGGGAACATGACAGAGAGCAGCTCGGCTTGCTTTGGTGCGCTGTCGGGGAATTTCAGCTGGTCGGGACAGTAGAATGGCGCGAACTGGATGTCGTAGCCGTAGTCTGTCTTGGCGATTGTCTTGAATGTCTTCTCGTCGAGAAGCTGAATGGAGTTCTCGCCGTCGGCAGCCTGCACGAAGACATAGCCGCCGTCGAGCGGACTGTAGCAGAAACCTGTGGTGTAGCGGGTCGGATTCTGCATAGTCGCTATCTTGGTCAGCTTTCCGGTGGCGGGATCCATTTCGTAGACACCCGCCCCGGAGGCGGCGTTGTAGATGCCCACATATTTTCCGCTCACCTGATTGTAGGTCAGTGCGGCGAGGGCGAAGTTGCCCTCCGGAAAGTCGCTGTTTGGAATCGTGCCCACCAGATGGAAATCGAGAGGATCGGCGCCGGGAGCCCAGCCGTACCATGCGGCGGTCTCGGTGCTGAGGTAGCCATATATCTTGTCCTCGTCGGGATTGTAGGCCGAAACGGTGAATACAGAGGCGAGGTCGGACAGTTTGGTCACTTTAACGTCGTCGGTGGCGAGATCCACCTCATAATAGTAATTGCCCATGAAGTCGGCCATGCCCCAGTATTCGTCCCATTCGGTGGTGTAGACGTGCATCTTGCCGTCACGCACGAAGAGTGCGCCAAAGTCCTGAGCGTTGCCGTAGCTCTGGAGGGTGATATTGGCGAGGTGGTTGACTGTGGCGTCGAGGAAGACCTCGCATGCGCCTTTAGGTGCGGCGCCCCGCGAGTAAGTCACGACGCTGTAGATCGTTGAACCGGAAGCTCCGGCCTTCATCGGAGCGACCTTGGCGCGTGACGAGGTTCCGGAAAGCTTCGTCGGCATGGAGTTCGACAGATTCACGCGTTTTGACGGACGGTCCGAACGCACGCTGAAGAGGTTGAACACACGGCTGGTCTGACGTTGCGGCCGCGGCTGCGACTGGCCGTGAGGCACACTGCGGGTAAGCGGAGGCGCGGCGATCGCCGCACAGCATCCTAACGCCAGTGTGAGACAAAGGGTGGATAGTTTTGTCATAAATCAAGTGCTTTAGATATGTTGAAAAAATATAATCCGTTCGCAAAAAATAATGTGCTCGTGCGGCCAAAGGTAGTCAATTATTTTTGGAAATCTCAAAAATCCCCTGCAAAAACGCATCAAATTAGAAATATGTAAAAATAGAGCGAGGCTACCGGACAGAACCGGAGCCTCGCTCTTGCATTTTGCCAGTAATTTTTATTCGACGATCACCTTGGTTTGTCTCGGAATACGTTCAACGCCGTCGTCTCAAATCGATAGTTTTATATTGGGCACTATCGCATCTATCATTTTCTTGGGGACATCACATCCCTCCGCTATTAGAGGCCAATTTGCGACGTTCTCGACTATCATGTCAATTATTTCGGTAGCATCCTTGATATTGTTCCTGCGGGCGAATTCAAGAAGATCAGTGCGCTTGATGTCATCGAATTTTCCGTTGACGGACATCTGATGCTGTGCCGTCCATCCACCTGTTGGATTGTAGGCATATCCCATATCGTATGCCGGAGAGAGTCTCCATTTCCCTTCTCTATCCATCAGGAAGGATATGTTTTTCGTGTGGTCATCCTGATTACGTACAACGACATTGAACACCATACGCCGAAACATTTCCTGTGCCTGAGAGTATGGCAATCGCAATGTCCTCATTATATTAAAGGCTTGCTCATAGGAATAAGCCCTCGGCATACGGTAGTCGTAATGAGCTATACCACACAATGTCTGCATGTGAATCTTCTTGCCGTTCTTACGGTCGAAACGTTTAGTGAGGAAATGAGCCCGTCCGTTTTCTTCAATCAGACTGCAATCGGTCATTTCGATACCGCATTCCTTTACTAATTTAGAGAAGGAGTATTCAAGCCTTCCATAATTTTGTGTCGGTCTGAATCCGGCTTCAGCAGTCACGCCATCGAGCTTTATTAGATAGTAGTCAAAACCTTCCGGAGCCTCAACCTGACCCGAGCGGACTTCTCCTGTCTGTGGATTGTAGGCAATTACGGCCTTGGCTCTCTGACCGCCCGCGGAAGTGCCGAGACGCAATATTTCTGCGATGGCGGCTTTCTTGTCGTCGGCAAGGTTGGCTCCGAATTCCTCCTTTTCAGCCAATGCCTCGCTTGCCACATCCACCAGTGATTCAATCTCGATTGAGACATCCTCTCCGTATGGCGCATCCATCGCCGGTTCGAATTCCAATGCTCCCATACACCTTTTCCCGAGAAAACATAGAGTCTCGACTGTGTTGCCGCTTGAGCGCCCCGAAAGGGCAAGCCAACGGTCCAACAAGGCTCTTCCGTAGGTGTCGGGTAAGGAATCGGCGAGCATACCCGGAAGCCCCTTGAATGTATCCCTACCGATGTCGGAAAAAGAATATATCCTTCCGCTCCTGACAGGCATCAGTATCGGAGAAGGTTCCAGACCACACCCGATGAAGCTCTCGGCATATTCAAATAATGCTGTCTGCTGACTGTCGTCCCATCGCAATGAACCTATCGGCTGGCCGTATAGATTGACACGAGCAATATCTACCATTCCGATTCCTCCTTTTCTGATTTGTCTTTCTTATTTTGTGTTTTCGCTCTCTTCCGCTGTTTCTTTTTTGCGGCTTCCATGAATGCGTAATATTCGTTGGGACTCATCTCCTCTTCTTTCAGCAAAGGTGTGAAAATATCCAGTTCGCCCAATATCCGCAGTGCTCTCATCAAAGAATCGAACGAACTGATTTTGCCTTCCTCGATTCTCTTCAAAGTGGAGAGAGATATTTGAGCCTCCTCCGCAAGCGATGTCTGTGTGAAATTCTGACGAAGCCTAAGTCGCCTGATCTTTAGTCCGATCCGACGGCAGAGCTCAGTGTCGGAGAGCATATAGATATTGTCATTCATGGCTTTGTTCTGAACTGTTAGACTGCAAATATAACAATAATAGTTCAGATATGAGCTAAAATGAAATTATTTTTTTGTGCGTACCAGACTGAGAAATATAAAAGAAGGCCCGAACACCATGAAATCAGTGTCCGGGCCAACCTTTTTGCTGTCAAGCAAAGAATCTAAAACTATTTTACAACCACTTTGGTGGTTTCGGAGCCTGTGCGAACGATGTAGATGCCCGGCTCAGCGGGGATTCTCGTCAGGCCTTCGCCGCAGGTCTCGTCGGCGATCTTCACGCCTGAGGCGGTAAAGACTTCGGATTTGATCTGTTCTGACGAATTCACGAGGATGCATCCGCGGGCGCCCTTGATTACGAGGTTGCCGGAAACGATGCCTCCGACCGAGCTGTAGGACACCTCTACAGGAGCGCAGGCAAGCGATTCCCCCTTGTCGTAGACGCAGCTCACGGCGTAGCTGTGCTTGCCTTCGTCCATAGCCTCGTCAAGATATGTGGTGTCGGCGATCACGTCGCTGTTCACTTTCTGTCCGTCGCGGTAGATGTTGTAACCGAGCAGCTCGACATCCTTGCCGGGTTCCATCGGCGTGAAGGTCACGTCGTCAACGCCCACGAACCATGCGTCGGAGGAGACGTGGCGGATGGCGAAGAAGCGTGTTCCTTCGGGAAGATTGAAAGTATATTTGGTCCATGCGGTGGACACGTTGGAGATTATGTCGACACGCTCGAAGTCGGCCACGTCGCGGGTTCCCTTGGAAGCCCAGACGTCGATTGTCTCGGGATACTTGCTTGCGAAGCTTACGGCGTAGAAACTGATCTCCTGAGCTTTGCCGTTGAGTTCGGGCGAGACGGCGATATCGTTGTTGGTCCGTCCGTCGTAGTTGAAGAATCCGGTCATGAAGTGGGTTCCGGAATGAGCCATACCCTCGGCTCCGAAGAGCGATTCGTCGGCAATGATCCAGGCATACTGTGTCTTGCCCTCTTCCAGACCTTCGAGCACCATGCCGGTGGGAAGTCCGAGCGTGCCCTTGTCGAGGTCGTAGAATGTCCATCCTTTAAGCTCGTCGACTGCGAACTTGCCCTCGATTTCGAAGTCTTCCGTGACGGTCTCGGCTGTTCCCCCGGGGAGCGAGGGAGCCTGCCAGCTCAGTGTGACGGCGTTCTTGTCGGATGTTCCGGCGAGAGCCTCCGGCGCGGGGTGCATGGAGGTCTTGTAGTCCACGGTCTTCTCCGCAGTGGCGTTGTTGGAGTCCACGGCGTCGGATTCAAGCACTACGACAGCTTTGTAGACAGCATCCTTGCCGTCGGTTGCGCCGAGAATCTGTGGAAGTTCCACAATCTCGATCTGTCCGGGAACAAGCGACTTCACATCCTTGGAGTCGGCAAGCTCGCCGTTGCGGTAAAGCTCCACTGTGGCCAGCTCCACGGCTGCGGCGCCGTCGTTCTCCACATAGATCTTTACGGGGAATTCGTAAGACTGCTCGGCCACTGCCGGAGTGTCGAGGCAGATGGCCGCGAGATCTGTTCCTGCGGGATTCTCGCGCACCTGCATGCGGTCGAAGAAGAGGAACGACTGCGAGTCTTCGCCGTTGGGCCAGTCGTTGAGGTTGCCTTCGAAGAGGAATTGCACATCCTTTCCGGCGAAGTCGCCGAGAGGACAGACGATGCGGTTCCAGCCGTCGGCTGCGAGGTCGGCGATCTTGAATTTGCCGAGTTCCTTCATCTCCTTGCCCGGCTCACCGGCTTTCACCACAAGCTCGTTGCCCGTGAAGGTGCGGTCGCCGTTGTTAAGTACCGGAGCGAACATGTTGAATGCGAGCACCGGAGATGTCAGACCGGCGAGGCTGATCTTGGCCGTCAGCATCGAGGGGTGAGCCTCGGAATTGTAGGCATAGAGTGTCACGTAGTGGCCGTCGCCTTCGGCGGAGTAAGGCTTCTTGGCGCCGGTCATGTCGTTGTCGTGGAAGATTGTGGCGCGTCCGTCGTTGCTCTCGAAGTCAAGAGGCATCGCTGTCAGGCGCTCGAATCCCTCGGTGAGGGGTGTGGCAAGAGCCTTTCCTACGGCAACGTAAGGACTCTCTGTGGACATGGTCGTGCCACCGTCGGTCTTGGCCGTGATGGCGAAGCGGAAGAACTGTTGGGTGTCGGTCAGGCCGGTCTGGTAGGTGTAGCTCGTGCCCTTCACGTCGTTTGCTATGGGTCGGTATGTCAGACAGTCCGTGAGGCTGTATGTCACGAGATCGGCGTTGAGGGGATTGCCGTCGACGTCAACCTCGGGAGCCTTCCATGAGAGTGTCACTTCGCCGGGAGTTCCGGTTTCGGTGATTGTCATTCCGGTGGGTTCGGTGGGCTTGTTGACACCGACATACACCGATCGGGAATATGTCTCGGCACCGATGCCGGAGGCGTTGTATGCCACGACGCCGAACATGCGGTAGCCAGTGCCCTTCTGTGTGTAGGTATAGGAAAGTTCCTGACCGGGAGCCACGTTCTCGAATGTCTTTGAGACTGTGGAGAGCGCATTGCCGGCGTATGTGCCGTTGCCGATCACTACTTTATCGAGATTTTCGGTCAGAGGATTGCCGTCGAGATCCACGGAGGGAGCCTTGAAGGAGATTTCGACCTTGTAAGGTTTCTCGCCGTCGCTTGCGGGGCTGACCTTGAAGTCGGTGACAGCCGCGGGCGCCGTGGTGGGCATCGGTTCGTAGATGTCGATGGACTGGAGACGCGTGTAAGTTGCGGCGCCGCGGGGTGTGACACAATGAATTCCGAGATAATATGTGCCGTTCTTGGGTACTTTCACGTAATTAACGCAATCCATGCGCGAGTCGAACTCCGTCACGGGCATCACGTCGATAGTCATGTCCTCGGGAGACGCGGATGTGCCGAGCTTCAGTTCGACCTTACCGGGAGTTCCGTACTGGGGTGTGAACGGAGTGTATACCTTATAATATTTTCCGCCGTACATGGCCAGACCGGGCGTGATAAGCCAGTCGTTGCCTTCGGTGTTGGGGTTCTCATCGCCGATGGCTCCGGTGCATGATGCCCAGGAGAGTTTGTACTCCCATGTGTAGCCGTCGTTGTTGGCGTCGAGTACTGTCATGCCGTCGAGGCCGTTGTCGCTCTTGAACTGACGCTTGTAGGGAATCGGCAGACCTTCGGGCTCAGGTTCGGGAACATCCTCGCCTTTTGCGAGCACCACGGTGACTTTGTTGGCGATGGCGCCAGAGATGTACACTCCGTTATCAAGCTTGCGCGGAATAGTGAATTTCATCTCCGAAGGCTGTGTGCCCTCTTTGGGCAGGAAGGTCTGTTCGTACATCAGCGATCCTTCCGCCTGTGCATTCGTACCTGTGCCTGCTTCGCTGTCAAGAAGTTTGAAATATCCCACGGAGTTGGCCTTATCGCCCTGAAATACAACCTCAGTGATGTACCATCCTTTCGGAGCCGCCACAGTGAACACCGACTGCTGCGAGGGATCTTCGGCAAGGACATCTTCAGCGGCACTCGGGCTTAAGCATATATAATAGCGTCCGTCCTGCGGATTGTCCGTGTTTTTAGTCCCGTCGGGGTTATATCCTTTGCGCCATGTGTAGAGATTGGAAGGCTTGTCGGGTCCGGTGATTATCAGACCGCCATTGACAGTAAAGCTTACATCGGAGGATTTGAATGTCACTCCGTTGATGTCCACCTCATAGCGGGATTCGCGGTCCGTTTCGGGGACAACCGGTGCATATTGCGAAGGTGTGATTGTCGAAGGCTGCGTGAAATCGAAAACAGCTGTTTTCGTCTCGCCTGCCCACATCGTGGCTGCTGTCAGCGCAGCCGAAAAAAGAAGTGAAATAATCTGTTTCATGGGAAACTATTTAAAAGATTTTCATTCACACTGCCGTCGGGGAAGCACCGTCCGCCTATGGCAGTTCTTTGTTTTACGCCACAAAGGTGCGCAGGTTTATAACCTTATGCCAAATATTTTATATGGACACAATATGGACACATGTAGTTTTCTCGGTATGATATGGACTTTTTTAACTAATTTTGGAGCATGAAAAACTTTTGGAGTTTTATACTTTCCATCGTGCTTCTATGCGCTTGCTCCTCTGACAGGGACAGGCTTCCGTCGGGCTGGGAGAAGACCGACAATGCTCTGGCAGACACCCTGACGATGCGGCTGGAACATGAATACGGCCACAACGCCGGCGCGGGTGCCGACCGCTGGATCGCGTCGCTGGACAGCCTCGCCCGGGCATATCCGGACGATCCGCGCATAGGCGCGCGTGTCGCCTACTGGCGCGTGCGTATGAATCTTCGAAAGGGCGACAACGATAAGGCTCGCCAGATTCTGGACTCGGCATCCGCCGCTCTCGACTCGGCAAAGTATGCCGACGATTTCCATCATCTCAAGATGCTCCGCTGGCGTTTCGACGGCAGTCTCCTTCACCGCTATCTCGACGCAATGGAAATGCTCGACTATTTCCGTCGCTCGGGAGACTCCACGTCGCTGGCCTACACGCTGATGAATCTCGGCGACATAATGCAGCGCGTCGGCGACTACGGACGCGGACGCGAATACGCCGCTGAGGCCAGCCGGATATGGCGCAACATCGGACAGGAGGAATATGCCGACAAGAATCTCCTCAACCTCGCCCTGATGGCTGACCGCCATACCGCCGACAGCATCCACCGTCATCTTCTCTCTGTCCCGGAATACCGCCGCGACACGGCGTTCTACGAGATCGTGTTGCGCAACCACTTCCTCAACACTGACTCAGTCGACTATCTCCTTAAGGCCATGCGTCTCTCTGCGGCTGACAAAGCGAGAATGAAGGGGATGCGCTCGGCGCATCTCGCCCTATATTCCGACTGGCTTTCGCGCAACGGACGCGGTTCGGAGGCGTTGCCATACGCTCTTCTTGCCGACAGCCTCCGCGTCAAGGGTGAGGACCCGCAGTTCGACATGCTCACGGCTCACGCCCTCGCCATGGCCTATGATGCCCGGCATCTGCCGGATTCGGCGGAAAAATATCTTAAGGAATACGTTATCCTGAAGGACACAATAAGCAACGCCAACATGGCTCTTGAGGTCGCCAACAAGGCCTCACGTGACGAGATCGCACGCGCAGACATGGAGCTGAGCCTCAAGGCCGAGCGCGAGAAAATGATGGTATGGATTCTGCTCCTCGTGCTTGCCATTGTGTTCATCCTCGTGACCTTCACATTCTATCGTCGAGCGCGAGACCGCGAGATGAAAGCCACTCTGGCACGTGCAGAACTTGACAACACTAAGGCGCGACTGAGCCGCGAGGCACTGATAATGAAGGAAAAGGAGGATCTGTTGAAGTCGATCCAGAAGGAGATAGAGAGCAGCGAGGCGGAGGGTGTGCTCGGTCAGGCGACTTCCACACGTCTGCGAACGGCGCTCAAGGTGCACAATTCCGGCGAAGAGGAACGCCGCGCATTTCTCGAGGTGCACGACAACATGCTTCCCGGCTTCTCCGAGCGCCTTAAGACGGCATATCCTTCCCTTTCAGAGAAGCAACTGCGTCTTGCGGCCTATATATGCGCCGGGATGTCGTCGGCGGCCATCGGGCGCGTGCTCAACATCACTCCCGCCTCGGTGATGAAATCGCGTTACAGACTGCGCTCCAAGTTCCGGCTCTCCTCCGGCGAGAGCCTTGAGGAGTTCCTGCGCTCCTTCGCCGACAAATGACTGCGCCTTCTCCGGAGGACAAGACAAAGAAACTGGGTCAAAAGCGCCGGACCAGAGGTTCGGCCGTATTGCCAACCGCGGCCTTCAGGCCGTGGATGGAGATCACACCGGAAAATTAGTCGCGGAGCGACGTCGTGCGGTAAAGACTTTACCATACACGCATCGCTCCGCGATGCGTTATCTTACACAGCGGCCTGTCCACGGCCTGAAGGCCGCGGTTGGCAACACAGACAGACCTCTGGCCTGTCACACCATCGTCGCGCTTTTGACACAGCCTCCTTTGTTGCCTTTTGTCTGTCGGCGTCAGAAACGCACTGTCTTCACCACTGAGGCGCCCCGGCGCACGATGTAGATGCCGCTCTGTGTAGGTTTGCCGTCGATGCGCAGTCCGTCAGGTGTGTAGTATGTCTCAACAGTCTCGCTGTCAGCACTGCTGATGCTGTCAACGCCGGATGTGGCGTCCACGACGATGACGTTGCTCATCGGGCTGACTGAAGTCTCTTTCGTGGAGACAAGTCTGTAGGCTTCCTTGACCTGAGGATCGCGGTCTGTGAAGATGTAGGAGTCGGCCTCAGGCTCGATGTCGTATTCCTCGGTGTGGTCGATGGCTGTGCCGTCGGCGGTGTAGATGTCGCGGTATAGTGTATAACCGTCGATGTCGTCGGCGGATTTGATCCAGCGTGCCGTGTAGCCCGAGTCAGTGACATTCTCGGCCTCAAGAGCCACCGGAGCGGCAAGAACCACAGCCTCGGCGCATGTACCCTGGATATAGACCGTGAGCGGCGCGTCAAGATCCTTGCCGGAGAGGACGAGGGTGGTGGTGTGGCAAGAGTTGGAGGGTGTGAACGACTTCGGGGTGTAGCGCACCTTGAGATAGTAGCCGCTCTCGGTGTTGATGTCGACGGGCGTGACCGTCAGCGACTTGAAAGTGCGTGAGCCGACGATGATGTCGAAGCAGTCGGCATCCTGCGACTGCAGCGAGGCCGTGATGGAATACTTGAATCCGGAACCGAGCACCGGCACTGTTATCTCTGTGTAGCCTCCAAGCTCGGCGTTGCCTGCGGAATAGAAATCGTTGTCGACAGGCGAAGTCAGCACAGCGTTGCCCGGCTCCACCGGAGGATCGACGGGAGGATCGACAGGATCCTCGCCGTCATGCCATGCCACATCCTGAAGGTTGCCCCAGATGTGCTCGACGAGTTCGGGGTGGTCGATGAAGGGATTGCGGTTCTTCTGATGCTTGTAGACTCCGTCGTTGCGCTTGCGCTCTTTGTCGCTGACCGGATCCTGACGGTGCCATTTGAGCAGGAGGTCGATGGCCCACGGCTGGAGAGTGGGATAATCCCCCTGCTTGGCGGTGTAAAGACCCTGCGCCGACCAGGAAAGATCCTGATAGCAGGTCACCATATAGAAATAGTTGCGCGCCAGATCTCCCTTGTATTCGTCGCAAGGCTCGAAGACACGGCTGGAGCCGCCTCCCTGGCCGGACTTAGGCGTACCGCGCTTGTAGGTGCCGTTGGGAACGACACTTCCCGACTCGGAGCCGACCTCGCCGTAAGGGTCGTTACCGCGCGCAGAGTTGGCGTTGCTGTTGGAGGGCATCAGATGGCAGATGTCTCTGTAGGCGTTGTTCTTGGCGCCTCCCCACCATGACTTGGGGAAGGTATGCTCGATGTTCATGCCCGAAGCCGCGCCCGAGGAGCCGGAGACTCTCACGCGGTTGGTGGTGTAGATGTCGTACCATGTGTTGTCCGACTCGTCGACGTCTGTGCTTCGGAAAGCGGTCCATGTGGAGCCGCTGCCGGTGCCGTAAGGGATCGCGGTATGACTTTTTATGATGCTGTATAACTGCGATTTAAGCGCTCTCTGTTTCTTTCCTTCGCACGAGCTGTAGTAGCCGGCGGGAGCATCGGCCATCGCGGTCGTGGCCGACGCCGCGAGGAGGAGGGTGGATATCAGGGTAAAGTATTTCATGCTTGGCGAGTTTTTCGTTTATGGTTAGCGGATTGCAAAGTTAGCTATAAATCGTCAATCCCGCGCGAATCCGTCAAAAAAACTGCCTTCTAAAGGGAAGAGAAGAATGAGGTGAAGGTCTCGTCGGGCTTCATGCCTAACTTGCGGCGCAGACGGTGGCGTGTCTTCTTGACCGAGTCGGGCTGGATCATGAGGAGGCGTGCCATATGCTTGGCGTCCATGTCGAGGCTCAGGAGACAGCAAAGACGTTTCTCGCCTCGGGTCAGAGCGGGATATAAAAGTGTCAAGCTACCCTCATCGCTCCGGAGCATCGGGTCGACGGCGTTTGCATGGAGCAGTCTGGAGAAGGTCACCATTCCGGAGGCTGTCACCTCGATAGGTGAGATGGCCTTCTACAACTGCACCTCGCTGACAAAGGTCGTGTTCAAGAAGTCGGACGTCAAGTCGATCGGCATGCAGACCATTGGTGAGGGAAGTTTCGCCAACAACGCAATGCTTGAGGAGGTGACCATCCCTTACACCGTCACATCCATCGGGAAATATGCCTTCAACATCTGCCCCAACATCAAAGCCGTGAATGTAGCCGTTCCCTGAGAATCGGAAACATAAATCACATCACGATGAAAAAACAATTAACCATTCTTGTCATGGCGATCGTCGCCATAATGGTCGCATTCGCAAGCTGCGGCAATTCGTCGGAAGCAAAACTTGAAAAGGAAATCGAGAAAGCGAACAAAAGCTGCCCCGTGACAGTAGCTCAGGGCATCCGCATCGTCAAGTTCTCGCAAAATGACAAAGACCTTGTCGCAGACTTCGAGATCAATGAACGTCTCTACGACATGGAAATGCTGAAAAGCCACGGCGACGAAATGAAAGGGGAGATGTCGCAGGTCATGCTCTCCGGAAAAAGCGGAAAGGCACTCAAGGAACTCCTTAAGGAATGCAACAAGGGCGTCGAGCTGCGCATGAAAGGAAAGAATTCGAAAGAAGTAGTGACCATCAACCTTCCCGTGACTGAGTGAGAACAGGCTTGGAATTGATAAAGAATCTCAAGGTCGCGGAGCGTGGTGCTTCGCGACCTCGTGTCTCTTTTAGGCTTTTGGGAGCGGTTATTTCAGGCGGTCGAGTCCGGCCTGAGCGGCGTTCCTCCATCCGCCGCCTCCGGCCACTATTTTCTGATACCTTCTCTTAGCCTCCGCCTTGTCCATAGGGACGCCATTACCAAACTCGTACATCAGGCCGAGGTATAAATCGGCATCCTCAGAGTCCTTTATTTGTGAAACTCTGGAGAACCATTTATAGGCTTCGGAATAATCCTTCGGTATGCCATCGCCTTTGTAGCACATTATGGCAAACTGAATCATGCTTGACGTGTCGCCGTTCTCAGCTCCTTTACGATACCATCGCGCTGCTTCGGCACTATCTTTCGCGACGCCTTGTCCATTCTTATAACAGAAAGCCAGCCAGTAAATGCCGTCTTTGTTCCCCTGCTCGGCCGCCATGCGGTACCATCGGGCGGCTTCCGCCTTATTTTCAGCTACACCATAGCCACAATCGTACATACGTCCCACATCATATTGAGCCGGAGCATAACCTTTTTCCGCAGCCTTGCGGTACCATTTCAGGGCTTCCGTGTAAGACTTAGCCTCGTCACCCTTTTTGTGCATCTGCTCGGGTGTCAGGTTGGCCTGAGGCTTCTGCTGCTTCTTCGCCGACGCGGTTGTCTGTTTCTTCGGCTTCTTCGGGCGCGTGATTGTGCCCTGAGCGCACAACCCCGTCGGCAGACACACCATCATCGCTATGGCTAATAACCTTATAATCGCTTTCATAGAGACTTGGAGATTAAATCGGTACAAATGTAGCGAAAACCGCCGACATCCGCAAATCCTCTTCCGCGAACCCTTCACTACGACATCCCCACGACCGTGTAGGGGCGCAAAACTTTGCGCCCGCCGCGACAACCCCACGACGTTGAAAAGGCCTGTAAGGCCGAAACGAAGCGAGGGAGCGGCACGTCTGATGTGTCGCTCCCTCGCTATGAATCAACGAAATGGTATCAATCAGAGGATGACTTTGGTGGCGCGGGTGCCCTGGCGGCGGATGTAGAGGCCGTGGCCGGGATTCTCGACGCGGATGCCTTCGATAGTGTAATACTCCGCCGGAGCGTCAGTGTCCTCTCTGTCGATGATGCTCTCTACTGCGGAGGGAGCCTTACCGCCTATGCGGGCGTGACGGTAGGTGAAGATGTCTGTGTCCTCTTTCTCGGCGCTAGTGGAGGGATCCTTGGAGTAGGATGTCGAGGCGTTGTCGAGGGTTGTGGGATCGTGAGGTGTGGATCCGATGGCGCCCTGTCCGTAGGTGTCGATGACCATCAGGCCGATGCCGTTCTCCCTGATGTGCTGTTCGGTGATGCCGAGCTTGGATAGGGGGAATTTCCATTCGTAGAAGGTGTGTTTGTCGCGTGCCACTTCGTCGATGAGGTCGGCGAAGCCGTCGTTGGTGAAGAGCTCCTGCGGATCATAGCCGAAGTCCTTCTGACCCCAGATGTGGTCGATGGAGGGGAGCAGTCCGTTTGCCACGCCGTAGAAAGGTTCGCTGCCGAAAGTCACACAGTAAGGCTCGGAATAGCTTGTGGTGCCGTTTTCGTCGGGGAAGAAAAGAGCCGGAGTACCGACTGTGGGCTTTGTGTTGCCGAGCCAGATGCAGTCCGTGCCGTTCTTCATGACATTGTATTTTCCGTCTTTGTCCCAGATCGTGGAGCCGGAATCGAGAACACCTTCAAACTCCTTGTCGGGGAAAAGGTCGAAGGCGAGCATGATGCGTCCGTCCATCATCCAGGGACGATGGCGGTCGTTGTCAGATTTGCCGTCGCCGCCGGCGTCCCAGACCGAGTAGACATACTGCACGCCGAGATAGAGGTTGTCCTTGTCGTAGGCGGCGTAGACAGCGTAGGAGTCGATGACGGGATATTCATGTTTTCCCTTGATGGCAGACGCAATGTCGCGGGCCACGCCTTGGCAGATGAGATCGTCGGCTGTCCAGTTGGAGAGGGCGTTGTCGGCGGAACACTGGTAGTTGGTGTTGGGGTGGCGCGTGAAAACCGTGTTGACGGTGCGGTTGCTTCCGGTCTTGCCGTCGGGGTTGATGCGGTAATAGTCGGTGTTGAGCATGCCGTTGACCGGCTGGATGATGTTGCGCTTTGTGTAGATGAATTTCTGGGTTTTCTCCACACCTTCATCCGTGACGGTGAGTGTGCGCAGTTCGGTTGTTGCCTTGAAAGTCAGTGGCGCCGAATAGACCGGGGAAGTCTTTGACGGGGTGGAGCCGTCGGTGGTGTAGTGGATGTCGACGGCAGGGTTGACTGTCAGCGTAACCGTGATTTCATCGGAGAAACGTGTGCCGGTGCGTGGCGATGCCGTGACGGTCGCTGTCTTGGGCGCGGGACCTCCGGTATAGACTCCTTCGTCGGTCAGCTCCCCTTTCTCGCCGCCCGCACCTTTGTAGATGTGGCCGTTGACAGGAGCCTTAGGGACGTCTGCGGTCTGATATTCGTCGCCGGAGAGTGTGGCGTGCTTGAAGAGGAAGCCGCTGACGCCTGCGGCGGACGAGGGGAAAGTGTATGCCCAGATGTCGCCGTCGACATGGTCGATCTCGACTCCGGGCCATTCGGTCTGGGGGGTGCCCCAGTAGTGGATGCCTACGCTCTCCCACTGTGTTGCGGAGTTGTCGTAGTAGATGGTGAACTCTTCGGCGTGCAGCGATAGTGCCGGCAGAATGAGCGCCAGCAACAGATAGAGTAATGAATGCTTCATAAGGTATTTTTGGTTAACATGTTTTTGAGTGCGGTTTCCTTACGGAGTACGCCTCTATAAAAGAATTATTTAGTTGGTTATAGGAAGTCTACGAGTCTTTCAGTGGCGCAAAGTTAACACCTTTTCCGCAATCACCGCAAATGCGCGGGGATAAAAAGCCGGAATCCTTTACGATAGCTTAGTCACGACAACCGCACGACCATGTAGGGACGCAAAATTTTGCGCCCACTGCGACAGCCCCACGACTATACAACCGATGCACCATTCCTCCCTCCTGCAAGCTGCCGTGGATTGCATCTTCCGCCGCTCCGCCGCGGGTACGCCGGACGTCGCGTCGTTGAAACCGCGAGAGCGGTTTCTTTGCCGATGCCGACGGATGAGCGCAGCGAATCCGTCGGACGCGACCCCTCATATCTACAACCCTTTAGGGCTGCTTAACCGTGAAGCGGAAAGGCCTTTATTTCAACCTTTTGAGCGCCTGTTGGGCGATATAGACACCTTGATCGGCGGCTTTGCGATACCATCGGATCGCCTCCTCCCTGTCTTTCGGCACGCCGTAGCCGTTTTCATACATCTCGCCGAGGTAATACTCCGCTGAACCATTCCCTTTTTCGGCCGCAAGTTGAAGCCATTTCAGTGCCAAAGCATAATCTTTCCTTGTGACACCGAGACCTTTCAGGTAGAACATGCCGATTTTGTATTGCGCATCCGGGAGTCCTCGTTCCGCTGCACGATGATACCATACCGCAGCCTGATTGTAATTCCTCTCTACTTCGTTGGCGTATTCAAAATTTTCTCCGACGTAAAACTGTCCGCGAGGCGAGCTTATTTCTCCAATTCTGTTGTACCATCTCGCAGCTTCCGAAGGACTTTTCGCCACGCCCTTTCCTTCACCGTACATGGATGCGATTGCCCACATGGCGTCTTCGTTGCCTTTCTCCGCGGCCTTGAGATACCAGTTGAGGGCAGTGGCATAGTCATTTCTCCGATACGCCTCGTCACCCTTCTTGTGCATCTGTTCGGGAGAGAGTGATTTCTGCTGCTTCTTCGCGGGCACGTTCGTCTGTTTCTTCGGCTTCTTCGGGCGCGTGATCGTGCCCTGAGCATCTACACCGAAAGGTACACAGAGAAGCATCGCTGCCAATATCATCTTGATAATAAGTTTCATGGCGTAAGTCTATTTTATTGCTACAAAGGTAATAACCTCCATCAACATATCAAAATCCATATCCTGAAATTTCCCTCCTTCAGGCCTTTGACGACAGAGCATGACTGGCCGGAGGACTTGTACCTGCGCTATCGCTCGACCTCACCGAGGCCGTCATTCTACATGTCGTGCCTTCACCGCGCTCACGTCTCCGACGCTTCACACGGCGTTAATCATAATCTCGCGTCTTTCGACGCTCTGCCGCACCATCTTCCCGGTCTCGCGCAGGGGTAAAACCGCGAGAGCGGTTTCTTTGCCGATAGCCGACGGATGAGCGTAGCGAATCCGTCGGAAGAGAATCCCTACATCTTCAACCCTTTATGGGTTGCTTAACCGCGACGCCAGCGCGACACATGCGTCTGCCGCACGTCAGATTCGCTGCGCTCATCCGTCGGCTATCGGTAAAGCAACCGCTGGCGCGGTTTTTTCGTCCTCTGGTTGCTACAAATCGCATCGGTCTTTACAGGCCTTTCATCGTATGTTCCTCGTCAATATCACTTTCCCTTCCAACAAAAACGAGGGAGCGGCACGGCTGGTGTGTCGCTCCCTCGGTGTGAATCAGTTTTGTCGGGGTTTATTTGCGCACGAGGACGATGTACTGCCAGGGCTGGAGCTCTTTGGGGAGCTTGGCGTCTGCTCCTGCGAACCAGTCGGTGTAGCCTTTGAATTCGGGCACGCCTTGAGCGACATATTTGCCGGAGCCTCCCTCGGGAGCCGCTGCCTCGAAGTTGCCCCCTGTGAACTCAAGCTTAGCCTTCTTAGCGGAAAGGTTGGCGATCACGACTACCTCGCTGTCGGGAAGTGTGCGCGAGAAGGCGTAGATGTTCGGGTCTGTAGTGCCGTAGCGCACCATCTGACCGCCGGTGATTCCGGCGTCGAGGGCTTTCTGGGAGTGTTTCAGCGAGTTGAGCATCTTGTAGAATGCCGTGTGCTCGTTGGCGGTGTAGGAGGGCACGGTGTCGTGCTCGAAGAATTCAAACGCCTTGCGGTTGCCTACCTCCTGTCCGGTATACATCATCGGCATTCCGGGAAGTGTGTAGGAGAGCACTGCGAAGGCTCCGAGCGATTTGCCGTAGCGGTCGAACTCGGTACCTTCCCATGAGTTGAGGTCGTGGTTGGTGACCATGTTCATGCGGTAGGTGTCAAGCGGATACTCGTTGGCCTGCTTCAGGAGAAGGGCGTCGATGTCGGCGGCGGAGGCGTTCTTAAGCTCCTGCTTGTGCTCCTTGGCATAGGCGTTCTCTCCCTGAGTGGCGGCGATGGCGTTGAAGAGGTCTTTCATCGGCCAGTTGTAGTCGGCGTCAAAGGCCGCAACAGTGAGTTCGGGCTTGGAAGCCTCGGCGAGCATGAAGACAGGCTTGATGGTGAGGAGCTCCTGACGAAGACGATCCCAGAAGTCGGTGGGCACTTCCATGGCGACGTCGGCGCGGTAGCCGTCGATGTCGGCCTCACGCACCCAGAATTTCAGGGCGTCGATCATGGCGGCACGCATACCGGGGTTGCTGTAGTCGAATTTGTAGGTGTCGGTCCAGTCGAAAGGCCCGAACATCTCCCCCTTGTCGTTGCGGGCGTAGAAGTCGGGATTTTCCTTCACCCACCGGTTGTCGCATCCGGAGTGGTTGCAGACTTCGTCGATGATGACCTTCATGCCGAGGCTGTGGGCGCTGTCCACGAACGTCTTGAGATCGTCGAAGGTGCCGAATTCGGGATTCACCTTCTTATAGTCGGCCACGGCATAGTAGCTGCCGAGCGTGCCCTTGCGGTTGAGCTCGCTGATGGG
Organism: uncultured Porphyromonadaceae bacterium; assembly: GCA_902491625.1. Lineage (GTDB taxonomy): Bacteria > Bacteroidota > Bacteroidia > Bacteroidales > Muribaculaceae > Lepagella. The sequence continues at coordinate 62,086 of CABUIO010000002.1, read as the reverse complement.
ATGGATCGGCATGAGCCAGAGGATGTCCACGCCGAGATCCTTGAGGCGCGGAAGTTCCTTGGTCATCCCCTTCAGGTTGCGATCGGGAGTGCCCTGACGGAGATTCACTTCATAGATTACTGCGTTTTTCGCCCAGTCTACGTGGGCGTTGCGGGTCATTGCCGGAGGGGCTGCCTGAACGGCGGGCGCGACAGCGGCTGTGGCTGCGAGGGACATCATCAGTGCCCTGAGTTTTGATCTTCTCATTGATGTTTAGATTTTATTTGTTAAGCGATTGTCAGTCGATTGTGTAGAGCACCACCACGAGGCTCGATGCTCCGATCACGATCCAGAGCAGGATGGCCTGCACGAGCGGCTTGACGCCGACGGTCTTCACTACTTTTAGCGAGAGTCCGGCGCCGATGGCGTAGAGAACCACGACGAGTGCCTTCTTGGCGATGTCGGCGAGCGAGTTGTAGACCGGACGGAAGCTTTCGGGGGAGTAGGTGTTGACGACCATCGCGAGTACAAAGAGGAGGATGAACCATGGGATGCTCACCTTGGCTTTGCCTTCGCCACCCTTGATGGATTTGCGGAAATACCACATGGTGAAGAATGCGAGGGGAATGATCCAGAGGGCGCGGGTGCACTTGATGAGTGTGGCGAGTTCGCAGGCCTCGGCGCCGTATTCCTGACCGGCGCCCACGACGGAGGATGTGTCGTGGATGGCGATGGCCGCCCATGTGCCGAACTGCTGTTGGCTCATGTCGAAAAGATGTCCCATCGGAGGGAAGATGAAGAGTGCCACGGCGTTGAGGATGAAGATGACGCCGAGGGAGACGGCCATCTCATTCTCATTGGCTTTCATCACTCCGCCGACAGCCGCGATGGCGCTGCCGCCGCAGATCGCTGTGCCGGAGCTGACGAGATATGATGTCTTGGAGTCTATACGCATCCATCGTCCGACCATGACGCCGATCACCATGACGCCGACGACCGAAACTACGGTGAACAGCATTCCGTCGGCGCCGGAGGCGAGCGATTTCTGGAGGTTCATGCCGAATCCGAGTCCGACGACTGACGCCTGAAGAAGGTATTTGGACAGCACCTTGTTGAATTTGGCCATCGGTGTGCCGAAGATGAACGCGAACACGAGTCCGGTGAAAAGGGCTACCGGCGGTGAGATGAGCGGTTTGCCGGTGAAAATCTCAAAGGGGAAAATCATTACGGCAAGGAGAAGGAGATAGATGGCCTTTGCCTGAGTAGATGATCCTGATTTTTTGGTTTTTGCCATTTTATTCGATTGAATTGTTGGTTTTATTGCGGAATCGTCCGAGAACGTAGTCGGTGCCTTGGAGAAGGTAAGGATTGCGCATCAGACGCAGAATGCCTAAATAGATCGCTGCCATCGCCGCCGTTTCGATGACGATGAGCGGCAGTGGAGCGTGTGTGATGTGCGAGAGGAGCCAGGCGGGTGCCACGGCTGCGGTCGTGAGCGCCAGATAGCTGCTCTGGTCGCGGAGGAAGGAGCCGATGCGATAGCCTGTGTTGCGTGAGCAGAGAGTCAGGGCGTAGGCGTAGGTGGCGGCTCCCGCGGCGAGCTGTCCCCATACAAGCGCGGGAACGGAGTGCATGAATATTGTGGCGCCGATGGCTGCCGTCGTTAGGATGTCTTTCACGACCTCAAGTTTGACAAGACTCTTGGCGTGACCCAGCGCAAGGAGGTAGTTGTTGCACAGCGACGTGAGCACCACGAAGATGCCTCTGACGAGAAGTATCTGGAAAAGTATGATGGCTGAATCCCACTTCGTGCCGAAAAGAAGGTGAAAGATCGGTTCGGCCATCACGGCAAGTCCGAGCATGGCAGGAAAGACCATAAACGCGGTGAAACCGTTGATTTTGCGCATCAGGCGGTGGAATCCGTCGGGATCGTCCTGATATTGGGCGAGCACCGGAATGAAGGTCGAGGTCAGGATCTGCGAGATGGAAGCGCTACCCATCTTGCTCCATTTGTCGGCCTGAGTGTAGTCGCCGAGCCGTGAGAAGGAGAACGCTGCGCCGATGACGAAGGAATAGATGTTGAGGAAGATGGTGTTGAACAGTGAGCTTGTGAAGACTCCGATGCCGATGCGATAGATGTTTTTCAGCGATTCCATCGAGAAAATCAGCTCCGGCACCCAGCGCTCGACGATCCAGAGCCATCCGGTCTTGATGGAGGACAGTATGATGGTCTGCCAGACGAGCGCCCAGGCTCCGTAGCCTGTGAGGGCAAGCCAGATTCCGGCGCCTCCGGAGAAGACGAGTCCGATGACGTTGGCTATGGCGACCTGACGGACATCCATGCGCTTCATCAGGCGGTTGGTCTGTACGATGCCGAGTCCGCTTATGACGAAGCTCGCGAACATGACCCTCGACAGCGGTATGAGGCGTTGGTCGTCGTGGAAGATGTCGGCGATGAGCGGTGCGCAGAAAAAGAGCACCACGTAGACGCCGGTGCTCATTATCAGGTTGAACCAGAAGACGGTGGAATAGTCGCGGTTGTCGGGATTCTTCTTCTGAAGGAGTGCGGCGCCGAATCCGCTGTCCACAAAGAGGATTGCGAAGGCCTGAAAGATGAGTATTACGCCGACGAGGCCGAAATCCTCCTGCGGAAGGACGTTGGCGAGCACTATGCCCGTGACGGCATAGAGCACCTGCGACGACACTCTGTCGATTGTGTTCCATTTGAGAGTGCGCGCCGTCCGGAGCTTAAGCGATGGCTGCGTTGTCGGACTCATCTAAAAGTGCTGGGTATCAGGGCATCGGTTCGATCTTGGCGATGCCGCTTTTCTTTATCGTGGCGGGAATGCCTTTGTAGTAGACTGTGGTGGAGCCCATCCCTTTGACCGAGAGTTTGTCGATGGGCCAGCAGCCGATGCTGCCTGTTCCGAAGACGGTGCATGTCACCTCATTGGCCATCAGGGAGTCGGCGATGATGCGTCCGGTGCCTATCATGTCGAAACTTGCCGAGTCGGCGTCGCCGCTGAGGGTGATGATTCCGTTGCCGGTGGCGATGCGTGCCTTTACCTTGGTAGCCTCGATTCCATCGGCGGTTATGGAGCCGTTGCCTACCTGCTTGAAGGAAATTTCGGGACAAGGAGCCACGCTTTCGATGTTGAGGGTGTATTTCGACTGGTTTTCGGCTGATGAGAGGAAAGTGGAGTATAGAGTCACTTCCGGGAGCTGGTCACTGATATGCGTGTAGTCGGTGTTGACGGCGACTTTCAGTGTGCCACCCTTGTTGTTGAAGAGGAACGCATCGGCGAATCTGTCCTCGCATGTGAAGACCGCGTAACCTGCGCTGTCGGGATTGCAGACGTAGCGGACGTCGATGTCGTTCATCACTTTTATTTTGCTGAATTCATCGACTCGGACGGTGTAGGTGTTGACATCCGCCTTTGCCGGAGCCGCACAGAGAAACATGCACGGCAGGATGATCGAAAGTAAGTTTTTTATGTGTCTCATGATGGGGAAATGTTTGTTTGCAATTTGGGGTTATTCTTTAGGCGATAGATATTTTAGTTCGATTTCATCGAGGATGTCGTTGAGCTCGTCAAGTGTGTCGGCGCGGAGCATCCGGATCCTTGTCTGACGGAAATCGGGGATTCCCTTAAGCAGCGGGGTTGCGGCGAGATGTCGGCGGATGTGGAGGATGCCTCTGTATTCGTCGATGCGCTCGACGCTTTCGGCAATCTGTCGGCGCAGGAGCTTCATTTTCTCGGAGTCGGAGAGGGGAGTGTAGCTTCCTGTGGCGAGATATTGCCTGATGTCGTGGAAGATCCACGGGGCGCCGATTGCCGCGCGTCCGACCATGATGCCGCCGACTCCATATTTTTGGAAATTTGCGGCACATATCTCGGGCGAAGTGACGTCGCCGTTGCCGATTATAGGCAATTTGAAATTGTCATCCGCCGCGATTTCTCCGATGAGCGTCCAGTCTGCCTCGCCGGTGTACATCTGGCTGCGTGTACGGCCGTGGACGGTGAGGGCTGCGATGCCGAGATCCTGAAGGCTGAGGGCGAGGGAGTGTATGATCTTGTTCTCGCAGTCCCAGCCGAGGCGCGTCTTGACAGTGACCGGCAGATTGACGGCCTTAACGACGCGCTCCGTGATGTCAAGGAGCTTCGGAATGTCTCGGAGCATTCCTGCACCGGCGCCTTTTCCGGCCACTTTCTTAACCGGACATCCGAAATTGATGTCGAGGACGTCGGGACGCGCTTCCTCGACGATTTTTGCGGCGTCGACCATCGCCTCGGTGTCGCGGCCATAGATCTGTATCGCAACGGGACGTTCGGCGTCGCTGACCTCCAGTTTGCGGACAGTGGAGCGGATGTCGCGCACAAGCGCTTCCGCCGACACGAATTCGGTGTAGACCATCGCGGCTCCCTGTTCGCGGCAGATGAGGCGGAATGAGGGATCGGTGACATCCTCCATGGGAGCAAGCGCCACAGGATTGGGTCCGAGATCGAGATTGCCGATTTTCATCTTTTCTATCGGGTGTTATTGAGGGTTCGTCGGGTCAATGGTAAGACGCGAGAGTCCGGCGGAAAGGATTCTCTCGGCTGCGGCGCGCACATCCTCGGCGGTCAGTTCCCTGACGCGGCTTGCCGTGAACTCGGCGTCGTGGATTGCGTCAAACCACATAAGGCTCTTGGCGAGGCCGATCGCCTGCGACTCTCTGTTGTCGGTCGAGACGATGAGCTGACCGAGATACTGACGGCGCACTTTTTCGAAAACCGACGGTTTCATCGGGGATTGGGCAAGCGATGTGAGGATTTTTTTCGTCAACCGGATGCATGGCGCCGTGTGGCAAGGGTCGCATCCAAAGTAAATCTGCATCGTGCCGCAGTCCTCCATCAGGTTGATGCTCGAATCCACGGTGTAGACATATCCGCGCTTGTCGCGCAGCTCGCGGTTAAGAAGCGAATTCATCGCCGGACCTCCGAGATGGTTGTTGAGCATGAAGAGAGCGAAGCGTTCCGGATCGTCGCGGCGGCTGACTCGGGCGCCGAGGATTGTGTGCGACTGATGCCCTTCCTGCCGGATGATATCGTCAAAAGGTGCGGTTTCAGCGACCTGAATCCGCGAATTGTTGCGCTCGCCGGAGGGAAGCGCGCCGAAATAGCGGCTGATGTCGGCCATTGCCTTCTGCGGCGAGCAGTCGTCGACGCAGAAAAGCGTCATGTTGTCGGCCGTGTAGAATTTGCGACGGAAATCGAGGCAACGGCGGCTGTCGATCTTCGCTACGCTCTCGGGTGTGCCGAGTATATTGTGTCCCGGCGCTGATCCGGCGAAGATTCTGTCTTCGAATTCGTCGAAGATGGATTCAGACGGATTGTCAAGATAAAGGTTGATTTCATCGACGACGACGTCACGCTCCTTGTCCAGTTCGTCGGCAGGAAAAGTGGATGCGGACGCCAAGTCGGCGAGCAGTTCGAGTGCTCTGGGACTGAATCCGGCAGGAAATGCCGTGTAGACAGTTGTCTCGTCTTTTGTCGTGTATGCGTTCAGATCGCCGCCGACACTCTCCATTCTTGAGGCGATGTGTCTGCTGCGGCGTTTTTCTGTGCCTTTGAAGATAGTGTGCTCGACGAAATGCGCCAGGCCGAATTCGTCGCCGTCGTCGCGGCTTCCGGCGTTGACAACAATTCCGCAATAGCCGACATGCGGCGCTCTGCGGAATACGCAACGCAATCCGTTGTCGAGCTTAAATATGTGGTAATCAGTTGGAGTCGACATTCTTTATACTTTCGGGTGTCTGTACTTTGCCTTTGGCTGCTACAAAGCACAAAATTAACGGAATAATCGCATATTTGCAAACGCTTATTTTTCCGCGCCAAGTCCCGAGGAGTTGTATAATTGCGTGATTATGATTATTTTTGCATTTCCGAACAGAAAAGTGAAATGCGAAACGTTGAACCTTTTTAACTAACAATAACTATCGAATTGAAGATGCTTGCGGATATACGAGTCTCCTTTGTCGCTGCAATCGCTGCGGTGATTTGCCTTTTGTCAACCTCCTGCGGCGGAGACAGCGAAGAGAAAGGTCTTGACAAGGAGCTGTCAACTCTCGATGAAATGGTGAGGATGGCTTCGAAATTCGATCAGCGCAAGCAGAATTCTATCGATTCGGTCAAGCGTGTTCTGAAATCTGCCGGAAATGTGCCAAGCCTTCGTCGCTGGCAACTTTTTCAGAATCTCGGCGATGAGTTCAAGAGTTTCTCCTCTGACTCGGCTGTCGTCTACTATGACCGCGCCAAATCCGAAGCAATCAGACTCGGCAACGATTCTTTGCTGACTCTCAGTCGCATAGACCGCGTCAACGCCCTGTCCGCCGCCGGCATCTTTTCCGCCGCTACAGCTGAAATGCAGGAAATCGACACAGTCGGCATGTCGAAGCAGCTCAAGATAGAATACGCGCTTGCGGGACGTCAGCTCTACAGTTACCTGACTTCCTATATTCAGGGTCATGAGCGTATTTATCCGGAGGTTGAGCAGTGTCTGGTGTCATTCAGCGACTATCTGATAGAAAATATGTCGCCGGAAGATCCGATGTGTCAGCTGTATGGATTTGAGAATTCCGTGAAATCAGGTCATTATCAGGAGGTCAAGCCTCAGCTGGAGGCTCTTCTGAAGAAGCTTCCGAAGGAGTCGAATCTCTATGCCCGCGCAGCCTTTCAGCTGGCATTGGTCAACGGAAACGCCGGCAATGAGACGGAGTATGCGCGCTACATGGCTCTTGCGGCTCAAAGTGACCTCAAAGGGAGCGTGAAGGAAGGCATGGCGCTTCCGATGCTTGCCGAGTGGCTATATAATCACGGTGACACAAAACGCGCTTACAGCTACATCAATCTGTCGATGAAGGATGCCAGCATCGGCAACGCGCGTATGCGCACCGGAATGATCGCCAACGCCATCACGGTGATTGACGATGCTTATAAGCGGCAGATTGAGAAATCGCGTATGCTCGTGACGATATTCCTGATTCTTGCCGTTGTGCTTCTTATTGTCTCGGGCGAGCTTATGCACCTTGTGTTGAAACGCAAGCGCAAGATGGAAGAAGCGCAGCAGAAGCTCAGTCGCCTGACACGACTGCAAGACACGTATATAGGCCATTTCATCGCGCTTTGCGCCAATTATTCCGATAAGCTGGGATCCATGAGTAAGCTTGTGGACCGCAAAATCTCGTCCGGTCAGGCCGACGAGCTGATGAAGATGATCAGATCCGGCAAATTTGCCGATGAGCACAGTGAGGATTTCTTTGAACATTTTGACAAGGCATTCCTTGACCTTTATCCGGACTTTGTCGACGACATGAACAGTCTCCTTCGCCCCGAGTGCCGGATCACGCTGCGCAATGAGTCGATCCTTACTCCGGAACTGCGTATCTATGCTTTTGTCAGACTCGGCGTGGAGGAAAGCGTCAAGATCTCCAAGATTCTCCGTTACTCTCCGGCTACCATCTACACCTACCGGAATAAAATGAGAAACCGCGCCATCAATCGCGAAACTTTCGAGGAGGATGTCATGAAAATCGGTCAGCCGGGTTAAGGTTTCTGGCTTGGTCGGCTTATGTAAAGCTTATATTCCTTTTAGATTTAATTTGACTTATTAGGTTGATTTACAGAGGGATAATATTTGTTCATATATTGTAATCACTTATATAATTCTTTTTTGAGTTTGTCAGTTGCGTTATTTTAGTTTAAATTTGCCATGTAAAAATTAGAGAGGCGTCTGAACGCAACCTCAGATTTACCTGAAAAAGAAATAACGTCATGTTTTGAGACATGATTAAGGAAATAAATTTTTATGTTAGGTTTGTAGAAAAGTAGATTAAACAACTTATGATTCGCAAAACGCAAAGGGAAGTTTCTTGTGAAAGACGCTTCCCTTTTTTATGTCCTGACCTCTGACCCTGCAAGGCATATACTTCTTGACCGATTAAAGATCTCGTCGGAGCTGTGTCGGTCTAAAAGAGCTTATTTTGTCCGGTTTCTTTGGAGACATTCTTGCGGAGGAGCTTTTTTAGAGCTTGTTTTGGGGCTTTAATCCTTTTATATCGATTTATATCGTTCTGCGACAAGGATACATAGAATCAGCGTCATAGAATCGAAAAGGTCTATATTTGCTTATATGCTCGTTTTGATTAGTTGGCGTTGGGATGTTTCGTCGCTAATTTTGCAATGTCGAAAGATGAGAGAATCTTCGACAGCATGAAGTAGATTTAAATTGCAGTTAACCAAGTTTCGCAAGGTTAGAATTAAGATATTATAAATAAAATCGTTTATGTTAGGTTTGTAGAATTTTCACAATTTACAACGCCGCCCTCTTGAGAAAGATGACGGCGTTGAATTTTTTTGTGTGAAGTTCTTTTGAAATACCTCCAGAGGATCAATTCTGTGGTCTTTTTTTCTCGGCTGGGTCGCTGTCGGACCGGGCGTCATCTGTCTGCATCCCGGCTTGCCCTTTCCCGGGGAAACTGTCTACGTCTTTTTTGCGGAGGTTGTTGAGATAGGTGGTTATAAAGACCGTGAATACCGGAAACATCATCACGCCGAGTACAGAACTGATTATGGCACATACCCTTCCCGCCGGAGTGGCCGGTGCGATGTCGGATCCCACAGTCGTCGCCTCAAGACACGCCCAGTAGACCGCATCCCAGAAATTCGTGATCTGGGGATTTATGCCCGACTCCTGCTGATAGAAGATCAGCGAGATGAAATAGACTGCCGACATCATAACCACGATATACTGGCTCAGCAGGCTTACCGCTTTGTTTGAGGAGAAATACGCGACCATATAGGCCATGGCGTATGCTCCACGCACAAGCGGAACGAAGCGGATAAAATAAAGAGCCTGATGCTCGATCTGGATATTGAAGAGATTTATGATGTTGAGGTACGGGATCGACACCATCAGGAAGATCCAGTTTCGTTTCATGTAGCGACTCTTGTTGTCCGAGTAGTATAGCTCTATGAAGAAATCGGCGAGGAAGACCAGGCAGACAAGAAACTGGAAGTGCATGTAGGAACCACTCTCAAGGAAGTCGATGTTCTTGAGAGTATCGTAGCTGATATAAACGATGAGCAGAATTGAAAGAACGAGCACCACAATTCGCGCAGCCCAGGAGATGTCTCTTCCTGAGATGCGCTGTGTGCGGTTGGCCGGACTCTTGCTGCGCTCGCGGTCGTTGGCTGCGGCTTTGTCCATTGTCCGTCAGATGGACAGTCGGCGGAGAGTGCTGACGAGCTCCTCGTTGATGGGTTTGTCGTTCTTGATGGCTTTGGTGAAAGGCACATAGACGATTTCGTCGTTCTTGATGCCGATCATCACGTTGCGCTGGTCGTCGAGAAGTGCGTCGACGGCTGCGGCTCCCATGCGGGAGGCGAGGATGCGGTCGCAAGCCGTGGGAGATCCGCCTCGCTGGAGATGGCCGAGAATCGTCACACGCACATCGTAGTTGGGATACTCTTTCTCCATGCGCTCGGCGAGACCCATGGCGCCGCCGGTGATGGGGCTTTCAGCCACAAGAACGATGGAGGAGTTCTTGGATTTGCGGAAGCCTGCGTTGATGAGGTCGGCAAGCTGGTCGGTCTGTGTGGAGATCTCCGGAATGATCGCAGCCTCGGCACCGGAGGCTATGGCGCCGTTCAGGGCGAGGAAGCCGGCGTCGCGTCCCATCACCTCGATGAAGAAAAGGCGCTCGTGGCTGGTGGCGGTATCGCGGATTTTGTCGACACACTCCATGATGGTGTTGAGCGCGGTGTCATAGCCGATGGTGGAGTCGGTGCCGTAGAGGTCATTGTCGATGGTGCCCGGCAGACCCACGATGGGGAAGGAATATTCGTTGCCGAAGATTCGGGCGCCGGTGAGCGAGCCGTCGCCGCCGATCACCACGAGGGCATCGATTTCGTGGCGGCGAAGCACGTCGTAGGCACACTGTCGTCCTTCGGGAGTCTGAAATTCCTTGCAACGTGCGGTCTTCAGGATGGTGCCGCCGCGCTGAATGATATTGGAAACGTTCTGGGTGGAAAATTCCTCGATTTCATCGGAGATGAGACCCTTGTAGCCTCGGTAGATGCCGAAGACTTTGAAGCCGGCGAATATGGCCGAGCGTGTCACCGCGCGTATGGCCGCGTTCATGCCGGGCGCGTCGCCTCCCGACGTCAGAATACCGATTGACTTGATTTTGTTCATGTCTATTAGTTTATTGAGTGTATTTGTGTCAGTATGCAAAGTTAAGCATTAACTTGGAAGCTGCAAACTAACGCAACGGTTTTTTCGGTCCTGCAACTCGATTTTTTTCACTAATTTTGCAACAAGAAAAGGACAGATTATGTTTAAAGACATCGACAACATCGTTTTCGACCTCGGAGGCGTGATTCTCGACATCGACCGCGACGTCTGCGTGGCGTCTCTGGAGCGTATCGGACTGCCACATGCCGCCTCGCTTATCGACCTTTACCGCCAGCAGGGGGATTTCCTCGCTCTTGAGCAGGGTCAGATCACGGCGGCGAAGTTCTTTGACAACCTGCGTGCGCAGTGTGTCCGTGAAAATGTCGTGGACAGTGACTTTGAGGATGCTCTCTGCAGTTTCATAACGGGACTCCCTGTTGGACGCCTGCACGCCCTCCGCAAACTCCGCGAGATGGGGAAACGCACTTTCGTGCTTTCCAACACCAACGCCATCATGTATAATTCGGTTATCGACCGACTATTCCGACAGGAATCGCTGGGCATCAACGACTATTTTGACGGTATCATAGCCTCTTTCGCAGAAAAGGTATGTAAGCCCGATCCTGAAATTTACAGGATACTTCTCCGCAGATACAGCCTCGACCCTGCGCGTACGCTCTTTATCGACGATTCGCAGGTCAACATCGATGCCGCAGAAAAATGCGGCATCAAGGGACTGTTTTTGCCGGAAAATGCCGATTTCATCGAGGTTTTAGATCTAAAGGATAAAGTGTGAGCCGTAAGACAACAGTCACTACAGGCACCTTCGACGGAGTGCACCTCGGACACCGCATGCTGCTCCGCGAACTGGGACGCATCGCCGCCTCTTCGGCGACGCATCCGCTCGTCCTCGTACTGTCGCCTCATCCGCTCACACTCGTCGCCCCCGACAGGGCGCCAGCGCTTCTGACAACTCCTCAGGATCGTATAGGCGAGATCCGCCGTATTCTTCCCGAGGCCGACGTCAGGACGCTCCGTTTCGACGAGTCATTGCGTAGCCTCACGCACCGCGAATTCATGGCGATGCTCCGCGATGAATTCGGCGCTTCGGGCATTCTTCTCGGTCATGACAACCGCTTCGGGAGCGACATCCGCGCCACATCCGACGACTACAGGGAATCAGCCTCCGCGCTCGGCCTCTCGCTCTGTTTCTGCGACGCACTTCCCGGTGTCAGCAGCAGCAATGTCCGCAAGTCTCTTCTTCGCGGCGACGCCACCGAGGCGATGCGGATGCTCGGGCGTCCATACGTGCTGAAAGGTCGCGTCGGCCACGGCCATCGCCTCGGACGTACCATCGGTTTTCCGACGGCCAACCTCATTCCCGATGACGCCGCGATGCTTGTCCCGGCATCCGGAGTCTACGCCGTCTACGCCGTTTCCGGAGGCAAAGCCTACAAAGCCATTGTCAACATCGGTGTCCGCCCGACAGTCGACAGATCTGCCGTTCCAGCGCCCTCAATCGAAGCGCATATCCTCGACTTTGACGGCGATCTCTACGGAAAACCTCTGGAACTGCATTTCTACAGCCGTCTACGCGACGAAAAATGTTTCCCGGATCTCGATGCCCTCGCGTTGCAGCTGAGAGCCGATGCCGATGCTGCCGCCACTATTCTCCCCGATTCCGCGCTTTTTTTTAACAAACATGACGCCTGACCGATAAAAAACGTGGCCATAGGCGTTGTTATAATAACAGATACAACTTATTAACTGCCGATGAACGAGATAGAAGTTATCAATTTTGCCGAGCAACCCTCGCTGATGAGCCGCTATATGCTCGAATTGCGCGACGTCAATATCCAGAAGGATCCATTGCGGTTCCGCTGCAATCTGGAGCGTATGGGACAGATAATGGCCTACGAGATTTCCAAACGCCTCGACTATAAGGATGTCGAAGTGCAGACGCCGCTCGCCGTGGCAACATGTCAGACTCCTGCCGACAATATAGTGATTGCCACCATCCTGCGTGCCGGACTGCCTTTCCATCTCGGATTCCTCAGCTATTTCGACCGCGCCGAGAACGCCTTCGTCAGTGCTTACCGCAAATACCGCGAGAAGGGCGGCGACACTTTTGATGTCCTCATCGAGTATCTGACCTCGCCGAGCATCGAAGGCAAGACAGTGCTCCTCGTCGACCCGATGCTTGCAACAGGCGCCTCGATGGAACTGGGCTACAAGGCGCTTCTCTCCAAGGGAACACCGGCCCATGTGCACATAGCTTCGGTCATCGCCTCGGCTCAGGCCGTGGACTATATAAGCAAAGTCATGCCGCCCGAACGCACGACCCTCTGGGTCGGAGCTGTCGATCCTGTCATCAACGCCCACTCCTACATTGTTCCCGGACTGGGGGATGCCGGTGATCTCGCGTTCGGCGAAAAAGAATAATATGGAAATGAAGAACATAGAAGACATAGAGCCGGGACGCGGAGTCTCCGACAACGACGCGTTGCTGCGCGACGCAACCGAGACCGAATACAAATATGGTTTCGTCACCGACATCGACACCGAGATTGCTCCCGCCGGACTCTCAGAGGATGTCGTGCGTTTCATCTCGCGCAAGAAAGGGGAGCCGGAATGGCTACTCGATTTCCGTCTGAAAGCCTTCCGCCACTGGCTCACCCTAACGCCTCCCGACTGGGCTCACCTCGCCATTCCTCCGATCGACTTTCAGACCATCAGCTATTACGCCGCGCCCAAGAAGAAGGAGGTGAAGAAAAGCATGGACGAGGTCGATCCGGAGCTTGTGAAGACTTTCAACAAGCTCGGCATCTCGCTTGAAGAACAGAAGCATCTTGCCGGAGTGGCCGTCGACGCGGTCATGGACTCGGTGAGTGTCAAGACCACACACCGCGAGAAGCTCGCCGAGCTCGGCGTCATATTCTGTTCCATAAGCGAGGCAGTGAAGGACTATCCCGACCTCGTGCGCAAATATCTCGGCAGCGTGGTGAGCTACCGAGACAACTTCTACGCCGCCCTCAACTCCGCAGTCTTCTCCGACGGATCCTTCGTCTACATCCCCAAGGGTGTACGCTGTCCCATGGAGCTGAGCACATATTTCCGCATCAATGCCGCGGGAACAGGCCAGTTCGAGCGTACGCTCATCGTGGCTGACGACGACGCCTACGTCAGCTATCTCGAAGGATGTACGGCGCCCATGCGCGACGAGAATCAGCTCCACGCCGCCATCGTGGAGATCGTGGTCGAGGATCGCGCCGAGGTGAAATATTCCACCGTCCAGAACTGGTATGCGGGCGACAAGGACGGCAAGGGCGGCATCTACAATTTCGTCACAAAACGCGGTCTCTGCCGCGGCCACCGCTCCAAACTATCGTGGACTCAGGTCGAGACCGGAAGCGCCATCACCTGGAAATATCCCTCCTGCATCCTCAGGGGTGACGAGTCGGTGGGTGAGTTCTACAGTGTCGCCGTCACCAACAACTATCAGCAGGCCGACACCGGCACCAAGATGATCCACGTGGGCAAGAATTCCCGCAGCACGATCGTCAGCAAGGGCATATCGGCGGGAAAGAGCCAGAATTCATACCGAGGTCTTGTCCGCGTTGCCTCCGACGCCTCCGGATGCCGAAATTTCACTCAGTGCGACTCTCTGCTGATGGGCGACAAGTGTGGCGCGCACACTTTCCCTTACATCGACGTGCGCAACAACTCCTCGGTCGTGGAGCATGAGGCCACCACATCCAAGATCAACGAGGAGCAGATCTTCTACTGCAACCAGCGAGGCATTCCCACCGAGGATGCTGTCGGCATGATCGTCAACGGCTACGCCAAGGAGGTCATGAACAAGCTCCCGATGGAATTTGCCGTCGAGGCTCAGAAACTCCTCCAGATCACTCTGGAAGGATCGGTAGGCTAAACACACACACAACCATTTCTATGATAGAACGCATCGTCATAATCGACAACATCGATCCCCAGACCTTTTACGGTCCCAACAACGCCAACATCTCGCTCATACGCAACCTTTTCCCTAAACTGCGCATGGCCGCACGCGGCAATGTCATCAAGGTAATAGGGGAGGACGGCGAGACTGCCGAGTTCGAGCGCAAGGTCAAGGAGATCGAGGCTTACGCTGCCAAATACAACAAACTCACGGAGGATGTCATCATCGACGTCGTGCGCGGCGAGCCTCCGAAGAAGATTGATTCCGACGGCGTCATCATCTTCGGCCAGACCGGACGCCCCATCGCGCCGCGCAATGCCAATCAGGCTCGCATGGTGGCTTCTTTCAACGACAATGACCTAACCTTCGCTCTCGGTCCCGCCGGTACGGGCAAGACCTACATCGCCATCGCTCTCGCCGTAGCGGCTCTGAAAAACAAGACGGCACGCAAGATCATTCTCTCGCGTCCCGCTGTCGAGGCCGGAGAGAAGCTCGGTTTCCTTCCCGGCGACATGCGCGACAAGATCGACCCATATCTGCAGCCGCTCTACGACGCTCTGGAGGACATGCTTCCTGCTCTTAAGCTCAAGGAATACATGGACAACGGAACCATCCAGATCGCGCCGCTGGCATTCATGCGCGGCCGCACGCTCAACGACGCCATCATCATCCTCGACGAGGCTCAGAACACGACCACACATCAGATGAAGATGTTTCTCACGCGTCTGGGCATGAACGGCAAGATGATCATCACCGGCGACGTCACACAGATCGACCTCCCGCGCCACACGCGCAGCGGCCTCCTGCAGGCGCTCAACGTCCTGCGCGGAGTGAAAGGCATAGGACTGATCGAATACGAGAAGAAGGACATCGTGCGTCATCCATTGGTGCAGCGCATCGTCGATGCCTACGAGGCGCGCGAGAAGGCCGACGAGGCCGATTTCGCTGCCTCGAATCCTCAGGAGTGACAGAATGTCTTCGAGCGTTCTTGCGTCTTTTTGACACAGTTTCTATGTTTCGGCTTTTTGTCGCGGCAGACGTGCCATGGCACGTCCCTACGGCATATATGATAACATGATATCGCACCTCCGGCGCTCATATATGGAGGTGTATTCTTTCCGTGGGTTTCGCTTTGCTCCACCCACGGTTAACAACAATATCGGCGCTCTGCGCCTGTATCGCGGATTTTCCCATAATTTTTGTTGCGCAGCTACGCAGCGCTTTTCGTGTATTGACATAAAACCTATGGTATCGGCGGCTGACGCGCGCCTCACCATAGGCTAACATCTTTTGCCGCTGCCGCGGCACTTGTCACTCAACAACCGTAATGTTTGGGTCGGTCCTACATACCACATTTTCATTGGGATGTCATCTTTCCCGGAGCAGGGGTGCTCCGGGCTATTGTTGTTTCGGGCTTACAGGCCTTTTCCGCGTCGCGGCGGGCGCAAAATATTGCGCCCCTGCACGGTCGTGGGGATGTCGTGGATAAGAAACCCCTAAAGGGTTGAAAACGGACAGCTCCCGCGCCTTTTCATCAAGGAACGAGAGCTATTAGGTCTTGCTCTGTGTTAAGTTATTTGAGGAATTATTACGTGGGCGAAGATGGATTCGAACCACCGAAGGTATAAACCAGCAGATTTACAGTCTGCCCCATTTGGCCACTCTGGTATTCGCCCTTGTTTGCGTCTGCAAAGTTAATGCGTTTCGGCGCCATTTCCAAATTTTTTTGAAATTTTCTTTTTTTGTCTTCCTGAAGGCGATGAAAATTGAGAGGCGGACACCGCGATGATGTCCGCCTCTCTTGGAAATGAGGTTATGTACGGGTGAAGATTATTTCTTCACGACTGTAGCTGTGTAGGGAAGTGTGGCGAGATTCAGAGTCACGTCGTATGTGCCTGCGCCCGACATGATGTTGTCGCCGCCCCATGTGAGGTTGCTGAGTGCGCCGCCGAGGTTGATGTCCCAGCCGTCGTTTGCGCGGAACTTCCAGCCGCCGTCAGAAGGAATGGTAAGTGTGCCGGTCCAAGTGAGGAAGTCGGCGGAGGGAGTCAGAGCCTCGGATGAGCCCCAGCTGTTGAAGTCGCCGATCATGCCCCATGTGGTGATGGGTGTCATCTTGTAGGTAAGCTCGTCGACATTCACCTCGATGTAGTAGAGACCTGCCTCGGCTGTGAGGTTGCCGGCGCCGCCATCGGTGCTGAGCTCGCCTTCCACACCTGTGGAGCCGTAGTTGGTGCCGTTCCAGTCTGCCTGGTTTGAGAACTTGAATTCACCGTCGAGATAAGCAAGGCCTTTGTAGATGCCTGCCTCTGCGTCGTAGCTGAGGAGCTGGCTGTCGGCCTGGCTCCATCCGTTGGAGTTGCCGGGAGTGTAGAGGTAGCTGAGCTTCTTGTAGGAGTAGGTCATGTCCATGAGGTTGATCGTGAGCATGAACGTACCGGCCTCCTTGATGCAGCCTGCCTGAGCGTTGACGTCAACAAGCATACCCTCGAGGTTCTCGTCGCCATTGGCTTCGGGGCCGAGGATGATGCCGTCCCAGTTAGCTGCGTCGACAGCGCTCTTGGAAGCGACCTTCCACCACCATCCGGCAGCAGCCTGCTCTTCGGTGATCTCCACTGTGATCGTGAAGTTGGGATCGTCGTAGACGCTCATCGAGTCATTGTGCTTGAAGGCATAGTCGGGAGCGAGAGCCCAGTCGTTGATGGTACCGATGAGGTAGTATGCATCCTCGATGGTGATGTCAAGAGGAATGGGAGTGACGGTGAGCTTCTTTGCAGCGAACCATGTGTTCTCTGTGCCGACGCGGCTGAGCTGGCCGTCGTAGGCGATGTAAGCAGCGAAGCGTACCCAGTTGTCTTTTGCCTTGGGGGATTTGCCGAGAGCGCTGCGGAACCAAAGATCCCACTCTTCGGGGCTGACACAACCGTCGGTCACGGCGAGTGTGGTTGCGTTGTTGAAGTTCTCGTTGTCAGCGAGCTCCATAGTGAAGCTTACATTTGCTCCTTCGGGGAGATCCTTAGCCTCTGTGAGTTTGATCACCGGAATGGGAGTGCCGGGTTTGTTCTCATTGTAGTTCAGGTAGTTGTTGAGGTCGAGGGCGTTGCCTGCGATGCCTGAACCGAAGTCAACGGTTACGCCGTTGGCCGACATGACAGTCTCTTGCGGATTTGTCTGGGCGATGCCGAGATCCGACTTGTCGTCGCAGGAAGCAAATCCCAACGCAAGAAGAGCTGCACAAAATATACCTAATTTTTTCATCTGTTTAGTTTTTCTTTTTATTCGGTCGCGGACGCCGTGGCTCAGATGCCGTGGTCGCGACGCCTGCCTCGGCGTCCGCGGCTTTAGTTGAAATTTGATTCAGCGATTACTCTGCCTTCTCGAAGATCACCTTCATTGTGTTGAGGTCGACGGTCATCTTCATTGCGCCGCCTTCCCAGTTGGTGATGTTCCAGTTACCCTTGCCGGCTACGCAGTTGCCTTTGTAGACACCGGCTTCGTCAACCGTTACGGAAGCGTTGTCGCCGTCGTTGGCATTGGGGCCGATGGAGGGGAGCTGGCCGTTGTCGCCCCACGAACCGAGGGCGGTGTAGAAGCGGAAGCCACCGGCTGCGTCCTCAGCCGACATGTCGACTGTACCGACGAAGACCTTGCCTCCGACACCGTTGACAGGCTCTTCGATGAAGACAGCGCCGTTGTTGATGTCCCATCCGCTCACCTGGCCGATCACGTAGAGACGTGCGGGGAGCTTGACAGCCTTGTAAGGCTTGATGGCAAGCTTGATGGTGTTGGATGTGATGTCGCTGTAATCGGTGTTGGGGATGTAGGCGCGGACGCGTACATAGACTGTGCGTGCCTCGGGCGAGAAGAGATTCTCGGTGTCGTTGCTGACATAGCCCATGAGCTTGCACATTGCCTGTGCCATCTCCTCGCCTGTGATGTTGATCTTGGCCTGGTTGGAGATGCTCTCGATGTTCTCGAATTTGGCGAAGTCCTCTGTGAGGGAGATCTGGGTCTGATAGCTTGTCACCACGCCGAGTCCGTAGTTGGGCTGCGAAACGGTGAGATCTACTCCGTTTTCGGGCGACAGGATATATGTCTGGTCAGCCATGGGAGGTGTGTTGAGCACAAACTCGGTCGGCTTGTTCAGACGCGGCTGCGTATCCTGCTTGCAGCTTGTGAAGCTGATGCCAATGAGCAGGGCGAGCGCCATTAATATTGATATCTTTTTCATTGCTGAAATCTAATTACTTGTTTAAGATGTGATTAATGGAGATTAATAGCCGGGGTTCTGCTTCATTGCGGAGCCGTAGGTTGCGACAATGTCGGAGGGAAGCGGGAAGAGCTTCATGTAGTCGGGAATTGCGCCACCGTTGCGGACATTGTTCTTCCAGGCCCAGTTGTAGGCGCTTCCGGTGAATTTGTTGAAGCGGATAAGGTCTGTGCGGCGGATGTTCTCCCAGTAGAGCTCGCGGCTGCGCTCGTCGAGAAGGTTGTTGAGGTTGAACTCAGAGGTGTTCCATGCGCTGACACCTGCGCGGGCGCGGACGAGGTTGACATACTGTAGACCGGTGTTCACGTCGCCGGCGCCACGGAGAGCGCACTCGGCTGCCATCAGATAGACGTCGGCAAGACGGATGATGGGGAAGTCGGTGGAGGCGAAGTTCTCGGTCTGCACGGGAAGGCCGTTGTTGCCGTCGCCGATGCCGGCCCAGTTGAATGTGTGGCCGGAATTGGGATCGTTATAAGTGTGGCGGGGCATTGTGCCGTCGCTGTTGGCCTTTACGTTGGTGAATTTGAGGGGAGCATAGCCGTTGGTGAATGTCGAGAAGTCGTCGTTGGCTTTGGTGAAGCCCTGCTGCTCGGTGCACCAGAGATATGTACGGCCGTCGGCGCTGACACCGCCGAGGAAGTCAAACTTGTCGGCAAACTGCTCGCGGGCGTGCATACAGCTCCAGTCAGCGTTAAGACCGTAGAGGACTGTAGGCATCGAGGATGCACCTGTGGCAGCAGCGATAAGGAACTGTGTGCCGCCGTAGCTCTCGGTGTAGGGGAACTGGAAAGGCACACCCCAGAGGATCTCGTTCTGAGCGGAGAGGGATCCGCCGGGCATGAACATGTCGTTGCTTGCGCAGAAGAGAGCGAGATAGTCGTTGGCGAGACCGCTGCCCTGGAAACCGCCGCCCTTATGGCGAGCGATGATGTTCTGGGCGTGCTGCCAGCACTTGTCATACATGGCTGTGCCGGTGTAGACCTCGGCGTTGAGGTAGAAGCGGCAGAGAAGAGCCTCGACACCGTCCTTGCCTACGCGGCCGTAGACGTTGCTGTCCTTGAAGTTGGCGAGGACATCCTCAAGATCGGCTGTCACAAGCTCGAAGAGCTCCTTGCGGGAAACCTGCTGGGGAACTTCGCCGTAAGACATGTCGTCCCATGCGCGGACACCGTTGCCGAAGAAGTCGATGATATAGAAGTAGCTGAGGTCGCGGAGGGCACGGGCTTCGAGCACGAACTGGTCGGCCTGGCCGCGGAGTTCGCCGTCAAGGTTGAACTTGCCCTCGTTGACGGTGCGGATGAAGTCGTTGCAGACTGCGATGTGGGTGTAGAAACGACCGTAGGCACCGTAAAGGTTACCGTTGGAGCTGCCCCATGTGTTTGTGCAGAGGTCGAAGACACCGACGTCGGGCCAGATCCAGGTCACCTCGTCGGTTGTGAACTCGTTGAGCATGAAGATGACGCGGGTCCAGTTTGATGTACCGCCGTCGAGACCGGAGATATCGGAGCCTCCGTCGGGGCCTTCCTGACCCGAGACTGCAAGCGAGGAGTAGCATTTGCCCATCACCTCACCCAGATATTTCTGCGGGTCTTTGTTGAAGTCAGCCGATGTAGTCACTTTGGGGTCGTTCGGGTTCTGGTCGAGGTCGCCGGTACAAGCCGTCATTCCGACCATCGAGAGCAGAGCCGCACCCATGAAGAATTTGCTGATATATGATTTCATATCTGTAATTTTCTGTATTGATGAGAGAAATTAGAATGTAGCCACCACACCAAGGGTGAAGGTGATAGGACGGGGATAGATGTTGTTGTCGATACCTCCGAATACCTCGGGATCAAGACCTTTGTACTTCGAGATCACGAAGGGATTCTGAACCGCACCGTAGAGACGGAGACGGAGAGCGTCGTTGAGCAGGTTGGTCCATGTGTAGCCCAGCGTGATGTTGTCACAGCGTACGAAGCCGGCGTTGCTCAGCCAGTAGTCGGAGTAGTAGGTGTTGGTTGTCTGACCGCCCTGGAAGTAGAAGTCGGTGTCGATGAGGTTGTGAACACCCGAAGTGTTGTACATGTCGCTGAGTGTGCTGTGTGTGGAAGCCACGTCGTTGTAGACGTAGTTGCCGATGGAGGCACGGAGCTGGAAGCCGAGATCCCAGTTCTTGTAGCTGAAGGTGTTGTTCCAGGACATTGTCACCTTAGGATCTTTGGAGTGCTTGAAGACACGGTCGTTGTCGTCGATTGTGCCGTCACCGTTCTGGTCAACGTAGCAACCCTCGATGGGCATTCCGTATTCGTCGTAAACCTGCTCGTAGAGGTGGAATGTGTAAGCGGGATAGCCTACCTTGTGGGCCTGTACGTTGTTACCCGTACCGCCGCTGATACCGCCGGTTGCGATGTAGGAGTTGGGATCGTCGGTGTTGTTGAGCTTGGTGATCTTGTTCTTGTTCCAGGCCACGTTGAGGCTGGAGGTCCAAGTGAAGTCGTCGGTCATCACGGGCTTGCCGCTGATTGTGGCCTCGACACCGATGTTGCGGAGTGTACCGATGTTCTGGTCCATCATGTTGGATGTGGCGGCACCGGGAGCCACTGTCACGTAGGAAAGAAGGTCTTTGGAGTTGCGGAGATACCAGTCAAGAGCAACGCTCAGGCGGTTGTTCCACCAGCCCATGTCAAGACCGACGTTCCAGGTTGTTGTCTCCTCCCATTTCAGGTTGGGATTGTAGACACCGGGATAGAGAGTGTTGGAGATGACATTGCCATCGGCGTCAACGTAGGAACCTGTGTAGAGGTTGGGATAGTAGGAACCCTGTGTGCTCTGGTTGTAGACAGCCATGTAGGGGAAGTAGCCGCCCACGCTCTGCTGACCTGTGATACCCCATCCGAGACGGAGCTTGAACTCGTTCATGTTCTCGCGAGCGCTCTCCATGAAAGGCATGTTGATGAGCTTCCATCCGAGGGCTACAGAGGGGAAGAGACCCCAGCGGTTGTCCTTGCTGAAGCGGGAAGTACCGTCGTCGCGGAGAGTGAAGGTAAGGAGGTATGTGTCTTTGAACGAATAGTTGAGACGGCCGAAGAAGCTGACGAGCATCAGGTTACCTGTCGACCAGAAGTATTCGGGGCTGAGGTGTGTGCCGGGAGCGGCTGTGCTCTCGTCGATTGTGAGGACACCACCTGTGGAAGCGGGGCTTGCGAAGCCGTAGGATGTGAACACAGTGCCGTTGTTGCGTCCGTGAGCGTCAAAACGCTGCCAGGAGTAACCGGCCATGATGTCGAACATCGAGTAGATGCTCTCGACCTCTTTCTTGTAGTTGAGATAGAAATCGAGGAGGGTGTTGCGGCGGAGCTCATACACGCTGTAGTGTGTGCCGGCACCGTTCTGGTGAGCCTCGTCCCAGGCGCGGGGCGAGTTCTGCTGCATGTAGATGTGCTCGTTGGACTTGCTGACGTCGTAACCGAGGTTGAGGTTGGCGTGCAGGTCGGGGAGGAAGTGGAATGCGTAGTCGATCTGGAGGTTACCGTTGCTGCGGTAAACGTTAGCGAGGTCGTCGCGGCTCTTGATCACTGCGAGCGGGTTGACCGTACCGTTGATGTTGTAGGAGTTGAACGCGTCGGTAGTGATTGTTGTGTATCCGTTGTAGAAGTAGGGGAAGTCGGGGTTGCCGGAAGCGATGTTGCTCATCACGGGGACTGTTGGGTTGAAAGCCACGGCAGCTCCCACGGCGCCCTCGTCGGAGAAGCGGTTGCGAACGTAGTAACCCTTGACGTTTGCGTTGATCTGAAGCAGACCGTCGAAGAATTTAGGATTGAGGTTGATGCCTGCTGTGACACGCTGCATCTGGGAATCCTTGAGGATACCGTTGTTCATCGTGTATGTACCGCTGACGCGATAGGGGAGGAAACCAACAGTACCGCCGATGCTCAGGGCGTAGTCCTGGGAAACGGAAGTGCGGAGCACCTCTTTCTGCCAGTCAGTGCTGGTAGTGCCGAGCTGGCCGAGAGCCTCCTCGTTGTTGGCATAATAGCTATTGTAGAGGTCGGTGAACTGGCTTGCGTTGAGCACGTCCCAAGTCTTGCGGGCTGTGTTGACGCTTACGTTGGCAGAGAAGTTGACCTGCGGACGACCGGTCTTACCTTTCTTTGTGGTGATGATGATGACACCGTTGGAAGCGCGGCTACCATAGATGGCGGTAGCGGAAGCATCCTTTAGGACGGTCATGCTCTCGATGTTGTCAGGCGAGATCATGGCCAGAGGGTTGGCCATACCCTGAACACCGTCGTTGGCCAGAGGCACACCGTCGAGCACGATCAGAGGGTCGTTGGAAGCGGAGAGCGAGGAGCCGCCGCGGATACGGATAGTAGCGCCGCCTTCAGGGCTACCGCCGCCGGAAGTCACAACGACACCGGGGCTTGCGCCGGTGAGCAGATCCTGAGCCGAAGTCGAGATGCCTTCGGAGATGTCGTCGGGCTGGATCACGGCAACCGAACCGGTGGCGTCGGATTTCTTGACACTACCGTAACCGATAACCACGAGGTCATCGAGAGTCGTTCCGGCTGACTTCATGCTGATGTTGACATTAGTGCGTCCGTCGACAGCCACTTCCACAGGGTCGTAGCCTACATAAGACACCACGAGTGTTGCGGTAGGAGCCACGTTGAGCTGGAAGTTGCCTTCGAAGTCGGTAGCTGTACCGTTCTGGGTGCCTTTTTCCATGACGGAGGCACCGATTAGCTCTTCGCCCGTTTCATCAGTCACATGGCCGTGAACGGTGATTTTCTGAGCTAAAGCGGGAAAACTCAAAGCCATCACCATAGCGAGTGTGACCCAGAATTTTCGATTCAAGTGAAAACATAAGTTTTTCATGCAAGAATACAATTTAGTTCTACATTTAGGTTATTGATATTGTTATTTGTCTCTATTTTCTATTTCGGGTTACGATATTGCGTCGGAGTGGAGCACACGCTCTCGGCCTTGGACAATGGGGCGCCGTAGAGTCGGCAGTCCTTTTGCCCGCATTATCATATAGTTAACGTAGCTGCTATATCGAGTTCTCATGACCGGATGTAACGATGTCGCCATCTGTGACACAAAATCAGCGACAAAATTGCTAAAAAATGTGATAAAAACCTAATGTTGCTTTTTGAAATGTTTTCGATATTAACAATTTTAACAATAATTAACAGATGCATCGTAAAGTGATTGGCGAACGATGAAGAACAATCTTTATTGAGAAACAGTGTCAAAGTCGGCGGAGGTGTAGACAGGCCGAAGGTCTGTCTGTGTTGCCAACCGCGGCCTTCAGGCCGTGGAGAGGCTGCAATATGAGATAACGCGTCGCGGAGCGATGCGTGTATGGTAAAGTCTATACCGCACGACGTCGCTCCGCGACTGATTTTGCGAGGTGATGTCTTTCCACGGCCTGAAGGCCGCGGTTGGTAATACGACCGAACCTCCGGCTCGGCGCTTTTGTCTCTGTTTCGGGCTATTGATGTGTCGGCCTTGCAGGCCTTTCCTGCGCCGCGGGAGGGTCAGTGGAGGTAGAAGGAGGCGCGGATCTTGCGGTTGATGCTTATGATGCTGAAGATGGTGAGCAGGATCGTGATGACAAGGCCGAGGACAAGGGCTGTCCAGGGTTCGGTGGCTTTCACTCCCATGGCGCGGAACTGTTCGAGGTAGAGCGAGCGGAAGATGAACATGGCTCCGGCGGAGAGGAGGTAGCTGATGGCGTTGACGCCCATGACAAGGGCGATATATGGACGCGCGATGTCGCGCAGATCGACGCCGAGCATGATGAGGGAGTGCATCTTGCGTGCGTTCTTCTGTATGAGCAGCGAAATGGATAGCAGCAGGATGAAGAAGCTCAGAAGTGTGATGACGATGCCGACAGTGAGGATGACGGCCGTGATGACGTTGATGAGGTAGGCTGCTGTGCTGTTGCCTTTGTCTCCGGCGATCTCATAGTCGTGGGCGCTCATGTAGTCCTTGATGCGGACGTCGCCGGGGGAGCTGACGTCGAGGATGAGGCGCGAGGGGTGTGCCGAGGGCCTGGAGGAGTATGTGGCGTTGCTCCACTGCATGAATTCCTCGGGGACGAGGATGGTGTTGAGGCGGTTGGAGAATCCGACTATGCGGCCGTTGAAGGTGCGTTCGGGAAGTCCGTTGTCGGGACTGACCCTGATGGTGAGAGGCACGGAGGAGATGGTGTTTTCGGATAGCTGCGGCATACCGACGGTGCCGGCGAAGCCGAAGTTGTAGAGGCTCAGGTAGTCTTTGGAGATGATGATGGGTACCGTGTCGTCGCCGGGCTTGTAGCTCCACTGGTCGTCGGCTACGTCGATGAATTCGGACGGGATGGACTCGAAGAAGAGGTATGTGCTCATCTTGCGGGCGCCTTCCTGCGCGAGGGAGGCGTAGAGCCGATAGTCGGCTGAGGTGAATTTGCCGACTTTGCGCACCCACGGCTGTGCGCCGATGTCGGCGATTTCCTCTTCGGAAAAGGATGAGGAGTCGGTGCCCCAGGTCGTTCCGGCGGTCACCTGTTTGTTGATGACGAGATAGTCCTTGCGGATGAAGCTGTCTTCGTCGTTCCAGAGCGGTCTGGCGTCCTCATAGAACTGTATGCCGAGGATAATGATGGCTATGCCGGCGATGTTTGCGAGGATGAAACCGGCGAGCTGGGTCTTGCTGAGGTTGCGCCGCAGCAGACGGCGTATGATATCGTTCATAGTTTCAGGAGTGAGTCGACAGGGATACCGATACGGTTGCCGACGGATGTGGCTATAATGGATGCTTTCTGACGGCGTGCTTCGGAGAGAATGATCTCGGCGGCGACTTCGTTGTTGCGTGCGTCGAGATGGCTGACAGGCTCGTCGATGATGAGGAACGAGAATGGCTGGCAGACGCTCCGGATGATGGCGACGCGCTGCTGCTGGCCGATGGACATGCGCCCCACGGGGTAGTCGGCGCGGGAGTCGATGGCGAGCATACGCAGCCATGAGTGGATCTTCTCGTCGTCCACATGGCCGGTCAGGGCGTTCTTGAGGCGTATGTTGTCAAGCGCGGAGAGTTCCGGGAAAAGGTCGAGCTCCTGAGGCAGGTAGGCGAGCTGGTTGCGGCGTATCTGCTGCCACTGCGACGGCGTGAGAGAGCGTATGTCGGTGCTGTCGAAGGATATTTTGCCGCAGTAGTCGCGGCGGTTTCCGTAGATGTAGGCGCACAGCGACGATTTTCCTGTGCCGCTGGCAGCCTCGATGACGTAATTGGTCTCGGGTGAGAACGTCACGTTGTGGCGCCATATCTGTGAGGCCGGGATTTCCTCGTTTTCAAACACTTTCGGAAGTGTGTCGTCGAGGTGGATGGATTTGATGGTGATTTCTTTTTCCATGATTGGCGATACGGCGCCGTAGTCAGCGGCGCCGTACCCTGATGATCAATAGATGTCGTAGTCGTAGTAGTCGACGGCGGCAGCCTCCTGATAGACGGCTGTGGAGTCGAGGGGTACATCTATGTAGGCGGAAGAGGGAGCGTCGAATTTGTCTTCAAAGGCGTTCATTGTGTTCATGATTGCCTCGGCGTTGTTGGCGAGGTCGAAGATTCGCTGCACGGGATCCTTGCATTTCCATTCGGCTTTGAAGGAGAGGGATCCGTCGGCGTTGTCGGCGAAGATGGCGAATGTGCCGAGTTGCGAATAATCGCCCGAAAGGCCGAACGACTTCGCTGTGGCGCTGAGGTCGATTATCATGCCCGCGGGCTTGCCGTTAAGCACGGAGGCGTATGACGTGTTTCCGGAGGGAGCGGGACCCTGGGGATACGTGATTCGCAGATACTTCTCGGAAGTGGAGCATTTGACGTTGCCCATGAGCTGAATGACGTTGCCCAGATTGATGGCGTCGGAGTTGTTGTTGGCTGTCACCATGACTGCGAACATGTCTTGCGGCTTGTCGGCCGAGAGGTTGAAGGTAGCTGCGATAGTGCCGTTGATGCACTTGAGGGTGGTGATGATCTCAGCCGGAACCAAGGAGGAGAGTGCGGTCGCGGCCTGGTTTATCAGCGCTTCGGGAACTGCGAGAGCCACTGCGGCGGTGTTGCCCGGAACGGCGGCGTAGGTGAATGCTTTCTCGTCGATCTGTCCGAGGGGAAGCGAGCATTTTGCCGGAGCGTATTTGCTGTCAAGCACTTTGAGGGAGGCTGTGAGGCCGTCGTCGGTCAGATTCAGCTCGGAGGCGATGTAGGTGGGATTGTTGTAGACCATCGAGAGTCCGGCCTTGAAGTTGTTGAACTCGCTGTCGTTGATGAGTCCGGAGAGCTTGCCGATATTGGCGATGGCGAACATCGTGTTGTCCTTCTCGATGATACCGGTTGCGAGCGCCTCGGTGTTCTCGGCTTTAGAGAACGCTTCGTCGCCGAGGTTGCAGAGATCGTTTACACCGGATACATTCTCGGAGGGTTTTCCGGAGCGGGGATTGACGCAGAGGAACAGATTGTCGTCCTTGATCATCATATCGCTGCCCTTTCTGGAGAGAATCTTCACTCCGTCTTCGGTGCTGACATCGAAATCCTCCTCTTTCTCAAGGTAGTTGATGAACTCTTTGGTGTCGTTCATGCCCAGGACAATCCAGATTTTCTGGCCCTGGAGGAAGAGGACGCCCTCGCGGGTGAAATTCTTGGCGAGAGCCAGTTCCTTCTTGTGTTCGGAGAGGTCGACATTGTTCTGGTCGAGCGTGGACTTGAGCGGCTCTCCGATTTTACCTTCTTCGGAGATGCCGGCTTTTTCAAGCAGATAGTTGAAGTCGCCGTAGACGATGACGGAGGCGTCGGCGGGGACGTAGTCGAGGACGTCGCCTTTATCATGCTTGCTACAGGACTGGAGGGCCGTGACAGCCAACAGGGCGATCATCAGGCCGAGTAGTTTGATTGATTTGCGCATAGTCGTGATATTTAGTTGGTTATTAGTTTCCGAGGGTTATTTCGAATTCTTTGCCGTTGGTGATGAACAGGGTGGCGGATCCGCTGTCGTACAGCGATTCGCCGGGGAGATAGAAGTATGCGAGCTCACGGTTTCCGTCGGTATCGTAGATATTGAAGTAACTTCCGGAGAGCGAGCACTGGAGAGCGTTGGCGGCCGGCTGATTGTCGAAGCGCAGCAGATATCGGTCTTCGCCGTAGCCGGGCGAGATGTGGCCGTGGGTCGTCATGCCGCCGCCCTTGATCGTAAACTTGACGCCGTTCGGCGAGGGTAGCGAAGTGTCGCGTGCTCCGCTGCTCACGTCAATGTCGATAGGCTTCTTGTTCTTGCCCCAGACGCCTCTGAATCGGGACGTTCCCGGCTCGGCGATGAGTGCGAGATGGGAGAGTGTCGATCCGGAACCGAGATCAAGCGCGAGGGTTCCGTCGGGACCGATAGAGCCGCCTATGGGGAGCTTGATGTCGTAGAGTATATTCCAGAAAGTTCCGGTAACATTGCCCTGCGAATCTACATCGAAATCGAGGCTGCAGGGGAGATCGGAGAGAAAGCCGGAGGCTGTGTAGGCGCCTTGCGGGAGGGCGTTGGGAGCGGGTGCGGCTTCTTCGTGCACGATAACCTCGTTGTCGTCGAAGTCTTCCTCGTCCACTCCGACAATCTCGGTTTCAGGAGACTCCTCGACTGTTTCCTTGATTTTGTCGGACTTGAGGAAGACGAAGAAGTAAAGAATGACAGCGACGAGGGCTGCCAGTAGCAGCGCACCGATGCCGATGCCGGCGATAATGATGAAGGGTGTCGCCGAGCTTTTTTTCGGTTTCTTTGGAGGCCCCGGAGTGGGAGCCGTCGCTGCAGGCGCGGGAGGCGGGGGAGGTGTTGGAGTCATCGGTTATTCTCTGTAATAAATTCGTTTCACTCTGGGCGAGACCGAAGTCAGGATCTCATAAGGTATGGTGTCGAGAATGTCGGCGAGCCGCTGCACCGGGACATGCGGGCCGAAAATCTCCACTACATCGCCGGGGCGGCAGGGGATGTCGGTCACGTCGATCATGCAGGCGTCCATGCAGATGTTGCCTATCGTGGGAGCGAGATGACCGTTGATCCAGACCTTGGAGTGTCCGTTGCCGAAATGCCGGTTCATGCCGTCGGCGTAGCCGATGGGGATGGTGGCGATGCGCGATTTGCGGCTGAGAACGCCGCGGCGTCCGTAGCCGATGGTCTCTCCCTCGTCGCGCTCCTTGACGGCGATGACCACGGTGCGGAGCGTCGAGACGTTGTCGAGAGGTTTCTCCATCTCGGGAGGGAGTGTGTTGCAGCCGTAGAGGCCGATGCCAAGACGCGCCATGTCGTAGTGATGTTGCGGGAAACGCAGGATGCCCGCCGAATTGAGGATGTGGCGCTTGAAGGTGTGGCCGCAGTTGTCGAGCAGATATTGGGTATACTCGCGGAAACGGTCGAGCTGCAGCAGTGTGTAGTCATCCATGTCGGGGCAGTCGGCCGTGGCAAGGTGGGAGAAAACCGAAGCGGGAGTTATCTCCGTGCATTCGCGCAGACGGGCGGCAAGTGCCGGAAGTTCCTGGGCGTTGAATCCCATGCGGTGCATTCCGGTGTCGAGCTTGATATGGACCGGATAGCCTTTGACGCCGTTCTTTGCCGCTTCGCGCACGACATCTTCAAGCATTTCGGTGCAATAGATCTCCGGTTCGAGATTGTAGGCGAACATGGCGCGGTAGTTGACGACCTTGGGATTCATCACCATGATAGGCATCGTGATTCCGGAACGGCGCAGTTCTATTCCCTCGTCGAGGACGGCCACGGCAAGGTATGCCGCGCCATGCTCCTGAAGAGTCTTGGCTATCTCCACGCTGCCGGCACCGTAGCCGGAGGCCTTGACCATGGCCACGAGTCCTGTGGAAGCCGGCAGATGTGACTTGAAATAGTTGAAATTGCGCACTATGGCGTCAAGATTGACCTCAAGGACGGTTTCGTGGGTGCGTGCCTCAAGAATGGTGCGTATGGTCTCCATTCCGGGATCGGCACCCTTGACGAGTATGATCTCGGACGAGAAGTCAGAGGTGGAACATTCGGCGAGGAAAGCTGCCGGAGACTCGAAATAAGTTGTCTTCTCCGGGAAAAGCGCGGCATGGCGCGACAGCTCCGGACCTACGCAGATCAGACGGTCGATGTCGGCCGATCGGATTATCTCGGCAGTGCGTGCATAGAGCCTTTTCTCCTCTTTGGGATTGCAGCTGAGGTCGCCAAGGATGAGCGTGCGGCTGAATTCGAGTCCGTCGGCACGGCGCTTGAGGAAATCGAGCGCTGTCTCCAGCGATTCGAAGTCGGGAGTGAAGGAGTCGTAGATCAGCTTGCAGTCGTTGACCGCCTGAGCCATGTCGAGCCGCGTGTCGACGTGAGCCATGCGGGCGATCGCCTCGCCGAGTGTCGAAGGATCGTAGCCGAGCGCCAGGATTGTTGCCATGGCGGAGGCGACATTTTCCATGTCGGCGGCATTGTCGGCGGCGAAAGGTGCGCGGAGAGTGTGCTCTTCACCATTATATATATAGGTGAGTCGTGCGGCAGATGCGCCGTCGGGTTCGATCCGGGAAATGTAGAGCGTGGCCTTGGGATCTGTAAATGACCAGAGGAACCTCTCGGCGTTGTGGCCGACAGTGTCGAGCGCGGCGATGAGTTCGGGATATATGTCGCTGCAGACGATGCAGGAGGCATCGCGGGCGAGAAGTGCTTTCTCGGTGGCTATGGCGTGGCGTGAACGGAAATTTTCGCTGTGCTCGTCGCCGATATTTGTGAACACCGCGATGTCCGGACGGATTATTTCGGTCAGAGACTCCATCTCCCCGGGCCGGGAGATGCCGGCTTCGATGATGCCGACGCCGTCGGTGTCAGGGAGACGCCAGAGCGAGAGAGGCACACCGAGCCTTGAATTGAAGCTTCTCGGCGAGCGTGTCACGTCGGTCAGCGGACTGAGCGCCTGAAAAAGGTATTCCTTTAGTGTCGTCTTGCCCCTTGAACCTGTGACAGCCACCAGAGAGCCTTTGAAACGGCGGCGAGTCTCGGCTCCGATGCGGCGGAGAAGTTCCCAGGGAGAATCGACAATGATGAAATTGCAGTCGACAAAAGCGCGTGTGTCTTCGGGAAGCCTGCTGACTACGAAGCTTCTGACGCCCTTGTCGAGCATACGCCGCAGATATTTGTGGCCGTCGCCGACATCAGTGCGCAGGGCAAAGAAGAGCGAACTCCCCGGATTGGCGACGAGGGCGCGCGAGTCGGTGAGCAGTGTCTCGATGCTGCGGTTAGGGTCG
Organism: uncultured Porphyromonadaceae bacterium; assembly: GCA_902491625.1. GTDB lineage: Bacteria > Bacteroidota > Bacteroidia > Bacteroidales > Muribaculaceae > Lepagella. Next base: position 31,391 of record CABUIO010000002.1, on the reverse strand, counting down.
GTCAGGATCTTTTTGCCTCGTGCTGACGAGGCGATCTCTTTAAGTGTGCAGAACATGTTTTTAATCTCTTTCTACAAAAGGCAAAGTTAATAAAAAAGCCGTTAAGCTATTCTGAAAACGTCCAAAAAACGTCGAACGGCGACATAAGTGAGCGGATGGGCAGGGGACAATGTGTAAGGGTTTGACGAGGTGTAATTGCACATCTCACAGATAAACATGACAAAATGTCGGGGCAAGGAGGCCTGAAACCTGTGTTTTGAGGAGGTGAAATGTTAAAAATTCCATACGCCCTGATGTTTTTTAACATTTTAGGCTTGTGGTATAAAAAAATAGTTAACTTTGCAGTGCAAATAACCATTATTAAAAGATTGCACAATGGCATTAGATAAGATTGATAACTTAGACAGAAGGATCCTCAACATCATCATGAGGAACGCACGTATCCCCTCGAAGGACGTAGCAGTAGTATGCGGAGTTTCACGGGCAGCCATCCACCAGCGTATCGCACGCCTTGTGGAGATGAAGGTCATCGTAGGCTCCGGCTATAATGTAGACCCCCACACACTGGGCTACAACACCTGCACCTACGTAGGCGTGCGTCTTGAAAAAGGCAGCATGTACCGCGAGGTCGTGAAAGAGCTTGAGAAGATTCCCGAGGTTGTGGAGTGCCACTTCACCACAGGCCCGTACTCGCTTCTCATCAAGGTTTACGCCCGCGACAACAACCACCTGATGACCCTGCTCAACGACCACATCCAGCAGATCGAGGGCGTGACCGAGACAGAGACCCTCATCAGCCTTGAGCAGAGCCTCAACCGTCAGATCGAGGTTCGCCCTATCGGCAACTCCAAGCGCTAAGCAAAAAGAATAATACACAAGACTTCAGTGTCGCGGCCGTCGCAGATGACCGCGACGCTGAGGTGTGTCATGGCGTCGGATTTCGCGGTTTCGACTGCGGATTGGGAAATTTTTTATAACTTTGACGCTTCAAACAACCTATAAGAAAAAATGTCTTCCGTGAAAGAATTCTTCAACAACCACCGACAGCTGTTCTACAGTCTGGGCGCAGTAGCAATCATGGCTGTGATCGCCCTCGCATTCTTCTATCCCGACGCGACTGAAGGGCGTGTGCTGCAGCAGAACGACATGACGCAGGGTATGGCCAACGGTCAGGAAGTCAAGCAGTATGCCGAACAGACGGGCCACACAAGCCGCTGGACCAATTCGCTTTTCGGCGGAATGCCCAACTTCCAGATAGCCCCGTCCTACAAATCGGCGCCGATGCTCGAATGGATCGGCAAGGTCTATTCGCTCGGATTGCCTTCGCCGGCCAATCTGTTGTTCATCATGATGCTGGGATTCTTTATCATGGGAATGTGCATGAAGATGAGGTGGTATGTGTCGCTCTTCGGCGCCATCGCGTGGGGTTTCTCCACCTACTTTATAATCATCATAGGTGCCGGTCACATCTGGAAATTCGTCACCCTCGCCTACATTCCGCCTACGATTGGCGGCATCCTCCTCTGCTACAGGGGCAAATACCTCGGCGGCGCCGCGCTCGCCGCGCTCTTCGGCGCTTTGCAGCTACTGAGCAACCACATCCAGATGACCTACTACTTCCTCTTTGTTGTCGCCGCCATAATGGTCGGATTCCTCATCATGGCAATCCGCAGCAAGAGGATGAAAAGCTGGCTTATCGCCACAGCCTCTCTTGTCGGTGCGGCTGCGCTCGCTTTCGGAGCCAACTGCGCCAGCCTCCTCAACACCGCCAAATACACCAAAGAGACAATCCGCGGCAAGGCCACCGAGATAGTCGATCCGCAGGCTCCCAAGAGCACTGAGGGCGCCGATTTCGACTACATCACCGCGTGGAGCTACGGCGGCGACGAGCTGTTCACGTTCATGGTACCCAACGTCAAGGGTGGCGCGACGATCAAGCCGGAGGCCGGATCCAACGTGCCCAAGGATTTCTCCGAGTGTACAGACGGCGCCATACAGAAACTCGATTATGAGAGTCAGGATTATCTGAAACAGCTGCAATGGCAGAACGGACTGTTCCGCGAATATTTCGGAAACCAGCCGATGACCAACGGTCCGGTCTATGTCGGAGTCTTCCTGCTCTATCTCGCCATCATCGGTTGCTTCCTCTGGAAAGGCCCGATGAAATGGTGCATCATTATCGTGACTGTGCTCTCGGTTCTCCTTGCCCTCGGCCATAATTTCGCATGGCTGTCGCATCTCTTTATCGACTGGTTCCCGCTCTACGGACGATTCCGAACAGTCTCGTCGATACTCGTAATCGCTGAGTTCACGCTTCCGTTGCTCGCCATGATGGCGCTCGCGAAGATAATAACCGAGCCGGACTTCCTTAAGCACCATAAAAATGTGATAGTGATCACCGGCAGTGTCATGGCATTCCTCTGCCTGCTGCTCGTGGCCTTCCCTTCGATGCTCGGAGAAGGATTCTCCTCCGTGGAGCGTCAGGCCATCGATGAGAACAACCTCTATCAGGATCCCGCTCTTGCCGCCATACTCAATGCCGTGAAGGCCGACCGACTCGCGATGGTGAGAGCCGACGCCCTGCGCTCGCTCCTCTTCCTCGGATTCGGCATGTTGTTCCTATGGATGTATGGAAAGCGCACCATACGCAGCGCCTCCGTCTTTATGGCTGCGATGATCCTGCTGCTCCTCATCGACCTTTTCTCGGTCAACAAACGCTACCTCGACTCCGCAAGCTTCACCGAGCCTTTGCCTGCCGAGGAGGTGATGGACATGACCGATGCAGACCGCGAGATCCTCAAGGACACCGCGATGAACTACCGCGTGGCCCGCATCGACAATCTCGGCGACTCGCGCACGAGCTATTTCCACAAATCCGTGGGCGGATACCATGCCGCCAAGCTGACGCGCTACAACGATCTGCTTGAGCACCAGCTCATGCAGGGCAATGTCGAGGTCTTCAACATGCTCAACACGCGCTATTTCATGGCTCAGCAGCCTGACGAGAACGGCAATCCGCAGATGATCGTGGAGCAGAATCCCGACGCCTACGGCAACGCATGGTTCGTTGACCGCGTGAAGGTCGTGGACAACGCCAACGCCGAGATGGAGGCGCTGAGCGACACGACGGTAAATCTGCGCCGCACGGCTGTGACTACCAAGGATTATGCCTCCAGGCTCGGCAAGACTTCCGCATTGGTTCCCGGCGACACCATCTTCGAGACAAGCTACGCCCCCGACCGGCTCACTTACCACGCAAGCTCCCGCAACGGCGGCGTGGCTGTGTTCAGCGAGGTGTTCTTCCCATGGGGGTGGCACGCCACTATCGACGGCAAGCCTGCTGAGATCTCGCGTGTGGACTATGTGCTCCGTGCCATGAAGATTCCGGCCGGCAACCACACCGTCGAGATGTGGTTCGATCCCGAAACGCTCAACATTACCAACGCCATGAGTGTAATCTCTGTATGGATGATTTATCTGCTCTGTCTCGGAGGTCTCGGCATGGGTGTAGCAGCACTCTGGCCTTCGCTGCTGCGCAAGCGCGGTAAAGGGGAGAAGAAAACTTCTGAACCTGAGACGACGAAGTAGACCGGGAAACAGTGACCTCCGCTATGAACAGGCTGATCAGGAGATTGCAGCGCCTTCGCCACCGTAAGGGCTTTGGAGTGCATTCTCCGTTCGCCTTCACTCTTATAGCCGATGTGGCCGGATCTCCCGGCCATTACTACGGCGACGACATGCTCCGCGACCTCGTCGGCGGCCGCCACGGCGAGGCCAGACGCAGGGCGTGGCTGCTTCATCGGCTTGTCGCCAGACTCGATCCGTCGGTTGTCGTCCTTCCTCCGGGAACGCCGCAGATGTTCTCGGACGCCGTAAAGATCGCCAGGACAGACCGCATTCCTGCGGACTCTCTTCCTGAGGTAATGTTGCGCGACGTGATGCTCGTGGCCGACTGCGGATGGCTGGCTAACCATGAGGTGGAGACCGATAGATTGCTGACATCGCCCGGATGCACGCTCATGGCCTACGGTAGCGACGCCGACATATCGCGTCGTTCGGTCTTAGCCGCGGAAAAGATGCCCGGTGGCTGGATCCTTGCCGACCGGCGCACTGCCATATACATTTCCTCCGCAAGGACACCCTTGCAGAGCTACGACGTGAAACTCACCTGACGATGTCAACCTCCTCCGGCCGACAAAGAGATCTTGTGGCGGACTTCACCGCCTATCTGCTCACCGAACGCGCCATGTCCGGCAACACCATAGACGCCTACCGCCGCGATGTCGGCCATCTCGTGCGCTTCCTTGAGGGAAAAGGCGTCGCAGTGCAGGACGCCGCACAGAGCGACATCGAGGAGTTTCTGCTTCAGCTCCACGAACTTGGCATAGCGCCGACATCTCAGGCTCGCATCTTTGCCGGAATCGGCAATTTCTACCGCTATCTGCGCATTGAGGGAAACATAAGGACGAGTCCGATGGAACTGCTGCAGAGTCCGATGCGTTCCGATCATCTCCCTGACGTGCTCTCCGTCGAGGAGGTCGACAGACTTGTCGCGGCCGTAGACATGACCAAAAACGAAGGCACACGCAACCGTGCCATTATCGAGACACTCTACGGCAGCGGACTGCGTGTGAGCGAACTATGCTCGCTCACTCTCGGACGAACCTTTCTCGACGAGCAATACATCCTCGTCGAAGGTAAGGGGAGCAAACAGCGCATCGTGCCGCTCTCGCCCGTGTCGGTGGAGTGGATACGCAACTACCTTGTCGAGCGCGGCATGATGACCCCGAAGCCCGGCTCCGGGGACATACTGTTTCTAAATCGACGTGGCGCAGGGCTGACAAGGGTGATGATGTTCTATATAATAAAGGAAGCGGCAGCCGCTGCAGGGATAACCAAGACAGTGAGTCCCCACACGCTGCGCCACAGTTTCGCCACGCATCTGCTCGAAGGAGGAGCCAACCTCCGCGCCATCCAGGCTATGCTCGGCCACGAAAGCCTCGCCACCACGCAGCTCTACGTCCATCTGGACCGCAGCCATCTCCGTCGCGAGCTCCTCGCCCACCATCCGCACTATTTTGGGAAGGAGAGTCTGAATAGTTGAAATTTTTTTGCTAACTTTGCACCCAAATGGAGTCACGCGGATGCGTGGCGCCGACAAACCATCAATTTATTGGCACAGTGGATACAAAGTATATTTTCGTGACCGGAGGTGTGGTGTCCTCCTTAGGCAAAGGCATCATCTCCTCATCGCTCGCCCGTCTTCTTCTTTCGCGCGGCTATAGAGTGACAATACAGAAGTTTGATCCTTACATCAACATCGACCCCGGAACGCTCAATCCTTACGAGCACGGCGAATGTTATGTCACAGTCGACGGCCACGAGGCCGACCTTGACCTCGGTCACTACGAGCGCTTCACCAATATACACACCACGCGCGCCAACAATATCACCACCGGACGTGTGTATCAGAGCGTCATCGACAAGGAGCGCCGCGGCGACTATCTCGGCAAGACGGTGCAGATCATTCCTCATATCACCGACGAGATCAAGCGCAACGTGAAGCTCCTCGGAAACACCGGCAAGTATGATTTCGTCATAACCGAGATCGGCGGCACGGTCGGCGACATCGAGTCAACGCCGTTCCTTGAGGCCGTGCGCCAGTTGCGCTGGGAGCTTGGCCAGAATTCACTCTGCGTGCATCTGACTTACGTGCCTTATCTGCGCGCCGCCAAGGAACTTAAGACCAAGCCCACGCAGCATAGCGTCAAGCAGCTGCAGCAGATCGGCATACAGCCCGACGTGCTTGTGCTCCGTACGGAGAAGGATGTTCCCGCGCAGATGCGCCGCAAGGTCGCCCAGTTCTGCAATGTGGCTCCCGAGGCCGTGATACAGTCGATCGACGTTCCCACTATCTATCAGGTGCCGATGACGATGCACGCGCAGCATCTCGACGAGATAGTGCTCCGCAAGATGGGCATCGAGCCTGTAGGCGAGCCCAACCTCGACAAGTGGACCCATTTCCTCGACAAGATCGCTTCCGCCGAAAAGGAGGTGAGGATCGGCCTTGTCGGCAAATATGTGGAACTTCAGGATGCCTACAAGTCGATCAACGAGTCGCTCTTCCAGGCCGCAGTCTACAACGACCGCAAGCTCGTGCTTGAATACATCCACAGCGAGAAGCTCACCAAGAGCAATGTCGACGAGAAGATGCGCGACCTCGACGGCGTCATCATCGCGCCCGGATTCGGCCAGCGCGGCATAGAGGGCAAGTTCGTGGCTCTGAAATGGTGTCGCGAACATGATGTGCCTACATTCGGCATCTGCCTCGGCATGCAGTGCATGGTGATCGAGTATGCCCGCAATGTCCTCGGCATGGAGGACGCCAATTCCACGGAGATGGACACCAAGACAACCCACAACGTGATCGACCTTATGGAGGAGCAGAAAAGCATCAGCAACATGGGCGGAACTATGCGACTCGGCGCCTATGACTGCAAGCTTACTCCCGACTCCAAGGCTGCGAAAGCCTATGGCACCACGCTCGTCAGCGAGCGTCATCGCCACCGCTTCGAGTTCAACGAAGAGTATCGCGAAGCTTTCGAGAAGGGTGGAATGCGCTGCGTGGGAGAGAATCCCGGCACTGGACTCGTCGAGGTAGTGGAACTCCCCGAGAAACGCTGGTATGTCGGCACACAGTATCATCCCGAATATCAGAGCACTGTTCTCAATCCCAACCCACTCTTCGTGGACTTTATCCGCGCCGCGATCGAATATGCCGACGAGCGCGCAAAATAAACAGAAACTGACGTACAACTACTGAGAAATGGATAAAAACACTATCAGCGGAATATTGCTGATCGCCGCCGTCTTCCTGGTTTTCATGTGGCTCTCGCCACGCGACGAGCAACAGCAGCCTGTCGAGGAGACACAGCAGATAAGCGAAGCGAAAAAGGAAGCCGCCGAGACATTGCGTCCCGACACATTGTCGCAGAAACAGATCGGCTGGCTTAAAGAAAGTGTCGCCGAGCAGGGCGAGAGCATAGTCACTGCCGACGGTGTCAAGGGAAAACGTGTCGAGGGTTCGGGCTATGACCTTACTCTTGTCGGGGACTCCCTGACCGGAAATGTCAAGGTCGGCGCAAAGAATGTCGCCGTGGAGCGACTTCTTGCCGCGGACACCACGCTTACCGTGGCCGACCGCCGCGAGGCTGTGGCCAATCTCGACAAGGCTCTCAACAACATAACAAACTTCGGCAAGCTCGGACGTTTCGCTTCCGGAGAGTCGAAGCAGATCGCCCTTCAGAACGATGTACTCTCGATCGCATTCAACACCAAGGGAGGCTCGATCGACTACGCCGAGCTTAAGAAATACAAGACTGAATACAATCCTGACGAGACCAAGAAGACGAGCAGCGACGTCGTGCTTTTCGACGGACGCACCAACACACTTGCCTTCAGCCTCCCCGGATATGAGAAGGTCTCCACTTCCGATCTCTATTTCGTTCCCGAGATGCGCGGCGACAGCAGCGTGCTGATGAAACTTGAGTTTCCCGGCGGCGCATACTGGGGCATCCGCTATACGCTGGGCAAAGGGGATTCCTACCTCGTCCGCATCGACATCGAGCAGAACGGCATGGACAAGGTGCTCGCCGGCAACAGCCACGACCTCACCCTCAACTGGCGCCAGGCTCTCCGCCGCCAGGAGAAAGGCCGCATGTTCGAGGAGCGCAACTCCGGTGTATGCTACAAATACAAGGGTGGCAACTTCGAGGAGCTGAGCACCAACGGCGACGATGCCCAGGACCGTAAGTCGCTCATCAAGTGGGTGGCATACAAGAATCAGTTCTTCTCCTCCGTGCTGATCGCCGACAACAGCTTCAGCCGCGCCGACTTCGCCTCCGTGGAGCTGAAGGACGACTATTTCCTCAAATTCTTCTCCTCGGACATCACGGTCAACAACTACGACTGGAGCAAGCCCAATCCCACGGGATTCACCCTCTATCTCGGTCCCAACAAATACAGTCTCCTTTCGTCGCTTGATGATAAGGTGAAGACCGACGAGGATCTCAAGCTCACACGCCTCATTCCGCTGGGCTGGAGCATGTTCCGCTGGATCAACACATGCTTCGTAATTCCGGTCTTCAACTTCCTCGGAGGTTTCGGATGGAACTACGGCATCGTTATCCTGATAATGACCATCATCATCAAGCTCATCCTCTTCCCCTTGTCCTACAAGAGCTACAAGAGTCAGGCCAAGATGAAGATTCTCGCCCCGGAGGTCAAGGCCATAAACGAGAAATATCCCGGTACGGAGAACGCCATGGTACGCCAGCAGAAGACGATGGCTCTCTACAGCAAAGCCGGAGCGTCGCCCCTTTCGGGATGTCTCCCCATGCTGCTGCAGATGCCTATCCTCTTCGCCATGTTCAGCTTCTTCCCCTCGTGCATTGACCTGAGAGGACAGAGCTTCCTGTGGGCGCATGACCTTGCCGCTCCCGATGCCATCATCTCCTGGAACACCAACATCCCCATCATCAGCACATATTTCGGCAACCACATCTCTCTGTTCTGTCTGCTGATGACCGTGACCAACATCATCTACACCAAGATCACCATGGCCTCGCAGCCTTCGCAGGGCGGAATGAAATGGATGATGTACATGATGCCGGTATTCTTCCTCGTGTTCTTCAACAATTATGCCGCAGGCCTCAGCTACTACTACTTCCTGTCGCTCCTCATCACCATCATGCAGACATTCGTGATCCGCCGTTTCGTCGTCAAGGAGGAGGATGTGCGTCGTGAGATGGCTGCCAACGCCAAGAAACCCCGCAAGAAGTCGGGCTTCATGGCGCGACTTGAAGAGGCTCAGCGCCGCCAGCAGGAGCAGCTCCGCCAGGCACAGAAAGCCAAGGAGCGCGGCAAACGCCGTTGATTCGCATGATTTGTCCGCAAGGACGATAGTAAAATATTTTCGAACGGAAAGGATTCACATTAAAGTGGATTCTTTCCGTTTTTTGTGTATTAGCAACTTTTCCGGCGAGAATGGTGTTTTAAATAAAATGGACAAAATATGGACAATATGAAGAAAAGATTTGGATCGGCACTCAGTGTGCTGATGATTATGGCTGCCTTTGTGCTCGTCAGCACGGCTTGTTCGAGCTCCAAGGCCGACGATGAGATAATCAGCAAGAGCGCGTTGCCGCAGAGTGCGCAGAAAGTGCTTGACACATATTTCTCAGGGGAGAAAATCTCGCGTGTCGTCCGTGATTCCTCGTCATCCGGGCGTGTTGAATATGAGGTAGACTTCGTGAGCGGACGCGATATCGAGTTCAACTCCAAGGGAGCGTGGAAATCCATCGATTGCAAAGGTTCTAAGGTACCTGCCGGGCTCGTGCCTCAGGCCATACGCAATTACGTTGCCAATAATGCCCCCGGACTCTATATCGTGACCATAGACCGCGATCGGCAGGGCTATGAGATTGAACTGAACAACGGTGTCGAGATGGTGTTCGACAGCAAGGGAGTTTACCGCTACACCGAGCGTGACGACTGACCTCGCCAACAGCTTTCTACTATCGCTTAGCGCTTTTGGCGAATCTATTGGGTTTTAGTGCATTGTCTCGGCGGACGTGCGATCCATGTCCCTGCTGCATAAACTTTTCGCTGACTTCCCCTGCGCTTCAACGAGGGTTGATAAAGGCTCCTGAACTGTGTAAAAATGGGGAGAAGGTGGGACAGGCCGGAGGTCTGGCTGTATTGTCAACCACGGCCTTCAGGCCGCGGACAGGCTGTAATATAAGATAATGCGTCGCGGAGCGATGCGTGTATGGTAAAGACTTTACCGCACGACGTCGCTCCGCGACTGGGTTTTACAAGGTGATCTCCTTCCACGGCCTGAAGGCCGCGGTTGGCAATACGGCCGAACCTCCGGTCCGGCGATTTTGACTCGGTTTCCTTGACTCGTTTTTGTCTTGGAACGATAATTTTATGAAACCTCCATGTTATAAAGACCATCCATATCTTAAAAATTACTATAAGTCTTTGACGTGTGGATGTTTTTAGCTAATTTAGCGGTGTGATAGGCAGAAACAGCGAGAGAATGTGTGGAAAAACGCTCGCTACGACTCATAAGACAATATCATTTAAAACTCAAAATATCTATGACTAAACATTTACTGCTTGCCGGCATTGCCGCTTTATGGTGTGCGACGTCGTCGGCTCAGATTGTGACTACAGAGCCTGCAATCCTACAGACCGATTCCAAGGGAATTGTGATCACTTACCATGCCGATGAAGGAAATAAGGCGCTTGCCAACCTTCCGGCCACCACAAAGGTGTATGCCCACACCGGATGTATCACCAACCAGAGTACAAGTGATTCCGACTGGAAATACGGTCCGAAGAAATGGGGCGACAACGACGCCAAATACGAGATGAAGTATGTGGCTCCCAACACCTATACGCTCGACATGGGCGAGATCAACATATATTACGGCATCACCGATCCATCGGTCGTTGTCAAGAAGCTCGCTTTCGTATTCCGCGACGAGAAGTGTACGAAAGAGGGCAAGACTGCTTCCGGCGGGGATATTTTCCTGACTGTGGCTCAGCCGGGATTCGAGATCTCCTTCACCTCCGAACCCTCCACGTCAATCATCACGGCAGCCAACAAGACCGTGACCTTCAATATCAACTCGACCGTAGCCGGCGACATCTCGCTCCACCGCGGCAGCGCCGACTCTCCGGCCATGTCAGAGGCCAAGGGCGTCAAGGCGCTGACATCCTCCACCGACCTTGAGGAAGAGGGTGAATATAAGTTTGTGGCCGTGGTTAAGGCCGACGGCCAGGTGAAGACCGCCGAGCTCAGCTTCGTGCGCGTCGGCGACGTCGTGTTTGAGGCATATCCCGGCGGGACACCGCTCATGGGAGCACGTCCGCAGGCCGACGGCTCGGTACTCTTCTGCATCGCGGCTCCCAAGAAGAACAGTGCCGTCGTGATCGGCTCCTGGAACACCTATAACGTCGGCATGGACAACGTCATGAAATGTCAGGAATACAACGGTAACCGCTATTTCTGGACACGCATCAAGGGACTTGCAGACAACACCGACTATCTCTATTACTATCTTATCGACGGCAGCATAAAGGTTGGCGATCCTTACGCCCACCTCGTGCTCGATCCCTCCAACGACCAGTGGATCTCGCCGAGCGTCTTCCCCGATATGCCTGCCTATCCTTCCGAGTATGTGCAGAACGTTCCTCTTGCAGTCTTCAACAAAAACCTTGACGACTACAAGTGGGAAGTCAGCGACTTCAAGGCTCCCTCGAAGGATCATCTCGTAGTCTATGAACTTCTTCTCCGCGACTTCACCGGAACCGAGGGCAAAGCCAACGGCGACGGTACCGTCAATCAGGCTATTGCAAAACTCGACTATCTCAAGAACCTCGGTGTCAATGCCATCGAGCTTCTTCCCATCATGGAGTTCAACGGCAACCTCTCATGGGGCTACAACACCAACTTCTACATGGCTCCCGACAAGGCTTACGGCACTCCCGACGACTACAAGCGCTTCATCGACGAATGCCACAAGCGCGGCATGGCCGTGATCCTCGACATCGTCTTCAACCAGAGCGACTGGCTGCATCCCTGGTATCAGATGTATTCCATGAACGAGAATCCGTTCTACAACGGCTCGGCTCCCCACGCCTACAGCGTGCTCAACGACTGGAATCAGGACAATCCGATCGTGCAGCAGCAGTGGTACGACGCGCTTGCATACTGGATGACCGCATATAAGGTCGACGGCTTCCGTTTCGACCTCGTGAAGGGTCTCGGCAACAACGACAGCTACGGTGCCACCTACAATCCCAACACCAACAAGTGGACCAACGTGACCGACTACAATACCAACAAGTTCAATCAGACACGCGTGGACCGCATGAAGAAGATCCACGATGAGATGCGCAAGGTCAACCCCGACGCCTACTTCATCAACGAGCTTCTCGGCGATGCCCAGGAGGAGAACATGATGGCCACAGACGGCGAGATCAACTGGGCTAACATCAACTACAATTCCTGTCAGTTCGCCATGGGCTTCGATTCCGATGCCTCTCTGGCACGCTTCTATGCTCCCCGCGACGGCCGCACCTGGGGTTCGACCGTGAGCTACGCAGAGAGCCATGACGAAGAGCGCATGGCTTACAAACAGAGCCAGTGGGGCGCCGCAGGCGTGAAGGGCAATATACCCATGTCGATGCGCCGTCTCGGCTCGGTGGGCGCCCAGATGCTTATGTCGCCCGGCGCTCACATGATCTGGCAGTTCCAGGAATTCGGTGCCGATCAGACAACCAAGGACGCCAACGGAGGCAACAACACCGGCAACAAACTTGTCGTATGGAACTATCTCGACAATCCCGACCGCCACGGCCTGATGACCAGCTACTCCGAGCTTGCCAATTTCCGTCTCGACAATCCGCAGCTTTTTGACCGCAACGACAACGTGTCCGTCAGCCTCGCCGCTACCGGCAGCATGCGTACGATCCGTCTGAGCAGCGACAATTCCCAGGCCGTGCTCCTCGTCAATCCGAGCGTCAGCCAGCCCTTCAACGCAGTCGTGGACAATGCGTCCGGCCTCAAGATCTACAGCCAGAGCTACAACTGCAATGCCACCGTCAACGGCAATATCGTCACCGTCGAGCCTGGTGCATACGTTCTCCTCGGCACAACGAACCTTGTGGGTGTTGACAGCGTAGCCACCGACAGCGACCTTCTCCATGTCTACGGCGTGCAGGGCGGCATCCGCGTCATCGGTTCCGACAGCGTCCCCGCAGTCTACACGCTTTCCGGAGCTCGCTGTTCCTCAGCAGACGGACTCGCTCCCGGCCTCTACCTGGTGCGTGTCGACGGACGCAGCTTCAAAGTTATGGTAAGATAAATTCAATCAACCGGATCAGCTGAAATATCCCTTTTGGCTGATCCGGTTTTACAAACCTGATAATATGACGAAAACTGAAAACTCTATCGGAGTTCCATTGGTAAAGCGCATGTTGCCCCTTGCGGTAGCGGCGCTTGCCTTTGTCCCCGCCGTTTCGGCGGCCTCTGTTCCGTCGCGCTCGGATGTCATGCTGAAGAAAGGATGGCAGTTCTCTAAAGACAGCGCAGACTGGAAAGAAGTCACCATCCCCCACGACTGGGCGATTTACGGACCATTCGACCGCAGCTATGACTTGCAGAAAGTGGCCGTGGAGCAGAACGGCGAGACCGAGGAGACATGGAAGACCGGACGCACCGGCGGCCTACCTTACGTCGGCAAAGGCTTCTACCGCACCACATTCGAGGTGCCCGATACCGCCGGACGTGCCGTTACTCTGATCTTCGACGGCGCCATGAGCCATGCCCATGTGCGTGTCAACGGCCGCGAGGTAGCCTACTGGCCCTATGGCTACAACAGCTTCTATGCCGATGTCACTTCCGACGTGCATCCCGGCGCCAATACATTGGAAGTGAGCCTGGAGAACCTTCCCAAGTCCTCCCGCTGGTATCCCGGCGCGGGACTCTACCGCAACGTCCATGTCGTGACTACCGACAAGGTGCATGTCCCTGTGTGGGGTACTCAGATCACAACTCCATACGTAAGCAAGGATTATGCCACCGTGCATCTGCTCACCGACGTTCTTGGCGTTGCCAAGGGTGACACGGTGCGTCTTGTGACCGATATACTCAACGACAAGGGCGCTGTTGTCGCATCCGACAGCCATCTCTACAAGATATATCCCGGACAGCGTCTCGAACAGAACTTCGTGGTTAAGGATCCCGCGCTCTGGACTCCCGAGACTCCGGCACTCTACAAGGCCGTCACACGTGTGGAGACCGGCGGAAACACCGTCGATACGTACACCACGCGCTTCGGTATCCGCAGCGTAGAGGTGCGCAAGGGCGAGGGCTTCTTCCTCAATGGCGAAAAGCGCAAGTTCAAGGGTGTCTGCAATCACCACGACCTCGGCCCCCTCGGCGCCGCTGTCAACACCGCCGCGCTGCGCCATCAGCTCGAACTCCTCAAAGAGATGGGCGCTGACGCCGTCCGCACGTCCCACAACATGCCCGCACCCGAACTCGTTGAGCTTTGCGACGAGCTGGGTCTTATGCTCATGGTCGAGCCTTTCGACGACTGGGGCTTCCGTCCCAAGAGCGAGAACGGCTACGGCACGCTCTTCGCCGACTGGGCAGAGAAGGACATGGTCAACATGGTGCGCCATTTCCGCAACAATCCTTCCGTCGTGATGTGGTCGATCGGCAACGAGGTGCCGAGCCAGTGGGGCGAGAACGGCATCGACGAGCTTACTTTCCTGCAGGATATCGTCCATCGCGAGGATCCCACGCGTCCCGTGACCTGCGGTATGGATCAGTTTGACGCCGTCGTCAACAACGGCTTTGCCGCCGCTCTCGACGTCCCCGGATTCAACTACAAGGTCAACCGCTACAGGGAGGCCATCCCCAAACTGCCGCAGAACATCCTTCTCGGCACCGAGACAGCATCCACCGTCAGCTCGCGCGGCATCTACAAATTCCCCGTGCAGTCGGGAGGCAACATCGAGCATCCCGACAACCAGAGCTCAAGCTACGACACCGAATACTGCTACTGGAGCAATATCCCCGACGATGACTTTGCAGTGGACGACGATCTGGACTACAACATGGGACAGTTCGTCTGGACCGGCTTCGACTATCTCGGAGAGCCGACACCTTACGACACCGACGCGTGGCCGAGCCACAGCAGTGTGTTCGGCATCTTCGACCTCGCGTCGCTTCCGAAGGACCGCTACTATCTCTACCGTTCGAAATGGAACGAGAAAGACAATACTCTCCATATTCTTCCCCACTGGAACTGGAAAGGCCGCGAGGGGGAGCTGACTCCGGTGTTTGTCTACACCAACTCGCCCAAGGCAGAGCTGTTCGTCAACGGCAAGAGTCAGGGATTCCGCGAGAAACGCCTCGACGGCACCAACATGGAGCGCTACCGCCTCATGTGGGACTCCGTGGTCTATGAGCCGGGAGAACTGCGTGTGGTCAGCTACGACCTCAACGGCAATCCTACAGGCGAGACCGTGGTGCGCACCGCCGGAGAGCCTGACCACATCGTTCTCTCCAGCAACCGCCGCGGACTTGACGCCGACGGCGAGGATCTCGCCTACATCACCGTTCAGGTGGCCGACAAGGAGGGCAATATCGTGCCCGATGACACCCGCGCCGTGAAATTCGACGTGAAGGGCGCCGGCAAGTTCCGCGCCACCGCCAACGGCGATCCGACGAGCCTCCGCCTCTTCCATCTTCCCGAGATGGATCTTTTCAGCGGCGCCGCCACCGCCATCGTGCAGGCCGGCGAGAAACCCGGCGAAGTGACCCTCACCGTCACTGCCGAGGGTGTGGCGCCTGCGTCAATCACAATTCCCGTAAAATAATGACACACAAAAAGATGAAACAGCTTACAATCCTTCTGATGGCGCTCGTGTGCGCCTTCGGAGCATCGGCCCAGACCGACAACGCAAAATATAATGAAGAGCTCGACAAGGTGCTTTCGACGACCATTTCGCAGGATTATTTCTCCAACACGCTGGAGACTCAATTTCAGGCTTTGGTGAAGAACGGCATGATGACGCAGGAGAAAAGCACCCTTATCTGCGCTGAACTTTCAAAGGAGCTTTATCCCTTGATCCTCGGCGAGATCCGCAAGCTTTATGCCGAGAACTACACCTACGACGAGCTTAAGGAGCTTTACAAATTTATCTCCTCTCCTCTGGGACAGAAGAATATCCTCGTGACCCATAAGATGACATCTCAGATGACCGAGTTCATGCAGAAGCCCGAGATCATGTCGAAGGTTCAGGAGATAATAATGAAGAACATGAAGTGAAAAGCCAAGAATCTGATATATATGGAAATGAAAGAGAAAATCCAGAAAAAGTTTAAGGAGATATTCGGCACCGAAGGCACCATGTATGCTTCCGCAGGACGTATCAACCTCATAGGCGAGCATACCGACTACAACGGCGGTTTCGTTTTCCCCGGAGCCATCGACAAGGTGATAGGCGCCGAAATAAAAGCCAACGGCACCGATAAGGTGCGTGTCTATTCCATCGACATCGACGAATATGTGCAGTTCGGACTCAAGGAGGAGGACGCTCCTTCGCAGTCGTGGGCACGCTATATATTCGGCATCTGCCGTGAGATCATCAAGCGCGGCGGCAAGGTCGAAGGCTTCGATGCCGTCTTTGCCGGCAATGTGCCTCTCGGCGCCGGGCTCAGCTCCTCGGCAGCGCTTGAGTCCTGCTTCGCCTTCGCTCTCAACGACATGTTCAACGACAATTCCATCGACAAGTTCGAGCTTGCCAAGATAGGCCAGAGCACCGAGCATAATTACTGCGGCGTCAACTGCGGCATCATGGATCAGTTCGCTTCAGTGTTCGGCAAGAAGGATCAGCTCATGCGTCTCGACTGCCGTTCGCTTGAATATGAGTATTTCCCCTTCAAGCCCGAAGTCTACAAGCTCGTGCTCGTCGACTCCCGCGTGAAACATGAGCTTGCCGATTCTCCCTACAACAAACGCCGTGCGAGCTGCGAACGCGTAGCCAAGACACTCGGTGTCGCCACACTGCGCGACGCCACGATGGAGATGCTCGACGCCGCCAAGGACAAGGTGACGGCTGAAGACTATTTCCGCGCCAAATACGTGATCGAGGAGAAGCAGCGCGTGCTCGACGTCTGCGACGCCCTCAACAATGGTGATTACGACACCGTTGGCGAGCGCATGTATGAGACCCATCGCGGCCTCTCGAAAGACTACGAGGTGAGCTGCGAGGAACTCGACTTCCTCAACGACGTGGCCCGCGAGATGGGCGTCACAGGCTCGCGCATCATGGGTGGCGGCTTCGGCGGCTGCACCATCAACCTTGTGTCCGACGACCTTCACGACAACTTCATAGCCGCAGCCAAGGAGCGTTTCAATGAGAAGTATGGCCACGAGCCTATGGTTTACGATGTTATTATTTCTGACGGCGCCCGCCGCTGGGACGACTGATTGCACGGCCATGGAGATAAGCAGAAGGACAGCTCCCTCACCCAAAGGCGAGATCGAGCTTTTCACAATCACCAACGACAAGGGGAGTTCCGTTGAACTCTCCTCGCTCGGCGCCGGAATCGTGTCGGTTGTCGTTCCCGACCGTCTCGGCAACATGGCCGACGTGGCTTTGGGCTACGCCGATCCTGCCGACTACCTTTACGACGGATCTTGCGCCGGAAAGATTCCCGGACGCTATGCCAACCGCATAGCCAAAGGCAAATTCACCATCGACGGCAAAGAATACACCCTCGCTATAAACAACGGACCGAATGCGCTTCACGGCGGTCCCGAAGGTTTCCAGAACCAGATCTGGAAGGCCGAGCCGACACTCGCCGGAGTCCGCTTCTCCTACCTCTCGAAAGACGGCGAGGAGGGCTATCCCGGCAATCTGAAAGTCACCGCCGAATATACCTTCGACAACGACAACCGCCTCACCCTGCGCATCCACGCCGAGACCGACAAGCCTACCGTGGTCAATCTCACCAACCACACCTACTGGAACCTCCGCGGAGAGGACTCCGGCTCGGTGCTTGACCATGAGATGACGATGAAATGCTCGCGCTTCCTTCCCGGCGACGACACCCTCATCCCTTCCGGAGAGATGGCGCCGGTGGCCGGAACACCGATGGATTTCACCGTGTCGAAAAAGCTCGGCAAGGATGTCAAGGCCGATTTCCCGGCGATAAACTACGCCAAAGGCTACGATTCGAGTTGGGTGATCGACGGATATGAGAAAGGCAGACTCGTCGAGGATGTCGTGCGCATCGCTGAACCCGAGAGCGGTCGAGTCCTGACAATCGACACCACGCAGCCTGCGGCGCATGTCTACACCGGCAACTGGCTCGACGGATCGCCGAAAAGCAAATCAGGCCGCAGTTACAATGACTACGACGGCGTGGCCGTGGAGATGCAGGGAATGCCCGACGCACCCAACAAGCCAAAGTTTCCATCGCAGCTCCTCCGTCCCGGAGAAAGCTACGATGAGACGATACGTTTCCGTTTCTCCGTCGAGTGACACCGACTTTATCCGACCCCGTCTCTTCGCTGCAATGGCGAGGTGGCGGAGTCGTCGCTTAAGAACTTTCTAAAACTTGATATAAAACAATGAAAAAGATTCTGTTTACAGCCTCCCTCGTACTCCTCGGTTTCGGCGGCGCAATGGCTCAGCAGGCCATCTGGGGCGTGCCTCCATTCGTTTCGCCGGAAGTCAATGCCGACAACACCGTGACATTCCGTTTCCAGTCTCCTGCAGCTCAGAAGGTGCAGGTGACCGGCGATTTCCTCCCCACTCAGAAAGTAGCCACTCCATACGGCGAATTTGACGCTCCCGGCGTTGCTGACCTCGTGAAGAACGGTGAGTTGTGGGAATATACCACCACGGCACTCGCCCCGGAACTCTACAGCTACTCCTTCATCGTCGACGACGTCAGGATGAACGACCCTGTCAACGTCTATCAGATTCGCGACACCGGCACCGTCACCAACATCTTCCTCGTGAAGGGTGACGCCTCCGACAAGGACAACGTGATTGACTATGCCGTCAACGACGTGCCCCACGGCACCGTTAGCAAGGTCTGGTATCCCTCCGCCGCCTTCGGCAAGGACCGCCGTCTCACCGTCTATACTCCCGCCGGCTACATGCATGGCGACAAGCGCTATCCGGTGCTCTATCTGCTCCACGGCATGGGTGGCGACGAGAACGCATGGAGCGAGCTGGGGCGTGCAACACAGATCCTCGACAACATGATAGCCTCTGGTGAGGTCGAGCCGATGATCGTCGTGATGCCCAACGGCAACGCCGACCTTCAGGCTGCTCCGGGTGAATCGAGTCTTGGATTCGTGCCTCCCACGACAGCACTGCCGCGCACCATGGACGGCTCTTTCACGCAGTCTTTCCCCGAGATCGTCAGCTTCATCGACAGCAACTACCGCACAAAGGCCGATAAGGCACACCGCGCCATCGCTGGACTCTCCATGGGCGGATGCCACAGCAAATTCATCAGCGCCAACTATCCCGAACTCTTCGACTACATCGGACTTTTCTCCGCGGCCGTGAAACCTCATGCGAAGACTGACTCCGAGATGTTCAAGAACGAGGAAGCGAAGATCGACAAGCTATTCGGCGCCAAACCTAAGCTCTACTGGATCGGTATCGGCAGCGACGACTTCCTCTATGGCGAGAACAAAGACTACCGCAAGACTCTTGACGACAAAGGCTATAAATACACCTACGTCGAGACCCCCGGCGGCCACATCTGGAAAAACTGGCGCATCTACCTCCGCGACTACCTCCCCCTCCTCTTCAAATAACTCCGACTGAAGCACCCTACGAAAAATGGATACGCCATCTGAAAAAATGATGGCTACGTCCAAACGTAGGGCTGCTCCATGGAGCAGCCGCAGTTACGCAAGAACTTCAGTGTCAAACTAAAACTAGAAGTGCGATGCGAAAAACCGCGCCAGCGATTTCTTTTTCAATAGCCCGACGGATGAGCGCAGCGAATCCGTCGGAAAGGTCACACCCTTATATACAACCCTTTAGGGTTGCTTCCCCATCTCTCAAGCAACACAAACTCTGCAACGACCAAAGGCGAAGGAAGACTGCATCAAAAGTGCCGAGCCGATAATCAGTAATCTTCGCCGTTTTCCAGCAGCCACTCAGGCGCTATATCTGCGCCGTTAGACCAATGAATTGTCCTGAAAACGGCATATTGCATGAATTTTGCCAGATCTTTCAATTCAGAAAAAGCGGGCATTGTAAGCAAGGGTTTGATATCCACCTTCTTACGCATTCCATTATTGAACGATACACCCAAGGTGTAATCACCCATGTAATCTACATCCGTCACGTTAAGAATCATGATATTCAACCTTAAAAGTTTATTTTATTAATTTTCTCTCCGCGTTGCGCCTTATCCCACATATCAGCCACTTCTTTTTCATGGCGATCCAGGAATTCATTAACAAGTCTTATGTCTTTGGATCGCGCACGTCCTTCTACAATGCGATCCTTCAGTGTGATCGTAAACTCACCCTCTCCGGTTTCGACATGAACATGAGGAGGATTGTGGTCAAATCCATATAGATATATTATGAGACCTCTAAATAACGCAATAGCACCCATTTCATCGTTTTATGGTTATCGCAAAGGTAACGGAAATTTTTATATTAGCCAAATTTCGTTTTCGGTGTGGACTTCGGCATAGGTTCGTGCGGCGCGCGGTTGTATTTCCGAAGTTTTGTGTAATTTTGTGGAAATTCTACTGCGATGCCGAAATCCAACATTGCTATCACCTTTATTATGCTCCTTCTCCTCGTTACAGGATGTTCCGACGACGGAAAGCGGCTCTATCCCTATGGCTGGACTGCGCTTGATGCTGAATTCGACTCGATTACGGTGCAGCTGGAGCGCGCATATATCTCGCACGCGCCCTCGGCACAGATCGATTCGTTGACGCGGCTACTCGATTCTGCTGCCGCTAAGCATCCCGAATCGAAGCTTCATCAGTCGCGCCGCCACTATTGGGACGGTCGGTTCATGTTGCGCAACGGCGATACCGACGATGCTTTCCGGGAGTTCGAAAAGGCAATCTTCATGACGGATTCCGCGAAATATCCCTATGATGTGGCTCGCGTGAGGTGGAACATGGAGGGTGACATCGCCTGCACTCCGGAGAACTACCGCGTCGTGCAGGACAAGATTGATTTTTTCAGGGAGCAGGGAGATCTGCCGCTTCAGGCCGACTACCTGATGACCCTCGGTACCATGCTTAATTCCCTCGGTGACCTGCAGTCGGGACGTCACTATTATTCTCTTGCCGACTCGGTTATGACGCTCTACGGCGATTCCGACAATATAGCAAAGAACCGCATCAACCATGCCACGGCGCTGGCGCAGGCCGGCGACGAGGCTCAGGCCGCTCGTGTACTGCGCGAGGTGCTGGAATATCCTGCAATGAAGGCGGATCCTTTCGCGTGCGAGATCACCAACTGGGACATCTATCTCTACAGCGGCGATTTCGACGCCCTGCGCAAGGCTTACGCCAACGCGCTTACCGACACAGTCGGTAATGCCGAGTATCTGAAGCTGTACGAAGGTATGCTGATGAAGGAGTTCGCACGTCGCGGACAGCTTGACTCCGTGGCGGTTTACGCACGTCGGGCCGATGCGCGCGATGTCGAATGGTCGGTCTATAACTACGGCAAGGACTTTGCCGTCGGCCGAGGCTATGCTGCTCTGGCCTTAGGGGAACCGGACTCTGCCGCATCGTGGTTCCTGAAGGGTGTGGAGGTTGCCGATTCCGTGGCCCGCGACGATATGGACGACCGCATCTCGGCACTCGACACTCAGCGCCGTATTGCCGAATACCGCCATCGGGAGGAGATGCAGCGCATCACGAACCGCTATCATATCCTTGTTGCAGTGCTCGTCGTCGTCGTAATCGCCGCACTGATAGTCTGGGTGCTCGTCCGCCGTCTGCACCGCCAGCGTGTCGCCGCGCTCGGCGAGAAGCTGCGCCGCGAACATTCCATGCGCAAGGTGCTCGGACTCCAGATCGCCATGGCCGACAATGACAAGCTTGTGGCGGAGTTGAAGAACACGATCGAAAGCGCGTCGCCGTCGGAAATGTCTGCCACGGAGTTGCGACTTCAGCTCCTCGACGCACTCAACAGCCACACCATCACCAACTCTTCGCGCGACAGCTTCCTGACTACGTTCGCCGAGATAAGTCCCGGATTCGGCGCGCGGCTGACTGCCCGCTATCCCGACCTTTCGGAGACAGAGAAGCGTCTCGCCATACTCATCGCCCTTGGTCTGGACAACAAACATATCGCTCGTCTGATCAACGTGCGGCAGGAATCCGTAAAACAGGCGCGGTGGAGGCTGCGCATGAAGATGGCTCTCGACAAGGATCAGAATCTCGACGAGATTCTGCGCTCGATGGTCGATGATCCCACGGCCTGACAATCAGAAGAGTTAGAAAATAATTCGCGAAATATTTGCATCTTGCGTTTTCGTATTGTAACTTTGCAGTGCGAAATAAAGAGGCTGTTTAAAAATCAGCGTTAAATTTGGGGCGGCTGATTTTTAGGCAAAAACCTTTTAAGTCGCAGGAGCATAGCGGGCTATGTGACTAAGACGCGAAAGGTTTTTGGCAAAAAGCAGACGAGACAAAGCTAACATTTACTTCAGCCTCTTAATGACCTCAAAAACTTTTAATTGAGAAAGTAACTTCAAAACATATCAAAGGACTCGTTCCTGTCGGCGTCTTTTGCCTTTTGGTTCAGTCACATAGCCCGCTATGCTCCTTCACCTGCAAGACAAAAATCCACTCGACATGAACGACCCCAAATTAACGTTTTATTTTTAAACAGCCTCTTATAACATGCGTATGGGGAAAGTTTCGCTGAATATAACCAAATCTAATCCTTATGAACAACAAGAAGAAAATCATCATCGACAATGGCCACGGCGTCGGGACTCTCGGCAAGTGCTCGCCCGACGGCCGGCTGAAAGAGTACGAATGGACGCGGCTTATCGCCGTAAAGCTTGCGGAGGAGTTGCAACGCCGCGGTCTCGAAGCGCATCTGCTTGTGCCGGAGACGCGGGATGTGCCTCTGCGCGAGCGTGTCGCGAGGGTCAACGCGATCTGCCGTGCGACAAAAGGAGGAGCGTCGGAGTGCGTGCTTGTCTCTCTCCATGTCAATGCCTCGGGCATCATGCCGCAGTGGCGTATGCCCAATGGCTGGAGCGCTTACGTCGGACTCAACGCCTCAGTACGCTCCAAGAAACTGGCAGACATGCTCGCCGGAAATGCCGGCAAAGAGGGACTGAGAGTGAGGAGACAGTTTCCTGACAAGGGCTACTGGCAGCAGTCGTTCGCAATCGTGCGCGACACGCTCTGTCCCGCCGTGCTGACGGAAAACCTCTTTATGGACAACGAGTCCGACTGCACTTTCCTGCTTTCGGAGGAGGGACAGCGCAAGATCGTCGCGCTCCATGCCGACGCGCTGGAGAATTACTGCCGCGCCGCATAGAAGCGTCTCAGAGAGAATAGACAATATCCTTGATTTCGGCTGCAAGCTCCTTGGGCTTGCGGCCTTTCGCGCGTAGTGCGGAGCAGGCTATTGGTTTGCCGAACACGATGGTGATCTCGCTGCCTCGCGCCTTGCACATTTCGCCGGGGAGGAGTGCCTGCTCAAGATTCACGCCGATGTGGAGTCTTTTGCGCCAGCGTGCGGCGCGGTAGAAGCGCATCGAGTTGCGGGCCACGACCCTCACCGGGATGACATCACGTCCGAATTCAATAGCCTTTGCCACGAAATTCTTCTGCCATTCGAGGTCGGCGATGACGCCGCCTTTGCCAAGTCTGGAGACAAGTCCGGCCGGAAAGATCGCCACCTGTTTGTCCGGGTCGCCCCAGATGTCGTTGAGTGTCGCGGCGGCGCGGCGTCCCTGTCGGCCATATTTGTTGATGCCCACGAAGATATTGTCCAGGGGGCGCACATTGAGGAGGATGTCGTTGACCGGGAAACGCAGTCTTCCGTCGCCGTAGATTCTTCCCAACACGGCGATAAGCGCTATGCCGTCGAGTCCGCCGAGGGGATGGTTGGAGGCGAACACGAAGCTTCCCTGCGGCGGAATATTCTCCTTGCCGACGACCTTGACGGTGATGTCGAGGTCGGCAAGTACGGCCTCGGCAAATTCGGTGCCGACTGCCGGATAGGTGCGGTGCAGGATACCGTTGAGTTCATCCTGACGCACGAGACGTTCCACGGCACGCACAAGCCATCGGGGTACGAAACGCCGTTTGGCCAGCGAGAGTCTGCTGTCGACAATGGCCTGAAGGTCGATTTGCAGAGGCCCTTCGGGCTGCTGTTTATTCTCCTCGGAAGCCATCGGTCTCGGGATCGTGCCAGTCGCCGTTATCCTTGATGAGCTGTATGAGACGTGGGATCGCCTCCTCGGCAGGGATGTTTTTCTCAACGCATACTTTCCCCTTGTAGAGACTGACCTTTCCGCGAGCGGCGCCCACGTAGCCGTAATGTGCTCCGGCCATTTCGCCGGGACCGTTGACGATGCATCCCATCACGCCGATTTTCAGTCCTTTGAGGTGTGAGGTCGCTTTCTTGACATCCTTCACGGTCTGCTGGAGGTCGAAGAGCGTACGGCCGCAACCGGGACACGAGATGAATTCCGTCTTGCTGACACGAAGTCCTGACGATTGCAGGATGCTGAGTGCCAGTTCCGTGCATTCTTCCTCCGACAGCGCCGGAGCGTCGATGGCGATTGCAGAGGCATGGCCTCCGAGAAGAAGTGCGCCGAAGTCGGCTGAAGCCTTGATCCTCACGGCATCGGGATCGCTGTCGTCGTAGCGGAGCGCGACAACGATAGGATTGCGGGCGCCGAGAGCCACGAAACGCTCGATCCAAGAGGCGATCTCGCCTGGCTTGTTTATGTGGGAGGAAGTGAGCACGACAGGAAGCTCGTCTGCGAATTTCTGTGGCTGCCGCGACGCGTCGGCTTTGTGCCAGTCCTCCGCGACGGCGAGATCATGGCCGATCACGAGCGGCCATTTCGCGTTCTCGAATCCCGCGATCGGAGCGGCGAGGCCGCGTGTGGGTTCGGCGCTGACATGCTCCGGCTCCGCAATAGGGGAGTGTCCTTCGCGAGCCGCGATATAGTCGGCGAGAGCCTTTGCCACGGGAATCTCCGCCTCGGGATCCTCGCTCAGGCTTACACGGATGGTGTCGCCGAGACCTTCAGCAAGAAGCGCCCCGATGCCCACGGCGCTCTTGATGCGTCCGTCGGCGCCGTCGCCCGCTTCCGTCACACCGAGGTGAAGCGGAAAATGCATCTCCTCGCTGTCCATCGCCTTCACCAGCAGACGCACCGTAGAGGTCATCACCACGGCGTCGGAGGCCTTGATGGAGATGACGATGTTGTCGAAATCGTTTTCGCGTGCCACGCGCAGAAACTCCATCACCGACTCCACCATGCCCTCCGGCGTGTCGCCGTAGCGGCTCATGATGCGGTCGGAGAGCGATCCGTGGTTGACGCCGAGGCGAATAGCCACGCCCTTCTCCCGACAAAGCTCAAGGAATGGCGTCAGTGCCTCGCGGATGCGGTCGAGTTCGCCGGCATATTCCTCGTCGGTGTATTGCAACTGCCGGAAAGTGCGTGCGGCGTCCACGAAATTGCCGGGATTGATGCGCACTTTGTCCACGCCTCGTGCGGCCTCGAACGCGGCGTCGCGGTTGAAATGGACATCGGCGACCACAGGGACGTCGCATCCTTTCTCACGCAGGGCCGTGCGGATCGCGGCGGCGCTCTGCGCCTCGCGTACACCCTGAGTCGTGACCCTCACAAGCTCCCCTCCGGCCTCGGCGATGCGAAGCGACTGCGCCACGCACCCTTCGACATCATTGGTGCTGAGATTGGTCATGGATTGCAGGCGCACCGGAAATCCGGAGCCTATGCTGATGTTTCCGACCCTCACTGTCGAGGTCGGACGGCGATGGTAGTTATATATGCTCACGGCGTTCTGTCTGTTGTCAGTTTGTCTTGTAGGTGTATTTGATCTCGGCGAGGTCGTTGTTGGCTTTCACGATCTTCTGTGTCAGCGACTCCTTGTATGCGTTGATGCGGCACTCGATGTCAGGATCGGTCAGCGCGAGGATCTCGGTAGCGAGCACGGCGGCGTTGAGGGCGCCGTTCACACCGACGGTCGCCACAGGAATGCCCGGCGGCATCTGCACGATGGCGAGGAGTGCGTCAAGTCCGTCGAAAGAGGAACGGATGGGCACGCCGATCACCGGCAGCGACGTCAGCGAGGCGATGACACCGCCTAAGTGTGCTGCCATGCCGGCGGCCGCGATGATCACCTTGATGCCGCGCTCGCGTGCCGTGGAGGCGAACTGCTCGACCTCGCGCGGGGTGCGGTGAGCCGAGAGAGCTAACATTTCGAATGGAATCTGCTGCTCGTCGAAAAACTTGGCTGCTTTCTCCATCACGGGAAGATCCGAGGTCGAACCCATGATGATGCTTACTAATGGTTGCATGTCGTTATCTTTCTTTGTTATAGGATGTCAGGGCTGCGAAACGTGTCGGCACCGGAAGCTCGAAGCGCATGTCGCGGCGTGTGACGGGATGCACGAAGCGCAGCGAACGCGCGTGGAGTGCCAAACGGGCGATCGGACTGCTCTTGGCGCCGTATTTGCGGTCGCCCACGATCGGATGGCCGAGGTCTTTGGCGTGGACGCGGATCTGGTTTTTGCGTCCGGTGTCAAGAGAAAACTCCGCGAGGGTGTAGCCGTTGCCTCGGGCAAGCACCCTGTAGCGTGTCACGGCAAGCTTGCCTTCGCCCGGCACGTGGGTGGTGTAGACCTCGTACTGCGAGTTCTCTGCCAGACGGCTGCGAATCACACCGCTGTCCTCCTTCATCGTGCCCTCAAGCACGGCCACGTAGGTGCGTTCCAGCACCATGTTGTTCCAGTTGTGGCGCATCGTCTCCTGTGCGTTGAGGTTCTTGGCAAACATCATCAGTCCCGACGTGTCGCGGTCGAGGCGGTGGACGATGAAAATCTTGTTTGACGGATGCACCCGCTTCACGTATTCCTTCAGCGCCGAATACGCCGTGATGTCCTTCTGCTTGCGGTCGGTGCCCACGGACAGCAGTCCGTAGCCTTTGTTGACAACGATGATGTCGTCGTCCTCATAGACGATCTTCAGACGCGGATGCTGGAAACTTACGAACGGACGGCTCAGGTTGACCTGCACCGTCGCTCCCGGCTCCACCGGAGTGTCGAACTGCGACGTGATGACGCCGTTGAGCTGCACCTGACCATGTTTCAGGAAGCTTTTCACCGAATTGCGGCTCTGTGCCGGAAACATCAGCTGGAGAAACTGCATCAGAGGGACACTTTCAGCCGAAGTGTTGCAGCGGCTTTCGAGTCTGTCCGGTTTCCAAAGATTCTTTTTCGCTAACATATCTGCAAAATTAGTGAAAAAACTGACATCCGACAATCTTGCAACAGAATTATCAACGGAATTATCTTATATTGCAGTGTTTGGAATTAATTGAACCAATTTAGAGGTTGTTTAATAATCATTGTTAATGACAGGGTGGTGTATTTTATGATTAAGGTGCTGTTTATGAGGAGGGAGTTATGCGGGCATAATGACCGACGAATAAACGCGCATTAACATAAAAGACACCATGATAAGGCAATTCTTAAATTTCTTAAGAGTATTGTATTACTGATGTATCTTCTGATTTCAAGGGATGTTACGAGACTTTTGGGCGTCTTTATCCCTTTGTTTCAGTCACATAGCCCGCTATGCTCCTTCAACTCAGGAATAAATCCGCTCCAAAATTCTCGACCCTGTCGTTAACAAGCATTGTTAAACAACCTCTTAAACCAATTTATTTCGTTTTTGATTTGGACGGAATAATAATTATGATTATCTTTGCACCGTACACAAGACGATTCGGTATTTCGTCTGTGGTTAACTGCCTAAATATCAAACCGTATAATTGTTTTTATAAAAAATATATCACAATGGAAAAACAGCAGATTGAACAGTTTATGGCCGCTAACGGCCAATTCTTCGCTCCCGAAGACCAGAACACAGTGCGCGATTATCTCGCAAAGGCTGACGAGGCTAAGTCCAGCGCCATCATGGGAACTTCTTTCAAGAATCCTACTACCATCCTGATCATCGCCATCCTTATCGGTTGCTGGGGTGTTGACCGCTTTATGCTCGGTCAGACAGGTCTTGGTATTGCCAAGCTTCTCACATGCGGCGCTTGCTATATCTGGTGGCTTATTGATATCTTCAACGCCAAGAAGCGTACATACGAATACAACATGCAGACACTGATGAGCCTCTGATCCATCAGCTGAAGACTTAGATCCATCAGTTGAAGACTTATATGGGCGCATGGGTGAGAGATTGCCCATGCGCTTCTTTTTTTTATCAATACATGAGTCTGGATAAATCTGCCATAAAGACAGCCATCCGCAAGGAATGGGCATATCTTGTTGTCGCTGTAGTCGGTCTTGTCTACAGTGTGCTTTGCTATTTTGATCTTTTTCACTTTGTCGCCTGTCCGAGCAAGCTGATCTATCATATCCCTTGTCCCTCATGCGGCTCCACGAGAGCGCTGATGAAGATTCTGCACGGCGACATCATCGGGGGCATCATGTTCAATCCCAATGTCGTGCTCCTTATTCTCCTGATCGTCAGCATCCCGATCCTCTTCTATCTGCGCTACACGAGCTGCCCCAACGTGTTCCGGCGCATCGACAGGGGCATCACGAGGTGGTATGTGCTGATCCCTTTCGCCATTTTCGAGATCTGCATCTGGGTCCGCAACCTCTACGTCGGCATGTAATCAATTATGAATTCAGATCTGTTAATGACGACGGAAACAATCTAACTACTTTTCTATTTACAACATGCAGTATTACATTAATGCTGAATTAGCACAAAATCTCGAAAACAGGTATAAAATCAGCAGCCTCATTTTGACGTAAACAAAATCTGCGAATTCTGCGTTATAATTTTGAAGTGTGCAATAAAGGCATTATCTTTGCAACAGAAAAATATCCTGTCGTAACTGAACGGCTACGTGAAAAGTGCGTAGCTCACAAGTGTAGGTTACGCAGGACTATTTTTTGCCCTTTTGGTTCGTGTAAGATTGCGCGTGTGATTCTTCGCCTTGAAACTCCAATGCCGATAAATCTGAAACCAACGGTCGCTGTCCTCTTTTATAGGCGTGCTTATACCAATATTGAAATCAGGATATATCTCTCGGATTCTTGCATTTATATGCTTATACAACTTAAGCTTTAGAATCGTCCGTTTTCCAGGCCTTTCGTCGCCGTCAGACTTCAATTTATCCTTTTCATTCAATTTGAAACAAATAGCACCGAGTATCATATCCATGAATTGTAATGGCAAGTGAGTTTTGGAATCAACCTCCGAAATACCTTTTTCAACAAAATACACTCCGTTTGCCTTGAAGTCATGGTCGTTATTCAAGCTGTATAGATGCGCTACAAAATTTCTTTTATCTTCCTGACTCAACGGAATCTCGTCAAGGTATAAGCGAACTCCGTCCTTATCCTCTGCAAAGATGAGACCAAAAGCATATTTTATAAACTGATAGTACAAGATCGGATATTCTTCTTTTCTCTTTTCAGCTGTAAGTTCAGGTTCGTATTGATTATGGCGAAAAAATATCCTGATTTTCAGAAGTCTATCTTTGCCCATATCAAATAATTCATCGACAAGACGAACATATTTGTCGTAATGATAGGCATTAACCTTCTGCCATTTGATCTCATCCTGAATATTCAGCTCCTTCTTTATTGCCGCCATGCGGTTCAATACAATCTCTCTGTGGCAAGACTGTACCAATATACCTCCATAAAAATTGGAGTAGTACGATCCATGTTTATCGCTTTCATCGAGCCAAATATGTATCATATCAGATCTTTGACTTGTTTAGACATGCAAAGTTAGCCTATTTATCTGATTTTCTCTGTCTTTTAGGCAATTTAATTACGCATG
This sequence comes from uncultured Porphyromonadaceae bacterium, assembly GCA_902491625.1. Classification (GTDB taxonomy): domain Bacteria; phylum Bacteroidota; class Bacteroidia; order Bacteroidales; family Muribaculaceae; genus Lepagella. Next base: position 1,691 of record CABUIO010000002.1, on the reverse strand, counting down.
TGACTTCACTGTTTTCCCTCACTCGGATATTCAGACAATTTATCCGAATCGGGATTTTGGAGGGAATTGGGGAGCGGAGTGTGAGAAAAATTTGGAGGTGTGAAAAAAATTGCGTAACTTTGCGGCGCAAAAACAAGGTGACGCCCATTGCGGAGCCGACGTTTTCGCCCTCGCAGGGCATCTGTCCCGATGCCTTTCCAGCGACGGTTTTCGGGGTGTAGCACAGTTGGTTAGCGCGCTACGTTCGGGACGTAGAGGTCGGGCGTTCGAGTCGCCTCACCCCGACAGGCAAGGTTGACAGTTCTTCCGTCAGCCTTGTTTTGTTTATGTGCGTTAGAGGTTGTTTAACAATGATTATTAAACAACCTCTTAATGTCCGGTAAAGTTCCCGGAGTCAGGATTTGACGGGGAGTTCGATGCGGAAGGTGGTGCCTTTGCCGGGTTCGGACTGCTTGACGAAGATGCGGCCGCCGTGGTATTCCTCGATGATGCGTTTCACGAGCGTAAGACCGAGTCCCCAGCCGCGTTTCTTGGTCGTGAAGCCGGGATTGAAGACGTTCTTGAAATTCTTGCGGGCTATCCCTTTGCCGGTGTCGGCCACGTCGACAAAAAGCTTATCCTTCTCCTTGCCTGTGGAGATGGTGATTGTGCCGGGCTTGCCTCCCATGGCGTCGATAGCGTTCTTTACAAGATTCTCCATCACCCACTCGAACAGCGGACGCGAAAGCATCACGCCGTGGTCGTCAGGGTCGAGTTCCATGACTATCCGCACTTTGCCGGACACGCGCGATTTCATGTAGTCGAGCGATTTGTCAACCGTGTCATTGAGATAGTCGAGTTCAAGCGACGGCACGGATCCGATCTTCGAGAATCGGTCGGCTATGACACTGAGACGTTTCACGTCCTTGTCCATCTCCGCAGCTATTTCGGGGCTGACCCCATATTCGGGCAGGAGCTGCACCCATGCCATAAGCGAAGATATGGGTGTGCCGAGCTGATGGGCGGTTTCCTTGGAAAGTCCGGCCCAGACGCGGTTCTGCTCGGCGCGTTTGGTGTAGAGTATGCTTATGAAGACGATTATGGCGAGCATGACCATGACGCCCATCTGGATGTAAGGATACCAGCTGAGGCGCCGCAGCAGGTCGGAGTCCTCGTAGTAGATATATTGCGGCGTTCCAGCCATGTCGATCGGGATAAAATGCGGATTGACAGCCGCCGCCTTGGCAATCGACATTCCGGAGCAACCGCTTCCAAGCTCTTTTTTTAGGTATTCGCGGTCGCGGTCCGAGAGTTCGCCAAACATTTTCCGCTCGCGCCCGGCATCGGGAAGCTTGAAATTGCGGTATTCTATGATGTTGCCTTGCTCGTCGGCAATCAGCACCGGGATACTGTTGTTTTCCTCGATGATGGAGAATAGAAACTCTATGTCGGTACCGCTGTCCATCTGAGCGACACGCTTGGTTGCGTCGGCCCAGATCTCCATGCGCTGGCGTTCCTGCACTCCGAGGCTCTTGACGAGGTTGTTGGAGACTATCAGGAAGACTATGATCGCGGCCACAGCGGCAAACAGAAACACAAGCTTGCCCAGACGCCGGCGGTCGTAGAATGAATAGCGGAGTGACATTATTTTAGAGGCTGTTTAAAAATAAACGTTAATTTGGGGTCGTTCATGTCGAGTGGATTTTGTCTTG
>CABUIO010000001.1 GCA_902491625.1 uncultured Porphyromonadaceae bacterium | reverse complement strand
GGGGTCTTATCATCGCGCTTGCGTCTGTCGACGCTCGACACTGCCATCTTTCGAAAAAGAGGAACAATGAGGAATAGTCTTTTCAATCTATCGTTAACCATTTGGGGTTAACAATGGGGAACCATTTTTTCTTCCCGAACATGGAGAACAATACCGGAGATTTTTGTTCAACACCTCCGGCGTTGAATTTACCGGGGCGTCGCTTCCCCGGACGTTGTCCGGGGTTAACAAGATGAAAGGCCTCCGGCCTGTTCTTTCGCTCGATCTCTCCGTGTCCGCTCACTCTCGTGGTGTCTTATCATCGCGCTTGCGTCTGTCGACGCTCGACACTGCCATCTTTCGAAAAAGAGGAACAATGAGGAATAGTCTTTTCAATCTATCGTTAACCATTTGGGGTTAACAATGGGGAACCATTTTTTCTTCCCGAACATGGAGAACAATACCGGAGATTTTTGTTCAACACCTCCGGCGTTGAATTGACCGGGGCGTCGCTTCCCCGGACGCTGTCCGGGATTAACAAGATGAAAGGTCTCCGGCATGTCGTTTTTCAGACAAGGGGAATAATCAGTCGCCGCAAGCGGAGCTAACTAAGGACAAATTCGGGGGCAACTTTTCGAACAAGGGGAACAATGAGGCGCCGCAAGCGGCGCGAACTTAGGACAAATTCGGGGGGCGACTTTTCGAACAAGGGGAACAATAAGGAACAATCTTTTGGCGACCCGTTGCGTTGGGAACCTTCTTTTTCAAAGGACAGGAGAACAGGAGGATGGGGGAGAGAGGGAGAAAGAGCGATTTTCCTCGGCTGCCGCCTCGGCACGGAAAGGGGGAGGAGAAATAGAGGAGAGAGGGTGTGGATAGGGGTCAGGTGAGGGAGCGGTAGCGGATGCGGTGGGGGGTGTCGTTGCCGTCGCGACGGCGTTTGAATTCTTCGTATTCGGAGTAGCTGCCTTCGTAGTAGGTTACTTTGCTGTCTCCTTCAAAGGCGAGGATGTGGGTGGCTATCCTGTCGAGGAACCATCGGTCGTGGCTGATCACTACGGCGCATCCGGCGAAGTTCTCAAGTCCTTCCTCAAGAGCACGGAGTGTGTTGACGTCGATGTCGTTGGTTGGCTCGTCGAGGAGAAGTACATTGCCTTCTTCCTTTAAGGCCATGGCGAGGTGCAGGCGGTTGCGCTCACCTCCGGAGAGTATGCCGATCTTCTTTTCCTGGTCGGAGCCTGTGAAGTTGAATTTGGAGAGGTATGCCCGTGCGTTGACGTCGCGGCCTCCCATGCGGAATGTCTCGACGCCTTGCGAGATGACTTCGTAGACTGTCTTTTCGGGGTCAAGATCTTTGTGTGTCTGATCGACGTAGGCTATCTTGACGGTCTCTCCCACATCGAATGTACCTTTGTCCTGCTTCATCTGCTGCATGATAAGGCGGAAGAGTGTGGTCTTTCCGGCTCCGTTGGGGCCGATTACCCCTACGATGCCGTTGGGAGGAAGCATGAAGTTGAGATCGTCGAAGAGGATTTTCTCTCCGAATGCCTTGGCTACGTGTTCGGCTTCGATTACTTTGTTGCCGAGTCGGGGCCCGTTGGGGATGAAGATCTCAAGTTTCTCCTCGCGCTGTTTCTGGTCTTCGTTGAGCAATCGGTCGTAGCTTGCGAGTCGTGCCTTGCCTTTTGCCTGACGTGCTTTGGGAGCCATGCGCACCCATTCGAGTTCGCGTTCGAGTGTTTTACGGCGTTTGGATGCGGTCTTCTCTTCCTGAGCCATGCGTTTTGTCTTCTGGTCAAGCCAGGAGGAGTAGTTGCCTTTCCATGGAATTCCTTCACCACGGTCGAGTTCGAGTATCCATCCTGCGACGTGGTCGAGGAAGTAGCGGTCGTGGGTGATGGCGATAACTGTTCCCTTGTATTGCTGCAGATGCTGTTCGAGCCAGTCGATGCTTTCTGCGTCGAGGTGGTTTGTCGGCTCGTCGAGGAGGAGAATGTCGGGTTCCTGAAGAAGCAGACGGCAGAGTGCGACGCGGCGGCGTTCTCCTCCGGAGAGTTCGGAGACTTTCTGATCCTCGGGAGGGCAGCGGAGGGCGTCCATGGCTTTCTCCAGGCGTGTGTCGAGGTTCCAGGCATCGCATGCGTCGAGCTTATCCTGCAGTTCGGCCTGACGCTGTATGAGGGCGTCCATTTTGTCGGGATCCTCAAGAACGTCGGGATCGGCGAAGGCCTCGTTAACCTTGTCGAATTCAGCGAGGAGATCGAGAGTAGGTTTCATGCCTTCCTCGACGATCTGCCTAACGGTTTTGTCAGGATCGAGCTTTGGTTCCTGTTCCAGATAGCCGACGGAATATCCGGGAGAAAACACGACGTTGCCCTGATATGACTTGTCGATTCCGGCGATTATCTTCATGAGTGTGGATTTTCCGGATCCGTTAAGTCCGATGATGCCGATTTTCGCTCCATAGAAGAAGGAGAGGTAGATGTCTTTGAGGATCTGTCGCTGGGGCGGGATAACTTTGCTTACTCCCACCATCGAGAAGATGATTTTTTTGTCGTCTGCCATTTTATTATCGAGTTATTTTTTAGGAGCGGGAACAACACGGTACTGGCAACGGATCTTGCCTTTGACGATGTTGTTGAGTTTGTTTCGGATTAGGGATTTGCGTATCGGAGAGATGTGGTCGGTGTAGACTTTTCCGAGCAGATGGTCGAATTCATGCTGGATGATGCGTGCGGCGAATCCGGTAAACTCGCGTGTCTGCTTCTGAAGATCTTTGTCGAGCCACGTGAGGCGCAGGTGTTCGACGCGGCGCACGGACTCAGAGATTCCGGGAAGGGAGAGGCATCCTTCGTCGCGACTGACGGGGTCGGTGTCTTCGATAATCTCGATCTCGGGGTTTATGAGTGCGAGCACCATGTCCTTGCATTCGGGGAAGCGGTCGGTCATAACCGTTCCGTCAATCACGATGATCTGTTTTGAGATGCCGATCTGCGGCGCGGCGAGTCCGACGCCGTCGGAATTGTACATTGTCGCGAACATGTCGTCGATAAGCTGCGGAAGGTTTTCTTCCTTCTGCGGGTCGACCGGCTGGGCTGTCTGTCGAAGGACCGGATGACCGTAAAGGTATATGGGATATATCATTTCCAGTGAATTTTAGGCGGTACAAAGTTACTAAAAAAAGCCGAAACGGGACTGAATCAGAGCGGATTTGGGAGGCGTAAAGAATTATTGCGCGGAAAAGGGGGGATATGTCGGGATTTTTTTGTAATTTTGTGCGCAATAAAAGGTAAAGTTACTATGTCATTTATTGCAGATCGAGTAAAAATGGAGGGCCTGACTTTTGATGATGTCCTCTTAATCCCCGCTTATTCTCAAGTATTGCCCCGAGAGGTAAATCTGACGAGCCGTTTTTCGCGTCGGATCACGCTCAATGTGCCTATAGTGTCGGCCGCTATGGACACAGTGACCGAGTGTGAGCTTGCGATCGCGATAGCCCGCGAGGGTGGTATCGGTGTGATCCACAAGAATATGTCGATAGCCGAGCAGGCGCGTCAGGTACACGCCGTGAAGCGTGCTGAGAACGGCATGATCTACGATCCCGTGACCATCCGCCTCGGCAGCAGCGTTTCGGAGGCTCTTGCCATGATGCACGAGTATCATATCGGCGGCATCCCGGTTGTTGACGACAATGGAATACTTAAGGGAATAGTGACGAACCGCGACCTGCGTTTCGAACGCAATCCGAGCCGCAAGGTCGACGAGGTGATGACTTCAGAGAATCTCGTGACGACGACACAGAGCACGAATCTTGAGGAGGCCGCAGAGATCCTCCAGCGCCACAAGATCGAGAAACTTCCTGTCGTGGATTCGGATTACAAGCTGATCGGTCTCGTGACATACAAGGATATCACGAAGGCCAAGGACAAGCCTCTGGCATGCAAGGACGCCCTCGGACGTCTGCGTGTAGCTGCCGGTATCGGTGTGACACCTGACAGTATGGAGCGTGCCACGGCTCTTGTGAAGGCCGGAGTCGACGCACTCGTGATCGACACTGCCCATGGCCACAGTGCCGGTGTAGTCGGTGTTCTGCGTCAGGTTAAGGAGGCGTTTCCTGAGATTGACGTTGTCGTGGGCAATATCGCTACCGGTGAGGCCGCCAAATATCTCGTCGAGAATGGCGCAGACGGCGTGAAGGTCGGCATCGGTCCCGGCTCAATCTGCACCACACGCGTGGTCGCCGGCGTAGGCGTACCTCAGCTGACTGCGGTCTACGACGTCGCGAAGGCTCTGGAGGGCACCGGCATACCTCTGATCGCCGACGGCGGTATCCGTTACAGCGGCGACATAGTGAAAGCGCTTGCTGCAGGCGGCTCTTGCGTGATGCTCGGCGGAATGCTTGCCGGTGTGGAGGAATCTCCGGGCGACACCATAATCTTCAACGGCCGTAAGTTCAAGTCATACCGCGGCATGGGTTCGCTTGAGGCCATGGAGAAGGGTTCCAAAGACCGTTACTTCCAGGGCAACGAGACTGATGCCAAGAAACTCGTTCCGGAGGGTATCGCTGCCCGCGTGCCTTACAAGGGAAGCCTCTACGAGGTTGTCTATCAGATGCTCGGCGGTCTGCGTGCCGGAATGGGCTATTGCGGCGCCAAGGATATCGAGGCACTGCACCACGCCCAGTTCACACGCATCACCGCAGCCGGTGTGCTTGAAAGCCATCCGCACGACGTTGCGATCACGAGCGAGGCACCTAACTACTCAAGAAGCTAAAGGGATTCCTTACAATATAATCATGTGGAGCGGCAATCGGATTGATTTGCCGCTCTACGATTTTTTTTACGTCTATATTTTACGGGATTCCTTCAGGAGAGATGACAGGAATGCCTTCAGGTCGGTGTCGGGGGAAAGTCCCAAAGCCTTACGCAGTCGCCATCGTCCTTGCTTCACACTGTCCGGGCGCACGTTCATGAGGTCGGAAATCTCTTTTGTTGAGAGTCCGATCGCCATATATCCGGCAAGACGCAACGCGCTGTCGCTGATGTTCGGAGCCAGACTTCTTATGCGGTCGACAAACTCAGGGTTCTGATGTGAAAAGAGCTTCTGGAAGTCGTCGGTGCCCAGTCCTGCCGGACTTTTTCCGGAAAGAATCTGCTCAAGATTCTCCACTGTGCCGGAATCGATCTTGCGTTCGTCCTTGAATTCGTGCAGACGGCTGATGGCCTCGTCCATCACGCGGTCTTTTCTTTCCACGCCGAGCTGAAGGGCAATCTGTTGCTGCTCCGATTGCCGCTTCTGTTCCAAGTCCGTCTTTCTTTCCCGTTTAAGGCGCCGGATGCGCCTTAAGGAGAAGATAAGAACCAGCGCTATCACGATACCGCTCATCACCACACAGGCAAAACCGATCATATTTCTGCGGAATTTTTTCTCTGCGGCTATACGTTCGGAATCAAGGATGAACGATTTCACCTCAAGATCCGCCACCTCGTTTTTGCGTAGCAAAGACGCGACGGAATCAGCCGCCAAGGCATATTTACGCCATGCCGAGAGCGAGAGCGCGGGATCGCCTGTGGAATCGCTCACTTCGGCAACGACTTTCAGCACCCGCAGACGCTGTTCGCTCTGTCCTATCATGTCGGCTTTCCGGGCGGCCGCCTCCGCAAACCCCGTAGCCGCGGGAAGATTGCCCCGCGACATAGCGCACGCCGCCATTTCCGCCGCGATCTTGGGAATAAGCCTCATGTCGTCGGACGTGCCTTCCACCGATCGCCACGCCTTTTCAAGGGCAACGGTATCTTTATATATAAGGAACATGTTGTAGTTAACCAACTCGAAAATATCTTTATCGGCCATCGCTTCCGGATTGTCGTGCAACCTGCGGTAGATCTCTCCGGCTCCGTCCACATCGCCGATCTCGTAAAGCACTACAGCACGGTTGAGCTCCTGACCTGGGAAGAACTCGCCGCCGTAAATGATACTGCCGCAGGAATCGGCAAGGGCGAGATAGCGGGCGGCCTCGGAGTTGAAGCCGATGTCGCGCATCAGCTCCATCAGCTCCACATATCTCGCATAGAGCATTATGGCGTCCGAGCGCTCCTTGTAATACTCCGCCTCCTCGACAAGATGCGTGTACCAGTCCTTGCGCGAGAATCCCGACATATCTTCCTCCAGCCATCCTATGCGTCTGCGGATATAGTCGGCTGTTCCTGAGGGAGCTGTCCGTAGAGCCTCGTTGAAATTCCGCTGTCTCTCGTCGGATTGTCCCATGCGTCCCGCTATACGTCCGTTCCAGAAATGCATCCTCGCGGCCGTCTCGCCGTCATCGTTCTTCAAGGATGTCAACTTTCCGTAAGTGTCAATTAGCGTCGCTATGGAATCGGCAGAGGCCGAGGACATGAACGCCAGTTCTATTCCGCGCGTCAGGGAGTCGAGAGCTTCGTCCTGACTCTCCCAGCCTGTGGGCACGGCATTGCCGCAGGAGCGCGAGCATGCTGACAGCACCGCTGCAAAGGCAAGCAGCGCAATAAGATAGTGTATCAAGTCTTTCACACGGCAAAAATAATCAAAGCCTCCTTGCCTCGCAATATCCGCACTGCGGATGAATGGATTAAGGATGCCGCGAAAACGTCTACAAAATGTCTACAGGAGAAATGAAAGGGGTGTAGACATCTGCGATACATGATATATTTGGCTGCAGTGACGGCAATTTCCAACTTTGCACTATGAACAAAATCACTTTACTGACTATGGGAAAAAACTTATTGTTTTACGCAATGCTGTCTGTCGCGCTGTCTATAAGCTGTACCTTCGCGGCTCGGGCGTCCGCGATCGAACGTGACAACATCAACTACGAGGTGGCGAAGTTTGCCGGCCGGCCTACCGAGGAGGCCGTGGTGGTAGGCTTCCGTGAGGGATACGAACCTCAGGGTGAGCTTGTCATTCCGCCCTATATTGAATATGAGGGGGAAAAGCTTCCTGTCGTTGGAATCGGATGGACAGACTATGCCGGACACGAGGCTGACCCTCCCGCGATTATCAACCGCAAGGGAATCACTTCCGTGAGGCTCCCGAAGGATATGCGCAACATAGGGAAACTGGAATTTCTCGGCTGCCCCAACATTGAGCGATATGTCGTTGAGGAGGGATGTGTGGAATACAAGGTTGTCGACAACTCGCTTTTCGAGAAGATCTACTCTACCGACGAGGAGAGATGGCTTCTGTTCCGTTATCCCTCGGCCGCCAAGGCGCAGACCTTTGTAGTTCCCGCCATCGCTGAAAGGATCCACACCGGAGCGTTTGCCTCGAATGCATATCTGAAAAAGATATACGTCAGCCTCTACCAGAGACTTGGCGACGGATGGCAACTCGACAACAGAAGCATCGAGGAGGTGGATTGTTCCAATTCACGCATCTACAGTAACGGTGCCCTCGGAGCTGTCTATCAGGGATCCGAGCTTATTGCCGTATGCCCCGGACGCAGATACGACAATTTCATTGTACCTGAATTCGTCACGGAAATCGGCTGGGGCGCGTTCTGCAACTCAGACATCGGCAATCTTCTTATCCACTCCGATGTCAAGCCGTTTGCCGACAAGATGACCTTCATGAACTCGGAAGTGGAATCAATAGACTATCCCGACGCAGTGGCGCCGTTTGATGTCTGGGACAACTGTTTCAGCGGATGCCGCAACCTCAAGTCGATAAAGCTCGGCGCCGACCCTTCGGGCCATCTCGACATTTACGTGGGAGCCTTTCATGGATGCGAGTCGCTGGAAGAAGTGGTTTTCACCTCCGGAGTCTCTACAATGAAGATTGATCTGTGCGCATTCATGGGCTGTTCCTCTCTGAAATCTTTCCCCATTACCTCGGATATGAAGATCAAGAAACTGGAGGAGAGGGCTTTTTCCGGATGCGCAAGTCTGGAATCCTTTCTTTTCGGCATAGTGGAGGAATTTTCGGAATACGGCTATCAGTTCGAGGGATCCGGACTTAAAAACGTCCACTGGCCCTCGGCGTTCAAGAATATGCCCCGCGGGATTTTCATGAATTGCAAGGCTCTTGAGAAAGTTGATCTGAAGGCTACGACAAAACGTCTTTACTGGGATGCGTTCCGTGGTTCCGGAATCACGGCTGTCAACATGGCCGGTGTGGACGACTGGTATATAAGCACTTTCGACGACTGCCCGAATCTATCGCGTCTGTACTTTCCGGATTATGGTGACAACGAAGTCAGATATAACGCAGTACGGTTTATTCCGGAAAACTCGCAGGTGGTGGTGAATCACAACCGCATCAGCAACCTCGACGACCAGACATCGGGCTATTCCGACAAGGCCGCTCTGTATGTTTCCTCTGTGGAAGGGGGAATGGAGATCGGAGACGGCTGGAGAAAGGTGCTCGTCCCGGGACGAGCCGGCGACCTTTACAGCGCTATCACCGCTTCCGAGGTGTATGAGATGTTCTCCTACACGACTTTCCCGGAGAAGAAAGCGGTGGAGGTCAAGTCATTGCTTCCGGAGGTGAAGATAACCTCAGTGGTGATCGAGGATGTGGAGGCCACGCTCACAGACGGACTTTATGTGGCTGAAGGTGCTGAGGTAGGCACTGAAAGGATGAACGTCGCCGTGAACTACAAAGTGAGCAACTGCCCCATGACATCGAGATACAGCTACTTATATTCCGGCGTGAACGCCGCCGTTTCCGATATTTCGGATCTTCCGGCGCAATGGTTTACTCTTGACGGCATAAAAGTCAGCCCGGACAGGCTTGCTCCCGGAATCTATGTGCGCAGACAGGGCGCTAAGGCGGAAAAGGTGATTGTCAGGTAGAGCTTCCCTGCATCCTAACTGCCGAAGGTCTCGCTGAATTGGCGGCTCTGGAGGTAGTCGGTAAGAATTAGCACTGCGGCGGTCTCGTCGGCCAGTGCTTTTTTTTGTCTGTCTTTCTTCTTGACGCCGGCGGCAATCATTTCCCGGTGGGCGATCGTTGATGTAAAGCGTTCGTCGAAGAGCGTGAACGGGATGTCGGGAAGGATCTTCGGAAGGTGCTTCAGGAAAGGCTCGATATAGCGCATGCTTTCCGACGGCTCACCGCGAAGTGTCGTCGGTTTGCCGATGACGATGAGGTCGACGGACTCGCGCGTACAGTAATCTTTCAGAAATTCAGGCAATCCGGCGGTCGGGACTGTGGGGAGTCCGTTGGCGGCAATACGGAGTATGTCGGTGACAGCCACACCGCAACGTTTGCGGCCATAGTCAATGCAGAGTATTCTTCCCATGGCGCGAAGTTAAGAAAAACTTAGGAATTATCATTCAACCGTAACTGCTTAGGTGTCTTAAGTAATTGGATATCAGTAAAAAAAGTAGGGAGCTATGCCAAAAATACATAAAACGCGCGGAGCGCGGAGTTTGATGTTAACCTCGGTTGAACGAGCCGTCAGGCGAGTGAGGCCGAGGAAGCGGAACCAACCCAATACACAGGCGCGGAGCGCTGTGTTTTCTGACCGACTATAAAAGGTCATTGTCATGCCATTCAAGGCAGTTTCTCTTATATGATACGTCAGGAGCGGACGGAATCGCTTTTGTTGTAGACGTGGTTGAAGATGTCGATCATGGAATCGATTCTGTCCTGAGGGATTGAATTGAGGTATTTTTCGCGTGTGATGTCGACGGCGCGGCGCAGGATAGGCAATATCTTGCGCCCTTCGTCGGTCAGGAAGAGCGCGAATTCCTTTTTGTCTTTCTTTTCACGCTTTACGAAACCTTTGCAGACAAGGGAATCGACTGTGCGCTTGATTGCGGCGCGATCTTTGTTCAGGTAGGCTGCGATGCGGCTTTGCGATGCGCCTTCCTCTACACAAAGAGCCTGAATAACGACAAGCTGTGAATGTGACAAATTGACGCCCGATTCGGTGAGCTCGTGTTGAAGCTCGCATGTGAGGATAGTCAGGGCGCGTTCCATCAGAAAACAGAATATTGTATTCATGGTGCAAAATTAAGGAGAATGTCCTATATTTCCAAAAAATCATGATGAAAGTTGCCGCTGATGCCCGAATGATATGATCGTGTGTCAAAATGATGTGATATAAATAGAATATTTTGATTTACTTTCAAAAAGGAATTTATAGAAGATGGAAAGGGGAGATGGCATTGCGACGGAAGGGATAGAAGAATGATTTGGCAGTGTGTTAATTTTTGGTTAATTTTGCAGCCGATTTCCTGATGGCGGAGCCGGAGAGTAGCCCTGCCGGAAAAACGCGGCGGCAGCGTTATCGGGAAAGATGTGTGTAAAGAGTATCAAGGCCGCAAAACAGTGAAAATGGAATAATCCAAGGAGTGAGATGGAATGGTTGATTGAGCTATTGAAGCCCGGCAATACGTCGCTTGCCGCGTCGGTGTTGCTTTATTCATTTGTTATTTTCACAGGTGTCTACATCGGAAAGATAAAGATATTCGGAGTGTCGTTGGGTGTGACCTTCGTATTGTTCGTGGGCATCTTCATGGGCCACTGGGGCTATGTCGTGCAGGAGGAGACGCTTCATTTCCTGCGTGAGTTCGGACTGATTCTGTTCATTTTCTCAATCGGTATTCAGGTCGGGCCGAGTTTCTTCAGCTCATTCAAGGAGGGTGGTGTGCGTCTCAACATGCTTGCGATGCTCGGCATCCTTCTGAATGTCGGCGTGATGCTTTCGATCTATTTCATTCAGGGAGGCGCCTCGGGAGCGACAAGCATTCAGGAGCTTGTCGGCGTGATGAGCGGCGCCGTGACCAACACTCCCGGACTCGGTGCTGCCCAGCAGACTGTGCTCCAGGTCAATCCGGGCGATCAGCAGGCCGCCTACAACATAAGCCAGACGATGTCTATGGGCTATGCCGCAGCTTATCCCCTCGGCGTTATCGGCATTATCGCAACCATGCTTCTTATCAAAAAGTTCTTCAAGGTTGATGTCGACGAGGAGATCCGCCACATCGAGGAGGACAATGACCGTTCGCAGCTGAAGCCGCACATGGTGACTTTCCGTGTGACCAACGACCTTATCTCGGGGCTTACGATCAAGAAGCTCCACGACCTTATCTCCTGCAACTTCGTGATTTCCCGAATCGAGTCGCCCGACGGTGCAGTTCATATCCCGCGCCACGACAGTGTGATCAATCTCAACGACATCCTGCTCGTAGTGATGTCGGAACAGGATGAAGAGGTGTTCCGCCGTTTCCTCGGCGAGGCCATAGAGAAGGAATGGGAAATGGAGCAGGGCCCCGTGATCTCGCGCCGCATCGTGGTGACGAAGTCGGAATACAACGGCAAGAAACTCGGCGAGATGCGCCTGCGCATGGGCTACAAGCTTAACGTGACGCGTGTGAACCGTGCCGGTGTGGATCTTCTGGCTTCTTCCAACCTGCGCCTGCAGCTTGGCGACCGCCTGACTGTGGTGGGACGTGCCGACGACATCGACCGCCTTGCCAACCGTCTCGGCAACTCCATGAAGCGTCTTAACGAGCCGAACCTCATCACGATGTTCGTGGGAATCTTCCTCGGCATCATCGTGGGTATGATTCCTCTGAAATTCCCCGGCATATCCGTGCCCCTGAAGCTCGGCCTCGCCGGTGGTCCCCTCGTGGTTGCCATCCTTATCGGAGCGTTCGGCCCGAAGTTCCACCTCGTGACCTATACGTCCACGGCTGCCAACCTGATGCTGCGTGAGATCGGTATCTGCCTCTTCCTCGCATCGGTGGGCATAGCGGCCGGCGGCAACTTCGTTGAGACTATCTTTACGCATCAGGGCGCCATGTGGGTGCTCTACGGAGCGCTTATCACGGTGATACCGCTGCTTGTGGTAGGCTTCATAGCCCGTGGCAAATACAAGATCAACTATCTTACCATCATGGGTCTGATGAGCGGCGGCTACACCGACCCGCCGGCGCTGGCCTACGGCAACAAGACAGCCAACAACGACGCGCCGGCTGTGGCCTATTCTACGGTCTATCCTCTGACAATGTTCCTTCGCGTCGTTGCGGCACAGCTTGTGATCCTGTTCTTCTGCAGCTGACGGCGGTGCGTCATGATGATGCGACAGCCGGAAGGTTAATAATTGTTAAAACTGCGATAGATTGAGGAAATTTTTCCGTATTCAGGATTTATTTCGTATTTTTACGCAGTCATCCGACAGAGGTGATCCGGAGGGTTTCACACCGTGGATTTTCATGTCGGAGACAATACGGACGAGATAGAAATTTATTAAATCTTATACCAATCCACACTATGGCAAAGTCATTGAAAGTAAGAGACTTGACATTGCGTGACGGACAGCAGTCGCTGTTTGCCACACGTATGAAACAGGAAAACATCGACCGTCTGCTTCCGCTGTATCGCGAGGCACGCTTCTACATCATGGAGGTCTGGGGCGGTGCCGTGCCTGATTCCGTGATGCGTTATCTGGGAGAGAGCCCCTGGGATCGTCTCCGCGCATGTTCCAAGGAGATGAAGGGCATCAGCCTTCTGTCGGCGCTCTCACGCGGCCGCAACCTTTTCGGCTATGTGCCTTATCCCGACTATGTGCTTGAGGGATTCTACAAGGAGGCTATCAAGAACGGTCTTAACGTGATGCGTATCTTCGACGCCCTCAACGACATCGACAACATCAAGGAGTCCATCCGCTTGATCAACGAACTTGGCGGCATCGCCGACTCCGCTGTCTGCTACACGGTAGATCCCAAGGACAGCAAGGATACGGATCCTATCTTCACCGACGAGTATTTCGTCGACAAAGCTGTCGAGATGGAGAAGATCGGCGCCAAGATGATCACTCTGAAGGATATGGCCGGTCTGGTAAATCCGGCCCGCATCTTCAGCCTGATGCCGAAACTTAAACAGGCTCTGAGCGTTCCGGTGGACTTCCACACACATTGCACCCCCGGCTACGGTCTGGCATCCGTGCTCACCGCTATCATCAAGGGTGTGGATATCGTGGACACCAATATATGGTGGTTCGGCGGCGGCTCCGCTGCTCCCGCGATCGAGCTTGTCTGGATCTTCTGTCAGAAGATGGGTATCGAGCTTGAGGTCAACATGGAGGCCGTGGCCAAGATACGCGTCGAGCTGGTAAGCGCCCGCAAGGCTCTTGCCGACTTCGACCTCAACAAGGACAAATGGCCCAAAGACTTCGATGAGGCCTACAAAAATATGCCCGCCGAGATCGACGCGGAGTTCGACCGCGCCATCAAGGCCGCTACAGAGAACAACGAGGAGGAGCTTCTCGACGCATGCCACAAGATCGAGGCATATTTCGGTTTCCCGAAACCCAACGAGATCGTGAAGAACGCCGAGGTTCCCGGCGGCATGTATTCCAACATGGTGGCCAATCTGCGCGCCCTCGGTGCCGAGGATGTGCTTGAGGAGGCCATGGCTCTTATCCCGAAGGTGCGCCGCGACGCCGGTCTCGTGCCTCTTGTGACCCCTACGAGCCAGATCGTCGGTTCTCAGGCTGTGGCTCTCGCGCTTGACCGCCGCAAAGGCCAGCCCGACTACAGCAACAAGAACAATCAGTTTATCGGTCTCGTCAAGGGTGAATACGGCAAGACTCCCGTGCCTGTTGATCCCGCCTTCCGCGAGAAAATCACCGGCAGCCCCGAGGAGAAACCTTACGATGTAGCTTCCTATCGCAAGCCGGCCAATCCCGACTTCGAGGGCAAGCCTCTGGCAGCCAACGAAGAGGAATATCTGCTGCTTCAGCTCCTTCCCGCAGTCGCCACCAACTATCTGAAGAGCGTGCGCAAGGCTGAGAACGCTGCCGCCGCTCCCAAGGTGGAGGAAAACAAGGCTTCCAAAGAGGATGTCGTTATCACAGGCGCCACTGAGGTCGCTCCCATGGGCGGCAAAGTGCTTGAGGTGAACGTGAAAGTCGGCGACAAGCTTGAGCCGGGCGATGTCTACATGGTCTATGAGGCTATGAAGATGGAGAACGATCTTGAAGCTGAGGTCGGCGGTGTAGTTAAGCGCATCCTTGTAGACGAGGGTGACACAATCGCTACAGACCAGCCGCTGGTTGAATACGAGTAAGAAACCGACGCGAAAGGAATTAACTTTCGCGGAAAACGATATGGAAGGCGCATGTCATCGCGACGTGCGCCTCCTTATTTTTGCCGGGCGACGCAATAAGGAGCGGCGGCGTTCGTTAGATTTGTTAGACGGAGTGTGCTGAAAGCCTTCTCCTCAAATGAAATCGACCACATATCGAAGATAATGAATAAGAAAATCTTATTATTGCCGGCGGCCGCAGCGTGTATAGCCGTGGCATTTGCAGGAAAAAACGATCCGATCGTGATGACCGTCGGCACCATGGAGGTGCCTCGTTCGGAATTTGAGTATCTCTACAATAAGAATGCCCAGCAGCAGCTCGGCAGTCAGTCGATTGATGAGTATGCCGAGCTTTTTGAGCTTTACAAGATGAAAGTGGCCGACGCAGTGGCCGAGGGGCTCGACACGACAAGCTCGTTCCTCAATGAGTTCAAGGGCTATCGTTCGGAACTTGCGGCTCCTTATCTGACCGACTCCACCTACATCAAGTCTCTTATGGCGGAGGCCTACGACCGTGCAGGACGCGAGGTCGAGGCTATCCACATCATGAAGTTCAAGCAGCGCGACCCCGCGATGAACGAGAGCTCACGCGCGCAGCTCGATTCCATCCGCGACGTGATCGTGAACAAAGGCGGCGATTTCGGCGAGATGGCAAAGAAATACAGCGAGGATAAAGGTTCGGCTTCGCGTGGCGGCAATATGGGTTATATCCCGTCGCCGCGTTTCCCCTACAACTTTGAGACTGCGGCCTACACCCTTGGCGAAGGAGAGGTTTCGGAAATTGTGGAGAGTCCGCAGGGCTACCATCTGCTCCTCGGCGGCAAGAAACGCCCCGCACGCGGCAAAGTGCTTGCCGAGCACATTCTTATTCTCGTGCCCGACACGGCTTCCGACTCAGGAAAAGCAGACCTCAAGGCACGCATCGACAGTATATATAATGTGGCTGTGGCCGGCGGCGATTTCGAAGATCTGGCCCGCCGATATTCGCAGGATCCCGGATCCGCGTCCAAAGGCGGCGCGCTTCCCTGGTTCGGTTCCGGCCAGATGGTCGCCGAGTTCGACAGCACGGCGTTCGCAATGCCTGTGGGTGAAATCTGCCGTCCGTTCCGCACCAATTTCGGCTGGCATATCATCAAGAAACTCGACGCTCAGGGCATCCCCTCCTTCGAGGAGATGAAGCCCATGCTCCTTCAGGCAATCAACGTGCCGCAGGATGCCCGCGCTGCCATGATTCGTGAGCACTATGTGATGGGACTCCGCAATAAATACAAGTTCCGTGAATTTCCCGAAGTCGACAGGCAGCTCATAGACTACGCCACGACCCACGGCGTCGATTCCGTATTCTTCGAGCGTTTCGGCTCTACACCCGAATTTGCCGATCAGACTGTAATGACATTCACCGGCGGCAAGCGTACTGTTGGCGATTTCGTCAAATCCATTCTCAAATACCACAACACGGCCAATCCCGAGGCTGCCGGCAATTTCGTTGCCGGACGTCTCAACGGCTGGAAGAACGGCCAGCTTCAAAAATACGAGGACTCACAGCTTGAGGCCAACTATCCTGAATTCCGCAACCTCGTCAACGAATACCACGACGGTATGCTCCTTTTCGAGGTCAGCAACCGCAAGGTGTGGGAGAAGGCCGCTGCCGACACCGAGGGTCTTGAAAAATTCTTCGAGGCCAATCGCGGCGACTACACGTGGACTGTTCCTCACGTCAAGGGCTATCTCATCCAGACCGAATCTCCCGAACTCAGCGACACCATCTCCAAGGCGCTTGCCGGAGTGCCCGCTGATGAAATTGTGAAATTCGTGCGCGACAACTATGCCGACAAAGCCAAGGTCGAGCGTGTCCTTACGAAGAAGGGTGACAACCCGATGGTCGATGCCCTCGTCTTCGGCGGTGACAAGGTGCTCCCCTCAAACTCTAAATTCACCGACTGCTTCCTCTATGACTACAAGGTGATAGATCAGCCCGAGGAGGTGAACGATGTGCGCGGACAGGTGACCAGCGACTACCAGAACGAGCTTGAGCAGGAATGGGTACGTTCTCTCAAGGAGAAATATCCCGTGAAAATCAACGAAAAGGAATTCAAGAAGATGAAGAAGGATGCAGCCAAAAAGGCTAAGAAGTAATCATCCTGAGACATAGATAAAACAAGGCGGCTCCGCAACCTCGGAAGGTGAGCGGAGCCGCTTTTCTTTAGTATGTCTCTCGACAGTGTCGCTTATTTCTTGAAATAGCGGTTGTAGAGACCCTGGAAGCCCTGGCCGTGACGAGCCTCGTCCTTGGCCATCTCGTGTACTGTGTCGTGGATAGCGTCGTGGCCTGCCTTCTTGGCGTTGGCAGCGATGCGCATCTTGTCGGCGTTGGCACCGGCCTCGGCAGCCATACGCTTCTCAAGATTGGTCTTTGTGTCCCAGACCATGTCGCCGAGAAGTTCGGCAAACTTGGCAGCGTGCTCAGCCTCCTCGAACGCATAACGCTTGAAAGCCTCGGCCACTTCGGGATAGCCCTCGCGGTCAGCCTGACGCGACATTGCGAGATACATGCCGACCTCGGTGCATTCGCCGTTGAAATGAGCGTTGAGATCCTTGATCATTTCCTCGTCGCTGCCTTTGGCGACACCTAACTCATGCTCTGTCACGAACTGAAGAAGAGCTGATTTGTCGAGTTCTTTGAATTTTGAGCGGGGAGCGCCGCACTGCGGGCACTTCTCGGGAGCCTCCTCACCTTCGGCCACATAGCCGCATACGGTGCAGATCCATTCTTTTGCCATAATTTAGGGTTGATTTAAAGTTGTGTTTATTAATTGGTTATAAAACTGTTTCTTTCAGTCGGGCGCCATGTCTGCCATGGCACCTCAAGATGTGTTTATCGTCAGACAAAGGTAGCAAATATTTTTCAGAGATTGTTGAGGATATGGACCATATTTTGGAATTTTTTGTAATTTTGTGATGTCATGCCAACGTCAACAGACATCAGGGGAGCCGGCAGGGTCGTGTCGGCTGTGCGCCACGCGCTTGCGCCGCTTGACGCGGATGCGACTCTGCTCGCGTGTGTGAGCGGTGGCGCCGATTCCGTGGCTCTTCTCCATGCCTTGTGTGCTTTTGGTGCCAATGTTGAGGTTGCCAACTGCAATTTTCATCTCAGAGGAGCGGAGAGCGACCGTGATTCTGAATTTGTGGCGCGTCTGTGCGACATACTCGGCGTTCCTTTGCATCGCTTTGACTTCGACACGCGTGACTACTGCGCCCGACATCGCACGAGCATCGAGCTTGGATGTCGGGAACTTCGCTATGCCGCATTCCGTCGGCTGCGGGAAGAACGCGGATTCGCACGCATTGTCGTGGCTCACAATGCCGACGACAATATCGAGACCCTTTTTCTCAATCTGTTGCGCGGCACCGGACTCAGAGGCCTCTGCGGCATGGAACCTGACACAGGAGAGATCCTTCGTCCGCTTCTTGACGTTCCGCGCCGTGAAATAGAAGAGTATCTGAACACAATCGGAGCGGAACATGTCATGGACTCATCCAATACAGACGATGACTACCGGCGCAATTTCCTTCGCCTCAGAGTGATTCCTCTTCTCGAGAGCCGCTGGCCCGGACTCCGTAGAGCGATTTCCACAACTATTGACAACCTTCGTGGCGCCGAGTCTGTTTATGAGAGAAGTATAGCCGACGCGCTCGGTGCGGATCGCGGCTTTGTCAGTCGTGAGATCCTCGAAGCTTTTCCCTCGTCTCGCGACCTTCTGCATGCTGCGTTTGCCGGGAAAGGCGCTTCCCCTTCGCAGCTCCGCGAGATGGAACATACCGAACGTGCGGGAGCGCAATGGCGCCTTCCTCACGGCAATGTCTGTCTGCAAAAGGAGGGATTCAGATATGTTGAGGATTGCGATATGTCCTCTCGGGAGCGTTTTTACGTGGAAAACTTCCGACTTTCAGAGACTCTTTTCCGACATATTGTCGCGAATGCTGATGACAATTCAAGCATTTGGCTACCTGGAGATTTCTCTTTGTATTTTTGGAAGACTCCTGAACCCGGAATGAGGATAAGTCCTTTGGGGATGTCCGGTTCGCGCAAGATAGTCAATATGTTACGCGACGCAAGAGTGCCCGCGCCTTTACGACGCTCTTATCCGATTCTCATAGAGAAAGCCTCGGGCAAGGTCGTTTGGGTGCCTGGTGTGCGCCGTTCCCGCTATGCAACAGTTGATAAAAAATGTAAAACAGTCATAAAAATATCTTTTATAGAACGAAATGAAAGTGAATAAACGAATTTTGGCATTTTCTGTAATCGCCGGATTTGCGACGTGCAGTCTGTATGGTCGCTCGCCTTACATAAGCAAAGTCTATGAATATCATCCGGCGCCGGGACAGTTCGTCAACGAGATTCCCGAATATGAGTCCGGCGATACATATGACGATATCCTTGTGAAGACTGAGGAACAGTTGTGCGGTGCGGCACGTCCCGGACTCGTGACGCTCGGAGCATACGGCGGATATGTCACATTCGGTTTTGATCACTGCGTGCTCAACAAGCCCGGCGACTACGACTTCCGTGTCAACGGCAACGCCGTCATTTCCGACCGCGACAACGTCGGAGGTTCCTGCGAGCCGGGAATCATACTTGTCAGTGTCGATGCCAACGGCAACGGACTACCGGACGACGAGTGGTATGAGATCAAAGGCTCGGAATACGACAATCCCGCGACCCTCCACGACTACGCAATCACATACTACCGTCCCGAGGCAGACCATCAGCCGTCGCCCGACCCGAATGACCGACATGTCGTCGATGCCAAGTATATACGCTGGACTTCCAATGACGTCGCAGCGTCGTCCGGCTATCTGCAGCGTAACGACAGCCACGCGCAGAGCTACTGGCCTCTCTGGCTTGCCGAGGATGTCGCCTCGCTTTCCTTCAGCGGCGCGCGGCTTGCCCCCAATGCTGCAGACATCAGCGGTGACGGGACGTATTTCGTACTGAAGATGCTTGGCGAAGGTTATGCCGACAACATGCCTTCGGTTTTGCAGAAAGGGATTCTGGATCCCGGCGTCAAGATCGACTGGGCGGTTAAGGCCGACGGAACGCCGGCAAACCTTGAAGGTATAGACTTCGTGCGTGTCTACACAGCCGTGAACCAGACTTGCGGCTGGATAGGGGAGACCTCCACCGAGGTGAGTGGTGCTGAAGATCTTCATCCCGACTATCTTTCGGTCATGTCAGTGTCGCCCGACACTTCCTCGGTTGTGGTGCTCCGTTCCGATGCCGGTAAGCTTTCGCTGCGAAGTGGCTTCGATAACGATGTGACGGTAAGACTGATCGATTGCAGCGGTCGTGTGGCCGCCACACTCAATGTCGCTCCCGGCGAGAACACATTTGATGTCGGCCATCTCGGCAAAGGTGTCTACATCGTCGCTATGCCCAAAGGGAAAGTTGCAAAGGTAATATTTTAAATGTAAAGGATATGGATTTCAGAGCACTCGCGGAGAAACGCTACTCCTGCAAAAAATATTCCGACCGGAAGGTCGACGACATTACACTTTCTAAGATCCTTGAAGGGGGCCGCCTCGCTCCGACTGCAAAAAATCTTCAGGAACAGCACATCTACGTGGCCGCTTCCGACGAGGCTCTTGCCAAAATCGACGAGGTCACTCCCTGTCGCTACGGCGCACCGACGGTTCTTGTCGTGGGCTTCGACAGGAATAATGTCTACACATATCCCGGAGGCAGACGCGACTCCGGCATCGAGGACGCTTCCATAGTCGCCACTCATATGATGCTTGCCGCTGCCGCCGAGGATGTGGACAGCTGCTGGGTCAATAATTTCGATCCCGACCGTCTTCACGCTCTTCTCGGACTTCCTGACAATGAGGAGATTCTCATGCTCCTTGACTTGGGATATGCCGCTCCCGGCGCCGCGCCTCTGCCCAACCACTCCTCGCGCAAGCCCCTGCACGAGACAGTCAGCTATATCTGATTGCCTGTCAGAAGATTGAAAAATGTTTTGCCCCATGATTTGTCAGAGTCGCGGAAATTTTCTAATTTTGCACCGCCATTACACAGAGAAGGGTCGCTCCCTTCCGTGCCGCAGAGGGTCGCTCCCTCTACATTAATGTAATCAATAACAACAACTGCAGTAACAAAGAAATGAAAAAAGACATTCATCCCTCCAATTATCGCGAAGTGGTGTTCAAGGATATGTCCAACGACGAAATCTTCATCACTCGTTCCACGGTAGCCGCAAAAGAGACAATCACAGTCGACGGCAAGGAATATCCTCTCGTAAAGCTTGAGATCACCAGCTCGTCGCATCCTTTCTTCACCGGCAAGCAGAAACTCGTCGACACCGCAGGTCGCGTAGACAAATTCCGCAGCCGCTACGGCAACCGCATCAAGAAATAAGGAGGAATCAACCTTATCGGAAAAGCCGCGGATGGTCAAGACCATCCGCGGCTTTCCTTATATCTGATTGTAGCGGTTGAGCGGAAGAAGTTGTCAGCCGAATTTGGATATCTTGCGGAGCTGAGGTTCGTTGAGTATCTTGATGCGGCGCCCGTCGACGAGTATGAGTTTTTCGTTGACGAAGTTGCTGAGGGTGCGGATGGCGTTGGATGTGGTCATGTTGGAGAGGTTGGCAAGGTCTTCGCGGCTCATGTAGATCTTCATGGTCGCCTCGTCGTCTTCAAGGCCGTAGTTGTCGACAAGGAGCAGAAGAGCCTCGGCGAGACGTCCGCGGATATGTTTCTGGGTGAGGTTGACGATCTTGGTGTCGGAGCCTCCGAGATTGCGCGAGAGCTCGTGGATGAAGAACATGGCGAGATCCATGTTGCCCCGGAGAATCTGCTCGACAAGCTGCATCGGCACCGCGCCGATGACTGATGGTTCGAAGGCCGCGGCGCTCGATACGTATGGCTCGCGGGCGAAGTAGGCGCGGTAGCCGAAATACTGCACCGGACGATACAACCGCAGAATCTGCACTCGGTCGCCGATTCCGTTCTTGTACATCTTCACCTTGCCGCGCAGCAGACACCAGAGATATTCCGGTTCCTCCTGCTCGGCGTAGATGATCTGGTTCTTCTTGTAATTATGGATCACGAAGTTGTCGGTGATCAGCCGCTTCTCCTCGCTGCTGAGCACCATCCACATGTCGCTCATGTCATGGCTGATGACATGTTCCAATGTACTTTTTTTCAACATTTCTACACCACAAAAATATACCTTTGAACCGAAGGATCCGCTTCGGCTCTACCATGATCGTCGTTTAAGGCTTTAGAAACATATTCTAAAACACTGTTAAACAACACAAATTTACAACAATTTTTTGTAACACAAAAAAGATTGGGCTTTTTTTTGTAATTTCGTGGTTGAAAATGAATCCAATGGCAAAATCTGACGAAAAAAATTTGTTGCCGATACCTTTTTTCGGCCAAAGCACTGCCGCCTCGGGGTCTACGTCCGTCAAGCCTGTCGTCATGGCCGGACCGTGCAGTGTGGAGAGCCGGGAGCAGATTATTGAGGTGGCAGAATCCTTGCGCGAAATCGACGGAGTCAACGTGATGCGCGCCGGCATCTGGAAGCCCCGCACACGTCCCGGCTCGTTTGAGGGGATCGGCGAGAAAGGGCTGCCCTGGCTGCGCGAGGCCGCTCGCATCGCCTCTCTCCCTGTCGCTGTCGAGGTCGCTACTCCGGCTCATGTCCGCGCCGCCATAGAGGGCGGTGTAGACATGCTCTGGATCGGTGCCCGCACTTCGGTCAATCCTTTTGCCGTGCAGGATATCGCCGACACCATCGCCTCGCTGAATCCGGACATTCCGGTGCTCGTGAAGAACCCTGTCAATCCCGACCTCGAACTGTGGATCGGCGCCCTGCAACGTCTCCTGCAGGCCGGAGTCGCGCGTCTCGGTGCCATCCATCGCGGATTCAGCTCCTACAACTCCGCTCCATACCGCAATCCGCCGGTCTGGCAGATTCCCATGGAGCTTCACAGGCGCATGCCCGGACTCCCGATCATCCACGACCCGAGCCACACCGGCGGCAGCCGCGATCTGATAGCGCCTCTTTCACAGCAGGCCCTCGATCTAGGTTTCAACGGACTGATGATCGAGACACATCCTGATCCTGAAGCGGCGCTAAGCGACGGCGGACAGCAGATCACACCCTCTGAACTACGTACACTGCTCAGCTCGCTGGTGGTGAAGTCCGTGGCTCCCGACATGCTCGACAGCCGGCTCGACCTCCTTCGCCGTGGCATCGACGACTGCGACAATCAGCTCATGTCGATTCTGGCGCAGCGTATGCGTCTCGCCTCCGAGATTGGCCGCTACAAGTCTGACAAGAATATCAGGGTGATTCAGCCTGACCGCTATCAGAGACTCCTGTCGGCGCTCGTGGCCAAGGGTGAACTTCTCGGTCTCGACGCTCGCTTCGTCGGTCGGTTGCTCGAACTTATCCACGAGGAAAGCGTGCGCCTTCAGCTCGACATCGCGGGAGGCAGCGCGAAGTGAGTGCCATGATCTTTGGCGAACAAGGGGAACAATGAGGAACTATTTTTTCAAACCATCGTTAACCATTGTTTTTGAACCATGGGGAACCATTTTGTCGCTGCGGACGTGCGATCGCACGTCCCTGCATAAAACACTGAAAACAAAGCTGTTAGTATGGTTTTTCGTTCGGGTGTGGCGTTCCGGCATATAAAAATCCCCCATGCCGACGGCATGGGGGAGTATGGAGTTGGATGTCGTTTCGGGTCAGACGGCGGAGCGGATGATGCCTCGGTCGGAGTTGCGGACGAAGTCCATGATCTCGTCGCGTATCTCGGATTGAGGCACTGTCTCGCTGATGAGACGGAGGGCGTTGGTGACGTTGAGGTCGCTGAGATAGAGGATGCGGTAGACTTCCTGGATGATGGCGATGTCCTCGGCCGACACTCCGCGGCGGTGGAGTCCCACGGCGTTGAGGCCGACGTAGGAGATGGGCTCGCGTGCGGCCTTCACGTAGGGCGGTATGTCTTTGTTGACGAGCGCGCCTCCCTGAAGCATGATGCCTTTGCCGAGGTGGCAGAACTGATGGATCAGGCTGCCGCCGCCGATCACGGCGAAATCGTCGATGACGACCTCACCGGCAAGCTGAGTTGCGTTGGAAATTATGATGTTGTTGCCGAGCTTGCAGTCGTGGGCTATGTGGGTGTAGGCCATGATGAGGCAGTTGCTGCCTACTACGGTTTTGCCTTTTGAGGCGGTGCCGCGGTTGACTGTCGTGCATTCGCGCAGGGTAGTGCCGTCGCCGACGTGGGCTGTGGTGTATTCGCCTTTGAATTTCAGATCCTGCGGCACACCGGCCACTACGGCGCCGGGGAAGATGTGCACACCGCTGCCGATGCGTGCTCCGGGGAAGATGGTGACGTTGTTGCCTATGACGGTGTTGTCGCCGATCTCCACATCCTCGGAGATTGTGGAGAAGTTGCCGATGCTGACATTGTTGCCGACGCGTGCCTCGGGATGGACGCAATATAGGGGTGAAGTAACCATAGCTTATTTGTTCTTGATGATCTGAGCCATGAATTCAGCCTCGGCCACTATCTTCTCGCCTACAAACGCGTAGCCTTTCACCACGGCGCATCCGCGGCGGATCTCTGTCATCAGGGAGACGTGGAACAGGAGCGTGTTGCCGGGCACGACTTTCTGACGGAACTTCACGTTGTCGATCTTCATGAAATATGTGGAGTAGCGTTCCGGCTCCTCGACCGTGTTGAGCACGAGCACTCCGGCGGTCTGGGCCATCGCCTCGACAATGAGCACTCCGGGCATCACCGGCTCCTGGGGGAAGTGTCCCTGGAAGAACGGTTCATTGACGGTGACGTTCTTCACTGCCACGGCGTGTTTGGTGTCCATCTCGATGATCTTGTCGATCATCAGGAAGGGGTAGCGGTGGGGGAGAAGGTTGCGCACGCCGTTGATGTCGATGAGCGGAGCCTTGTTGGGATCGTAGACGGGCGACTGTATTTCAGTGTGCTTCACCTCCTTGCGGAGCATACGGGTGAACTTGTTGTTGATGGTATGGCCGGGACGCACGGCCACTACACGACCTTTCAGGGGGCGGCCGATGAGAGCCATGTCGCCGATGACGTCCATCAGCTTGTGGCGTGCCGGTTCGTTGTCCCATTTTAGCGGTGTGTCGTTGATGTAGCCGAGGCGATCGAGACGGCGGTGAGGCACGTCGAGAAGGTCGCAGAGAGCGTTGATTTCTTCTTCGGATGCCGGCTGGTCGTAAATTACGATGGCGTTGTCCAGATCGCCACCCTTGATGAGGCCGTGGGCCAGTAGCGGCTGCAGCTCGCGCACGAAGACAAAGGTGCGTGCGCTGGCCACTTCCGAGCCGAATTCAGCCAGCTCGTCGAGCACGGCAAACTGATTGGGAATCACCGGCGAGTTATACTCGACCATGACCTCGACGCTGAAATTCTCGTCGGGATAGATCGTGATCGTCGATCCGGTCTCGGGATCGCGCAGCGAAGTCTTCTGCTTGATGATGTAGAAATCCTTTTCGGCTTTCTGCTCCTCAAGACCGACGCGGGCGATCTCGTTGACATATTGGATTGCGCTTCCGTCGAGAATAGGCATCTCGGGAGCGTTGACTTCGATGAGGCAGTTGTCGACTCCTGCGGCGTAGAGGGCGGCCAGGGAGTGCTCGACTGTTGACACCCTAACATCTTTCTTGCCCAGCACGGTTCCGCGTGTGGTGTCGACCACGTTCTCGGCAAGAGCCTCCACCACGGGAGCTCCTTCGAGATCGATTCTGCTGAATTTATAACCGAAGTTGTCGGGCGCGGGCTTGAATGTAGCCGTGATGTCGAGACCGCTGTGCAGTCCTTTGCCCCTGACGGTAAATGCCGACTTGATGGTCTGCTGTTTCATATTATATAGGTAGTGTTTTTTTGAGTTCTTTGGTGTGAGATCAGTTTTTCTTTTCCAGTCTGTCCACGCGCTTGAAGAGGTCGGCGAGATGGCTTATGTATACGGTGTTGCGGGCGAAGTCGCGGGCGTCGACAGCCGGATAGCCTATGATGCGGCGCTTTGAACCGACGCTGTTGGGAATTCCGGTCTGGGCGCCGATCTCGTTGCCGTCGCCCACGGTGATGTGTCCTGCGAAACCGACCTGACCTCCGACCATGTTGCAGTTGCCTATCCTGGTCGATCCGGCGATGCCGCTCTGAGCCGCGAAGACGTTGTCGGTGCCGATGACGACATTGTGGGCTACCTGAATGAGGTTGTCGAGCTTTGTGCCTCGGCCGATGCGCGTGCTGCCCATCGTGGCGCGGTCGATCGTGGTGTTGGCGCCGATCTCGGTGTCGTCCTCAAGCACAACATTGCCGATCTGGGGTATCTTCTCGTAGCCGTCGGGGGTCGGTGCGAAACCGAAACCGTCGGAACCGACCACGGCGCCGGCATGGACGATGCATCGGTTGCCGATGCTGCATCCGGCATAGATTTTCGCGCCTGCATAGATGATGCAGTCCTCGCCGATCTGCACGTTGTCGCCGATGAAGACCTGCGGATATATCTGCGAGCGGTTGCCCACGGAGCTTCCTTCGCCCACGTAGGCGAAGGCGCCAACATAGACGTCATCGCCAAGGAGGGCGTTGGCGCCGACATGGCAGGGCTGTTCCAGTCCTTTCTTTGCCGGGCGGCTGCTGTTGACCATCGACATCAGATGCGCCAGCGTGGAGTAGGGATCCTTGACCCTGATGAGGGTGGCTGCCACGGGATGCTCCGCCACGAAGCTGTCGGCCACAAGGACAGCCGAAGCCTTGGTCGTATAGATGAAATGGGTGTATTTCGGGTTGGCCAGAAAGGTCAGATCCTCGGGACCTGCCTCTTCTATCTTTGCAAACGATGAAAACGCTGCCTTGGGGTCGCCGTCGACTGTGCCACCGGCGATTTTGGCAATTTCAAGCGCTGTAAATTCCATAGATAAAGACGTGTTGTCGGGTCATGTCGCCGTCCTCGGCGCGGGCCCGGTTGAAAAAATCATGCAAATATACTCAAATCTCCTCACATATCTGATATATCGGATATAAAAAGGTACGAGAATTGCGCATTTTCGGGTTTTTGCGCAATTTTCCTTCGGTGCAGGCATTTTGTTTCGCAATTTTTTGCTAACTTTGTAGCCTGATTGAGCGTGACCTTAATGCGCGGCTATGGTGTCGCGAAATACAGTGCTTATTATCAGTCATTTGACAATTAATAACCTTATCAGATGAAGCTATTACAGCAAAAGCTTGCAAAATATGACGCGCCTCAGCGTGCTAAGGCAGCCGGCATATATCCCTATTTCCGTCCCATTTCCAGCGAACAGAACACCGAGGTGCTCATGGAAGGCAAAAAAGTGCTCATGTTCGGTTCCAACAGCTATATGGGACTCACCAACCACCCGAAAGTGATCGAAGCCGCCGTCGAGGCTACCAAGAAATATGGTACCGGAATGGCCGGAAGTCCTTTCCTTAACGGTACGCTTGACATCCACAAGAAGCTTGAGGCACGTCTGGCCGAATATGTCGGCAAGGAGGACGCCATGATCTATTCCACCGGTTTCGGTGTCAATCTCGGCGTCGTGTCGACTCTCACAGGCCGCGAGGACTATATCATCCTCGACGAACAGGATCACGCCTCCATCATAGAAGGCCGTCGCCTCTCTTTCTCCAACTATCTGAAATACCGCCACAACGACATGGAGTCGCTTGAGGAGCAGCTCCGCAAGTGCGACCCCGACAAGGTGAAGCTGATCGTCACCGACGGCGTCTTCTCCATGGAGGGCGATGTGGCCAATCTTCCCGAAATCATACGTCTCAAGAAGAAATACAACGCCACCGTTATGGTCGACGAGGCCCACGGCATCGGTGTCTTCGGCAAATGCGGACGCGGCACATGCGACCATTTTGGTGTCACCGACGATGTGGACCTGATCATGGGCACGTTCTCCAAGTCGTTCGCCTCGCTCGGCGGCTTCATCGCCACCGACAAGGAGATCACCAACTTCCTGCGCCACCACTCGCGCTCCTACATCTTTACGGCAAGTATCACTCCGGCGTCGACAGCGGCTGTCAACGCCTCGCTCGACATCATGATCGCCGAGCCGGAGCGCCAGCAGCATCTCTGGGACATCACCCACTTCGCCCTTGAGAGCTTCCGCGCCATGGGTTGCGAGATCGGTCACACTTCTACGCCTATCATCCCGCTCTTCATACGCGACGACTACAAGACATTCCAGGTGACCCACGACCTTCTTGAGGAGGGCGTGTTTGTCAATCCCGTGGTTTCGCCGGCTGTGGCTCCACACGACACGCTTATCCGCTACTCGCTGATGGCCACACACACCAAAGAGCAGGTCGAGCGTTCACTCCACGCCATCGAGAAGGTGTTCCGCCGCTACGACATCCTTCCCGCGAAGTGATGACCGGCGTCTAAAACTAAACAACATACAGGACATGCCCCAACGCGCGGTGTGTCCTGTTTTGCTAACCATGCAGTTCACCGAGATCACATTCGCCATATTCTTTGTCGCGGTCTTCTCCCTCTATTGGCTCGCGCTGCGCAAGTCGGTGAAGGGACAGAACCTTCTGCTGCTTTCCGCGAGCTATCTGTTCTACGGCTGGTGGGACTGGCGCTTTCTCGGACTCATCTTCCTCACGACCGCATCCACATTCCTCACGGCCTTATATTCGCGCTCTCGCTACGGGAGGGGACTTACTATAGCCAATATCGCGTTTAACGTCGGCATACTTTTGACGTTCAAATACTTCAACTTCTTCTCCGAGAATCTTTCGCGTCTCCTTTCCGCGTTCGGATGGCAGATGGACCGGTTCACCATCGAGGTTCTGCTTCCGGTGGGAATATCCTTCTATACGTTTCAGGCGATAGCCTACTCCGTAGATGCTTTCAAAGGTAAGGTGGAGCCATGCCGCGATCCGTTGGCGTTCGCTACCTTTATCGCTTATTTCCCGCAGCTTGTCGCGGGTCCTATCGAACGCGCCTCGGAGCTGTTGCCGCAGATCGTGTCGCTGCGCAAGTGGAATCGCGGATATGCCGCGTCGGGTCTGAGGATGGTCCTTTTCGGCGTGATGAAGAAACTCTGCATCGCCGACATGCTCGCTATCTATGTGGACAGACTCTATTCCGGCAACCTCGCGGATCCTGTGGTCTGTGTGGCGGCAGGAATCCTTTTCACACTTGAGATCTATTGCGACTTCTCGGCCTACTGCGAAATCGCGCGAGGCACCTCGCGGCTGCTCGGCATCGAGCTGATGGCTAATTTCCGTTTTCCATATTTTTCGCGCAATATCGTCGAATTCTGGCAGCGCTGGCACATCTCACTGATGCTCTGGTTTCGCGACTATATCTATATTCCGCTCGGAGGCAACCGACGCGGACGCGTCAGGACTATCTTCAACACGTGTGCAGTTTTCCTCATCTCAGGACTGTGGCATGGCGCAGCTTGGAATTTCATTGCCTGGGGCGCATACTGGGCGCTGGTCTATGTCGTAGGAAAGGAGATCTTCAGGATCCGCCGCAACGACACGCCTCTGACGCTTTCGCAGATCCCCGGGATGGTCACGACATTTGCGTTCGTGACGTTCGGCTTCTATATTTTCCGGTGTGACGGCGGAGCCGATATGCTTTTCGGCTTGCGGAATCTTTGGGCGTTCATCACGTTTTTCGCTTTTCTATGGCTCGTCTCGATGCCTCTCTGCCGGTTGCTGCAGTTCCTCAGCCGGAGAATGAGGATGTCGGCCATGATCGCTGTATCAGCGCTGTGCGCGGCTGCAGCTGCAGCGGTGTGCATCGGCTTGCCGTGGTATCTTGCGTTAAAAGTGTGGTGGCTATTGCCGGCTCTGACAGCCTTGTGCGTAGAATGGCATTCGCGCAACGACGGCTATCCTTTGGCACTCGTGCCTTCATGCGCCGGAGTGCGTTACACTCTTTATTGGCTGCTGCTCGTTTTCGTGTTCCTGAGCGAACCAACGGAAATGGCGTTCATCTATTTTCAGTTTTAGGTCATGAACAAGGAGGCGAAATCAATATTGAGATTCATGCTGAAAGCGGCGCTGCTGTTTTCGGTAGTCCTTGTGCCGTTTCTGCTGTTCTTCATCGTGGCCGATCCTTTCAAGATAGTTCGCGGATACGACGAATTTTACCCTGATCCGGAGTCGAATCCCGTGAGGACAGGACTCGACAAGGGGTATGTCACGGTTGAGAATTTCGAATCCAATGTCCGGAAGGGACACCGCTACAATGCCTTTATATTCGGCTCTTCGATCTCAATATATTATGACGCCCGCGAATGGGCGCGGCTTCTCGATGCCGACAGTGCCGCAGTTTCGCCCTATCATTTCGATTCCTCCAACGAGTCGCTTCAGGAAATGGCTGACAAAGTCGAATACCTTGACCGCAACGGCCACAGTATCGACTATGCCCTCATCGTGCTCGATCCGATCATAATGACAAACGAGCCGGACGCCTCAAGTCCCGCCATGGCGCCGCATCCGCATCTTTCCGGCTCGATATTTGATCGTATGCGCTTCGGATATCTGTTCTTCCGTGCGTCCACCAACGCCGATTTTCTGAAAAGCTACATCCCTTCGATGATTTACGGTACGCCTCTGGACAATGGCCGCAATCCGGTTTTCGAACCGCAGCCGATAGTCTACGACGCGTCGGTCAATCAGGAGAGCATTCCGCTATGGGATGCGGAGATCTCCGCCTCACCTAAAAAGTTTTATGAGAGCCTCCGACTTCTCCCGTCGCCGGGGAAGGTGACGGAAAGTCCGGTGGTGCTTACTCCGGAAAAGATGGCGGCCATCGGAAGGATTGCCGCGATATTCCGCAGACAGGGCACCGACTACAGAATAATCGTCGGACCCAACCGCCGCAAGGTGTGTCTCTCGGCTCGGGATCGCGGGAAGCTGGAGGAGGCCTTTGGCGCGGATCGAGTTTTCGATTTCTCGCGGAGCATGGCCGGCGAGCTGGAGGAGGACACGCTCCTTTACGACAACACGCACTATCGTCCGGTCTTTTCCCTCAGACTGATGCGCAAGGCATATCTCGGGGAATAAGCCGGATAATTCGCTGATTGCGTGGATTCGGATTTTGAAGCGAATCTTTCGGAATCTATTTGCGGAAAATGAAATTTCGCTTTTTTTGCCACAAATTTGTGGCCGTAAGATTTTTGAGCTATATTCGCATCGAAAAACATTATCCCCAACAGTTACACTTATGGTTTACAGATTCAAGATTGTTTCTGACGAAGTCAACAATTTCAGCCGTGAAATAGAGATAGATTCCGATGCTACGTTCCTTCAGCTGCGCAATGCAATTCTGGAGAGTGTGGACTACAGCAAGGACGAACTCGACTCTTTCTTCCTTTGCGATGACAACTGGGAAAAGCGCGAAGAGATCACTATCGAGGATATGGGCAGCTCTTCCGACGAGGATGTCTGGCTGATGGCGGACACTACCATCTCCGAGATGATCGAGGAGGAGGGTCAGAGGCTCATCTTCGTGTTCGATTACCTGACAGAGCGTTCCTTCTTCATGGAGCTGCGCAAGATCCTTCCCGGCAAATATCTCATGGATCCTCTCTGCACACGCAAGGAGGGCAAGGCTCCCGCGCAGCAGGTCGATATGGCTGAGTTCGACAGCGCTGTCGACAAGCGCATTGCCGCCGAGGCCGCACGCGCTTCCGAGGAGTTTGACGACGAAAACCTCTACGGTTCCGATTCCTATAATGACGATGAGCTCGGCGGCCTCACCTCTATCGATTCCTACGATCTTTAATACCACCCTTAAACTCCCCTCAAAATGAAAAAGAAAACAGCCATAGCGGCGTGTCTCGCCCTCGTGGCGGCATCTTCGGCAAGCGCCGAGCCTCTGTTTCCCTTCTTTGTCGATCTCGTCGGCGTCTACGACGACATTTCCGGCACGGGCAACCACCTGATCGGAGGCACTGACGGCGGAGGGCGTCAGGCGTGCGAGATCTTTCTCGCCGACACTCTCCCCGAATCCTACGGTGTCTCGGAAGACACCCGCACCGTCGGCGCCACGACTATACATTCCTACTCCTCGAAGATGGCTGACGGCAGTGTGTCAGTGATTTATCTGATCGACGCGCCCGCAGGATTCCATATCGAGTACTCGGAGCTCGCGGACGAACTTTATCACGTTTCATATCCTTGACACTCAACCGGTTTGGCTATATTGGAGGTTTTTTGTACATTTGCGGTGTTTATTAAAACAACCTCTTAAACTGCTACATGTTCAAGTATAAGGATAACGACGGCGGCAGCAGCCCCGTAGGCAACATGCCGGAGGGCGATGTGAAGCCAGACGGCAAGAAGTCAAAGACCCGCACAATCATATTATTGCTGTGGTCGGCGTTTTTAGGCGTCGGCCTTCTTGTCTTCACCATACTCCTCCTCATCTACAATGGCGTGATCGGCTATATGCCTCCTATCGAGGAGCTGGAGGATCCTCACGATTCCTTCGCTTCGATAATGTATGCCAGCGACGGCAAGACCGAGCTTGGACGCTTCTACAAGGTGAACGCCAACCGCGAGAACGTGGAGTATGAGGAGCTTTCTCCGGAACTTGTCAATGCCCTGATAGCTACCGAGGACATGCGCTTTGAGGATCACAGCGGCATCGACTTCGTGGCCCTCGGGCGCACAGGCGTCAAGACTGTCCTCATGGGTGACAAATCGTCGGGCGGCGCCTCGACGCTCACGCAGCAGCTTGCCAAGCTCCTTTACAGCGACATGAACAGCCGTGGCATCAAGCGTGCCCTCCAGAAGCCGATCGAGTGGATGATCGCCATCAAGCTCGAACGTGTCTACACCAAGGAGGAGATCATCAAGATGTATCTCAACCGATTCGATTTCCTCAACAACGCCGTGGGCATCAAGACCGCATCGCAGGTCTATTTCAACAAGCTCCCCAAGGATCTTGAACTCCACGAGGCCGCCGTGCTTGTCGGCATCCTCAAGAATCCGAGCTACTACAATCCCCTTCGCCAGCAGGAACGCGTGCTCGGGCGACGCAACACGGTCATCGACCAGATGGAGAAGGCCGGATATATCTCGCGTCAGGAGGCTGACAGCGTGAAGCAGCTGCCTCTGGGACTCCATTATCATAAGGTGCAGCGCAAGGAGTCGATGTCCTCCTATCTGCGCGACGAGATCGGACGTCTCATGACCGCGAAACATCCGGTGCGTCCCAAAAGAAGCGACTACAAGAGCAACGAGGCATATCGTCAGGCCATGGGCCGCTATAATGTCGACTCGACACAGTGGGCCGAGGATCCTCTTTACGGCTGGATCGAGAAGAATCCCAAACCCGACGGATCGCTCTACGACATCTACGCTGACGGACTGAAGATCTACACTACCATCGACACCGCCATGCAGCATTATGCCGAGGAGGCAGTCTACGATCATTTGGGCGGCTATCTACAGCCTGCGTTCTTCAATGAGAAACGCGCTACAGGCCCCTATACCTCCAACCGCAACGAGCTGAGCGCCAAGAGCATGGCGCGCCTTAAAAAACAGGCCATGCGCCAGAGCCACCGCTATCTGGTGATGAAGGAGGCCGGCGTTTCGGAAAAGGAGATAGAGAAGGTGTTCAACACGCCGGTCGACATGACCGTCTTCGCCTACGTGAAGCGCAACGGCAAGACCGTTCCCGGCTCCAAGAACGTGACCATGTCGCCGATGGATTCCATCATGTATATGAAGAGCATCCTGCGTGTCGGCATGGTGAGCATGGATCCTCAGACCGGCTATGTGAAGGCCTACGTCGGCGGTCCCGACTTCAACTATTTCAAATATGACATGGCAGGGCAGGGTCGCCGTCAGATCGGTTCGACCGCCAAGCCGTTCCTCTATACGCTCGCCATGGAGCAGGAGTTCACCCCTTGCTCCACAGAGCTGAACACACGCCCGACTTACGGCAACTGGAGCCCGCGCGGCAGCTATTCCGGCGCAGGAGGTTACATCACCCTCAAGCGTGCGCTTACTCAGTCCAACAACTGGATCTCCGCACGCCTGACCTACGAGCTGCAGCCGCAGAACCTTGCCAATGAGATGCGCCTCTTCGGTCTCTCGGGCATCATCGATCCTACGCTTCCGCTCTGTCTGGGCACCAACGATGTCAGCGTGAAGGACATGGTAGGCGCCTACTCGGCGTTCGCCAACAAGGGCGTGCGCGTGAATCCGGTGTTCGTGACGCGCATTGAGGACAACAAGGGCAACACAATCTACAACGGCACGGCACACCGCACCGAGGTCATCGGTGTCAACGCCTACTGGAAGATGGTCTCGATGCTGATGAACGTTATCGATCAGGGCACCGGCGCCTCGCTGCGCAGCCGCTACGGTATCTCGGCGCAGATGGGGGGCAAGACCGGTACGACCAACTTCAATGCCGACTCATGGTTCATGGGATTCACCCCCGAACTCGTCACAGGCGTCTGGGTCGGCGGCGAGGAGCGCTACATCCACTTCAACTCGATGGCTTACGGTCAGGGTGCCCGCTCGGCTCTCCCGATCTATGGTCTGTTTATGAAGAAGGTCTATGCCGACAAGCGCCTTCCGTATTCGCAATCGACCAAATTCGAATTCCCCGCTGACTACGTGGAGTGTGACGACGTGGTCTACCATTCCGGCGGAGGTGGCGGCGAGACTGTCGAGGCCGAAGTCGTTGAAGGTGCTCTTGAATAATGTAGGCACTCCGCGGTAGGCTTTCCTCGGGAAAATCGCGCCAAAAAAATATTTTTCTGTTTTTGCGGTAAAAAATTTTTTTATACCTTTGTATTGGTAATGTCGGTCGGATTCCGGCAGATCCTGACGGTGTGCCGTCTCTTCGGGGACGGCGGCAGGGCCGCGGGAAGTCATTCAACTACCTTATCTCTACATGGCAACATCAAAAGAGCTACACGACGCATTAAAGAAACATTTCGGATTCGACAGCTTCAAGGGCAATCAGGAAGCCGTGATAAGCACTCTGCTGGAGGGACGCGACGTTTTCGTGCTGATGCCCACAGGCGGAGGCAAAAGCCTCTGCTATCAGCTCCCGGCGCTTATGAGCGAGGGCACCGCGATTGTCATATCTCCACTTATAGCGCTGATGAAGAATCAGGTCGACGCCATCCGTTCCTTCAGCGAGAACGACGGCGTGGCCCACTTCCTTAATTCCTCTTTGTCCAAGAGCGCTGTCGAAGATGTCAAGGCCGATGTCGTCTCCGGTGTCACCAAGCTTCTGTATGTTGCTCCCGAATCGCTGACAAAGGAGGAGAATGTCGCTTTCCTGCGCACGGTTCCCATCTCTTTCTATGCCGTTGACGAAGCTCACTGCATTTCGGAGTGGGGCCACGATTTCCGCCCGGAATACCGCAAGATACGTCCGATTATCAACGAGATAGCGCGTCGTCCGCTCATAGCGCTTACCGCCACGGCGACTCCCAAGGTGCAGCACGACATCCAGAAGAATCTTGCCATGACGAATGCCGCTGTCTTCAAATCGAGTTTCAACCGTCCCAATCTCTACTACGAGGTGCGCACGAAAGGCAAGGATGTGGATCGCGACATCATACGTTATATAAAGAGCAATCCCGGAAAATCCGGTATCATCTACTGTCTCTCGCGCAAAAAAGTGGAGGAACTGGCCGAGACGTTGCGCGTCAACGACATAAAGGCGTTGCCTTACCACGCGGGAATGGATTCCGCAACCCGATCTGTCAATCAGGATGCCTTCCTGCTCGAACAGGCCGATGTCATTGTGGCCACGATCGCCTTCGGCATGGGAATCGACAAGCCCGATGTGCGTTTCGTCATCCACTACGACATTCCCAAGAGTCTTGAAGGTTACTATCAGGAGACCGGACGTGCCGGACGCGATGGCGGAGAGGGACGCTGCATCACATACTATTCAAGCAAGGATCTCCAGAAACTTGAGAAGCTGATGCAGGGCAAGCCACTGCCGGAGCAGGAGATCGGCAAACAGCTCCTTCAGGAAACCGCGGCCTACGCGGAATCATCTGTATGCCGCCGCCGCACGCTGTTGCACTATTTCGGCGAACCATACGCAGAGGAAAACTGCGGAAATTGCGACAACTGCCTCAATCCCAAGAAGAAAGTCGAGGCCAAGGACGATCTCTGCGCCATCATCGAGACCGTGATCGCCATAGGCGACAAGTTCAAGGCCGACTATATCGTCACCGTCATCACCGGACGCAAGACTGACGAGGTGAAATCTTATCATCACGAAGATCTCGAAGTGTTCGGATCGCTGCCACGCAATGAAGAGAGACACCTCCACGCCGTGCTCCGTCAGGCGATCATCGCCGGCTATCTTGACCGCGATATCGAGAATTCTGGCACCGTGCGTCTGACTCCCAAAGGGCGTAAGTTCTTGCAGTCGCCTGTCTCTTTTAAGATTACGGAAGACAACGAGTTTGTCGAGGCCGACGAAGAGCCGGTAATCAAGTCCGGTGCCGCATGTGTTGCCGATCCCGAGCTTTACGCCATACTCAAGGATCTCCGCAAGAAGATCGCCCGCCAGCATAACCTTCCTCCATACGTCATCTTCCAGGATCCCTCGCTTGAGGCAATGGCCACTTCATATCCTGTCACTATGGAGGAACTTCAGAACATTCCCGGAGTGGGTGCCGGAAAGGCTCATCGCTACGGTTCGGAGTTCCTGAAGATCATCAAGCGCCATGTAGACGAGAACGACATCGAGCGCCCCGAGGACATGCGTGTGCGCACGATGCCCAACAAGAGCAAGCTCAAGATCGCGCTTATCCAGAGCATCGACCGCAAGATCGACCTCGACGAACTTGCCGAGAGCAAAGGTCTGGAATTTGCCGAGATGCTCGACGAACTCGAAGCCATCGTGGACGCCGGAACCAAGATCAATATCGACTATTTCCTCGACGAGATACTTGAGGAAGATCGTCAGGAAGACCTTCTCGACTATTTCCGCACCTCGGAAGAAGACAACATTGAGGCCGCCATCCAGGAACTCGGCGACGAATACAGCGACGAAGAGATCCGCCTTGTCCGCATCAAGTTCCTCTCCGAAATGGGCAACTGACATATCTTTTGTTTTCGTTTCATGGACAATGGCCCCGCCCGAACGTAATCGTGAATAGCACCGTCCGAACGTAGGGCTGCTCCATGGAGCAGCCGTGCACCGCAAGAACCTTAGCGTCAAGAAAATACATAAGACAGAGCGTCGGGCTTGTGTCGCGGTCTTGATGCAGAAAAGACGAAAGGCCTGTCAAGGCCGATGGGATAATAGCCCGGAGCGATCAAGCTCCGGGAAAGAGGACAACACGATGAAAATGAGGTCTGTAAGACCGACCAAAATAATACGTTTGGTCGCCCTTACAGGGCTTGATATACACTCTTGTAACGATTCCCGGAGCTTGACCGCTCCGGGCTATTGTCGGGTCGGCCTTGACAGGCCTTCCTTCTGAAACACTTTCTTGTGTCGAGTCAGAGTTCGATTTCGTCGAGGTTGACGATGCCGTTGACAATGGCGTAGATTGTGAGGCCGCTCACGGAGTGGATGTCGAGCTTGTGGCAGATGTTCTTGCGGTGTGTGAGGACCGTGTGGACGCTGATAAAGAGTTTGTCGGCTATCTCCTTGTTCTTCAATCCTCTGACAACCAGCGCCACGATCTCGCGCTCGCGTGCGGAGAGCACGCCGTCGTCGGGATCCTGTATCGGTGCCTCCACAGGTTCGTTTGTTTTCTCGCAGACTTTCTGTTCAAGTTTCTTGACAGCGGGCACAAAAAGCGAGTTCTCGACCTCGCAGTGGCGCCGGAGATCGAACTCGCAGACGAAGATGTCATACATCATCGAGTTGAGAAGATCCGAGGCCGTGTCCGGCTTGTAATATTTGATGATGATGTTCTTAAGTTCCTGAAGCTTGCTGTTGATCGACTCGTGGAAGCGCGCGAAATCCTCGATCTCGAAGCCCTGGCGCTTGTTGCCTTTGAGAAGCTCGTCGACGTAGGTGAATATCTGTCGGTTCTCATGCTCCATGTGGATGCGCACCTCGTTGGTATAGTCGTCGTAGAACTTCACGATCAGTCCGACAACCTTGTTGACCTCGCGCACGTTGCTGCAGACTATCGCCTCAAGGAGTTTGCGGCGGATGGAAGGGAGCTGGAAGTCGAGGAAATACTCGTGGGCTTTCTTCAGATAGTTCACGAGGGTTTCGACGGAGACTTTGTCGTAGAAATCTTTAGCCGCCTGTGGCCCGAACTTTATGAAATTGGCCACGGCAAGGAAGGTGTCGGGATCGACACCGTGGCTCATGCACACATCTTCGACACTTTTGTCTTCGACACCCAAAGGAATGCCGAAGCGGCTCATCATCTGCAGCAGCGCGGGCTGCTCGCAGATCATGTCGCACATTCTGGATCCTGATTTGTAGTAGTCTGACATAACGGATGGATTAACCGGGACAAAGAATCGGCCGACTCTTTTTACACTGCAAAATTACAAAAAATCCGCGCTGTAGATAATACCCTTTTTTAGGTATTTGCCAAGAGACAGACATAATCTGCAGCCATCGCATTAACATTTTTTGCGGAAAGAGGGCTTTGTCACGATAAAAAATCGTAACTTTGTGAGGTCAACCTATAGCGGTTGCCGCAATCGAGTCATGAACACCCGCAGCATAGTATCAATTAAAGATCTCGGCAAGGAGGAAATGCTTGAACTCCTGCACACTGCCGAATTGTTTGAGAAGAATCCCAATCGTAAAATTCTGGACGGAAAGGTTGTCGCGACATTGTTTTTCGAGCCTTCGACACGCACGCGTCTCAGCTTCGAGACTGCGGTCAACCGCCTCGGCGGACGTGTCATCGGGTTCTCGGATCCGGCGGCAACGAGCACGTCGAAGGGAGAGACGTTGAAAGACACCATAAAGATGGTGAGCAATTACGCCGACCTCATCGTGATGCGCCATTATCTTGAGGGCGCGGCGCAGTATGCCTCCGAAGTGACCGATGTGCCGATCATCAACGCCGGCGACGGAGCACACCAGCACCCCTCGCAGACGATGCTTGACCTCTATTCCATCTACAAGACTCAGGGAAGACTCGACGACATCACGATCACGATGGTGGGCGACCTGAAATATGGCCGCACTGTCC
This sequence comes from uncultured Porphyromonadaceae bacterium, assembly GCA_902491625.1. Taxonomy (GTDB): domain Bacteria; phylum Bacteroidota; class Bacteroidia; order Bacteroidales; family Muribaculaceae; genus Lepagella. The sequence continues at coordinate 254,983 of CABUIO010000001.1, read as the reverse complement.
ATTCGCTTCTTGAGGCTCTGAGCCATTTCCGCGTGAAATTCAATTTCGTGGCTTGTCCGGAGCTGAAGATGCCTGCGGAGTTCATCGAGTTCTGCGACAAGAATGGCATCCGATACGAGGAACACACCGAGTTCAGTCCCGAGGTGATCAATTCCACCGACATTCTCTACATGACTCGTGTGCAGCGTGAGCGTTTCGCCGATCTGGAGGAATACGAGCGCGTGAAGGATCTCTATTCGCTCAATCTCGCCATGCTTGCGGACTCCAAGCCCACGCTCCGTGTGCTCCATCCGCTTCCACGCGTCAACGAGATAAGCCAGGATGTGGACGACAGCCCCAAGGCCTATTATTTCGAGCAGGCACACAACGGACTTTTCGCCCGTCAGGCCATGATATGCAAATCTCTGGGAATCAAAATCGACGACTGATGAAGAAAAAAGAACTTGCTGTTGCCGCTCTCGAACGCGGCACCGTGATAGACCATATTCCGAGCGACGTGCTTTTCAAGGCTGTGCGGCTGCTCGGCATTGAGAATCTTGACAAGAACGTCACCATCGGCCATAACCTCGCTTCCTCGCGTCTCGGCCGCAAGGGTATCATAAAGGTTGCCGACACCATTTTTCCGGACGAGGTGATAAACCGAATCGCTGTCATCGCACCCTCCGCAGTCATCAATATCATCGAGGACTATGAGGTCGTGAGCAAACAGCCGGTGACGCTTCCCGACGAAGTCGTTGACATCGTGCGCTGCAGCAATCCAAAGTGCATCTCCCGCAACGAGCCCATGCGCTCGCGTTTCCATGTCATCGGACGCAATCCTGTGGTGCTTCGCTGCCGCTATTGCGACCATGAGGTGCACGGCGAGGATGTGGAATTGAAGTAATCCTTCGATGGCAAAGCAGTTGTGGAAAGGAGGCACTATGGTCTATCCTGTGCCTGCCGCGCTCGTGACGTGCGGCGCCACGCGGGAGGAATGGAACATGCTCACCGTGGCGTGGACAGGCACGGTGTGCACCAATCCTCCGATGTGCTATGTCTCCGTGCGTCCCGAACGCCATTCTTTCCCCATCATTGAGCGCTGCGGCGAGTTTACCCTCAATCTCACGACTTCCGAAATGGCACGCGCCGTCGATTGGGCGGGCGTGCGCTCAGGCCGTGACCATGACAAATGGAAGGCCACCGGCCTGACGCCGGAGAAAGGGGAAATGGTTGCCTCTCCTTCCATCAAGGAATCGCCGCTGTCGATCGAGTGCAGGGTGAAGCAGATCACCCTACTCGGCAGCCACGCCATGATTCTTGCTGACGTCCTTTCGCTGCGTGCCGACGAGCGGTATATCGACAAAGAGACCGGACGTTTCAGCCTTGAAGATGCCGACCTGATGGCGTGGAGCCACGGCCATTACTACGCGCTTGGCCGAGACCTCGGCCATTTCGGCTTCTCCGTCAAGAGAAAATCTTAACTGATTTTTCACTCTTTTGAGGTCTCTGGTTTTTCAGTAGAAAAAATGAGGAAATTACTATACGTATTATTGATTTTTGTCATCGTGATCATTGTTTCGTGCTCGGTGTCAAAGTCACGGCATGAGGAGAAAATCCGTCAGGCTGAAAACCTCATGCAAAGCAATCCTGACAGTGCGCTGAGCATTCTGGAGACGATTGATCCCTCGGAAATTGAAGCGGACTCATTTAAGGCAAAGCTTATTTACCTCAAGGCTTACGGCCACATGAAAGCCAACCGCTCCATGGTCGGTGACTCGCTGATTCCTTTCGCACGCAATTATTATCGAGGTAAAGACATTGTGAAAGATATGCGCAGCGGCTTGGCTCTTGCATGGTACAAATTCTGGGTCGGGGACACTCCGGGCTCTATCGCCATGCTTGACTCTCTTGCAGGGTTGCATGATGTGCCTGACTCGTTAATGGCACAGACACTTCGAATCCGCGTCTTACTTGGAGCGTCTGAGTATCAGGGGCAACAGATTATACAGCTGGCAAAAAGGCTTTATCAGCTGGAGACTGATAGCCTCCGTCAGTTTGAAGCGAAGTATATGCTTATGGGTGGATACTTATATGCAGGCAAGGTAGACTCTGCTTTAAATATAGAGACAGAACTTATCGACTATGCCCGTATACACAAGTTGGGTGACTGGGAGTTTCAGTTTACAATCGAACGCGCTCAACTTCTTAGTGAATCCGGACGTGAAGATGAAAGCGACAGCCTTATCAACAAGATATTCAGCATGGCAGGTCCGGATAATGAAGCCGCCGACCAGCTTAATTTCCAACGCGCTATCAATGACCTGAACCGTGGAGATGTCGATCGTGCCGCCCGTCATCTGGCAATCGCAGACAGTCTTGCTTACAAAATGAGAGGCGATGATGACGCTTACTTCCGCAGCTATAGCAATATGCTTCATGCCGTAATTGATGTCAAACGGACCGGACGCATAAAGCTTATGCAGATAGCCGGACTGAATAATCGTATGAACGAGCGGTTCAACCGCATGAAGGCATCGCAGTGGGAGGCTGAACGCGGTGCGCTGGCTCAGCAGAACCGTGCGTTGGAACTGAAAGCCGAAAGCCGACAAAAGACCGTGATCATCCTTATCATCGGCATCGCGGCGATTCTGATACTCGGTGTGAGCGCATGGATTATCAGGACGCGCCGTCAGCGTGAACGCGACAACGAGGAACGCATTGAGGCGTTGCAGAAAATGGTGGACGAATACAAGGCGACGCCGGCAACCGACGCTTCGGCTGTGCGTGGCATTATGCTCAAGCAACTCGGCATTATCAAGATGGTGGCGGAGACTCCGACTGAGCAGAACCGCGAGATGCTTCGTAAGATCTCGGCCATCGACGGCGAAACGAACGGCGAACTCGTGGACTGGAGAAAAGTGTTCGAGATGATCGACAGCCTTTATTCCGAATTTTACAGTAAACTCCACCATCAATATGGCGAGCTGCTTACTTCGAAAGAGGAGCATATTATCGTCCTGATGCTCGCCGGATTCTCTACAAAAGAGATAAGCGTGATAACAGGCCAGACAACCTCCACGATCTATGTCCGTAAATCGTCGATAAGGAAGAAACTCGGAGTGCCTGAAAAGGAAGATATTGTGGAGTTCCTTAAAAACCGGGACAAGGATTAAGAGTCCATTAAGACGGTACAAGGCTTCATTAAGACTTTTAAAAGATGCAACCCCTGATTTTCAGTGGGTTGCATCTTGCGTATTAAGACTTTTATATTTGCGGTTAAAATCTCTTTGGACGTAATTTCGCATCAGAAAAACAATAAAAAACTGATGTGAAATGAAGACAATAAACTACACTCTCGCGCTTCTCATTCTGATGGTGTCATTCGCCATCGCCTCATGTTCTCCAGGGAAAGGAAAGCTGCGTGACAGGAATCTTGAACAGGCGACTCTTGCCCGTCTTGACTCCGTTCCCGGCATCCAATATGTAGGCAAGTCATATGCACGTGAACTTGATGATGACAAATTCCAGACAGTGATTATATGCTATGTCACTGATTCTGCCGGCAACCGCACTGAATATAATGCGCGTGTCACTACCAATGATGACTGCTCAGAGATTTATTCCTGGGAGGAAATGGATCCCCATGTCCTCGGTGATGTCAAGCAAAAGGTAAGCGACAAGATGGAAGAAAAAGGCATCGACATGGACGGCAGCCTGATAGATGCTCTTATTGAACTTAGAAAAAAATAAATACAGACGCTATATGAAAAAGATTCTTACTCTCATAATGGTATTCATGGCCGTGGCAACGGTCTATGGTCGTGAGATTACTGGTAAAGTGGTTGGGGAAGACAAAGCTCCGCTCGATTATGTGAATGTCGTGTTATACCGCGACTCGACTTATCTCACCGGTGGCGTTACCGACTCCGACGGCATATTCTCTATCTCGACCGACGTCACCGGCAATCTCATAGCCAAGGTCTCCTACGCGGGCTATGAGACATCCGAGATCGCTGTTCCAGCTTCGGGCGGCGACATAGGGACAATTCGGCTCGCACCTTCGGTCAACGTGCTTGACGAGGTGGTGGTCCGTGCCACACGACCCGCAACGATGATGAAAGGGAATGCGCTCGTCACCAATGTGGAGGGGAGCTCGCTTGCAATCGCGGGAACAGCCAACGATGTCCTTACTCAGGTGCCGATGGTTGTGGAAAACGACGGCAAGCTTGAAGTCTTCGGCAAAGGTGAACCGGCAATCTACATCAACGGCCGCAAGGTCAATGACCTTCAGGAGCTCTCGCAGCTCAATTCACGGGATATAAAGAATGTCTCGGTCATTACCAATCCGGGAGCCTCCTACGCGGCCAACGTGAAATCCGTAATCATTATCCGCACGAAACCACCGAAAGGTGACGGATTTAGTGGTACTCTCCGCTCCGACAACGGCTTTCAACACTATTTCCGCACCGGAAACTCGCTCGAACTGAAATACCGCACGGGAGGACTTGAACTGTTCGCCAACTATGGCTGGTGGTATGGCAACAACCGCAACGACCGCCTTAACGACATGACAACAGCTACTCCCGCCGGAAAATACAACCAGTCGATCCGCACGATATGGAAGCAGTCCTACAACGACATGACAGGCAAAATCGGCTTTTCCTTCATGTTCAATGATAAGCACAGCATCGGCGCCTATTATCAGAACAGCTGGAACCGGCACCACACCACCGGAACTATTCCGAGTGAAGTCCGGCAGAACGGCGCGTTAATCGACCGCTTCGATTCCGACGTCAATAATAGATCCACGTCTCTGCCGTGTCACGACATCAACCTCTATTATAAAGGTACTGTAGGTCTGTTCAATATAGACTTCAATTCTGATTATCTGTGGAACAAAAACAGGGAAACCTCATTGAGCAACGAGCTTAGCGAGATGGGCGACGACCGCAATGTCAGCACTGAATCGACCAACCGCAACCGCATGTTTGCAGAAAAATTAGTTGTCAGTCATCCTCTCTGGCAGGGACAGATAAGTTTTGGCGAGGAATACACCAATACACGCACCACTAATCTCTTTACCGCGAATATTCCCGAAGTGTCCGATGCTGAAAACTGTGTGGATGAAAGCAATATCGCCGCTTTTGTTGATTTTGGGCGGCAATTCGGAAACTTCAATGTCGGTGTCGGACTCCGCTATGAGCATGTGAAATTCGATTATTACGAGATGGGTGAGCATCGTGACGGCCAGAGCAAGACATACGACAACATGTTCCCCTCGCTCAACGTCGCCACGCAGATAGGAAATGTCCGTATGGGACTGAACTATTCAGGCAAGACCGTTCGCCCCGGCTACGGTCAGCTTGACGGAGCCGTCAGCTATATCAACCGCCTCACTTATGAGACCGGCAACCCGTATCTTAAACCCACAAAAATGCAGACTGTGGAATACATGGCGCAGTGGCGTCAGTTCTTCGCGCAGGTGTCATATACATACTTCAAGGATGGAGTGTATTTCATCACCGAGCCTTACGGAGCGGATGGCGAAGCAACCATAATCCGCACGGCAAATCTTGACCACCGCCATAATCTTCTGGCTTTCGTCGGAGGACAGTTTCAGGTCGGAGTCTGGCAGCCACGCGTGAATGTCGGCATGATGAAGCAATGGCTCACCCTGCCGGTCGACGGCAAGCCGATGAAGATGAACGATCCGGGCTTTATGTTCCAGTGGCAGAACGCCATCCGGTTTCCTTTCGACATCTGGCTCAATGTCGACGCGCAGCTGATGACACATATGTGGGACAACAACATGAAAGTCTCGAATACCCCCTGGTATGTCAATGCCAAGATTTACAAAGGATTCCGTGGCAACACCTTCAGCGTCACCCTTGAGGCAAAAGACTTGTTCGACACATCCGGCAACAATGCCATGATGTACAACGATGCCGTGCAGCTTGTCCAGAAGAACTTCACGTCAGGCCGCTCGGTGATGCTCACACTCCAGTATCGTTTCAACACGACCCGCGACCGTTACCGAGGCACCGGCGCCGGCAACTCCGAGAAATCCCGCTTCTAACAAGCGACAAACAAGTTTCGAACAATGGGGAACAATTACGAACAATCCTTTTTTCAAACCACTGTAAACCATTTTGTTGAGCCATAATGGACCATTACTTCCCTTTCAATCTTGATAATCAATCGTATATGTAGGGACATGCTACGCGCACGTCCGCCGCGACGTTGCGCCATGGTAAAACCGCGAAAGCAGTTACTTAATCAATAGCCGGCGGATGAGCGTAAGCAAATCCGCCGGACTGAAATGTCAACATATACAACCCTTTATGGTTCCTTCGCGATACGATCACTAATATATCACTTCTCTTTGGAGTACATGATTAGGCTCTCTGCCGGTTCTGCTCACTGCGCCAATTCCGCAAGTTGTCAAAGTATTCGCGGCTACCGTCACATACTTCTGTTGCCTCTGTCTTATTTCCGCCATCAATCTCTCTAAAATATCGCGAGGATTTTATTTTCAAGTAAAATTTTTGTTGTATCTTTGCGTTATACTAAAAACTAAAGAATGCAACTTATGAGCGAAGTAGAACTCTATTTGATAAAAGATGGTGAAAATTGCACGATATATACCTTGCAATTTCTTCGCGATGTGGAGTCTGAATTTGAAAAGTTTGTCTCTAAATTCAGGGAAGACGCAGAATACAGCGAGGATTTCTCTCGTATTGCGGCATTTATAACTCGTATTGCCAATACCGGAGCATTAGAGAGATATTTCCGTCCGGAAGGTAAAATGAACGATTCAGTCGTCGCTTTGCCTGTTACTTCTTCTAAACTTAGATTATATTGTCTGCGTTTATCCGATAGAATTCTTGTCTTGGGTAATGGTGGCGTAAAGAAATCACAGCGATATGAAGATGATTCGCTTTTAAAGGGATATGTCATGACATTGCAGAAATTTGAGCAACTGCTGAAACGGGAAGTTGCTGACGGCAATGTAAGTATCACTGAATCAACAATAGAAACTGACAATATTTTTGAGTTATGAAACGGACTGCCAAATCTCTTGAGGAAATGTTGGGACCTATCCCTGAGAATCTTCAAAGGGAAACCGATCTGTGTTTTAAGATTTCTGACCGGATCTATGAATTGATGCAGGCTCGTGGCCTGTCTAAGAAACAATTTGCAGATGCTATTGGCAAAAGACCTTGTGAGGTGACGAAGTGGCTCAGTGGCCAACATAATTTTACTATTGCGACTCTCGCAAGACTTTCCACGTTTTTCGGAGATCCTATTATTTCCGTAAGTATATCTTGACTTACGGTATTCCGTCCTGTAAAACTGTGATTGGGAGGAGGGCGGCGGTGATGGCGGCGGAGTCGGGGAGAGCGAGGTATTGGCATGTGCGGACAATGGTCGCAATGGCGCGCTTCCGACGCTCGTCTGTCACTGTGGTGTCGATTTCTTCCGGAACGATGATTCGATTGAAGGTGATGCGCAAGGGGCGCAATATGTCGGTTAGTTCTTGCGTTGCGGGCTGATCGGCGGAGGCGAGGATGCTGATGAAGCGTCCGCCGTAGTCGCTTACCGCCGGAAATTGCTTACGGCGTTCGCTCCACGCTTTGGCGATGGCGAGTTGCTGCTCCGAGGCGAGTCCGTGGCAGATCGCGACGTCGGCGTCGCGCCATGCAGCGAGTGTCTGCGTCATGGCGTCATGCAGCGTTTCGCTGCCGAATGTATCGACGTGGCAGAAGCGTATTCCTTTGCGCGCGAGTTCGTTGCCGGCTTCAGTATTGTCGGAAATGAGGCTGACGCGGCATCCCGCGTCGGCAAATCCTTCGGCTACGCTTGTGTCGATTGCATCTCCGCATCCTGCGATCACTACGCGGAGTTTCGGCAGACTCCAACCTAATCCGATGCGTTGGATCTGCGGACGGAATGTTGAGGTGCGCGGAGCGCGAAGCTCCTCCATGCGGCGTTCGAGGTAATTGTCAGCCATTGGTCTATATAGTTAAAAACCTCTGAAAACCGAAAGTCTTCAGAGGTGGGTGTGATCCGTGCAGGATTCAAACCTGCAACCTTCTGATCCGTAGTCAGATGCTCTATTCAATTGAGCTAACGGACCTTTTTGTCGTGAGGATTTCTCCCTTTTGACGGTGCAAAGTTAATACTTCTTGGCGAGATACGCAAAAAATCTTCACCTATTTTTTTAACCTTATTTTCGAACTATGGGGAACAATGAGGAACAATCTTTATTTCAATCCATTGTTAACCATTTTTTCGAACCATTGCTAACCAATTTTCCGGTGCATTATTTTCGAACCATTGTTGGGGCGGCGCCAGGTGATCGCCACTGAGGCGCGGCAGTCGCTGCCGGGAATCGGAGGCGCGAGTTTGGTGATCCGCACGTGCAGGCTTTCTATCTGCGGCCAGCGCGCGGCAAGGTCGTCGACGATGCGTGCGGCGAGGTGTTCAAGGAGGCGGCAGGGTACGGCCATGTTTTCCCGCACGCGGTCGTAGAGATCGGCGTATGAGATGGTGTCGGCGAGTTCGTCGGTTATGGTTGCGGCCATCGTATCGCGACAGCCGAGCGGTAGCGTAGCGGTGAGATCGACGGCAAACTCATTGCCGACGGTGCGTTCCTGCTCCAAGACACCATGGTAGCCGTGAAACCGCGCGTCGGTCAGCGTCAGTTCGAGCGATGCGGACATGTCACTTGATGGCGATCTTGTCGATGCGGCGCTGATGGCGTCCCCCCTCGAATTCGGCGCCAAGGTAAGCGTCAACGATGCTTTCAGCCATCTCCGTGGAGATGAAGCGCGCGGGCAGCACAAGGATATTGGCATTGTTGTGCTGACGTGCGAGAGCTGCGAGTTCCGGAAGCCAGCATAGGGCGGCGCGGATGCCCTGATGCTTGTTGAGGGTCATGGAGATGCCGTTGCCGCTGCCGCACATGGCGATGCCGAAATCGCACTCACCTTTCTCGACAGCCTCGGCTGCGGGATGTGCGAAGTCGGGATAATCGCAGGAATCGGTGCTGTAGGTGCCGAAATCCTTGACGCAGTATCCCTTTGATTCCACATATTTTTTAAGCGTTTCCTTCAGCTCGTAGCCTGCATGGTCTGACGCGAATGCTATAGTCTTCATACTGTAGTCGGTTTGTTTTGTGATTGGTAATGCGAAATTACAAATTCTATTTCAACCCTGCAAATGTCTATTAGAGGGCATCTCGCACTCTCTTTTCAACCAAGAGTGCTTTTCAAGCGTTGAAACTCTAAACGTGTAAACTATGAACAACACAGATACTATTTACGGACGCTTTCATTCCTGCGTGAAAAAGCATGGAACCTTGCACGCGCTGACCGACGGCGAGAATACGCTCACTTTCTCGGAACTTGACGCGCTTGTCAGTGGCTATGCCTGTGCGCTGTCGGAAGTATATGGTGTCCGCCAAGGCACGAGGGTAGGGATTGTGATGGCTCATGGTTTCGATATGATCGCCGCCATGCTCGCCGTGCTACGTCTTGGAGGTTGCTATGTGCCTTGTGAGCCGTCTTTCCCGGAGGAGCGGATACGCTTCATGATGGAGGATGCCGGAGTCAGTCTTCTCGTGACAGACGGCGCTTTTGAAGTGCCGGAAGATTGTGGTATCCCGGTGGTTTCGTGCGCAATGCTTAGACTTCCGCATCGTGGCTGTCGCGACGAGCGCCTCACGGAAGCGACCCCGCAGTCGGAGGCATATGTCCTCTACACCTCCGGTACAACCGGAAGGCCGAAAGGTGTGCGCGTCACCAATGCCAATGTCTGCAACTACGCCGATGCCTTCGACAATGAATTCCGTCTCGTGCCGGGCAAGGACGTCATGCTGCAGTATTCAGTATGCAGTTTCGACATATTCGTCGAGGAGGTTTTTGCCACGCTTCTCAACGGTTGTTGCCTCGCGATTCCGACGGAGGAGACACGCGACGATTTTCACACGCTTGTCGGTTTCATCGAGAGCTGCGGCGTGACGGTCGTAAGCGGATTCCCTTATCTTATAATGGAATTCAACAGACTTGCATCGCTCCCTTCCTCATTGCGTCTGCTCATCAGCGGCGGCGACGTGCTCCGCGATGCCTATATCGACCGACTGAAAGGGAAAGATGTTATGATCTACAATACCTACGGTCCGTCGGAAACTACCGTATGTGCCACTTACCAGAGGTGCGACAACATATCTCCTCTGGAGGACGGCACGTATCCTATCGGCCTCGCTGTCAGTGGAGTCGAAGTCGAGATCGTCGCCGCCTCAGGACGCCCTGCCGCTCCGGGAGAGATCGGCGAGATCGCCATCTACGGCGCCGGTGTGTCGGCCGGATATGTCACCGACTGTCCCGAGCAGCGTAATTTCACGGTTGACGTTTCGGGGCGCAGGGTCTATATGAGCGGCGACATCGGCTACCGGATGGCCGACGGACGCGTTGCATTTCTGCATCGCAAGGATAATCAGGTGATGATACTCGGACGCCGCGTGGAATGTGGCGAAGTGACCAACGTCCTTAGCAACTGCGAGGGGGTGGATTTCGGCATAGTGACAGCCAATTACGATTCCGACGGACTCGCTTACCTGACGGCATATTTCGTACCCAAGGATACGGAAGATTTTTCGGTCGCCATGCTTCGGCGCGAGATGGCGAGCCGACTGGCTCCATACATGATGCCTGAATACTACGTCGCGATGCGTGCGCTGCCAATGACGAGCAACGGCAAGGTTAATGCAGACGCACTTCCGGTGATTCTGAAAGAAGGGAGGCTCGTGTCATGATAGTGATTACCCGGACGGATGACAGGGAACTTCTGCTTTCGCTGCGCATGGAAGTGCTCTCGGCGGTGTTCGGCATCTCAGAAGAAGATGTCGCACTCTTCGAGTCATTGCGGTGCGAGACAGTGGCTTATTATCGCAGTGAGCTTGGCCGGAGCCATTTCGCGTTCATCTGCACCGACACCGACGCTGGCACACTGTGTGGCAGCGGCGCTGTATGTCTACAGCGCGAGATGCCTTCACCCGACGACATTTCCGGCCTCTCAGCCTACATAATGAATGTCTACGTGCGTCCTCAATATCGCGGCCGGGGGCTGGGGAGGCGGATTGTCGAGACTCTTGTAACGTTCGCACAAGGGAAAGGATGCGGCAAGATATATCTGGAGACGACCGACATGGCGCGTGGACTCTACGCCGGGTGTGGTTTCCGGGAACTGAAGGACATGATGATCTATAGGCAATGAAAAATGTGAAGTTTTACAGCGGCAATCTTGAGGTACGGTGTGCCGGCGAGGCAGATTGCGGAATGATATGCTATCTTCCCGGCTATAAGCCTGCGGAAGAGTCTGAACTGCGTGCTATCGCAAGCCATTTCGGCATCTGCATGGCGGTGATCAATGGCATGGACTGGGACGGCGATCTCTCGCCCTGGGTGGCGAAAGGTGTTCCGGCGGGCACTCCGGATTTCCGGGGCGGTGCGCCGGTGTTTCTGCGTCGGCTGACGGAGCGTATTCTGCCGCAGGCCGAGTCGATGCTCGGCTGCCGTCCTCAGACGCGCGTGCTCGCCGGAATCTCCATGTCCGGACTCTTCGCGCTCTGGCAGTGGATGGTATGCGACATTTTCCGTGACGTTATCTCGCTCTCCGGCTCGTTCTGGTACGACGGCTTCGACGGCTGGCTGCGTCACCACGAGGACCTTCACAAACCCTCTGATGCCAGGATCTATATCTCGCTCGGACGTCAGGAACCGAAATCGCGCAACAAGGTCTTTGCCACCGTGGGCGAGTGCACGGCGGAAACGGTGGAATTTCTAAGGTCAAAAGGAATTGATACGGAATTTCGCTGGGAGGAAGGATCGCACTATGTCGACTACTTTCCGCGACTGATGCACGGATTGGAATTCATTTGCCGAAAAGACGGCTGAAAAAACCTTTTTTCACCGGCTTGAAGTGAACGCGCATGTCGTTGGAATCCTTCTGGAAGAAAATGATATGGTTATCGAACGCGAAAGCGACCATTCTTTCGAACTCAAGAATGGCTGTCATGCGGCGGATAAGAAACCGTTTGAAAGGATTGTAGTTGTCAAGATCCTCATTGACAATCTCTTCCTGATCCTGACTCAGACGCAGATGATGGGATTTGGAAAGCAGATCGAGAAAATAAGGGATACGCAAGTCGTCAACCTTCTTTGGCGGCTTATTGTATTTCTTATAGATCTCTTCTATGACTTGTTTGCTAATCATTGCTTCAAGTATCCGTACCTTCACTGTATCATTTTATAAACACGCGCAAGGCAAAGTTGGTTCGCCGTCCGCCCCCGAAATATGCCCCTCCAAATGTTAAAAATCTGGGATGTCTGCCTTTTACAGAAACTGTGTCAAAAGCGCCGGACCGGAGGTTCGGCCGTATTGCCAACCGCGGCCTTCAGGCCGTGGAAGGAGAACACCCCGGAAAATCAGTCGTGGAGCGACGTCGTGCGGTAAAGACCTTAATCGCGATCGCGCGTCCGCCGCGAGGATGCTTTCCGCACATCCCTCCGTCGCAATGTTGCGACACGGCAAAACCGCGTCAGCGGTTTCTTTGTCGTTAGCCGACGGATGAGCGTAGCGAATCCGTCGGAAAGGGTACAACCCACATATACAACCCCTTGCGGGTTGCTTCCCCGCATCGCCGCGAAAAAGGCCTGTCAAGGCCGACCCGACAATAGCGCGGAGCGGTCAAGCTCCGGGAAGAATTAATTCCAATGAAAATGAGGTCTGTAGGGCCGGCCAAAAAAGGTTGCGTTCGGATCGCCCCTACAGGGCTTTATATATTATGTGTACGCGATTCCCGGAGCTTACGCTGCCGGGCTACTGTCGGTTCGGCCTTACAGGCCTTTCAAATTGTGCGTAAGCCAAATCTTTGCGGTGGAAGCAACCGTAAACGGTTGTATATGAGGACGCGTGACTTCCGACGGATTCGCTTCGCTCATCCATCGGCTAACGGTAAAGTAACTGCTCTCGCAGTTTTCTTGCCTCACTATCTATTCATATTCAGAAGACTTAATTTCCCAATTTTACTTCCCTGATCGGCTGCTTTCTGATACCAACGCTTTGCTTCATTCCGATCCTCTGATACACCAAGACCATCCCTATACATGTCGCCGAGATTGCATTGTGCATCTGCATTTCCCTGCTCAGCTGCCTTCCGGTACCATCTAAATGCCTCTGAATAATTCTGTTCTATCCCTCGTCCTAACCTATACATATGACCTATATATACTTGAGCCTTTTGGTGGTCTTGCTCGGCAGCTTTGAGAAACCATTTAAATGCTTCGAAATCATCGCTTACAACTCCATGACCAGAGACATACATGCCTCCGAAATTCCATTGCGCCTCTGCATATCCCAGGTCGGCGGACTTGCGGTACCACCTCAATGCCTCTGTATAATTCTTTGCAACGCCATAACCGTTTTCATACATCCAACCGAGATCGCACTGTGCACGAGCATTTCCTTGTTCGGCAGACTTTTTATACCATCTCATAGCTTTGGCATAGTCAATATTGTCATAAGCTTCTTTGCCTTTGGCGTACATCTGCTCTGGTGTGAGTTCTTGTTCCATCAATCGCTCCAGAGCCATATTCGCTTCCTCACTTCCCTGGGCCGCAGCTTTTTGATACCATCGCTTTGCTTCTGATAAATCTTTATCTATTCCTTTGCCTTCCTCATACATTTTTCCGAGACAAAATTGCGAGTTTGTATCACCTCGTTCTGCTGCCTCGCGAAACCATTTAACTGCCTCTGAATAATCCCTTTCGGCGCCATCGCCATTCATGTACATAAAACCGAGAGCTCTTTGCGCTAATAAGAATCCTTGTTCTGCCGACTTGCGGTACCATCTCACCGCCTCGGAATAATCACCTCTTTTATAAGCGCTCACACCTTTGTTGTACATCTCAGACGGTGTGAGCTGTTCTTCTTTTGGTGGTTTTGAAGTTGTAGATGTTGTAGGCTTGGGCTGCTGTTTCTTCGGTTGTCTTTTCGGTTGTTTCTTAGCCGGGGCGGTTGTATGCTTTTTCGGTTTCTTGGGTCGGGTGATGACATCCTGAGCGTCGACGCCGAGAGGCAGACAGAGAAGCATCGCTGCCAATATCATTCTGACAATAAGTTTCATTGTGTAGGCCTGTTTTGTTGCGACAAAGGTAATCATTACCAATGTTATTCACAAATCAAGATCCGGACATCTTACCTACGCTGTCGCTCGACCTCTCCGAGGTCTTTATTCTACATGCGACGCCATCACCGCGCTCGCGTCTACCGACGCTTCACGCGGCGTTAATCATAATATCGCGTCTGCCGACGCTCCACTGCGACGATGTGCTGTGAAAGACATTGATTACCAGCGTAGTGTAGAGCTGCATCATGGTGCAGCCGCGCCCCACGCGACGATGCACCGCGCATCCGTCTGCCGTGTCGTTGTTGTGCTGTAAAAAACCGCGTCAGCGGTTTCTTTATTGATAGCCGACGGATGAGCGCAGCGAATCCGTCGGAAAAGTCCCCTCATATTCAACCCCTCAGGGTTGCTTCCCCGCGAAATTCGTGTGTCGCGGAAAGGCCTGTCAAGGCCGACCCGACAATAGCCCGGAGCGGTTAAGCTCCGGGAAGAATTAATTCCAATGAAAATGAGGTCTGTAGGACCGGCCAAAAAAGGTTGCGTTCGGATCGCCCCTACAGGGCTTGATATATGTTATGTCTGCGATTCCCGGAGCTTGATCGCTCCGGGCTATTATCACCTCGGCCTTGACAGGCCTTTCGCCTTTTCGTGCCTTTCTGCGACTCACGCCCGGCGCGCGCGGAGCGTCGGTAGACGCGATATTATGATTAACGCCGTGTGAAGCGTCGGCAGACGCGAGCGCGGTGATGGCCGCAGGGCGTGGGAAGAGCTTCGGAGATGCCCCACGCAAGCGCAGGTTGTCGCGAGGAAGCAACCGTAAACGGTTGTATATGAAGGTGTACGCCTTCCGACGGATTCGCTTCGCTCATCCATCGGCTAACGACAAAGCAACCGCTTGCGCGGTTTTCTGTCATCTCCACGTTTAGTGGACGGATGCGCAACGTCGCGACGGACGTGTCATGGCACGTCCCTACGTAAGTGATTGATAATTTGGGCGGTGGATGGATTATTCCGCAGTGCGGCACCTCTGGGGCGTGTGGGACGCGGCTGCACTATGGTGCAGCCCTACGCTCGGGTGTGTCTCTACGCTTGTAACCATCAAAAAGGCTGTATCGTGAAATTGCGATACAGCCTGAATATACGATGTTTCTGTGGGTCAATCTTTTTCGACTTCCATCTCTTTCTCGAAGCGTGCCTTGACGAGCTGGTTGGCTACATAGGCGGCGTCGACGGTGAAGGTCTTGACGTTCTGCGATGGTACGTCGAACATGGCGTCGACCATCACTGTCTCCACGATGCTGCGGAGTCCGCGGGCGCCGAGCTTATATTCGATGGCTTTGTCGACGATGAGATCGAGTGCGTCGTCGGTGAAGGTGAGTTCCACGCCGTCGATTTCAAACATCTTCTTATACTGGCGCGTGATGGCGTTCTTCGGCTCGGTCAGGATGCGGCGCAGCGCGGTCTTGTCGAGCGGTTCGAGGCTCGTCAGCACCGGCAGACGTCCGATGATCTCGGGGATGAGGCCGAATGACTTAAGATCCTGCGGCATCACGTAGTTCATCAGGTTTTCGCGCTGATGCTTCTTTTTGAGTGTGTTGTGGCCGAATCCGACGACCTGGGTGTTGAGGCGCGCGGCGATCTTGCGCTCTATGCCGTCGAAGGCTCCGCCGCAGATGAAGAGGATATCTTTGGTGTCGACCGGAATCATCTTCTGGTCGGGATGCTTGCGCCCTCCCTGTGGCGGCACGAGCACGACGCTGCCCTCAAGGAGTTTTAGAAGTCCCTGCTGCACGCCCTCGCCGCTGACGTCGCGGGTGATCGAGGGATTGTCGCTCTTGCGGGCGATCTTGTCGATCTCGTCGATGAAGACGATGCCTTTCTGCGCTTTCTCGACATCGTAGTCGCAGACCTGAAGCAGTCGGGTGAGGAGCGATTCGATGTCCTCGCCGACATATCCGGCCTCGGTGAGCACCGTGGCGTCTACGATGGTGAACGGCACGTTGAGCAGGCGCGCTATGGTCTTGGCAAGCAGTGTCTTGCCGGTTCCGGTAGGACCGACGAGGATGATGTTGCTCTTCTCGATGTCCACATCGTCGGTGTCGGAACCATTTCCTTTTTCGGTTTTGGAGGCGATGCGCTTGTAGTGGTTATAGACAGCGACGGAGAGATATTTCTTAGCCTCCTCCTGACCGATGATGTACTGGTTGAGGAACTCGTTGATCTCGTGGGGTGTGGGCACTTTTTTGAGGGATTTGTCATCTCCGGCTTTACCCTTTGCCCCTTTCTTGCGTTCGGAAAGCTCTGATTTGCTGCGCTCTTCGATGAACGCCACGCAGTTGGAGCACATGTTGAGTCCCGGAAGAATCTCCACGACAGGATTTGCCGCGGTGTCTTCCGAGCCGCACATGCTGCATTTAAGTCTGGTTTTCGCCATTATTAGTTAGCCGTTTATTTAGCTTTCTTTTCATTGATGAGAACCTTGTCTACCATGCCGTATTCCTTGGCCTCGGCGGCTGTCATCCAGTAGTCGCGGTCGGAGTCTGCGGCCACGCGCTCGAAGGGCTGGCCGGAGTGGCTTGAGATGATGTGGTAGAGTTCGTCCTTGAGTTTCAGGATCTCGCGGGCTGTGATCTCGATGTCGGAAGCCTGACCCTGGATGCCGCCGAGAGGCTGGTGGATCATGACGCGGGAGTGGGGGAGTGCGAAGCGCTTGCCCTCCTGACCGGCCACGAGGAGCACGGCTGCCATTGATGCCGCCATGCCGGTGCAGATGGTCGCCACGTCGGCGTTGATGTGCTGCATGGTGTCGTAGATGGCGAGGCCAGCCGAAACGCTTCCTCCGGGAGAGTTGACGTAGATGTTGATGTCCTTGCCGGGATCGACGGAGTCGAGGTAGAGGAGCTGGGCAAGTATCACGTTGGCGCTTTCGTCAGTCACCTGAGTGCCGAGGAAGATGATGCGGTCCATCATCAGTCGGGAGAAGACGTCAAGCTGGGTGACGTTGAGCTGGCGTTCCTCAAGAATGTAGGGGTTGATGTAGTTGGTGAAATTTCCTGCTGTGGAATTGTATTTGCCGGCAACCTCGCTTGAAATGGCGCGGGAATAGTTGTCGACAAGTGTGCTGCTGAGGCCGGCGTGGCCTACGGCATATTTTCTGAAATCGTTGTTCTTGTCCATGTTTGTGGAGTTGTAATGATTATAGCATATACTTATAACAAATAATATGCCAAAAAGTGCCGGAGAGCATGGCGCTATGTCGGCACGTGTGCTCTCCGGCTCGTATGAAGAAATATTTTTCGTTCTCTTATCCGGGGACTCAGGCTTCGGCCTGCTCGCCTGTGAAGAGCGCGTTGAACTCCTTGGCGGTCACTGTCTTGTCTTCAGTAGTGACAGCTTCCTTGACGGCAGCCATGAATTTCACTTCGAGAGTCTGCTGCGCGATGCGCTCGCGGGTGTTCTTGTCGCCGAGGAGCTGGCCGACATAGCGTGAGATCGCGTCGTCGGGTACATTGTTGAGGCCATACTGGGCAAACTGCTGGCGCGCGATGTTCGCCGCTGTCTGCTTGAGGTCGTTTTCGTCGATCTTGACGCCGAGCTGCTCGGCTACGGTGTCGCGAACGACATACCACTGAAGTTCCGGACGGAATTCCTCGTATTTTGTGTCGATCTCTTCGGGAGCGATCTTCTCGTTGTTGACGCGGATGGCCTCTTTGAGCGATTCGGCGGGAAGGTCGAAGTCGCCGGCGAGCTTGAGGAGTTCGGCCTTGGCGTCGATGGAGAAGCGGTAGTTGCTGTCGGCTGTCAGCTGCACGGCCATCATCTCCTTGAGTTTGGCGGTGTACTCCTCCTCATTGTGGACGGTGTCCTTGCCGAAGATGAGGTCGAAGAACTCCTGATCGTGCTCGGCAGGACGGAGCACGATGATCTCCTTGATGGTAAGGTTGAAGTCGCCGTGGTGTGCTGCGGTCTCCTCCTTGGGGATGTTGAGCATGGATGAAAGCTCGGCCTCGTTGCCCTCGCATGTTGCTGCGGGATTGAAGCGGACAACGTCGCCGACCTTCTTGCCCACGAAGAGGGCGCGCTGATCGTCGCTCTTGAAATACTGCGGGCTTACGATGCCTTCCTCGACCTTGATGCCGTCTTCCTTGACGCTGCCGTCCTCGTTAAGCTCGACAATTTCCCCTTTCACCAGGGAGTTGGGCTCGACTTCCTCGCCGGGCACCTGCTTGCCGTAGCGGTTGCGGAGCATTTCGTCCTGCTTCTTGACCATCTCGTCGTCGACCTCGATGGTGTAGTAGGGGATCTTGACATCCTTGTCGACCTTTATGTTGAGTTCGGGATAGAGGCCTACCTTAAAGCTGAATGTAAAATCCTTGTCCTCGATCTTGAAGTCGTCGTTTTTCTGAGGCACGGGATCGCCCAGAGTCTTGATCTTGTTGTCCTTGATATAGTTGAAAAGAGCCTCACTCACTTCGTTGTTGATGACGTCGTATTTCACGGCTTTGCCGTATTTGCGCTCAAGCAGGGCTGCCGGAACCTTGCCGGGACGGAATCCCGGCTCGGGGCGACGCATGTTGATGTCGCGGAGCTGCTTCTTCACCTTGGGCTCGTAGTCTGCTTCTTCAAGCTTGATTGTCAGCATTGCGTAGAGACCGTCAAGCTTGTCATATTTCACATCCATTCTTATGTAGTGTTTTTAAGGGTTAATCCTGTTGTTTTTTGCAGCGCAAAAATAGCAAAAAAAGTTGAACGGACAAAATCCGTAAGATTCACCTTCAAGCGTCGCCTGTTTCCGTCTCTTTCCGAGGTTCGGGGAGATGCGGATGCAGATGGCTCATGTCGCCTGTCGCGGGGTTCTCGAGATCGGAGAGCGAGAAGCTGCCTTCTGGCTGCGCCGGAGGGGGTGTCTGCGGACGGCGTTTCACTTTTATCTTCATAGTATCGAAGCCTTTGCCGTAGACGCCGTTGGTCATCGTCTGGGTGATGAAGGCTTCGGGGTCGATGCTCTTGATGATGCGGAAGATGGTGACCGACTCGATCTTGCGACACCATACCATTACGATCCTCACCTGTTGTTTCGAGTACCATCCCATGCCGTCGAGTATGGTGACGCCGCGGTGGGCCTCGCGGTTGACGGCGTCGGCTATCTCGCGCCATCTGTGGGAGAAGATGATGAACTGCGTGGCCTGACGGTTGGTGTTGATGAGCATGTCGGTGATGAAGGCGGTCAGATACGTGATCAGAAGGCCGTAGACAATGACCGGG
Organism: uncultured Porphyromonadaceae bacterium; assembly: GCA_902491625.1. Taxonomy (GTDB): domain Bacteria; phylum Bacteroidota; class Bacteroidia; order Bacteroidales; family Muribaculaceae; genus Lepagella. The sequence goes on along the minus strand of CABUIO010000001.1, from coordinate 235,551 downwards.
ACTCTTGCCTCAAGCCGCTCGGTGAAACTTCCGTCGAAGGGGAGAAGAATGCTGAGCGAGACAATGGTCATGTCGACGTAGATCATGGTGCGTCCCACGCTGACGTTGCTCTTTTTGGAGACCATGGCGGCCACGATGTCGGTGCCTCCTGATGAACCGTTGTGGATGAACGTGATGCCTACGCCGAGTCCGCAAAGGATGCCGCCGAGGATGATGCTCATCGGGCGGTCCAGTATGAGAGGATGGCTCAGCGACATGAACACCGGCTGGAAGATGCCGATGAATAGCGCGGCGAGGGTGGCGCCGTAAAGCGTCTTGAGCACAAACTGTTTGCCTACGATGCGGTAGGCTATGGTCAGCAGCGTGAGGTTGCACGCGTAGCTCGTGACTGCCACCGGGATGAATCTGTCGCTGGCGAAATACACGAGGGTGCCGACACCGGTGAGTCCGCCCATCACGATGCCGTAGGGGAGGATGAGCGCCGTGAATCCTACGGCATAGAGCAGGAGTCCGAAAGCAATCAGTATGTAGTCTTTCGCACCGGTGAGAAATGTTCTTCTGTCGTTTGTCATTTTGTAATAAAAGAAGCCGGAGAACTTGGTGCCCTCCGGCTGCAAAGTTAGCAAAATTCTTTAAAGCATCCTTCAAAATCGTGAAAAGATGCTTCCGGATTCGTCAACGTGTCAGGACTGATGTGCCGGACGCAGGAGGTCGTTGACTGTCTTCACGGGATTGAAGGTGTCGGCGGGCACTTCCACGAAGACTGTGTTCCAGTCGCTCATGGCGCCGTTCCAGAGTCCGGGAAGCTCCAGGGCTTTTATCTCCTTGCCTTTGCGGCTTTTGGAGGAGATGAAGCCTGTGGCGGGATCGACATATTCGCGCAGGTCGAAGCGTCCGCCCTCGGGAGAAGTGAGACACACGGCCAGATCCACCGGATTGAAGTGTGTGGAACGTTTCATCATGGCCACGGCCTCGGGATCGTCGGGATTGATCTGGGTGCTCTCGAGGATCTGCGGACTCACGGTGCCGTCTTCGGCGTCGCGCACGAGGAAGGGACCTCCGCCCGGCTCACCCTCGTTGCGCACCATGCCGCAGACGCGCAGGGGGCGGTTGAGCTTGCAGTAGAGATAATCGGCGAGTTCGAGGTCTTCCATCGAGTCGGCGCCCTCGTCGGTGATGCTGAGCACGTTGTGGACGAAGTCGAGGATCTCGTCGAGCTTGTCGCGCGAGGGAAGTCCCGAGTTCAGTTCTTCGGCATATTCCATGATCTGATTGTGGACGCTGACGAGGATGCCGCCGACCACCTTCTTATATTCTATGGTGGACTCGCGGCGCGAATCGGGCACGACATTGTCGATGTTCTTCAGGAAAACCACGTCGGCGTCGAGGTCGTTGAGGTTCTCGATCAGGGCGCCGTGGCCTCCGGGACGGAAAAAGAGTTTGCCGTCTTCACGATATGGCGTGCCGTCGGGATTGGCCGCCACGGTGTCGGTAGAAGGTTTCTGCTCGCTGAGTGTCACGTCGAAGTCAACGCCGTATGTCTCCTTCATCGCGGGGATGCTGCTCTCGATTTTCTTGAGCATTAGTTCGCGGTGGTCGGGACTGACAGTGAAGTGTACGGATGCTTTTTTGTCGGCACCGCAGGCGTATTGCGCACCCTCGGCCAGATGCTCCTCAAGGGCGACGCGGTAGCCATCCTTGGTAGTGTGGAAGGCAAGCAGAGCCTTTGGAAGCTGGCCGTAGTTCATTCCCTCCGGCTTTATGAGCGCGGCCACGACCTCGCGGTGCTTGCCGTCGGCAAACATCTCGGCGATCGATTTGCCATAAAGACGTTTCACAGTTGCGTCAAGCTCAGCGTGGAACGGGAAATCCGCTATGTTGTCGCAGAAAGTGCGGATGAAATCGTTGACGGGAGTCTCCGAGGCGCCGTCGGCGAAAGCGAACAGATTCTTGAACATGCGGCTTGCCGCGCCGCTTGCCGGCACCATCTTGACCACCTTTCCGCCATCGGCGAGGAAAGAATTCCAGATGTCGATGTAGTGGAGGCGCTGAGCCTCGGAAGTCTCTAAGATTCCATTGCCCGGCGTGGCCGGAGCCACCACCTCAAGATAAGGGAATCCGTCGCGGAGCTGCGAAAGTTCCTCCTCCAGCCTCTCCTCACTGATGCCGCGCGTCTTAAGGGTCTCGATGTCGATAGGTTGTAGATTCATAAAAGAGTCGTTTTTCAAAATGTCTGATTTCGGAATTTGGGATAATTTCAGGTTTGGCTTGTAACGCCACCGCAAATATAATTGTTTCGGATGGTTTTTCCTCAAAATCGTGTGAAATTATTCCTCTCGATTTTTGAAAGAAATTTTAAGACGCTGTTTCCGGACGCTGTTTTCGCGCGCGATTTGCGGATTCGGAATTTTATGTTTATCTTTGCAGCGTAAAAAAGGAAGCGGCGCTTGGTCGGACTCCTTCCGCGGTCTCCGCGGCTCGCCGGCTCGGCATGACTCCAATAATGTTTCTACCACATTAATTTATTTCCGTCTGCTGCTTTTACTCTCCTTTTAAGAACAATAAAACCCATAAATTTTTTTCTTAGAAATTTTTTGCGACATGGATTGCCTTTTACGGCTATGTCCGCTGATGAGTGAAACCTTATTTTCATTTTGAGGTCACTTGAATCGCTAATCCGAAATATTCTATTGTTTATTATAATGTGCGTTTCTCGGCGTATCGTGTCTGCCGGAACCGGCTCTTGCCCGACGCACAAAAACACATACCATACTATTTATGTATAGCCTACAAGAACTTGAATCTATGGACGAGGCAGCTCTGCGCAGCATAGCCTCGGAGATGGGAATGAGTAAAGCAGATACCGCCGACCGCCAGGAGGTGGCTTATCATATTCTGGACCAGCAGGCTGCCGCCAAAGCCAAGGAGGCCGCAGGCAAGGCTGCCGAACGCAAACCGCGTGAACGCAAGCCCCGCGCCAAGAAGAACGAGGCAGAGAAGAGTGCAGCCGACGCGGTTCCCGCACCTTCCGCGACCACGGCCGAGGGAGAGTCTGCGCCCCAGCCCAAGAAGCGTGGGCGCAAGTCCAATGCCCAGAAACTTCTCGAACAGCAGCAGGCGGCAGCCGCCGCAGCAGCACAGGAAGAGGCTCCGGCTGAGACGCCGCAGGAGGATGCCGTGCCCGAAGATAAGCCCCGCCGCGGCCGTAAGCCGAAAGCTGCCAAGCAGCCCGAACTGCCGCTGATGACAGAGGAGGCGGTTGCCGTAGCCGAATCTCACCCCGTGCAGGATGCTCTTGCTCCGCAGGATGCCGCTCCGGTGCAGAACGATGTTCCCGAAGCTCCGGCACCGCAGCAGCCTGTCACACCGAAACCGGAAGTCGCAGCTCCCATTCTTCCTCCCAATCAGGCTTCGTTGGGAAGTTTCTTCCCCAAGGCTCAGGGCCGCAAGTTCGTGCCGCGTTCGCGTCAGGAGCGTGAGGAGGCCGAGAAAGCTGCCGCGGTTGCTCCCATCACCATAAGTGAGCCTCAGGTCGAGCCGGCGCCACAGAAACTTTCTGCCAAACAGCAGCGTCAGCTCATGCGTCAGCAGCAGCGCCAGCAGCGTCAGCAGCAGCGACGCGACCCCGAGCAGACAATGTTCGATTTCGACGGCATCCTCCAGACGAGCGGTGTGCTTGAGATAATGCCGGAGGGCTACGGATTCCTGCGTTCCTCCGACTACAACTATCTTTCAAGCCCCGACGATGTCTATGTCAGTCAGCAGCAGATCAAGCAGTACGGTCTTAAGGCGGGCGATGTCGTGGAAGGTGGCATACGTCCTCCGCGCGAAGGTGAGAAATATTTCCCTCTCTGCAAGGTGACAGCCATCAACGGCCTGACACCGGAGCAGATCCGCGACCGCACGCCTTTCGAGCATCTCGTGCCGCTCTTCCCTGACGAGAAATTCAACCTCACCGGCGGCAAGGAGAGTTGCAACATATCCACCCGCGTGGTCGACATGTTCGCGCCTATCGGCAAAGGACAGCGTGCACTGATCGTGGCACCTCCAAAGGCTGGTAAGACTCTATTGCTCAAAGATATAGCCAATGCCATAGCAGAGAATCATCCGGAGACATACATCATCATGCTTCTCATCGACGAGCGCCCCGAGGAGGTGACCGACATGGCGCGCAGCGTCAACGCCGAGGTGATCGCCTCGACATTCGACGAGCCTGCCGACCGCCATGTCAAGATTGCCGGTATTGTGCTTGAAAAGGCCAAGCGCCTCGTGGAGTGCGGCCACGATGTGGTCATCATGCTCGACTCCATCACACGTCTTGCACGCGCCTACAACACCGTGAGCCCCGCTTCCGGCAAGATCCTTTCCGGCGGTGTCGATGCCAACGCACTCCAGCGTCCGAAGCGTTTCTTCGGCGCGGCCCGCAACATCGAGGGGGGCGGCTCGCTCACGATCATCGCCACGGCGCTCACGGAGACAAGCTCCAAGATGGATGAGGTGATCTTCGAGGAGTTCAAGGGAACCGGCAACATGGAGCTTCAGCTTGACCGCAAGCTTGCCAACAAGCGCATCTTCCCCGCTGTCGATGTGGTGGCATCCTCCACACGCCGCGACGATCTGCTCCTCTCGCCCGAGATTCTGAACCGTATGTGGATAGTGCGCAATTATCTCAACGACATGACCTCTATCGAGGCAATGGAGTTTATCAAGAAGCGCATGGAGATGACCCGGAGCAACGAGGAGCTGCTCGTCACCATGAACAGCTGATCATCAGAAGTACACCCGGATGCAGAAGATACAGAAAACCAATGCGGCCAGACTGCTTGACCGCGCAGGAATAGCCTACACGCTTATCCCTTACAAGTTCAATCCCGACGACCTCGCCGCTGCGCATGTGGCCGAGGAGTTGGGGGAGGACATAAGCACTGTGTATAAGTCGCTCGTGCTCCACGGCGACAAGAACGGCTATTTCGTGTGTGTCGTGCCCGGCGATAAGGAGGTCGACCTCAAGAAAGCCGCCAAGGTGTCGGGCAACAAGAAGGCCGACATGATCCCGATGAAGGATCTTCTCGGTGTCACCGGCTACATCCGCGGCGGTTGCACCGCCATCGGCATGAAGAAGCCCTATCCGGTGTATCTGCAGCAGGAGGCCGGAGAGCTTCCGGAGTTCTACGTCAGTGCCGGACAGCGCGGCCTTCAGCTGAGACTCTCGCCGAAGGATTATGTGGCCTTTACCGGCGCGACCCTCTGCGATATCGTAACGACATCATGAACAGTTTCGGCAAACTTTACAGACTGACCACCTTCGGCGAAAGCCATGGCCCGGCCATCGGCGGCATTATCGAGGGTTTCCCTCCCGGCATCAAGGTGCTTCAGGAGGCGATACAGCGCGAACTTGACTTGCGACGTCCCGGACAAGGTTTGCCCGGAAGCTCGGCACGACGCGAGTCGGACACTGTGCATATCCTTTCGGGCATCTTCGAGGGGAAAAGCCTCGGCACGCCTATCGGCTTCATTATCCCCAACAGCGACGCGCGATCGGGCGACTACGACGAACTGCGCGATGTTTTCCGTCCTTCGCACGCCGATTTCACGTATCAGATGAAATACGGCATACGCGACCATCGTGGCGGCGGACGTGCCTCGGCTCGCGAGACCGCCTGTCGGGTCGTGGCAGGAGCGTTGGCACGTCAGGTGCTTGCGCGCGAAGGGGTAGCTGTCTATGCCTACACCTCCTCCATCGGAAACGTCACGATAGGTCCCGACCTTACGGATTTCGATATCGAGTATATTTCAAAGAGTCCGGTGAGGTGTCCGTCACCATCCACCTCCGAGGAAATGGTGCGTCTGCTTAAGGAGACCTCCGAGGCCGGCGACACTGTCGGCGGAGTGGTGACGTGCTTTGTCACAGGTGTTCCCGCCGGACTCGGCGAGCCTGTGTTCGATAAACTGGAGGCAATGCTTGCCCACGCCATGCTGTCTATCCCCGCAGCCAAAGGATTCGACTACGGCTCAGGCTTCGCCTCAGCGCAGGGCAACGGCAGCGAACAGTCCGATTTCTTCGTGACCACCGAGGATGGCACCATATCAACGTTGCCAAACTTTTCGGGAGGTATTCAGGGGGGCATCAGCAACGGAATGCCGATCATCTTCCGGGTGCCCTTCAAGCCGGCGGCGACTATGATGCGTCCGCTCGAATGCATGGACCGCTACGGACGTCCTGTCACGGTCGAGCCTCGCGGACGCCACGATGTCTGTGTCGTTCCGCGGGCTGTTCCGGTAGTTGAGGCGATGGCGTGCATGACGCTTCTTGATGCCTACATGCAGGACTCCACCATGCTGACTCCCGCCTCCCCTCCCAACTGATCATGGGAGAGAGTCAAAGTTCTGAGGCTTATAAATTTCACTTTCGATAAAATCCATGACCGACATCTCCATGCGCTTGTAGATGCCGCGATAGTAAACATCCTCGCGCGGAGCGTCATTTCCGGCGGTTATCCATACTCCGTAGGATGTCTCCGCTGTCATTTCGTCGCCGTCAACTGACAAAATCTTGAAATCGTTCCAGTTCCTGCTGCCGTCTACAGAGCAGACAGTCGATGTCTTTGGATTGAATACATAGTCGTAAAGAGTGCTTTTTCGGTCTCGTGTTCGGTAGTAAAAATGTGTCAGATATACGGCGTATGAGTCAGTGAAATATACGCCATACACCATGACTGTGTTTTTACTGTCCATGTCACATGTCTCAAGCATGTTGCCGTCCCCGTCAAGCCATATGCCGCGATCCAGTTTCCAGAAGTTGTAGGCAATCTCGGATTGAAACTGCTTTTCGGTTATCCTCTTTTCCTGAGTCGGATTGTCATCGTCGCTACAGGAAACAAGAAAGAGTGGCAAAAGCAGAATAAGCGTGGATATATATTTTATCATTATTTTCATGTTGATGGTTGTCTGTTACATTAGCTCAAATACTTCTCTTGACAAGACCGTTATGTATTTGACCTCGTGATTTTCGTTTTCATCGAAAACACTTCCGAAGATAGCTGGAGAGCAAAGTATTAATCTGTCTCTGCTAAGATATGCTACATAATACAAGGGAACCCCCTCATGGTTCTCTATATAGCCGGTCTTCTCATTGTATGGTGTGGCGGAGTGACGATCTCCTCCAAACACGATGTATCCGTTTTCGTCAAACTCCACATAATTGGATGTCAACGTGGCAAGAAGATTTGTTTCGGCAAACTCGTTACCTTGTTGGTCGGTGAATCTTCGCCATTTTGATTCCCATTTCGTGTTGGGGATGATCTCATAAAAAGTCTGTTCTGAGACATGCTCCTTTTCAGTCTCTACAGACATCGGCTCGTCTTTGTCGCTACAGGACCACAAAGCCGTCAACAGCAGAATTGATAAGAATATCCGAAATTTTGGTTTCATATTATTGATTGTGCTTTAAATCTCCGAAATAACTCATGTCTACTTCATATATATAATGTCCGTCTGCGGGAAGGTCATTGTCTAATGGTTTAGGATCCCAAGTGTCAATTCCGGAATCGCCCCAAAAGAAATATCCGTTCCCTTTGCCGTACCATCCCCAGACACAATGATAGAAGGGCGTCTGATATTCTCCGGTCTTTGGATTGTCCAAGAATCGTATATATCCATCAATAACCCATGCGTGCGGATTGCTTCCGTCCCATTCTGATCCTCCAATAATTACCGGGGATCTGCCGATGGAATTTATGAATTGTTCTTCATTAATTTTTTTATCTCCATCGTGTATGTCTGTTAGTTTTACAGGTGACCCGGGATTGATATATTTCATATTTGCCAAAGCATTTGATATACTATTAAAGGATGCCGAAGTACCGAACACTTTTTCTTCCGGGTATAATTCTTTATCTTCTCTTGCTATTCCATAAACAGATTGAAGGTTCTCCTTATTGCCGAGATCATGCAATAAGTGTGCAAGGTCGTCAGATGTTTCGTCAGAAATCATATCTTCCCAATCATATTGATGAGATCTGTAGGATGGAGGATACTTATGATACGCCATAACCTGTGCGGTTGACAAGGCCGTACAACCGACTAAGGCAGGATTATTATTTATGGTAAAGCAATATTTGTTAAAAGGCGTTCCTTGTCCCCATTTACTGACATTTTCCGGAAGTTTTGGCTTGACCTTCATAATAGACGGGTAATCTCCAATATCAGTACCAATTGAGGGCAGATCCACTGTGTCAACAGGGATATAAGGATAACTTGCTACAGATCGGATTATGTCGGCTTCTGTATTTTTTAGAAAGAGATAAAGTCCCTTGTTAAAACTTGTATCTGCAAGATTTATGCTTCCCTCGGTTGAAATTGCATATATTGTCCGTGTCCTATCATCTGTAGATAAGATTGAGAACCCTCTATTGTTTTCAAAATTCACTATGTATAACAGCGTGTCGTTATTATTGGTCTCGCCGGATCGTGTATTTCTTGTGTTGAGATTAAGAATGTATTCGATATTATTTATGTTTGGACGATAACTTTGTGATTTGACATTTCCCTTTTCTGAAAGATAATCGTAGACTACAAATGCCTTATCTAATGCTTTGTGGAATTCAATCTTATGATTGGATTGCTGATAATTAGTATGTCCTTTAATAAGCATAGGTTCTTCTGTAGAACACGATACCATGAATACGAATAATGAGATAAATAGAAATAGTTGTTTCATAACTGGCTAAAACTTATTTTTGCAAATGTAAGCAAAAAAATATTAACATGTCGAAGTATTTCCCTTTTTAGTATAAATTAACTTTTCGATTTGAGGTTTTTCGGGAGGTATTCAGGGGGGCATCAGTAACGGAATGCCGATCATCTTCCGGGTGCCCTTCAAGCCGGCCGCCACGATGATGCGTCCGCTCGAATGCATGGACCGCTACGGACGTCCTGTCACGGTCGAGCCGCGTGGCCGTCACGATGTCTGTGTCGTTCCGAGGGCGGTGCCGGTAGTCGAGGCGATGGTGTGCATGACGCTTCTTGATGCCTACATGCAGGACTCCACCATGTTGACTCCCGCCTCCCCTCCCAACTGATCAAGTCTCGCTTTGGGGATTAGAACTATGGGGAACAATGACGAACTATCTTAGAGGTTGTTTAATAATCATTGTTAATGACAGGGTGGTGTATTTTATGATTAAGGTGCTGTTTATGAGGAGGGAGTTATGCGGGCATAATGACCGACGAATAAACGCGCATTAACATAAAAGACACCATGATAAGGCAATTCTTAAATTTCTTAAGAGTCTTGTATTACTGATGCATCTTCTGATTTCAAGGGATGTTACGAGACTTTTGGGCGTCTTTATCCCTTCGTTTCAGTCACATAGCCCGCTATGCTCCTTCAACTCAGGAATAAATCCGCTCCAAAATTCCCGTCCCTGTCGTTAACAAGCATTATTAAACTATAAAATCTCAAAATATGGCGTAATATGATTATAAATGCCACAAAACCAACCTATTGAAAATTCCAATATTGTCCCAAGATGGAATATACCCAGGAAGAATTGGGAATTGCTTATCATGTAATTGTCGAATATTACGTCTATTTGAGGGATTTTATAGATTAAACAACCTCTAAAAAAGTTCTGCGTCGGGGCGTATGTCGTGGAAAGATGCGGATGTCGCGACGAAAGGCCTTGACAGGCCTTAGTCGGTTGGAGAGGTTTTAGGATCAGAGGCTGTAGCGGCGGCGGAGGGTAGGGGTGGTGGGGTAGTCTTCGGCTTTGCGGAGGAGGGTGTTGACGCGGCGGAGCATGGTGCTGTCGGCGACTCCCCAGGACTGGAGCTGGGTGAAGCCGAGGGGCATCGTGCGTAGCTGAGGCAATTTCTTCTGCATGTCTTTAGCGACTTTGTCGTTGATGACTCCGAATCCGAATTCTCCGGCGGCGACTTTCATGGCTATGAGTTCGCCGGAAAGGTCGTCGTGTCTGCTGATGTAGATTGTGTCGCCGATCTCTTTCTGGAGGTTTTGCAGACGAAGCATAGCCGCAGTTTCGGAGTCGATATGGACTTTGCGTCCTGCCAGTTCAAAAGGCGAGGTGTAGGGTTGCGCGTCTTTGGGTAGTGTGTAGATGGCCACGAGTCGGTCGGTGTAGACGGAATCTGTGAAGAGCACGTTTTCTCCGGCCGAGGCATTGACCGGCAACGAGGCTATGATGTCGACCTTGCCTTGGCGCAGAAGTTTCATCGCGTCGGCGGTGGAGGTGACCGGCACGAAGTTGACCGGCTGGCTCTCCCTGCGTGCTATTTCGCGCAGGAGATCGTAGCTGTAGCCTCCGAGAGTGTCGTCGTAGATGTAGTAGTTGAGAGGAGAGTAAAGCATCGCGACGTCAATCGTGTCGCCCACGCTTCCCCCTTGCCGCGGTCTGTCGACAAGCACGCCGCGAGGCGAGCAGTTGCGCAGTCCGAGAAGCATGCCTATGCAGAGCATAAGGAGAAGCAGATAGACGATGACTGTGGTGCGGCGCGGCTGGGGAAGACGGTTACGTTTTGGTTGCATAATCCTCTTAGTTGGTGAAGTCGATTGAGAGTCCGATCTGGAATTTCCTCGGATTCAGAGGATAGAGCGGCATTGAGAAATAGTCCTTGGAGAACCACCCCTGATTGATGTGGCTCATCATCACGTAGAAACGCACTTTTGAGAGCTTGCACGTGAGGTAGAGATCCATGAAGGCGTAGTTGCCGACTTTGGTATCCCGTTGGTTGACGAAGTTCATTGTCGCGGGCTGATAGGAGGGAGCGTAGTAGCTCGTATAGTAGTTGCAGTCAGCGCCAAGCTGAATCTGGAGCACACGGAACGCCTTGAACCACAGATACATGTTGGAATAGAGCGAGAGCGCCGGGAGCGCGAGCACTTCGGATCGGGAGGAGTGTTGCCACGTGATGTCGTTGTCCCAGTGCCAGATTCCGAAGTGAAGTTTCTGCCGGAGTGTGGCGGAGATGACCTGAAGGCTGCCGCCATACTGATGAGGGAGTCCGTCGTTGGCGAAGTAGACGTAGTTCTGGAGGTTCTCGACTCCGGCGCTTAGCGTCGTGGAGGTCCATGGGATGTGCAGTTCGCCTTCGGCCCTGAAACTGCGTGTCTTGCCGAAGTCGTTGTCCCACACGAAATGGTTTGAGCGGTAGTGCTGCATCAGATAGGGTTGCGCCAGATTGCGGAAATGACCGCGGACGCCGAGATTGACGGTATCGCCGAACATGCGGATGTGGGTGTCCATTCGTCCCGTGACGTCGATGTCGCCCGCGATGTCGCCGAGGACACCGAGACGTCCGTCGACGGCGTAGGTCAGTATGCTGCCGCGCTGTTTGGTGATCTGTGCGCCGACACTCAGCAGATTGCGGTTATGACGCCCTGCGATCGAGAAACCTTCCGGCAACGGATCCAGCCCTTCAGGCAGCGGCACGGTACGGTTGAGGGTGTCGTCGGTCTGTACGAAATGCTGATACTGATGTTTGGCGTAGACCGACAGACCGAATTTCGCCCACTTTCGGAAACCCTCGATCATCTGTATGCCGATGGTGTTGGAGAGATCGGAATAGTAGGTGTCGTCGGCTGTCACTCCGGTGGTAAGGTATGTCTGTTTCCAGAAATCCTGAGGATTCTCCTTGTCGATGAAGCGATGATGGCCGGAAGTGAAGTCGAGAGTCCAGATGAATTTTGTCACCGGCACGTAGACCTCGCGCGTGAGGGTGTCGTTGACCTCCTCGGTGCGCCAGTAGCCGACGTTGTAGGCATTGTTGACGAAGAGCTGCTGTCCTTTGAGCCGTGTGTGGGCGTCGGAGAGATTCACCGGAATACTCTTGGGTTCGATATGGTCGACGCCACCCTGCAGTACGGCGGGATCAGTGATGTAGAGCGCGTCGGTTATTCCGCCGTTCTCCTTGTTGAGCATGTTCCAGTGGTTGTAGAATGCCTGCATCTCGTAGCGGTCCCCCTTATAGTAGCCCGACAGACCGAAGGTGAAATCCTTTGTAGCCTGATTCTGATATGAACCTTTCGAGTAGAGATAGTCGATCTTAGCTCCGAGGCCGATGCGCCGGTTGACATTTCCCGCGAAGGTCATCCGCAGCCGGTCCTGCACCGACTGCTTATTGCCTCCGGTGTTGTAGGAAAGCTGCGTCATCGGGATGTAGACGTTGTAGAATTTCTGATCGGGCTGCAGGGGGAGCCATGGCCTCAGCGCGTCGGCGAAGAAAAACTCCATGCGCGGTCTGCGTCCGAAGAAGATCATGTCGATGCCTTCGGCGCCGAGATTGCCGGTGGTGGCGTAGGCGGTGCTGACCATCGAGGGTATGGCCTGCCGCTGGTAGTTGTAAAGCAGCGTGTCGACTTTTGCCTTTTCGTGAAGTCCGAGAGGATAGGTGAGAGTCCATGCCGAGGGATCAGGCCTCGGAGTCGAGGCAGCCGCCGGTTTCTTCTGCGATGCATTGTGTCCGGGTTCCTGAGCATGAATGCCGGGCACGGCAAGCGCGCCCAGCATCAGAGCGATAATGTATGTTTTAAGAGGTTGTTTAATAATCATTGTTAATGACAGGGTGGTGTATTTTATGATTAAGGTGCTGTTTATGAGGAGGGAGTTATGCGGGCATAATGACCGACGAATAAACGCGCATTAACATAAAAGACACCATGATAAGGCAATTCTTAAATTTCTTAAGAATATTGTATTACTGATGCATCTTCTGATTTCAAAGGTTGTCCCGAGACTTTCGGGCGTCTTTATCCCTTCGTTTCAGTCACATAGCCCGCTATGCTCCTTCAGCTCAGGAATAAATCCACTCCAAAATTCTCGCCCCTGTCGTTAACAAGCATTATTAAACAACCTCTAAAACTCAAAATTTACAGTCTAAAGAATGTTGTGAAGGCCGCCACGGCATATCTGTGGTCGTCGCAGGCGGCGGTTTCGCGGGCGGAATGCATCGCCCAGATCGGATTGCCCATGTCGACGCCGCGTAGGTCGAGCTGGCCGGTGAGAATGTTGCCGAGGGTCGAGCCTCCGGCCACGTCGCTGTGGTTGACGAATGTCTGGCATGGCACTCCGGCCTCCTCGCAAAGATGGCGGAAGACGGCCGCGCCGTCGGCGTCGGTCATGTATTTGCAGTTGGCGTTGATCTTGACTGCCGGACCTTTGCCCATGATCGGATGGTTGGTCGGATCATATTTTCCGTCGTAGTTGGGATGCCAGGCGTGGGCGTCGTCGGCGGAGATCATGAACGACCGGCTGACAGCTCTGAGGAACTGTTCGCGCGAGGGGCCCTCGGGGTTGAGGGCGTCGCTGACGCGTTCCAGAAGATTGGCAAGCACCGGCGAGTGGGCGCCCTGCTTGGTGCCGGATCCGGTTTCCTCGTTGTCGAAGACGGCGATCACGCGGGTGTGGCGTGAGGGTGCGTTGCAGCTGTCGAGCATGGCGCGTAGCGAGGCGAAGGCCATCGAGAGGTCGTCGATGCGTCCCGACTGGAAAAACTCGTTGTGGACGCCGCAGTATGATGCTTTTTCCACCGGATAGAGGTTGAGTTCATAGTCGAGTATGTCCGAAGGACGCACGTTGAGCTCGTCGGCTATGAGAGTCTTTACGAGTCCGCCCTGCGCCTTCATCGCGGCGATCTGCTCCACGGTGAAGATTCCGGCCACGGGGAGCATGTCGCGTTGCACCGAAATCGGATTGCCCTCGTTGACCGCGCGGTTGAAGTGGATGGCGAGGTGTGGAATGGTGCAGACAGCCTTGCGGAGGTCGAGGATGCGGATGTCGGGACGGAGCGGATTGTCACTGCGCAGCGAGACACGTCCGGAAAAGGAGAGGGGACGGTCGAACCATGTGTAGAGGATTCCTCCGCCGTATTTCTCCACATTGAGCTTTATGAGTCCCCCCTCGCAGTAGATCTCTGCATTGGGCTTGATCTTGAGGGTCGGGCTGTCGCTGTGGGAGGCGATGATGTTGAATCCGGCTTCTGCGGGAGGCACGGTTCCGGTCACGACGGCAAACACTGCGGTACCGTTGCGTGTCATCACATATTTCTCTCCCGGCTTGAGCTGCCAGCGCTGCGAGGGGTCGAGGAGAGTGAATCCGGCGTTCTGTAGCTCGGTGAGGATAGTGTTGGCCGCGAGTAGATTGCAGGTGGAGCGGTCCATCCACTGGAAAAGCTGTTCAATCATGGCTGTGGAGATATTAGGTGTAGGAGATATTATATGGGAGAATTTTATTTGTAGACTATGCCGCGTGCCCACTCGGAGAGCTGTTTTTCAGAGGCTCCCGTGGTGCGCAGGCCCTTCTGCCATTTTATGTCGGGATAGAGCGACTTGAGGGTCTTCTCGCTGTTATCGATAGGCGAGGAGGCCGACGACATGAAAGGCACTACAGTCTTGCCCTTGAGATTTGCCTTTTCGATAAAGGTATTGATGAGCGTCGGGGGTAGATCCCACCAGTTGGGGAAGCCGATGAAGATCACGTCGTAGGAGTCGATATTTTCGGGCACACCCTTGATTGCAGGCCGCGAGTCGGGATCGTGCATCTCCACGGATGAGCGCGACTGCGGATTCTGCCAGTCGAGATCAGCCTCGGTATAGGGCGTTTCCGGCTCGATGACGAAGAGGTCGCCGCTCGTGATGCGTGCCACGCGCTCGGCGTCGGCCTTCGTGTTGCCTGTAGCCGAGAAGTAGCATACAAGTACGTTCTTGTCGTCGGCTGTCGGTTTGGCCTCCTGCTTGGCGCTGCATGAGGTCGAGCAAAGGGCCACGGCAGAGATGGCCATGAGTTTTATGAATGACTTCATATAAGTGGTTTTGTGGGTTTGTCGCTGCGAAGATACTAAAAATATTGCAAATCATCGCGGTTTGCTCCTGCGCCATTGCGAGAAATGTCGTCGTCGGCTCAGATAGCCCGGGTCCCGGTCATTGTCGTATGCCTCTCGCTCGAAGCTGACGCTGCGGTAAGCTTTCGAGGCGCTTCCTGTAGCGAACAGCCTGAAGAGCCATTCGATGCCGTAGATGATGTAGAACGGCAGCCATAGAAGCTCGCTCATCTGCGCCGTGTGGATAAGTTCGTGGTTGACCGTGCGCTCCCACACTGCGGCGGGATCGCGCGAAATGAGAACGCCGAACAGGTTGAGTGTCCAGAAAGGGCGCATGAGTGATGAACGGACGATCAGCGGCCGACGGCTATGTGAGGACTTCTTAGGCATCTTTGTCTGTAAAGTTAGATTATTATTCGGTCAATGCCGTCTGTTTTAAATAAACATGCGAGATTGGGATTCTCAGTCATCCGATACATCATCGTATGTGTTTATGATGTTCTGCAATTCGGCCTCGGAGGGGAGTAACTTGGCGCCCTTCTCGGAAATGAATTCTTTAAGCTGATATTCTGCAACTCCAAGCGGCTGATTCATGCCTCGGAAAGACCATTCCACGACTGTATCATCTTTCGATTTGCAGATAAGCAATCCTATTGTCGGGTTGTCGTCAGATTGCTTCATCAGTTCATCAACCGCTGAAACATAAAAATTTAATTTCCCGGCGAAGTCAGGAATAAACGGCACGACCTTAAGCTCACAAACTATATACGATTTAAGCCTTGTATGATAAAAAATCATGTCAGGGATGAACGTTTGGCCTTCCGGCATCTTCAACTCCATCTGACGACCGACATACGCGAATCCTTGTCCTAACTCAAGAAGGAATCTTGTGATGTTGGCCGCAAGTTCATCTTCCAATTGCTTTTCTGTTGTAATTTTCTTGTCGATGAATCTGAAATTATAAGGACTTTTCAATATGGCTTTTGCGAGACCGCTATGAGGAACCGGCAACTTCCCGTCGAAATTTGTAAGGGCATGTCCACGCTTCCCGTAGAGATTGTCATCTATTTCGGCGTCAAGTTCAGGACGGCTCCAATCATTCTTTATTGTTTCATCTATATAGAATAGAGCCTCCTCAATAGATTTGCTGCGAGTGAAGATGTCTATGTGATGTCCCCACGGAATCATGCCGAAATCAGCAGGCATGTCAAATTCGTCAACGACTCGTTGACGAATTATATCGCTCTGATTATAAAACTCATACCAGCGTTTGGCATACTTGATATTAGTGACGGAAAAACCTGTCTGACCCGGAAAAGAGGATTTGAGATCAAGGCTCAGGCAGTCGAAGAATGCGGTTCCCCATTTGGCAGCTTCTCGAAGTCTTGAAATATCCCGACCCATGGACCAGTAATATTCCAGCATTGTCGTATTGACCTTGACGGCAGCCTTTATCTGCGACCTTTGGAAACGTTCTTTTAACGAACTCAGAAGCTGCGCATATTCCTTACCCGCGATAATGGTATCGCGTTTCACAAATGCCGGTTTATTGTCTGTCTTTGCCATATCTTGATGTTAATCCAATAGACTTGTAGATTTCTTAAGTGGAAATTCTATAAAGAGTTGACTAATATTAAAGGTGCTTCCGACGTCAGGATTTGCACCTGCAATCAACTGACAAGTGCAAAATTAGCGATTTCTTGGAAGAATACATTTATAGGAGAGTCAAAATTAGGGCTTTTCTGGGACTCTCATCAAAAGGATTAACAATTTTTGAGGGTCAGGTGTCCGCGGGATGTTAAAAAATGTAGTACCTTTGTGGCGTGTATACATCCGGTCGCAAGTCAGAATCATGCCGGCATGCTTTCCGGCAGATCGCAGTCGGTTTCCGGAGCCTCCGGCTTCCGGCGGCGGTGATGTCGGTGGCGACGGTAGTGTCGTTGTGCAGCTCCTGCCGTCATGACGAGGGTGCGGAGACACTTTCCGGCGGCGACAGGATTGTCGTGCAGCTCGGCGACTCCATCCTGCGTGAGCGCGACGTCTACAGCCGCATTCCCGCCGGAATCACGTCGTCCGACAGCGTGCTGCTTTACGACGCCATAGTTCAGGACTGGCTTGAGAAGCGTCTGCTTGCCGATGTCGCCGAACTCAATCTTCCGACCATCGAGCGTATCGAGAAGATGGTGGAGGACTATCGCGTGCAGCTCATCACCAACGAATACCGCCGTGTGATGGCTGAATCGTACAGCGGTTCTGTAAGCGAGGAGGAGGCGAGAAGATACTACGATACGCATCGAGAAGAGCTGCGTCTGCAATCGCCTCTTCTGAAGGGTGTCTATGTGAAGATCGCAGCTGGAGCGCCACATATCGACGACATCCGGCGGTGGCTGTCTTCAGACGATGCCGCCGACATCGAGACGCTTGAGAACTACGGACTCGGCGGCGCGGTTCAGTATGACGATTTCCGCGACACGTGGGTGTCATGGCGGACTTTATCGGAGCTGATTCCGTGGCGGTTCGGAGGCGACGGCGGCGATTTTCTGGAGGAAGGCTACGTGTTCGACAGGACGATCGGCTCATCGGTGTATATGTTCAGGGTGACGGAGGTGATGCGGAGCGGCGAGGTGATGCCTTACGCTTTCGCGCGCAACGAGATCACACGCATCCTTGCAGACCGCAAGCGTTCGAGCTATGATTCCGACATGCTGCGGCGGCTCTATGACGACGCAGCGGCCTCGAAACGACTTCATGCCGGAGGATATGTCCCGATGAAATTCCGAAAGGAGAAGGGGATGTTGCCCGACATGCACAAGCTGGAAAAACAATAAATTAGAATCAAATAAAACAAGCATACAGTGATCAGATCAGGTATAAGACTCTTACAGGGGGCGCTTGCTGTTGCCGCGCTTCTTGCCTCGCCGGTTGCGGCGCTCATAGCGTTCGGCCAGACGCCGACCGCCAACAATGTCATCGACGAGGTGGCGTGGGTCGTGGGCGACGAACCGATTTTCAAGTCGGAAATCGAGGAAATGTATCAGCAGGCTCAATATGAGGGCACGAGTTTCGACGGCAGTCCCTACTGTATCATTCCCGAGCAGCTCGCTGTCGAGAAACTCTATCTGCATCAGGCCAAGCTCGACACCATAGAGGCTCCCGAACAGGCCGTGCAGTCGAGCGTGGACCAGCGTCTCAATTTCTTCGTGGCCAACCTCGGCTCGAAGGAGCGCGTGGAGCAGCAGTTCAAAAAGCCCTGGCCGGAACTTCGCGCCCAGCTCGTCGACATCTTCCGCAACCAGTACATCATCCAGCAGGTACAGCAGAATCTGACAAAGAATGTGAAGCCGATCCCCGGCGACGTCCGCAAATACTACGCCTCGTTGCCGGAGGACAGCATCCCTTACGTGCCGCTCTGTGTCGAGACACAGATAATCACGCTCAACCCCGTGGTTCCGCGCCAGGAGATCGAGGATGTCAAGGCACGTCTGCGTGATTTCACTGCCAAGATACAGTCCGGTGAATCGGATTTCGGCACGCTTGCATTCTTCTATAGCGACGACAAGGGATCGGCCATGCAGAGCGGTGAACTCGGATTCCACAACCGCAGTGACTTTGTGCCGGAGTTCTCCAATGTCGCCTTCAATCTCAATGATCCGACAAAGGTGTCTCGAATCGTCGAGACGGAATACGGCTACCATATCATCCAGCTTATCGAGAAGCGCGGCGAACAGATCAACTGCCGCCATATCCTCTTGCGTCCCAAGGTGCGTCAGGCTGATCTCGACAGCGCCGTGGTGCGTCTGGACTCGCTGCGCAGCGACATGCTCGCCGGAAAATTCACCTTCGAGGAGGCCGCGCAGTATGTCTCGCAGGACAAGGATACCAAGAACAACAAGGGCATAATGGTCAATTCCAACACCGGCAACGTGCAGTTTGAGATGCAGGATCTCCCCACCGAGGTTGCACGCCGCGTCGAGACCATGCAGCCCGGCGACATCAGCGAGCCTTTCATCATGATGGATCCCCGCAAGAACAAGGAGGTCGTTGCAATGGTGAAACTTACCCGGCGCATCGAGGGGCACAAGGCCACTCTTGCCGACGACTACAACATGCTCAAGGAGATGTATGAGAACTCCGCCAAGGAGGAAATCCTGAAAAAATGGGTGGAGAAGAAGATCAAGGAGACCTACGTGCAGATCGGCGAAGGCTGGGACGGCTGCGAATTCCGTTACGACGGATGGCGCAAATAAGCTTTCCGAACCTTATTCATATATACATAGATTCATGACTGAACTGTTGCGTCGGCCGCCGCTTCGCGCCCTTCTTGCTGTGGCTCTTCTTGCCGGTCTCTGTATGGCCTATGCCGCCACGCAGAGACCCGCGACGCGCAAGGCCTCGACCACCGTCAGGGGCTACACGCGTCCCAAGCCTGTGAAGCCTGTTGCGCCTCAGGTGCCCGGGATGGATCGCTCGCAGCCCGATAAATTCTTTCTCGAACAGGCCGACGTCCTTTATGCGGTCGACGGCGACTCCACCGGACGCCAGATCGTGAGCGGTAACGTGATCTTCCGCAAGCAAGGTATGATGATGTACTGCGACTCGGCGTTCTACTATCCCTCATCATCCTCGCTCGAAGCCTTCGGCAACGTGCGTATGACTCAGGGGGACACGATCAAGGTCACGGCAGACTATGCCAACTACGACGGATTCACCGAACAGGCGCAGCTACAGTCGCGCGGCAACGGACGCAAGGTCTATCTGGAACATGTCTCGCGCGGCGACAGGACTGTCAAGACGCTTGAGACCGATATGCTCGACTACAACACCATCACCGGGGAGGCTGTTTACCGCACCGGAGGAAGGATGCTCAACCGAAGTACTGTCAACGGCCAGACCGACACGCTGACCTCCAATGTCGGTGTCTACAACACCGGCACACGTCTCGCCGAAGTGACCGAAAACGTCTATATGCGCAACCCCAAGTCACGGTTGCGCACCGACCGTCTGCTCTACCACACAGACACGCGTATCGTCGAGCTTGTCGAGCTTGCCTCAATCACCTCCGGTGCCGACAGCATAATGACTACTTCCGGAAGCTACGACGCCGCCAGCGGCAACGCCGTGCTCAGCGGTCGTTCGCTGATCGCCCACCGCGACTCCACCGGCAATGTCACGACACTTGAGGGGGACAGTATCGTCTACGACCGCCTGATGCGGGTAAGCGAGGCCTTCATGTTCCGCTCTCCCGCCAAACGAAGCACACCTATGGTCATCACAGACACAGCGCGCCATGCCGTGCTGATCGGAGGCTACGGATACTACAACGACTCCACCCGCACGGCTTACGCCGACCATTATCCTCTCCTTAAGGAGTATTCGCGTCCCGACACGATCTTCCTGCGTGCCGAAAGAGTGTATCTCCAGACGTTCAATCCCGGCGTCAAGGCGCTTCCCGCCGATTCGCTCGTGCCCGACTCGCTGCGCCCCGAGCCGGAATACCATATAGCCAAGGCATACAACAGAGCGCGTTTCTACCGCTCCGATCTTCAGGGAATCGCCGACTCCATCACCTTCATCAGCCTCGACAGCATGATGTATCTCAACCGCAAGCCTATTGTCTGGAGCGGCGAACGGCTCGTTTCCGGTTCCGAAATGCAGATTCATTTCAACGACAGTACGCCGGACTGGGCCCTGCTGCCGCGCAAGGGAATGGTCGCCGAGGCGATAGAGGAGGGCTTCTACGATCAGTTGCGGGCCGGACATCTGCTTGCCACTTTCACGACCTCCGGCGATCTGGACAAGATACGCGCGCATACTGACGTGCAGACAATCTTCCTGCCGCAGGAGAAGGATTCCACCTACAACAAACTCGTCAATGCCGTGGGCGACACACTCGCCATCGACATGTCCGGACGCGACATGAGCAAACTCAAGCTATGGTCGCGGCAGGGCGCCAAGGTCAGCGGTGTCGTGACTCCGCTGCTTGCCGTTACCCGCCAGCAATATTACCTCCCGGACTTCATCGCCATGGCCGGAGCCAAACGATTTTCGGAGATGGACTCCGTGCTCACGCGGCTCGACAAGCTGCGTCCTACATATAATGTTTACCGCAACGGCTGGAGCGACAACCTCGGCGAACTATCCTTTGAGCTTGAGGACTATTTCAATGATCCGGACATCGGAATCGTAGACGACACACCTCCGCCTCCTCCCGCATCGCCGTCTAAGAAACCTGCGGCTGCTCCCTCCGACGAGAGCGCGGCTGCAGTTAGGGAACCGGAGCCCCGGTCCGAAGAAGTCGGATCCGAACCGCAAACACCGGAAGTGCAATGAGTGATATTATCAGACAACTGCCTGATTCCGTGGCCAACCAGATAGCCGCCGGCGAGGTCGTGCAGCGTCCTGCGTCGGTGGTAAAGGAGCTTGTTGAAAATTCTATCGATGCCGGCGCCACTGAGGTGCAGATCGTGGTCAAGGACGCCGGCAAGACACTGATTCAGGTCGTGGACAACGGCAAAGGTATGACTCCGACTGACGCCCGAATGGCTTTCGAGCGCCACGCAACATCGAAGATCTCCGCAGCCTCCGACCTTTTTGCGCTCCACACAATGGGATTCCGTGGCGAGGCATTGCCGTCTATTTGCGCCATCTCCACGGTCGAGCTGCGTACTATGGCCGCAGATGCCGAACTCGGCACGCGCCTTGTCATCACCGCCTCGAAAAAGGAGAGTCAGGAGCCTGATGTCTGCGCCAAGGGGTGCAACATATCTGTCCGCAATCTTTTCTTCAACGTTCCCGCACGCCGCAAGTTCCTGCGCTCAGACACAGTCGAGTTAGCCAACATCATGCGGGAATTCGAGCGGCTGGCGCTCGTCAACCACAACGTCCGGATGAGCATCGACACCGGCAACCGCCGCATCGACCTCCGTCCCGGAAGTTTCAAGCAGCGCATCGCCGACATCTGGAAAAACAACCTCAATCTCCAGCTTCTCCCGGTCGAGGTTGATACATCTGTCGTGAAAATCAGCGGTTTCGTCTCGCGCCCGGAATATGCGCGCCGCCGCAACGCCCTGCAATATCTCATCGTCAACGGCCGTAACATGCAGCATCCCTATTTCCGCAAGGCTATTGAGTCGGCTTATGAGGGACTTATCGCTGCTGACACCCGACCCTGCTTCTTCCTGCGGTTCGAGGTGGATCCCGAGACGATCGACGTCAACATACATCCCACTAAGCAGGAGATAAAGTTTGAGAACGAACAGACAATATGGCCGATCCTTCAGGCGGCCGTTAAGAGTGCGCTGGGAAAGTTCGCCGCCGCGCCGAGCATCGATTTCAGCACCGACGCTCTGTCGGTCAATCCGGCGCGTCCCGGCGATTTCGTGGCTTCTCCGTCGCAGGGTGTGGACAGCGGCTACAATCCTTTCCGCAGCGACCGTGACTATAATCCTTTTGAGGAGAAGAGTTCCGCAGGCGGCTTCTCTAAGCGTCGTTTCGACAGCGGACGGAATGTAGGCTCGCGTCCTTCCTCCAACTGGGACAGACTCTATGCCGACTTCATGAACGCCGCTTCCGACGACCGGAATTCCGGTACCGGGGCGACAGCTTCCGCTCCGGAAAAGAATCTTCAGGATTCGATTTTCGACGAGGAGACCGCCGGACGCGAGATTCCGATGTGTCTGCAATGCTCCGGAAAATACATCATCACCACTTCGCGTGAAGGTCTCCTTGTCGTGGACCAATATCGCGCACATGTGAAGGTGCTATACGAACGCTATATGGCCGGAGCCGCGCGTTCCTCTGGTGCCGACGCCACTCAGAGAGTTATCTTTACGGAGCCGTTGCATATCGACCCTGCACAGGAAAATATCCTTGTGGCAATGGCCGGCGATTTGCGCCGTCTCGGGTTCGTGATCGAACATGACGAAGAGGGATGGCATGTCGAGGGTGTGCCTCCGATGCTTCCCTCCGACACCGATGCCGCCGACCTTATCGCAAGGATCATTGCCGCCACCAGTGACGACGACAATACCGATTACGGCAAAGAAGCCACCCCCGACAGCGACAGAACGCTGCGCCGTGTCGCGTTGGCAGCCGCAAGGAGCAACGCTGTGAAAGGGGGACAGGTGCTCACCGCCTCCGAGATGGAGCATCTCCTCAGCGAGCTGCTCAGTCTTCCCGATCCGATGTTCACGCCCACAGGCAACGCCGTGATGCACACCCTCACCACCGCCGAACTCGCCTCTCTCCTGAAATAGATTTCCTGCTGAAACAGCCATAAAAAACGGAGAGCGAGCCATTCCGGTCCGCTCCCCGTCTCTCTACTATAAACTATATCTAACTAAAACTTATAATCATATCCGCCAATTCTCACGAACAGACGGATATTATCATCCATATTGCTATGTCATCGTTCTGCTGTTGTATATGACGGAAAAGTCAGTGTACTATTCAAATCATAATTCTTCGCGTTGTATAAAATCCGGTTAACATACCACCTTCAAGAGGTTCTCTTTTTCCCTCTTTGTACTACTAAAACAAGCGGCAATGCGTAAGGTTGAGAAGTAAATGGTGTATTAACACTGTTGCAACGATATTTAACTTTTTATACTTCTGTTATGCTGATTTGGAGGTTATGCCATTAATTATTATATTTGCAAAATGTTGCGTATCTCATTTCTAATATCGATTGTGACTCTGTCGGTTATCTCCGCCTTGGGATGCACTTCCGCTGTCATTTCCGGTGCGGCTACTGCCGACGGCCGACCGCTCCTGTGGAAAAACCGCGACACTTCGGCCACCGACAACAAGGTCGAACTGATTACTTTCACCGACGGCTCCTACTCCTATGTCGCTCTTTTTAACGCTTCCGACCGCGATTGCAGGGAGGCGTGGATCGGCATGAACATGATGGGATTTGCAGTGATGAACACGGCAAGTTATAATCTGAAGGATGACAACGTGCCGCAGAGCAAGATGGATCGTGAGGGCGAGATTATGTCGCTCGCGTTGCGGACATGCACGAGTGTCGACGAATTTGAGGAATTGCTCGACAGACTTCCGCGTCCGCTCGGCGTCGAGGCCAATTTCGGTGTGATCGACGCTTTCGGCGGCGCGGCATACTTCGAGACGAACAACAGCCGCTTCACACGCTACGACGTGGCAGACTCACCAGACGGCTATCTTGTACGCTCCAACTACAGCCATTCCGGACGTCCCGGCGAGGGCTATGGTTTTACCCGCGAGGCCGATGCCGTCCATCTCCTTGATTCCGCCGCAAAAGCTCATGCTGTTTCACCCGAGTTGCTGACCGAAACTCTTTCCCGCTCATTCTATAATGCTACGCTTAAACGTGATTTCTCAACTGAGAAAGGTCTCGTGGTGGACGAAGGGTTCATCCCGCGCTACAAGACCACTGCCACCGTGGTCGTGGAGGGTTGTCCTCCGGTGGAATCACCTGAAGAGGTGACTCCCGGCATGGTGAGCCGCGAATATATAATGTGGACAGCCCTCGGCTATCCGCCGTGTGCAGAGATAGTTCCTGTCTGGTGTGCTCCAGGAGGTGTAGACGAGGGATTGCGCGGCATACAGAGAGGAGGCACGAGCGCATTCGGTAACAAGTCCAAGGCGTTGCGCGACAAGGTGTTTCACCGTCAGGGAGGGGAGAAGCAGGTCTATATCGACATGCTGATGCTCCATAACGACAAAGGCACTGGAATAAGCCAGACGCTCAGGAAGCAGAATCTTGAGGTCTATCGTCTTGTCAAGTCAAAACGAAACAAAGGCAAGCGATGAGTGCAAAGATTTCATTGGAGTCCTACAGTCTCGGCACCGGCAGAATGCTACGCGTTGTCGCCATGCGCTATATGCGTGTGCCTGTAGCAGTTACAGCCATCCTTTTTGCGGTACTTCTCGTCATGGGTTTCACCCTCGACTGGCGGTGGGGATTTCTGGCACTGACGCTTGTGTTCATCGTATTTCCGATGATGCTGATGTGGCTTTATGTGCGCCATTCGCTCACACGCGACATCGCCATGAACCTCATGGAGCATACCGTGGAGATAATGTCCGGCAGCGTGACGGTACGATGGCGTCCCTCCCTTTTCTCCGGCGAACGGGATGCATCCGAAGAAGCTGTCGACGATAATGACAGGCGTGTGCCTGTCACTGTTGAAGATCGTACGGACAACATACCGATGGAACGTGTCGTCGGACTTCAATGCGGCATAAACGCCCTTACTGTCTGGCTGCGCGACGCCGGAGAGGGCGCAGGATTCCTGTATATTCCCTACAGCACCATTCCCGAAGGAAAGGCCGACGCCGTAGTGGAGATATTCCAAAACGCCCTGAACAGAAACCAACAAACCAAACAGAATACAGATAGATGAAAAAGACTTTAATTTTCACATTCGCGATTGCGGCTACGGCATTATTCAGCAGTTGCAGCGGTGGCGAAACCAAGAAGCGTCCGTGGGACAAGGACAAGGATACGGAAACGGAAGTGACTAATTCTGCGGCATCCGAGCCGGTGAAGATGGAGGAGATTCCTTCCGGCGGCTCAGGTTCTGCAGAGGCCGGGCTTGCCGATTACACCGGCAACGCCAACTACCGCAAACTTATGTCCATTGCCGAGAAATGCGATAATCCCAATTTCAGCATTGAGGATCTTTCCCAGTCCGACTACACTTTCATGATAAATTTCTGCAACATGATGATGGATGCTGCCGAAGAAGCCGACGCACAAGGCATCTCTGATGAGTGGCTGGAGGAGTATAAGGAGTTTGAAGAGATCCTTATCGGATTCTCTCAGCTTCTGGAGTATGCCAATTCTCAGAATCTTCTCGACAGCAGCAATTCCCATGACTATGCGCTCCTCATGCGCCGTGCCGAGAGAGCCGCAAATCTTTAACAAAAAATTCAACCTTTAATAATTGAAATAATGATTAAGAAGATTTTATTTGCAGTGGCAGTCTGCCTTTTCGGATTCTGCCAGAACGCCGGTGCTTCGGTCTACACCTCGCTCCCCGCGATGGATGGCATCGTCATGATTCCCTGCCTTCAGGGCGACGGCATCGACATGCTTGAGCGCATCAGCGAAAAATGCGAGAACGACAATGTGGATGTCAACGATTTCACTCAGGCCGAATATGCCTACATGCTCAGATTCATCAACGAAATGCTCGACGCAGCCGACGAGTATGACGCACTTGGAGAATCTGATCGCTTCATTGAGAAAAGCAAGGATCAGATGGAACTTCTGACAGGTTTTGCCACGCTTCTATCGGTGGCCGACAGCGAAGGTAAGCTTGACAGAGCCAACAGTGCCGCCCTCGCGAAGCTTATGGAGCGCGTTGATGAGTTATGACGAAAAGGGAATACAGGACCATAACCTGACATAAGAATTGTCCGGAGTCATCTGCACGCGATGTGTCGATGACTCCATTTTTTATGCAGCAAAGGTCGTGTCGGGGGGAAAAAAACACGGCCTTTGTCACAGATAATTTGTCGGAAGGGTTATTTCTTGTCGATGTCTACCAGAGTGTAGTTGGTGGTGCCCAGGCCGATCTTCTCGGCGTAGTCGATGATGTGGGTGCCGTGGCGAGAGTTGATACGCTCGATCAGTGCGGCGTTGTTGTCCTCGGGTGTGTTCTGATGGTTGAATACGAGGTCGAGGCAAGCCTTGTCAAGAGCCACGGGATCGGTCGATGCGAGGATGCCGATATTGGCCATCTCCGGTGTCGCGGGATTGCCGTTGCAGTCGCAGTCCACCGACATGTTGTTCATCACGTCGATGTAGATGATGCCGTTGCGGTCGCTGAAGTAGTTGTGGACAGACTGTGCGGCACCTGCCATCGACTCGATGAAAGCGTCCTGACCGTGGGGATTCTTGAATGCCGCGTTGTCGTCGGCGGTGTCATAGGCGCCGGCAGTGTGGATGTAGGCTTTGCCGTTGCGGCTGGCCACGCCGATGCTCTGATTCTTGAGCACGCCTCCGAATCCGCCCATTGCGTGTCCCTTGAAGTGTGCGAGATTGATCAGGTAGTCGTAGTTGTCAAGATGCTTGCCGACGATGTTGTGTTTCATCCATGTCGTGTCCTGCATGGGGATTGTCATGTCGCCCTCGGAGTCCATGATGTCGACCGTCGCGATGTCGTTGTAACCGCGTTCGGCGATTGCTTTAAGATGGTCTTCGGTCGTATAGCGGCTGCCGTGGTATGCGGTATTGCACTCCACGAGGGTACCTCCTACGTTCTGCACGAGATCCTTGATCAGCTGAGGGTCAAGCTGATGGCTTTTCTCCGATTCGCCGGTGCTGATCTTCACGGCCACGCGTCCTGAGGGGGTAACACCGAGGGCTTCATAGACCTTTACAAGTCCTTCAGAACTTATGTCGGAAGTGAAATATACGACTGCCGGACGCGAAGGATCGGCATAATTCTGTTTTACGGTCGTTTCAGTCTGGGCGCAGGCTGTCGAAAGGAGTGTGCCTGCGGCAAGTGTGAGGAAAATTGCTGAAAATTTCATATCCTTAGGATTTTAGGTTTTTGCGTAGTGTCGCAAAGGTAGTGAAAATTTCTGACAGGAAGATGTGTGTCGACGTCTGCGAAACACTTCGAAATGCGCTTGGAAGTGCATTTCCCGAAAAAAAGTAGTAAATTTGCGAACTATGAGCAAGACCGCAAGAGAGGATAAGGTATGGTATGTGCTTCGCTGTGCGGGG
This sequence comes from uncultured Porphyromonadaceae bacterium, assembly GCA_902491625.1. Classification (GTDB taxonomy): domain Bacteria; phylum Bacteroidota; class Bacteroidia; order Bacteroidales; family Muribaculaceae; genus Lepagella. The sequence continues at coordinate 207,998 of CABUIO010000001.1, read as the reverse complement.
CGTCAGGAGCTGAAGCTTCGCTACGAACTTGAGCGGATGCGCAAGGAGTGCTTCGTTCCTCTTGCGCGTCGTCGACGTGTCAAAGGCTCGCGCAGTGTCCTGGAACTGTATCCTGCAGTGGCCGGAATCGTGTTCTCGCGCATGGGAGCAGAGGAAATGGCTAAAGCACAGGAGCATTCTAAGATACATTTCTTCCCCTGGAAGGACTGTGCCACAGGCAAGCCACTTGTGGTCGGCGACATGGCGATGAAGAATTTCATCGGTGTGTCGGGTTCCTCCGACGAACAGCTTATCTATCTGCCCCCGAATCCGGTGAACTGGACCAAAGGGCAGCATGTGCGTATCATCGCCGGTCCGATGAAAGGCTACGAAGGGCGTTTTGTCAGGGTGAAAGGCGACCGCCGCATCGTGGTGGAGATTCCCGGCGTGATTGCCGTGGCCACAGGATTCATTCATCCTTCGATGGTAGAACCGATAGCGGAGGAGGAAGAATGAGAGGGGAATGCGACGACACTCCGAAAGTCGCGGTCGTGACGCTGACCTACAATCACGAACCCTTCCTGCGCGATTGTCTTGAGAGCATCGTCAGGCAACGTGTCAGTTTCCCGATCGAGGCCATTGTCGGCGACGATGCATCGACCGACGGAACGAGGGCTATAATCAAGGAATATGTCGCCGCCTATCCACATATCTTTACGCCTATATATTTCGACGAAAATCAGTTCTCAAAGGGAAGGTCGCATTTCAATGACAGCATCATTCCGATTCTGAGGAAGAGAAAACCGAAATATGTCGCGATCTGCGAGGGGGACGACTACTGGACTTTCGACGGCAAACTTCAGTGTCAGGTCGATTTTCTGGATTCGCACCCTGACTATACAGCTTGCTTCCATCATTACAATCTGAAAGACGAGACCGGAAACAATTCCGGGGAGGTGATGTTCAATCTGCGCCATTCGCGGCGCCTCTCGCTTTTCGACATCCTTATCGAGTCTCAGATACAGACCGCGACAACTGTGATGCGCACCGAAATTCTGACCGATGACAAAGAGCTGAATTCTCTTTTCGGGACGACATGTTTCACCGACTTGGCTCTATTCCTCGCGCTCTACAATGCAGGAAAGGTGTATTGTTTCCGCGAGTGGTGGAGTGTCTACCGCATCCATCGTGGCGGCATATCGTACTCTGCGGACGCCAAAATGATTGACGAGAGACATCTTGAAGTGCTCCGTGGACTTGGCAATCTTTACGATGGGAAATACCGCGGTCTCGACAGGCAGTGGCTCGCTCACATCGCGATGCGCAATTCCCTTGCCGAAGCCACGTATCTGCGGCGCGACGGCAAGTACCTGCGTTATGCCGCAAGGATGTTGAAGGCATTTTGCAGCTCGCCTTCTCAGTTTATTAAAGAGTATTACAAGCAATGGCAGTGAAAAATCCATTGGTCACAGTAGTCATTCCGGTCTATAACGGTGCGCGGACTCTGCGCAGGAGCGTGCGTTCCGTTCTTGCGCAGACACTCGCAGATGTCGAAATCGTGTGTGTCGACGACGCCTCAACCGACGGCACAGCTCGGAAACTCGAAAAGCTTTGCCAACGCCATCCTCAGGTCCGTGTGCTTTCATTGGATCGGAACTCCGGACCTTTGGCCGCGCGGCTGGCAGGAGTCAGAGCCGCGAAAGGCGATTATATCGCTTTTCTCGACTGCGGCGACAGAATTGTCAAAGACGGACTGCAGCAGTTGCTTCTTGCTGCTACCTCCACTGATGCCGACGTCACGATGGGCGCTTCGTCGCTCGTGGCGCCTCATCTTTGCAAGATCTCATACTCCAGACCGCGAACTGCATTCGAGGACTATAAATACACCGAGGAATCTGAGGTCGCGGACAATGTGCTGACATATAAAGGGATGCTTAATGGCTCTCTCTCAGCTTCGATATGGGATAAGGTCTATCGCCGAGCATGGCTTGTCAGACATCTTCCCGAAGCTATGGATTTCAGGATTGGAGAGGACTATTATTTTGTGGCCTACGTCATGGCATACGCATCAAAAGTGCATTTCACCGACGCCGATTATTATGAATGGACCTACAGCGGTCTCGCCGAAAAATATTTTATGAAAGGTTTTTCGGACAATGCCGCTCTGATGGGACATGTCCTCGATATTGTTGCTGGCCACGCCGCGGGCTGTGGCTTGGACCCTGATGAGGCGCGTGAGGCTGTGGCCGGCAAATTCCTCTATCAGACAATGCTTGGTTTGTCAGAATATTACCGTCGCTGTCATTCGCGTAAGAAGACAGTTGCGTTTGCCCGCGAGATGTTTCGCCATCCTGTTTTGGAACGTGCGAAAGGATGTGTGAAGTCTTTCAAGAAAGTTTCTTACGATGCCCTGACGCCGGAAATTATGGTCGATCTTGCCGGGGAACATTTGCACAGACACCGGAAATATTATATCTTCACACGGATTTTGAATCTTATATATCGAAAATGAGCACCGACAGAATTGTATCAGTGGTTGTGCCGCTTCACAACGAGGAGCGCTATTTGCGCAAATGCCTCGAATCGGTTCTTTCGCAGACATGCAGAGACATCGAGGTGATTGTCGTGGACGATAATTCCACCGACAATTCCCTTGCCATTGTTCGGCGGCTCTCATATCGCGACAGCAGGGTGAGGATCATTCATCTGCCGGAAAATGTCGGAGCCCAGAGGGCGCGCATGGCCGGAGTGGAGGCCGCGACAGGAGAATGGATCATGTTCGTGGACAGTGATGACATTCTCCGCAGCAAGTCTGTGGAACTGCTTCGAGAGGCGATGGAACTCTATGGCGTCGATCTCGTGCAGATGCGCTTCATGCGACGTTTCCGCAGTCTCAATTTCCGCTATGGCGAGACCTACGACTCCGCACTCACCGGACGTCCCATTGACGGCGAGGATTTCCGCAATCTCACCTCCTACATCGGCATGGACAGCTTCATCTCCCCTTCGATGTGGGGCAAGCTTTACCGCACTTCGCTGATGCGGATGGTCAGCCGGACACCTTTCGACCAGTTCTGGGGCGACGACCAGATCTTCAACATAGACTATCTTCAGATGGCACGTTCCATGGCCTTCATCGACTACACCGGCTACATCTACCGCTGGGGCGGACGTACCACTCACTTCCGCTATTCCGATCTTCAGGCCTACAAGAATGTTTACAGGCTCAAACAGCGCATGGGGCAGGACAGCTCATGTCTGAAAAGCGAGATGAAACTCCTGTTGCGCTACTACATCCGCCAGCTCAACATCGAGCTTGGCTGGACACGCGAAGCAGTTGTACTGTCGCTGCGGCAGGAGATCGAGGATCCGATGTGGAAAGGGATTGTCAGCGACGGGGAACTGACATATCTCGTCGACGGAGAATTTGCCCACCTGCAGCAGAATGCCCTGAAATCTATCTGCAGACGACTACTGCGATGACCGGAGACTGAAAAAAGTTGTTGCCGTTTTCGTTATTTCTTCGTAATTTTGCAAGCTATGACCCGCAATATGAATCTTACTCCACCTGAGATTGATCTCGACTATCATGGCGAGGTCTTTGTCTTTGATCTCGACGACACGCTCTATCCCGAGCGCGACTATATGATGTCGGGATTCAAGGCTGTGGCGGAGTCGGTGCTCGCTTTCCCAGACTGCAGCGAAAACCTTTCAACCGATTCAGTCGTTTTGCTTATGGCGGAGGCTTACGATCGGGGCGGCAATGCCATGGACGCTCTTGCCGACAGGCTGTCTCTTTCAGGTGATCTCCGCGAGGCTGCGATAAAGGATTGGGTGGCTCTCTACCGGAGTCATGAGCCAAGGCTCACGCTTGCCGACGACGTGGAGCAGACTCTCGCCGCTCTTTGCGCACGTGGAGTCGTGCTCGCGCTCATCACCGACGGCCGCTCCGTGGCACAACGTGCCAAGATCGCGGCCTTGGGACTCAACCGTTATTTCTCTCCGGACAATATCTATATTTCCGAAGAGCGAGGAGCCGGAAAGGAGTCGATGGAGCCGTTTGCGTACGTAGTGCACCGCTATCCCGAAGCTGCCGGATTCCGCTATGTCGCCGACAATCCTGCAAAGGATTTCCTCTTTCCCAACCTCATGGGATGGCGTACGGTCTGTCTGCTTGACGCAGGAACTAACATACACTCGCAAAAGGTGGCTGTTGCGAGCGAATATGAACCGCAAGCCACGATAAACTCCCTGACGGAGCTTTTGAAAATGTAATGACTATGAAGAATAATAGAAAAGTAGCGCTTATCACCGGAATCACCGGTCAGGACGGAAGCTTTCTGGCTGAATTCCTCCTTGAAAAAGGCTACGAAGTGCACGGCGTGCTCCGCCGTTCCAGCACGTTCAACACAGGACGTATCGAACATCTTTATCTTGACGGATGGGTGCGCGACATGAAGAACCGCCGTCTCCTGGACCTTCATTACGGCGACATGACCGACTCCTCGTCGCTCATCCGCATCATCGAGGAGACACGCCCGACGGAAATATACAACCTCGCGGCCCAGAGCCATGTGAAAGTGTCGTTTGAGGTGCCGGAATATACCGCCGACACCGTGGGCATCGGCACGTTGCGTCTGCTGGAAGCCGTGCGCATACTCCACCGCGAGAAGGAGACGCGCATCTATCAGGCGTCCACAAGCGAGCTGTTCGGAAAGGTGCAGGAAGTGCCTCAGTGCGAGACCACACCGTTCTATCCCCGCAGTCCCTACGCATGTGCCAAGCTCTATGCCTACTGGATCACCAAAAACTATCGCGAGAGCTATGGCATGTATGCTGTCAACGGCATTCTCTTCAACCACGAGAGCGAACGCCGTGGCGAGAATTTCGTGACAAGAAAGATCACGCTTGCCGCCGCCCGCATCAAGGCCGGCAAGCAGGACAAACTCTATCTCGGCAACCTAAATGCACTCCGTGACTGGGGATACGCCCGCGACTATGTGGAGTGCATGTGGCTCATCATGCAACAGCCCGAGCCTGACGATTACGTCATCGCGACCGGCGAACAGCATTCCGTGAGGGAATTTACCGACCTCGCTTTCCGCCACGCAGGGCTGCCTCTGCGCTGGGAAGGGGAGGGCCTCGACGAGAAGGGCATCGACCCTGACGGACGTGTACTCGTGGAAGTCGATCCGCGCTTTTTCCGCCCTTCGGAGGTCGAGACGCTCCTCGGCAATCCTGAAAAGGCTCGCCGTCAGCTCGGGTGGAATCCACGTAAGACCTCGTTCGAGGAGCTTGTGAGAATAATGACTGACCATGACCTTGCTGAAGTCGCAAAAGGATAATGGAGAAAGATTCTAAGATATATGTGGCGGGTCACCGCGGGCTTGTGGGCTCCGCAATCGCCGCCAATCTTCGCCGCAAAGGCTACACGAACATCATCGGACGCACACATGCCGAACTCGATCTGCTCGATGGCGTGGCTGTCGAAAAGTTTTTTGACGAGGAAAAACCTGAATATGTCGTGTTGGCCGCGGCGCATGTCGGAGGCATCATGGCCAATTCCCTCTATCGCGCCGACTTCATCTGGGAGAACCTTCAGATCCAGCAGAATGTTATCGGCCAGAGCTTCCGCCACGGTGTGAAGAAACTTCTCTTCTTAGGAAGCACATGTATCTATCCGGGCAATGCTCCGCAGCCGATGAAGGAAGATTGTCTGCTCACGTCATCTCTCGAATGGACCAATGAGCCTTATGCCATAGCCAAGATCGCAGGCATGAAGATGTGCGAGAGCTTCAATCTTCAGTATGGCACCAATTACATAGCCGTGATGCCCACCAATCTCTACGGACCCAACGACAACTTCAATCTGGAGACGAGCCACGTCATGCCGGCCATGATCCGCAAGATGCGTCTTGCCGCACTGCTGAATATATCCGACTTTGATGGTATAAGAGCCGATTTGCGCCGCCGTCCCGTCGAAGGCGTAGGGGGTGACGCATCGGAAGACGAGATTCTCGCCATTCTTGCAAAATACGGCATCCGTCCCGACTCGCTGACTCTCTGGGGCACCGGAGCACCGATGCGCGAGTTCCTCTGGAGCGAGGACATGGCCGACGCTTCGGTCTATATGCTTGAAAATGTCGATTTCAAGGATCTGCGCGGAGAAAATCCTCAGGTGCGCAACTGCCATGTAAATATCGGAACCGGAACCGATCTCAGCATCCGCGAGCTTGCCGAAAAGGTCAAGGCGACCGTCGGATACCGCGGACAGGTGCTCTGGGACGCCACGAAACCGGACGGCACCATGCTGAAGCTTTGCGACGTCAGCAAACTTCATTCTCTCGGGTGGCGCCACACCGTCGAAATTGACGAAGGCATCGGGCGCCTCTACAAATGGTATCTTTCAAATCTGTAGGAGGACGGTGTTGTCTTCTGCCATATTCCTGATTCTCGCGATGCTGCTCCTGCTCGGCATCGAGCTGGCCTACATGCACATAGCCCGGCGTAACGGCTGGACCACACAGCGCAACGTGCGCCGCGACGGCCATCCCGTGGCCGTGATCGGCGGCGGACTCATTTTTTATCTCGGCATGGTGCTCTGGAGCCTCGGCATGGGAATTATCTACGATGTCGAGGCTCCCGGGGCGTATTTCCTTATCGGACTCACGATGCTTGCCGCCACGAGTTTTGTCGACGATATATTGCGTCTGCCGGTGTGGCTCCGGCTCGTCGTACAGTTTCTGGCGGCTTCCTTCCTGTGCTTCGGATTTGATCCGCTCTATGTGCATCCGCTTGTGGCATTGCTCTTTATAGTCGCTGTAGTCGGTTTCGTCAACGGCTACAACTTCATGGACGGCATCAATGGAATCACCGCCGCATACAGTGTGGTAGTGCTTGGTGTCCTGCTGTTTATCGATCTTTTCACTGTCCGTTTCGCAAGCGGTTCCTTCATTGCTGTAGCGCTGGGTTCGGCGCTTATCTTCGGCCTGTTCAACTTCCGGCGCCATGCCCTTGTCTTCGCCGGCGATGTCGGTTCAATATGCATGGGTTTCATTATCTGCAATCTGCTCACTGAATATTGCATCTCGCAAGGCGACATTTTTGGCCTCGTCATGGTAAGTGTCTACGCAGTCGACATTTTTGCCACAATAATCCGGCGCATTATCGAAGGTGAAAACATACTCCGCGCCCACCGCAAACACATCTACGAACGTCTGTATTTCATCTGGCGTGTGCCACAGCTTGTGATCTCCACGATCTACGCTCTTCTGCAGCTCGGTATCTCCGTCGGCTATCTTTACTTGTCGTCGGACGTTTCCCGCCTTATCTATTTTCTTGGTGTCTACGGACTTCTCATTGCAGTCTATCTGATCGTGATGACACTTACCGAACGCCGCATCCGCCGCAATATCAGAGGAGCTGCCCGCAATGCCGTGGAGAGACTCTGACCATGACATACAAAAAAGATTCCGGCGGAATCTCCTTCTGGGGAAATTCCGCCGGAACTTATCTTTTTGAAAAGTGATCACTCACCTACGGGATAAGCCATGGCGATACGTGTGCCTGTGCGGTAGTGTACGCCGGGCTGTGCCGTGATGCTGACGTTGCTCTCCTGCTGGAATACCATCACGATGTCGCTGCCACCGAACTGGAAATAGGAGATCTCGTCGCCCTTGCGCAGTTTCTTGCCTTTCTCGGCTGTGACGACGATTGAGGAAACCTGTGCCATACCCATCGGGAGGATAGCTACTTTTCCGATTTTCGACTGAAGGACTATCAGGCCACGCATCTGCATGAATTCGTAGCCGGCTTCGTCAAGAGCGTTAAGCTTGCGGCGAACGATGTGGGTACGTCCTTTCTCGTCACCTTCGATAGGAACTGCCTCTACGCCGAGGTAAACGACACCCTGAAGCTCGCGGGCCTCAAGAACGGTACCTCCGACGGGAGCGTGCTGACGGTGGTAGTCGGTCGTGTTGAGGAATTGGTGGATCCAGATACCTCCGGCGAAGTCATCCTTATAGTCGGAACCTTCGAGCAGTTCCTCGATGCTCCATTCGAGTCCTTTGATGTCGACCTTGGAGTCGGCGTTGACTTCCCACTGTCCGTCGTTGGTGGAGTCGGCCGGAGAGGTGATCACATGGTCGTCGTTGATAGCGGCGATAGGCATGTGGCCCGGTTTCTTGCGGCGTGCGAAGAACTGGTTGAAGGTCTTCCAGCCGCCTTCAGGCATCTCGTAGTCGCCCATGTTGTAGCGGGGTGCATCGTAGTAACTCTTGACTGCTTCGTCAGTGAGCGATTCAGGCTTATCCATCCATGCTCCGAAAGAGATGACGAACTTACGCATCCAGAGGGACAGCGGCGAGAGTGGCGGAACCTCGTTGCCTTTGAGCTTGGAGGGGATAATGGGAGTCTGAAGTTCCTTGACAGGGCTTTGATCAAGAAGGAAGTAGAACATTGTTACGTGCTCGTAGACTATTGTGCCTTCGGGATCCTCGACAGGAACCCAATGCAGCTGTGCCTCCAGCCAGTCATAATAGTCGTCGAGAGTCTTGATGTTCTCGTATTCGATAGTGTTGAGAGCGTGACAGTTGTCAAGTGCTTTCTGGAATTTGTCCTCCCAACCGTTCTTTGCGATCAGATCGAGGAGCTCCTGTACAACAGGAGAATAAGTTTTCTGTGCCATAGTAGAAACTAAGATTAATGATATTGTTTTTATGGTTTGCAACAGAAACGCCGGCGTTGGTTTCGTTGATTTTATGCCGCCGTTTTTGTGCTGTTTGCAGTTATAACATCGCTATATGAAAAAAGTTTTGTAAGTATTACTTTTTCTGATAATTTTTAATTGTTATTTGTCCTGTGTGATTATGGAAAAAGATAACCGTCTGGGGGACAGCTATTTTATCATGAAGATAAAAAATGCATCGCTTGCAACTTTTTTGTGTTTTTTAATGTTGTAGTTTCAAAACGAGGCATCAGCGGATTCATACATTTCTCAACGAAACGCATCAGTGGATCATTTCCGAGTCTCCTGCCTGATCTTTCTTTAGTTACTGTAAAAAACATCAACTATGGCAAATTCATCCAACATGTCGTCTGCGCCGAAAGGGAGCGCGGGGGCAACTCCCACGGTAAAGTCGTCTACGAAAAAGACGGTAATAACCATGTGGGCCATGACGATTCTCATCGTCACCAATATCGTGAGTATGCGAGGTCTCGCCTCACAGGCCGAATACGGCTACACCTCGATATTCTATTATGTAGCCGCGGCAGTCATTTTCCTGATTCCGTATTCACTTGTCTGTGCTGAGCTTGCTTCGACATGGACAAAAAGCGGCGGTCTGTTCCGCTGGACAGGCGAGGGCGTAGGGCCGCGCTGGGGATGGGCCGCCATGTACTATGACTGGCAGATGGTGGTGATCTGGTTCCCGGCAGTACTTATGTTCGGCGCCGTGACGCTCGCCTATATATTTTGGCCTGAGACGTTTGACGCCGGTCTATCGAAAAATGTGATTTATACGCTTGTCGTGGTGCTCGGCATCTACTGGGTCGCAAATTTCAATTCGTTCCGTGGAATCGGTTTTGCCAACAAACTCTCCACAATGGGAGGCCTTTTCGGCACGATCATCCCTGCTGCCGTGCTGATTGTCATGGGTATCGTCTATCTATGTCTGGGCAATCACATCTATATAGACGCCAACGCGCCCTTCTGGCCTGACTTCAAGAAGTTCGGAACCATAGTGCTGGCTGCCTCGATATTCCTCTTCTTCGCCGGCATGGAGATGCAGGCGGTCCACGTGGCTTCCATGAAGAATCCTGCAAAGTCCTTCCCGAGAGCTATCTTCCTTGCGGTGATCATAATTCTTGCCGTGTTCATCTTCGGTACGCTCGCCATCGGATTCGTCATACCCTCCAAGGACATCAACCTTCTTGCATCGCTCCTTGTCGCCTACAATCAGCTTTTCGCGTCGATCCATTGCGAATGGCTCGGCCATGTGCTCGCTCTCTTCCTCACATTCGGTGTGATCGGACAGGTCAGCTGCGTCATCGTGGCTCCCTCCACCGGTATGCTCATGGTGGGTAAGGCCGGATATCTTCCGCGCTATCTGCAGAAGACAAACAAGAATGGCATCCAGACCTCTATCCTCTGGATTCAGGGCATTATGGTGACGATTCTGGCATTAGTGCTTGTGGTGCTTCCCAGCGTCCAGTCTGCATATCAGCTGTTGAGTCAGATGTCAACAATCATTTATCTGACAATGGTGCTGATAATCTATTATACTTTCCTGCGTCTGCGTCGCACTGAGCCTGCCAAAAAGCGCGGATTCCGTGTCCCCGGAGGCAATTTCGGCAAATGGCTTGTGTCCGGCATCGGAATACTCGGAGCTTTGCTGGCAATGGGACTGAGTTTTGTTCCGCCATCGCAGATAAGCACCGGCAACCCTGTGACATATGTGATTATCCTTATAGCCGGCTCGGCGTTTTTCCTGATTATTCCCTTCATTGTCTATGCAAGACGCAAGGCATCGTGGCGTGACGCCAACACCGATTTCGAGCCCTTCGACTGGGAGATAGAGGGACGACTTCCCTCGCAGGTGTCCCGTTGGCCTGAAGGTTACGTTCCGACAGCAGATGAGATCGAAAAGGCTTCAAAGTGGGAAGAGGGGGAATTCGGACCCAAGAGCATGAAAAATGCGGGCGCGACAGGTGCAGTCTCCGCTTCTCCGACATCAGAATCGACTAAGGTCTCTGAGAAATAAGAATCAAGGAAAATGATAAAGACCGGAAAACAGCCGATATCCATCGCGACGTATTGCGCGATAATGTCAATCTCACTGGTGGTCAATCTCCCCGGACTGGCCGTGACTCCTATGCTCGGTTCTCTTTCCGAGATTTTTCCTCATACGACTCAGCTTGAGAAACAGCTTCTCACCATCCTCCCCAATGTCATTATAATACCATTCGTGCTGCTTTCAGGCAAGCTGTCGCTTTCGCGCCACAAGAATTTCGTGGTCGTCTCCGGTCTGATACTGTTCACGCTTTGCGGAGTGGCATACATGATGGCTGACAGCATGGCGACCCTGATAATAATCAGTTGTCTTCTGGGTTGCGGCGCCGGGCTCCTGATACCGTTCTCTCCGGGACTGATATCCGACACTTTCGCGGGGCCTTACCGAATGAGAGCCATGGGAGTGAAATCAGGTGTCAGCAATCTGGCGCTGGTAGTGGCTACATTTGTCGTGGGCTGGCTTAGCCACGGCAGCGACTGGCACCTGCCGCTGCTTGTCTATCTTATCTCGATCATACCACTATGTCTGGCGTTCAGATTGCCTAAGCAGGAAATGGATGATGCTCCGGAATCGTCCCGGCAGACTCCGGCTGCCGGAAATACGTCGGGAGCCGCATCGGGAGGCAAGCTTATTGGCGGACTCTATGTCGGGCGTCTGACGGCGCTTATCGGAGTCTATGCCTTCATAACCTTCGGCACTATAGCCGTGACATATTATTGTCCTTTCCTTATTGAGAAGCATGCGTGGGGAACATCCCTTACCGGAACCGTGACCGCGATTTTCTATCTCTTCATGCTTATCCCCGGCTTTACTCTCGGATGGATGGTGAAGTGTCTCAGAAGCCACGCGTTCTTCATCACCGGAGTTATGATGGCTGCAGGACTCGCTCTTTTCGCTTTCTTCCCGCAGCCATGGACCATGTGTGTGGGATCGGCATTGGCCGGACTCGGCTACGGCATATGCCAGCCTCTGATCTACGACAAGGCGAGCGATTCGGCTGCCTCCGGACGCAATGCCACCCTCGCTCTCTCCATCGTGCTGGCGGCCAATTACACCGCCATAGTGCTTACTCCGTTCATTATCGACGGATTCAGGTTTCTTTTCCATGCCGAAGGCATTTCTACTTTCGCGTTTATCATGAATTTTATACTTTTGTCGGCATATGCCGTTCTCGCTCTGTTATGCCGCAAAAGCTTCGCTTTTAATGTGAGCGAGGACTATTATTAAAACAACATCTTAAATCAACCTCTACCATTTAACACACTCTAAGACTTATGAGATCATCCGCTATTATTGTCTCAGCCCTCGCACTTATGTGCGGACTGCCGGTCTATTGCCAGGTCACTCAGGAAAGCTCTCCTGTTCCCGCTGCCGCACGTGACACGACAGGATTTTATTCCACACTCAAGGAGAACGCCCCCAAACATGTGAACATCAATAATGTCCCTCGTTTCGCTGTCTTCGGCAAGGAGGACAAGTTTTATCTCGGCATCGGTGCCAACATTACTCTTGTCGGGGAATACGACTTCGGGAATCCAGTCCCCGACGCTAATTTTTTCATTACTTCCGCCATCCCTATGACTGTCCCGGCCGGCAACGGAGCGAAGATGAGATTCACAGCACAGCAGAGCGGCATATATCTTAATGTCGTGGCTCTTCCGGACTCTCCCAACAAGATAGGCGCATACGTGGCGTTCAATTTCCTGAATGACAATTATTCTCCCTATCTGGAGCATGCGTATCTGAAATTTCATGATATAACGGCCGGCTACACATACAGCCTTTTCAGCGATGTCGCCGCGGCTCCGGCTCTTATAGACTACGAGGGCCCGAATTCGATGGCCACAATTCCACATGCACTGATCGCCTACGAGCCGTATTTGGGAAAAGACAAAGGATGGCGTCTCGGCGTGGCGCTCGAGTTGCCCGAGGAGTCATATACCAACGCCGCGCATACAGCCACTGTATCGCAGAGGATTCCCGACATACCTTTCTATGTGCAGAAGCTGTGGGCTTCCGGCGCCGGATGGGTGCGTCTGGCCGGTATGGTGCGCAATCTTTATTACCGGAACACGCTTTCCTCCCGCAATATCGACAAAGTGGGCTGGGGCATCCACGCGAGCGGCAAGATACCTGTCACACCCTCGCTCTCTGCCTCTTTCTCCGCTATATATGGCGAGGGTATCGCAAGCTATATCCAGGACATCAATGGCGAGGGAATGGATCTGATTCCCTCCGGCACCGGCACAGACAGGCTCAAGGCCGTAAAGGCCTGGGCCGCATACGGCTCATTGACATATCAGTTCACGCCACGGCTGTTCAGCACGGCCACATACAGCCACGTCCGCGCATACGCGCCGCGTTATGCAGCATCGGACAATGCCCCCGCGTGGGGTGAGAATTACAGCTATGCGCAATACATAGCCTTCAACACGTTCTATCAGATAAATTCCATAGCTCAGGCAGGCGTGGAATATCTGTATGGACGACGGGTTGACTGCAACGGCAATCAAGCGCATGACAACCGCGTGGAATGCATGCTGAGAGTCAGTTTCTGACCCCTCTCCGACGCGGCGGGCGCAAAATTTTGCGCTGGTCGCGACAACCCCATGATGCGGAAAAGGCCTGTAAGGCCGAAACGACAATAGCCCGGCAGCGTAAGCTCCGGGAAATCGTTGCAATCGAACATGCAAAGCTCTGTAGGAGCGATCCGAACGCAACCTGTTGGATCGGTCCTACAGACCTCTTTTTTATTGTGCTGTCTCTTTCCCGGAGCTTACGCTGCCGGGCTATTCTCCCCTCGGCCTTACATGCCTTTCGGCGTATGTATACTGTGTCTGAAGCGCCGGACCGAGGTCGGTGACACCCTCCCTTTCCCATCCGTAGACTATTGCTAAGTGACTTGCGGAGGCGGTTTCGATTATTTGGAAGGGTAGAGGGCGTTCCACCAGCGGGGATCGTCCTGAAGCCATTTGGCGAACCATGCCATGAAGGTATCGTTCCACTGTTTGCGCTTGCCGTAGGTGCGGATGAAGTGGTTCTCGCCGTCGACAGTGATTAGCTCGACGTCTCGTCCGAGTATCTTCAGGGCGTTGAAGAGCTGGATGCTCTCACCCGGGGGTACGTTGGTGTCGGCGGTGCCATGAAGCAGCAATAGCGGAGTGTGGATCTTGTCGGCATTGAATAGCGATCCTTGCTTTGTGAAGAGTTCGGGGTTCTTCCAGGGATAGGATTTGGAGGCTGCCACGGCGTTGTAGCTGTAGCCCCAGTAGCCTTCGCCCCAGTAGCTTGTGACGTCGCTGATTCCGGCGTGGCTCACTGCGGCGGCGAAGATGTCGGTGAGGGTCTGCAGATACTGCGTCATGAATCCGCCGTAGCTGGCGCCGATGCATCCGACCTTGTCAGCATTGACAAACGGATGCTCCTCGATAAACTTCCTGGTGCCCTCGATGATGTCTTCGGCTGTGCGCTTGCCCCAGGCGTTGACATGGCGTGCGGAAAACTCCTGCCCGTAGCCTATGGTGCCGGAAGGGTTGAGCATGTAGACGACGTAGCCGCGCGAGGCCGCAAGCTGCGGATTGTAAGGGCTTGTGAGGGAGAACTGCGTGGGGAGTGTTCCTCCGTAGTAGTAGACGATGAGGGGATACTTCTTCGCAGGGTCGAAGTCGGGCGGATAGACTGCGTAGCCCTCGATCTCGGTGTCGTCGGAAGAGGTGAACGTCCAGCGCTCGAAGTCGCTCATGTCGATGGCGTCAAGGCGGTCGGCGTTGGGATCGGCTGCCACGGCATCCTTGCTGCTGCGGACGTCGTAGATGCGTCCCTGGCCGGAATGGTCGCGCGACATGCCGGTGTAGGCGATACAGCCCCCTTTGTCTCCCATACTGAAAGAGTTGATGTTTTCGATGGCGAGCGGCAGTTCGGTGAACTTGCGCGTCTTCGGGTCGAGGCTGTAGATACGGTTGCCGAAACCTTTGGTGGCAAGCAGATAGATCTTGCCGTCAGCCTTGTTCCAGACGGCGGTGCCGTCGGCGGAAGGGTCGAAATCCGCGGTCAGCGGATCGGCCTTTCCGGTTGCCGGATCGTAGATGAAGAGCTGCTGGTCGTAGGTGTTGGCTATCGGCGCATTGCTGCGGTCGGCGATGCCGCCGAATTCCTGCGCGGAGGCAGCTACGAGGAGCCGCTTGCCGTCGGGAGAGTATTGTGCCGAGGTGACGAATCCTGTCTTGCCAACGATCGTGTCGGTGGCTCCGGTCGAGTAGTCATATTCGTAGACGGCGGACTCGGTGAAGGGCCATTCCGTGGGATTGACCGAGGTGGACATGATGAGAATCCTGTTTTCCGTGGGGTGGAAATCAAGCAGATAGGAGTTTGAGGAACCTCTCGTCACACGCTGCACGAGTCCGGTCGCGGGATCCATCATGGCGATGTAGCTGAGGTCGCGGTTGCCGGGGATGCGGTCGTCGGGAGAGGTGTAGCGGCGCAGCGGACCGGACTCTTTCTTCCCCTCGTCGACGGCGTTGAAGAATATGAGGTTTTCCGCCGGATTCCAGTAATAGCTTGCCTGAGGCATACCTTCTGCCACGAGCGTGCGCTTGCCGTCGGCCGGATCTACGGTGTAGATGTCGTAGACATCGTTGCGCTTCACGGCCACGCTGAGTTTGTTGCTTACAGGCATCCACTGCACGGCCTCGTCGGGATTGAGAGTGGTGACTTTGCCGGAGCGCAGATCGGTGAGTGTGAGGGTCTTTTCGGCAGTCTCGGGATCATGGCGCGTCGTGATCCAAGTCAATAGCCGCTGACCGTCGGGGGAAAGAGCCATGCCGCTGACGCGCGAGCCGAACTCAGTGTCCGCCAGCGAAAAACGGCGTTTCATTTCCGGCTCGGCAATCACTTTCACATCCGCAAACTTCTCCGCAGGGGAGAATGTAGCCTTAAATTCGCGTGCTGCGGTGTCGCCCGGCTGCGAAAGAAGCATAAGCGTCAACTCGATGTCGGCCTGCGGCTCAAGTGTCAGGGAGTGCTCCAGCTCGCCGTCGGCCGGAGATTTTGCCACCTCTTCGCCGTCGATGAAAAGGCGGTAGGGGAGTGGCGAGGAAATCTGAAGCTCCCCTTCGGCATATCGCGCGGCACGCAGAGGAAGCGCGTATTCGAGTATTTCGGTGAGCGTCGTGTCGCATGTCAGCGCGATGACCCCCGAAGTATCTGCGCTAACAACGGACGCGACAGCCGACTTCCCGCGGAAATCCCTCGGACGGCGCGAATCAAGCAGCTGCGACGGCTCGTAGCGCACTCCTTTGGCGTCGAGGGAGTCGAGGAGCAGCGGCGCCTGCACTCTGAGCGGTTTGAGAACGTTCCATTTGCCGAGCGAAAGGTCGCCGGCAGCAAACATGGCGGCCGACGAAAGTGCGGCCGCCACGGAAATATATGCCGTAAGCTTCTTCATTTTTTAGATTAATGGTTATCCTAAAGCCTTGATTGATGCTGTGATGGCCGCGATCTTGGCCTCGGCGTCGGCTTTCTTCTTGCGTTCGAGCGCCACGACAGCCTCGGGAGCGTTGGCCACGAAGCGTTCGTTGCCGAGTTTTTTCTCCACGCTTGCAAGGAACCCTTTGTAGCGTTCAAGGTCGGCGTTGAGCTTGGCAAGTTCCTCCTCCTTGTCGATGGCGTTGGCGAGAGGTACGCTGTATTCCGTAGCGCCCACGCGGAACGACACTGCGGCGGCATCCTTTTCCTTCACCTCCGTGATGGAGTCGAGGTTGGCCATCTTCTTGATCACGGAGTCGAAACCGCACAGCGGCTCGCCCTGCACCTGAAGGCTCAGCAACTCCTTGTTGGGGATATGCTTCTGCAATCTGATCGTGCGCACACCGGCCACGATCTCCTTGACCGTCTCCATGTCGGCGAGGAGCTTGCGATCCACGGCGCCGGGCTTGGGAAGAGGCGCGTTCATGATCGTGTCCCCCTCCTTGCGGTCGAAGAGGTGCTGCCAGAGTTCCTCGGTGATGAACGGCATGAAAGGATGGAGCAGACGCAGCATCGCGTCGAAGAATTCGAGTGTGGCGGCGTAGGTCGTGCCGTCGATGGGGGAGCCGTAGGCAGGCTTCACCATCTCCAGATACCAGGATGAGAACTCGTCCCAGAAGAGCTTATAGACAGCCATCAGTGCCTCGCTGATGCGGAACTTGTCCATCAGGTCGGCCACCTCCGCAAGAGTGCTGTTGAGCACCGAGTCAAACCAGCGGCAGGCGATGGCGCTCGATTCGGGCTGCGGAAGGGCGTTGTCTACCTGCCAGCCCTTCACCAGACGGAAGGCGTTCCAGATCTTGTTGTTGAAGTTGCGTCCCTGCTCGCAGAGGGCGTCATCATAGAGAATGTCGTTGCCGGCGGGAGCCGCAAGCATCAGACCCATGCGCACGCCATCGGCGCCGTAGCGGTCCATCAGGTCGATGGGGTCAGGGGAGTTGCCGAGCGATTTTGACATCTTGCGGCCGAGCTTGTCGCGCACGATGCCGGTAAAATAGACGTTGGAGAATGGCTTTTCTCCCATGTATTCGTATCCGGCCATGATCATGCGCGCCACCCAGAAGAAGATGATGTCGGGAGCGGTCACGAGCGTGGCTGTGGGATAGTAGTATCTGAGTTCCTTGTTGTCGGGATCGAGGATGCCGTTGAAGAGGGAGATCGGCCAGAGCCACGAGGAGAACCATGTGTCGAGAGCGTCCTCATCCTGCTCTAAGTCAGCCTCGGTCAGCGCCGTGTTGCCGGATGCCTTCTGCGCCTTGGCGAGAGCCTCGGCAAGTGTGGGTGCCACAACGACCTTGCGATCCTCGCCGTCGTTGTAGTAGTAGGCGGGAATGCGGTGGCCCCACCATACCTGACGGCTGATGCACCAGTCCTGGATGTTCTCCAGCCAGTTGCGGTAGGTGGATTTGTATTTTGCGGGCACAAACCTGATGAGGTCTTCCATCACGGGAGGGAGCGCCTCGTCGGCGAAATGCTTCATCGAGAGGAACCACTGCTCCGACAGACGCGGCTCGATAGGCACGTTGGTGCGCTCCGAGAAACCGACATTGTTGACGTAGTCCTCGACCTTCTCCACGAGTCCGGCTTTCTCAAGATCCTGCATGATCTTCTTGCGCACCTCGAAACGATCCTTGCCGACATACATTCCGGCCTCCTCGCTGAGGGTGCCGTCGGGATTGAAGATGTCGATGGAGGGAAGGTCATGCTTCTTGCCGAGCATGTAGTCGTTTTCGTCATGGGCCGGAGTCACTTTCAGACATCCCGTGCCGAAATCTATCTCCACATATCTGTCCTCAATCACCGGAATGACCCTTCCGACGAGCGGCACGATCACCTTCTTGCCGCGCAGCCACGCGTTCTTGGGATCCTTGGGATTGATGCACATCGCTGTGTCGCCCATGATCGTCTCCGGACGTGTCGTGGCCACCACGGCGTAGCGGCGTCCCTCGGCGTCGGTATGCACCACCGAACCCTCGGGCGCCTCCTCCGAGGCACTGTCGTCGGCCACGTAATAGCGGAGATAGAAAAGCTTTGACTTCTCCTCGCGGTAGATCACCTCCTCGTCGCTAAGTGCGGTCTGGTTCTTGGGATCCCAGTGCACCATGCGCAGACCGCGGTAGATGAGTCCTTTGTCGTAGAGGTCGCAGAACACTCGTATCACACTCTCGGAACGTGTGTCGTCCATAGTGAACGCCGTGCGATCCCAGTCGCAGGAAGCGCCGAGGCGGCGGAGCTGTTTGAGGATTTTGCCGCCATGCTCGTGGGTCCATGCCCAGGCATGTTTGAGATACTCCTCGCGGCCGAGGTCGCGCTTGCGCAGTCCCTGTTCAGCTAATTTCGCCACAACTTTGGTCTCCGTGGCCAGCGACGCATGGTCGGTGCCCGGCACCCAGAGGGCGTTCTTACCCTCCATGCGTGCGCGACGGATCAGGATGTCCTGGATTGTATTGTTGAGCATGTGACCCATGTGGAGCACGCCTGTGACGTTGGGCGGCGGAATCACGATGGTGTAGGCCTCGCGGCCGTCGGGTTCGCTGTGGAAAAGATGATTGTCTTCCCAGTATTTATACCATTTGCCTTCTACTTCCGAAGGATCATACTTAGTGGCAAGCTCGCTCATTATCTGTAGTTTACGATTATTGTTAACAATGTGTCGCAGCCTCTTGCGGCGGATATGTCGCCGCAGAGGCTAACGGAGTGCAAAGATAATGATAATCTGTCAATTTCGCAACGCTCCTCTCCCCGCCTTACTTCGTCATGTGTCTATGTCATGTCTGCATACACTGCACAGCGAAAGGGGTTGTGTTAATGGATGTTAAAACCCTAAAAAAATAAAGAGTTGCGATAAAGGATTGAAAATATTTTTGTAATTTTAGGCGATAATATAAATCGTATGACACCATGAAGGGAAAGATTATTTTAGTTGCTGCCGCTGCTCTTGCGACTGGATTGTGCAGCTGTTCCAATGAGGATGAGCCTGCGAAGCCCGAAGTGTTTAATGTGCCCTCGGAAGTGCTTCCTGCCGATGAATTCAAAGACCTTGTGAAAGGCTCGTTCTGGGTTGTAGACAAGGAGTATTACCTTAATGAAAACTTTGAGGTTGTATCTGAGAATCCTGATATTATGGGCGCGGTCTATCAGAAGGAAAAGGTTGACGGCACTTACTTCACTGAGGACGGCTATCTTGTGCAGGCATGGTCGAAAGGAGCTGAGAAATATAGCTACACCATCAAGATTGAATATTCCTCTAAGGATGGAATTGTACGTTATGTCGAGCCGGGAAAGTCCAAAGAGAATTGGATGAGGGTTGCGGTCGATGGCGATGTCGTGATGTTCGTGTCTGATTCGGACTGGTCTTCCGTGCAGGACAAGTCTGTCAAATACCATGTCGCTGTCATGAAGAAAGTACCCACGGACTACGTAACCTTGACGGGAGAGTATCCTGTAAGGGAATGGCGTAAATAGCATTGTCAAAATAGCGTCATAAACCTTTAATTTTCTGAAGTCATGAGACGATTAAATCAAATGCCAATATTTTTTGCGGTTGTTCTGATGATGACCGCCGTCGCGGGATGCCGTAAATCCTCGCCTGTTGAACGTGTGTTTGAGATGTTCGCGGAGGTGAAGTCCGACAGCATCGTTGACTTAGACAAATTCTACAGCAGATTCTCGGAAGACGACTTGAAGTATAAGCTGACGGACGAGGATCGCCGTGTGCTCACAGATTCCTTAAGCCGCGAGATCTCAGGAGATTATAAGGAATACGCGCGCGAAATGCTTGGAACTGACACGATACCCGCAGGAATGATGAGTGCCTCGCTGGCGGACGATCTGGATTTGCTTAAGTCGCAGATCGGCGATTGTCAGACGTTCGGTGAATTTCTGCTTGTGGCCTCGGATCTGAATGGCATCGATACATGGAAGCATAAGGCCGATTTCCTTCCGTCGTATTCGGAGCAGGAAGTCGTTGATCAGTATATCAGATTCTGCAATGACGAGATGACCGAAGCCGAAGATATTACTGCGTGGCCTCTTGCAAAATGCCACCGGAGTTTTCATCGTGCCGCGTTCGACAATATGGCCATTTCCGATGCTTCACGGAAAAGGATCGTGGACGCTGTTTCGCAATCCACAGTAAAACAGCTCAATCAGCAGAAAGCGGTGATGGGAAACTCAACGGAACTTGTCAGCGAGGCGGAACTCAGGCAGCAGATCGAAGAGGCGTACAAGCCCTGCAAAAGATTCAGGGATCTGCCGATGCTGTGGTTCCTTGAGGAGGCACCTCTATAATCGTTTCCGGAGTTGCCAGAAGGCTACTGCGGAGGCGGCTGCGACATTGAGAGAGTCGACGCCCCGGCTCATAGGTATGCGCGCGACGATGTTGGCTCCGTGGATGACTTCGCTTGAGAGTCCGTCGCCTTCGGTGCCGAGTATAAGCGCGAGACGCTCCTTTTCAGCGAGTGTGGGCGAGTCGATGCTTACGCTGTCGTCGCGAAGGGCAAGTGCCACGGTCGTGAATCCGAGCTTGCGCAGATCCTCTATCGGATCGTCGATCCATGTCCAGGGCACGCGGAAGACCGTGCCCATCGACACACGGATGGCGCGGCGGTTGAGCGGATCGCAGGAGGTGCGTGTCAGTAGTACGGCGTCAATGCCGAGTGCAGCAGCGCTTCGGAAGATGGCGCCGATGTTGGTGGTGTCGCACACGCCGTCGATCACGGCCACACGCGTGGCTCCGGCGCAGACTTCTTCGGCCGTCGGCAGCTTGCGGCGGCGCATGGCGCAGAGCACTCCGCGCGTGAGCTTATAGCCTGTGAGCGCGGCGAGCGTGTCGCGCGAGGCAGTGTATAGCGGCATCTCGTCAGGCATACGCGCTATGATTTCCCGCGCGTCGCCGGCGATGTGGCGGTGTTCGCAAAGTAGCGAAAGAGGCTGGAAGCCACAGTCAAGAGCCGAAGCGATCACTTTCGGACTTTCGGCGATGAAGATTCCGTTGTCGGCGTGGAGTCGGTCGCAAAGCTGCGCTTCCGTGAGTCGGGCGTAGACATCGAGCCGAGGGTCGGCGATGTCAGTTATTTCGATTATTCTGGCCATGTCCTGCAAAGGTAGTCATTTTTCCGGCTCCCGGCAACGAACATTGACCGCCGGGACAACGTTTTATCTATAAAACCTAATAAGTAACTCGCAAAAAATAGATGATACATAGTTGTGAAGGATTTTTGAGTGATTTAGCCGGGGGAGCGAAGGAGTGTAGCGGGCTACATGACTGAGCGACAACGGCTAAAGCACCAAAAAGACGAGCAAGGATGTATCAGTAATGTGAGTTGCGTAGATTGTTTGACCATTAACTAATTTTTAAGAGTTACTTACGACCATGAAAGAGATAATCCCTTCCTCACAGCTTATCATCAACGCCGACAATTCGGCTTTCCATATACATCTCCGTCCCGAGCAGTTGCGCGACAAGATCATACTTGTGGGAGATCCCGGACGTGTCACAATGATTTCGCTCTTTTTTGATTCGATTGACTACGATGTGCAGTCGCGTGAGTTCCACGCTATCGCGGGCACTTACAAGGGGAAGAAGATACTTTGTCTGTCGCACGGCATCGGCGCCGACAACATCGAGATTGTCGTCACGGAGCTCGACGCACTGGCGAATGTGGATTTTGCCACACGCGAGGTGCGCAAGGAGCACCGTACTCTTGAGATGGTGCGCGTCGGCACTTCCGGCTCGCTGCAGCCTGATCTGAAAATCGGTGATTTCGTCATAGCGCGAAAAGGTGTCGGCACCGACGGCATCCTTAACTTCTATGCCGACCGCGACAAGGTTTGCGACTTGGAGTTTGAAAGGGAATTTATGGACTATGTCGGATGGCTGCCCTCATGGGCTAATCCTTATGCTGTAGATGCCGATCCGGAACTCGTGGAGCGCATCGGACTCGACGACATGCGCCGCGGCATCACGATCGCCGCCGTGGGATTCTATGCGCCGCAGGGACGCAGACTGCGTCTGCCGCTTGCCAAGCCCGACCTCGTGGAACGCATCGAGAGTTTCAGCTACAAAGGTCAGCCGGTCACCAACTTCGAGATGGAGAGCGGCTGCCTGCAAGGCATGGCTCGTATGCTCGGTCACAAGGCCATGACTGTCTGCTGCATCATAGCGCAACGTCGCAGCGAAGATGCCGACACTGATTATAAGCCACGTGTTCAGGAACTTGTGCGCACCGTGCTTGACCGCATCTAAAGGTCTATATAATTGTGTAGCGGTTGTTGGGGAGGCGGGCGATGAAGCCATCCTCTTCCAAGGCGAAGAGCATGGCCGTCAGACGTGCGGGAGGAAGTCCGCATTTCATCATTATGAAGTCGATACCGACGGGCGCATCCGACTGTTGCAGAAGGGTATATACCGGCATAAGCTCTGAGTCCGGCTGCCGGAACAGAGTCGGATCGGCGGTCTGAGGCTTCTCCTTGGCTGTTTCCCATCCGAGGGTGTGACAGGCTTGCCGCGCGTCGGTCGTAAGAGTGGCAATCTGATGTCGTATCAGATGGTTGCAACCCTCACTCATGGCATCCGTCGGACGTCCCGGCAGAGCCATCACGCTGCGGCTGAAATCGAACGCCGCATGAGCTGTGTTCATGGCGCCACCTTTCATGGCACTCTCAATTATCATCACTCCGTCGGAAAGAGCCGCGATGACACGGTTGCGTTGCAGGAAATTGCCACGGAAAGGTTTCTGCTCCGAAAGATACTGGGAAATGAGCGCTCCTCCCTGATGAAGAATCCTCTCGGCCAGCTGGCGGTGGGACGCGGGATAGATCATCGAGAGCCCGTGGGCGAGCACTGCGGCGGTCGGAAGATTGCTTTCGAGCGCAGACTGATGCGCCGCAGCATCCGCACCGTAGGCGAGACCGCTGACAATCAATGGATTCGCCACGAGCTCACCTAAATCCTTGACGAACTTGCGGCAGAATCTGTCGCCCGAGGGCGTGATGCGTCGTGTGCCGACGACACCGATAATGTGGAGTGCGTCGAGATCTGCGTTTCCAAGCACGAATAGAACTGACGGAGCGTCGTCGAGTATGGCGAGGCGTCTCGGATAGCCGTCGAGGATTGGCGAGAGGATCTTAACCTTGTGGCGTTGACAGAACAGCGCCTCTTTCTCGCCTGTCGCCTTGGCCTCGCGGATCTCCGCTTCGCTCCATTGCGGCATCTGTGCAAGCGAACAGGCCGCTCCCTGCTGCACCGGCGTCATGGCGAGGAATTCCGCCGCCGATATGCCTTTCTCGTTAAGGATCTGCAGAAACGGCGCTCCTACGCCTTTGAGGCGTGAGAGGGCGATGACGGCGGCTGTCTCTGCGTAATCCATCGGTTCAGAGATAGTCTTTGAAAAGTTCAGCCAGCTCATTGCCGCGCGTGAGCTTTCCGTCCTTCAGGCACACGATTGTCACCTGTCCCTGAACGGCAAATTCTCCTGTCGGGAACATGATGTCCTGCTTGAACACGAAACGCGCACCCTTGCGCTCCACCTTCAGGCAGCTGAGGAAATGATCCCCGGAGCGCAGCGAATTGAAATATTCGATTTCGATCTTGCGCACCACCGGATCTATTCCGCGCATGCGCATCTCCGCGAAGGAGAGTCCGGCTTCGGAACAGAAGCTGTGGCGTGTGTGCTCCATATAGTGGAGATAGTTGGCATTGTTCACGATCTGCTCAGCGTCAAGCTCGTAGTCGCGGACCACCATCTCAAGAGCGTAGATATACTTTTTATTATCGTTAAGGATCGGCATAGTCAATAATGTCGCTCAGGTGCGGCATTGAACGCAAAGTTAGCAAAAACTTTTCATAATCAGTCCGATTGTCGATATGATTTGATATGATTTCAGGAATTGATTTTCAGGAGTGAGTCACGTCATTGGATTCATCATTTGATTCACAGTATTCATCCCATACACACTGCGCAAGGTATCTTTCACTTCGGCAGTGCAGATCTGCAACTCCATCCTCGATAAGCACAGATGTATCCGACCGATAGAAAATGTCCATGGCTTTTTCGACAGACACATTATACAGCTTGCAAATTGAAGAGATAATGTCAAAGCTTTTTTTGCTACGAAATATTATCTTTGTTTCCAGAGTCATAGAATCGTACTTTTTATATGGATAAGACATTTATCGAGCATTTTCTGTGAGCGGATGCAGTATTGTATGTTCGGCTTTTCGTATTTGAGGAGACCAAGAGTTTGCTCGGAGTTCAATTCTCCGGCGAAATATCTGTCAAGGGTCTGAATCACACGGTCATTGGCAATGCCTCCAATTACAATATCATAATCAGTGCCGTCTTTCCACGGCATTGAGAGATAAAATCAAGCCAATCGCTGTCGTATGCTTCAAAATTCAGAATTTTCCATTCATCCGTTGAGATGTTAAACTCGTATATATTCAACCACGCGTCTTTCCCTCGTCGTATAAATCGTTGTGCGTAATTTATGGCCTGTTCCTTTATTGACGTGAGATAGAAGCCGCGACCGAAATCTATATCCTCACGTGAATGTAGTGTGTCTGGCGTTTTTATCTCAGTATATGAAGCGTGATAGAGAATCATGCCGGCAACGCTCCTTTCTCTTTCATGAAGCTTATCAGGTCGTCCATCAGATAACGGGATCCGAAGGTGTGGAGTACATCGTATGAAGGCGCAATGTAGCCATAAAGGATGCCCGAGTCGATGAGTCTGCGATAGACTTCCCTCTGAGACATTCCCAACTCATTTGCGAGTTTGCTTATGCAGTAGGTCACAAAGTCAAGAACATCCGGATTTATGGATGTTTCATTGATCTTCGTTGTTGTAACCTTATTTAGAGGATTATTTCCGGATGGCTTCATTTCGATAATTGTGTTTAGAGGAGACTGACGCAAAGTTAGCAAAAAACTTTATCTTATAAAAACAGGCGTGCAGATCTCCGTGGGGAGAGGTGCACGCCTGAGTCTATGATGAGGAAATTTTGCTACTTCTATTTTTTTGTGGCCTTCAGACGCCTTCCGACTCCTTGTGGAAGATGTGGCGCAGACGCGAGAAGATTCGTTTGATCGTGCCGGGTTCGGGCGCGATGTTGGGCTTGCCTTTAAGCGACTCGATGGCCGAACGCTCTTCGTCGGTCAGGTTTTCGGGCACATAGACCATCACGTTGACAAGCATGTCGCCCTTGCCGGATCCGTTCATGTCGGGCACGCCCTTGCCGCGCAGTCTCAGAACCTTTCCGGGCTGTGTGCCGGCAGGAATCTTGAGTCGTGCCTTGCCGTCGACGAGCGGAATTTCTGCGTTGCCGCCGAGAGCTGCGGTCGGGAAGTCGAGCATGAGATTGTAGATGAGGTCATTTTCGTCGCGGATGATGTTGGGGTCCTTCTCCTCCTCGATGACTATCAGGAGGTCGCCGTTTATGCCGCCGTGGCGCGCCGCGTTGCCTTTCCCTTTCATAGTGAGGGTCATGCCGTCGCGCACGCCTGCGGGGATGTGGAAGTGCACCTCTTCGGATTTACGCACGATGCCTTCGCCGCCGCATGCCTGACAGGCCTCGGTGATGACCTTGCCCTCGCCGTTGCATTCCGGGCATACCTGCTGGCTCTGCATGGCGCCCATGAAGGTCTGCTGGACGCGTGTCACGTATCCGGAGCCGTGGCAGGTGTTGCATGTGTGGTATGACGTGCCCCCTTTGGCGCCGGTGCCGTTGCATGTCTCGCAGGCCACGTAGCGCGGAATCTTAAGCTTCTTGTCGACTCCGTTGACAACATCCTTGAGGCTGACTTTCACCTTGATGCGCAGGTCGCTGCCCTTATTGACAGGCTTGCGTGCCGCGCCGCCTCCGT
The DNA here is from genome assembly GCA_902491625.1 of uncultured Porphyromonadaceae bacterium. Taxonomy (GTDB): domain Bacteria; phylum Bacteroidota; class Bacteroidia; order Bacteroidales; family Muribaculaceae; genus Lepagella. The sequence goes on along the minus strand of CABUIO010000001.1, from coordinate 181,841 downwards.
AGCTGCTGTAGTGGCCGTAGTGACCGCGGCCTCCGTTGCCGAAGATGTCGCCGAAGATGTCGCCGAACTGCTCGAAGATGTCCTCCATGTTCATGCCGCCGCTGTAGACACCGCCACCGGCGCCTCCGGGAAAGCCCTGCGGTCCCATGTTGTGGCCGAACTGGTCGTAACGTTTGCGTTTCTCAGCGTTGCTGAGCACGTCGTAGGCCTCGGCGATCTCCTTGAATTTCTCCTCGGCTTCCTTGCGCTCAGCCTCTGGTTTGCCAACCATCTTGTCAGGATGATATTTGATGGCAAGCTTGCGGTATGCTTTTTTCAGCTCGTCGTCGGTGGCGTTGCGTCCGACGCCGAGCACTTCGTAGTAATCTCTCTTTTCTGCCATGATGTCGGCTTTTATTTTCTATAATTCTTTATCGGCTGAAATGATCACTGACCCACGACAACTTTGGCATGACGAAGCACCTTGCCGTTGATAGTGTAGCCTTTCTGCACGGTGTCGAGGATCTTGCCTTTCTTCTCCTCGTCGGGCACGGGCACGACCGAGATCGCCTCGTGGCGCTCGGTGTCGAATGTGTCGTCGGAAGGATCCATCTCCTTGACGCCGTTCTGTTCAAGATACTGTTTCAGCTTGTTGTAGATCAGCTCCATGCCTTCGAGTACGGCCTTCGCGTCGGTAGCTTCGGCACTTGCCTTGATGCCGCGTTCGAAGTCGTCGAGAATCGGGAGAAGGCCTTTAAGCACTTTCTCGCCGCCGTTCTTTATAAGGTCGGCTTTCTCTTTGATGGTGCGTTTGCGGAAATTGTCAAAATCCGCCATCAGGAACATGTATTCCTTTTTCTCCTTTTCAAGCTCTTCCTTGAGCTTCTCGACTTCGTTTTCGGGAGTCACCACCACCTCTTCGACCGGAATCTCCTCAGCTTCCGTGTCGTCGGAGTTTACATTTTCTATAGATTCAACTTCGGGAATCTCGCCGTTTGTCTCGTTGTATCCGGTGTCTTTAGCCTTGTCAGAGGCATTGTCACCTTTATGGTTGTATTTCTTGTTGCTCATGATGAAATGATTTGAAAGTCTCTATTACAAAAACCGAGCCGAAAAGTGTTAAAGCCGAACGCGACCTTCACATTTCCCGATTTATATTTTTAACAATCCACATCCTCAATACGTTCACACGCCAGACGATATGGAGGGAATATGTCATCGGAGCATCCTTGTCACACCGGCGTAGGGACAGCCGGAATCGTTTGCGGCCTTCTTTGCTTCCTCCATGGAGGAAAATATGCCGTAGAACGACGAGCCGGAGCCGCTCATCGAGGCGTACACCGCTCCATTGGCATAGAGACCTTCCTTGATCCGGCGCAGTTCGGGATGACGCGTGAACGCCGACACTTCGAAGTCGTTGACCATCTTGTCTCTCCATTGATCAACAGGGAGCCTAACAATTTCGGTCAGCGGAATTTCGGGTTGGCGCGGCGTGACACAGCTGAATGCTTCGCGCGTGGAGATCGACACGTCGGGCTTGACGAGCGCCAGCCAGTAGTCGCTGAGGTCAAGATCGAGAGGCGTGAAGAGTTCGCCGGTGCCTTGCGCGAACACAGGCTTGTTGACTACGAAAAAAGGACAGTCGGCACCGAGACGGTTGGCCATAGCGCACAACTGTTTGTCGTCGAAGATGTTGCCGCAGATGGCATTGAGCGTGGTCAGGGTTGCCGTGGCATCAGCGGAACCGCCGCCGATTCCGGCGCCGAAGGGGATATGTTTTTCAAGCGTGATGTTCTGCGGCGGAAGACTGACACCTCCTTTCGCGGCTTCCTCGCGGAAGAGACGCAGGGCTTTCATCACGAGATTGGATTGCGGATCGCAGTCGGCAATGAAACCGCGCTGTTGCAGTTTGTCGGAATCCGAGGGCGTGATCTCGATTATATCGCATAGATTCCCAGGATTCCCGGGCGTTCCGCACCCTTTTCCGGCAGGATAGAAGATTGTTTCCAGATCGTGATAGCCGTCGGGGCGGCGGCGCACGATGTTAAGACCGAGATTTATCTTGGCGTTGGCAAATGTCACCATTATGCTTGTACTGTTTTTGTCATTTGTTCTTTGGATGGAAGGCGCCGCAGATAGCGCAGGAAGAGAGCCGTGAAAAGCATCGCCACGGCGCATCCGGCAGTGACGGAGATCCACAGCGGCAGACCGAAGCCTTCCGGACGAGGAGCGAAGAGGAGATAGCTCGCCGAGACCACGGTCATGAACATGGCCGGAAGCAATGTGATGATGTATGGCTTATGGTTGCGGGCGAGATAGACTGTCACCGCCCAGAGTGTGAAGACGGAGAGTGTCTGGTTCGCCCATGCGAAGTAGCGCCAGAGGATGTCGAACTCTATGAACATCAGCGCCGCAACAGCGGCGAAGATCGGTAGCGAGACCATGAGGCGTTTTAGAAGCGATTTCTGGTCGAGTTTGAGCAGATCGGCTACAATGAGTCGGGTGGAGCGCAGCGCCGTGTCGCCGGTGCTGATCGGTGCGGCCACGACACCGAGGATTGCGAGGAGTCCGCCGATCTTGCCCAGCCAGCCGACGGAGATGTCGTTGACGAGCTGAGCCGTGGCATTGTTGCCGTGAACGGCGAAATACTCGCCGAGTTTGTCGTAGCCTCCGGTGAAGGCGATGGCTGCCGCCGCCCAGATGAGCGCCACGATGCCTTCAGCCACCATTGCGCCGTAGAAGATCGGACGCGCCAGTTTTTCGGATTTAAGGCAACGCGCTATCATGGGACTCTGTGTGGCATGGAAGCCGGAGATCGCGCCGCAGGCTATCGACACGAACATCATGGGAAACAGAGGCTTGACTCCCGGATCGGACTGCGCGTTGAAGATGCCTTCCGACATGTCGATAGGGATGTGGACCGCAGGGTCAAAAAGAATGATGCAGAGCAGCGCCGCCGCCATGAAAAGGAGCGCCACGCCGAAAATCGGATATAGATTGCCGATAAGCTTGTCGATCGGGAGCATCGTGGCGAGCAGATAGTAGATGAATATGACTACAATCCAGAACCATTCCGACAGATAGCCTTCCGTAAGTCCCTGTATGATTGAGGCCGGAGTGGAGATAAAGACGGCGCCGACAAGCACGAGCAGCAGGATGGAGAAGACCCTCATCACCTGCTTGATGCTGACTCCGAGTTCCTGACCGACGATCTCGGGGAGCGAGGCGCCGTTGCTGCGTATGGAGACGACGCCAGAAACGAAATCATGGACGGCGCCGGCGAAGATTGTGCCAAATGTGATCCAGAGGAACGCCGCGGGGCCGAACATCACGCCCATGATCGCGCCGAAGATAGGACCGAGTCCGGCGATGTTGAGGAACTGTATGAGGAATGCTTTCCAGGTAGCCATCGGCATGTAGTCGATGCCGTCACGATGCGTGTCGCAGGGCATCGGACGGTTTTTGTCGGTGGCGAGGATGCGGTCCACTATAAAACCGTAGATGAAGTAGCCGCCGATGAGCACTGCGAGCGCTATTAGAAATGCTGTCATGGTATTATTGTACTTTTGAGGTCATTTTTTAGCTTTGCGAATTTAAAAAGAAAACTTCGGATGTGCAAAAAAGTAGTAATTTTGTGACCAATATGGGCAGTCTGAATCGAAATATAGCCAAGATCGCGTTGCCGGCAATCGTCAGCAACCTCACGGTGCCTCTCCTGGGACTGTGCGACACTGCCGTGACCGGACATCTCGGTCATCCTCGTTTCGTGGCGGCGATCGCGGTCGGATCCATGATGCTGAACGTGCTGCTCTGGTCGTTCGGATTCTTGCGCATGGGAACTACCGGACTCACGGCGCAGGCTTTCGGCGCCGCAGACCGCAGGGGGTGCCGTCTTATGTTCACACGATCGCTCCTTCTCGCGCTCTCTTTGGGGTTTCTTCTGATTATCCTGCAACGTCCGCTTGGCGAGTTGCTTCTCAGACTCATCGGCGCCGACAGCGACGTGAGCGCTCTTGCACTCGAGTATTTCCGAATCTGCGTCTGGGGCGTTCCCGGACTTCTCGGGAGCATGGCGATTTCAGGATGGTTCCTCGGAATGCAGGACTCCACGAGACCTATGGCGATCGCCATTGCCACCAATATCATCAATATCCTTGCAAGCATCTTGCTTGTCTTCCCACTCGGCATGGGATTTCCCGGAACCGCGTGCGGCACTCTCATTGCCAACTGGTCGGCGTTGGTGCTCGGTCTGATCCTTGTCCGGCATTTCTGCAAAGGCTCCTTGCCTCTGGTGCAGCTGCGTGAGGCTGTGGATTTTCGCGGAATGCGACGCTTCTTCAAGGTCAACGCCGACATTTTCTGTCGTTCTTTTTTCATCATGGCGGTCAGCCTCGGGGTTACGTCGATAGGAGCGAGGATGGGAGAGTTGACCCTTGCCGCCAACACGATCGTGATGCAGATGTTCTTCCTCTTCAGCTATTTCATGGACGGACTGGCATTTTCGGCTGAGGCTTTGTCGGGAAAATGTGTGGGCGCACGCGACAGGATAGGACTGCGGCGCACAGTCCGAAGACTTTTGGTGTGGAGTTTCGGCGTCGCGGCGGTGTTCACGTTTTGCTATATTTTCGGTTACGGAGCATTCGCACGTCTGCTTGTGCCCGAGGCTCCTGTACTCGCGAGAGTCGGCGAGATGAGGGTCTGGATATGGCTCCTGCCGTTCGCATCGGTACTTGCGTTTATCTTCGACGGATTCTTCATCGGACTTACCTTCACTCGGCAGATGCTTGTGGTGACGGCGGCGGCCTCGCTCGCCTTTTTCGCCATCAACTTCCTCATGCCCTCGGAATCCGCGACAGCCGCCTCGCGTCTGTGGATCGCTTTTGAGGTCTACCTCTTTATCCGTGGAGCTGCACTTGCGGCGCTCTATCCCTGTTCGGTCCGTCGTCTGTGGATGCGCAAGGGTGGCGTCGGAGCGGAGGTTAATATATCTTAAAGTTTGAGACAGGCTTTTGTTTTTCGCGTTTAAAGTGTTAATTTCACACTGATTTTGGTGTAATTTTAAGGCAGACGTAACCCGAACCTCTGTAACATCATGGCCACACAACGCAATGACATAGACGAGAAGGAGCTTGTGAGACGACTGCAATCTCCTGACACTTCGCGCGATGCATTCGACGAGCTGATGCGTACGTTCGGCGAGGGTGTCTACTGGCAGATCCGAAAGATGGTTGTGAATCATGATGATGCTCTGGATCTCCTGCAGAATGTTTTCCTGAAGGCCTGGAACAATATCGACAATTTCCGCGGTGATGCCAAACTCTCCACTTGGCTCTATAAGATTGCGGTCAACGAGTCGATAAATTTCATCAATAAGGAGAAGTCACGTCTCGGCCTGACTGCCGATGATTCCTGCGAGTTCCTGCTCAACAACATCGAAGCTGACAAATATTTTGACGGCGACGAACTTCACCTTGCGTTGCAGAAAGCCATCGCCGCGCTCCCCGAAAAACAGCGTCTCGTCTTCAACATGCGCTATTTCGACGACATGAGCTACGAGCAGATTTCCGACGTGCTCGGCACTTCAGTCGGTGCTCTGAAGGCAAACTACCACCACGCCGTGAAGAAGATTTCTCAGGCTATTTCCTCATTCGACTGATTTTTTCGGCATCCCGAATGATCTCTTTAGCGGCGTCGCATTGCGTGACGTCGTAGGTTCGTATCTCCGTGTCGCGTGCAAACCAAGTCAACTGTTTCTTTGCGTAGACGCGTGTGTTTTTCTGCAAACGCGCCACGGCCTGTTCAAGTGTCCAGTCGCCATCGATGTGGCGCAGCATCTCGTTGACACCCACGGTATTGAGACTGTTGAGGTGTCGGAGATTAGCCACAGCGCGTACTTCTTCGACCATACCTTCCTCAACCATCCGGAGTGTGCGGCTGTTGATGCGCCGGAAGAGTTCCTCTCGTGGTGCCGTAAGCATACATTTCATTATCCCGAAAGGTCGCTCGGCTCGTTTTCCCTTACGCAGCGAGGTGTATGTCGTCCCGCTTTCGAGGCATATCTCCACGGCGTGAAGCACGCGGTTGACGTTGTTGCGATCCACGACTTCAAGATACTCCGGATCAAGTTTGCCGAGCATCTGCAGGACTGCATCGAGTCCATCACTGTCGTAAATGCTCCGGACCTTTGCGCGTGTCTCGGGTGAGATGGTCGGGATGTCGTCGATTCCGTTGCAGAGCGCGTCGACATACATCATCGAACCTCCGCATACCACTGCGACGTCATGGTGTCGGTATATGTGGTCAAGCACGTCAAGCGCCGCCTGTTCGAAAACGGCGGCGCTGTAGTTGTAGTCAAGAGGTTGTGTGCCGACGAAGTGATGTCGCACGGAGGCAAGCTGTAGCTCCGTAGGTGCAGCAGTGGTTATTTTCAGATCGGAATAGATCTGCCGGCTGTCGGCAGAGATGATTTCCGTGTCGAAATGCCGTGCCACGGAGATGGCTGCGTCGGTCTTGCCCACGCCGGTAGGGCCGGTGATGACTATGAGAAGAGGTTGACGCGCCATCGGAGGTATGGGTCAGTTGACGGGCACCTCGAAGCCGGGAATCCCTTTAAGCTTGATGTCGAAGACGAGGTTGGTGAAGGGCAGGATCGAACCTCGCTGTGTGGCTCCGTAGCCATACTGGTAGGGCACGATCATGGTGACGGAGTCGCCAACGTGCATCTGTGTGACGCCGATCACCCACCCCTCGATGTTGGTGTTGAGCCGCGAGCGGAAGATACTGTCGGCCGGAGTGGTGCGCAGATACGAGGAATCGATGCCGAGACCTTCGTAGTTACGCAGGAGATATTTCACGTCGACAGTCGAGGTGGACATCGGCGAGATCTTGTCGGCGGTGAGGCTGCGGTCATTGTGCCAATGCATCAGCACGTAGGCATTGGGATTCCACTTCGTGGCCACTACTTTCTCATAGTATGGCGTTCCGTCGGGATTGGTGCGCGCCATCTGCTCCTGCAGCCATGTGTCGTTGTGGTTGCGCCACTCGTCGTAAGGCTCGGAGTCGTCGCTCAGACAAGACGAAAACACTGTGGCACAGAGCAGGGTTAACGAAAAATATATGATTTTCTTCATCTTGCGTCAGGGTTTGAAAACTTCGGGAGCGGACTGGGCGTCGGCATCGGCGCGGAACATAGGTTTCTTCTGGAATCCCATCATTCCGGCGATCACGACGTTGGGGAATGTGCGCACTTTCACATTGTAGTCGCCTACGGCTTTGTTGTAGTCGGCGCGGGCAGTCTGGATGCGGTTTTCCGTGCCTTCAAGCACAGTCTGGAAATCGCGGAAATTCTGCGACGATTTCAGGTCGGGATATGCCTCGTGCACGGCGTTGACATAGATGTTGAAGGCTTTCTGAGCCTGAGCCTGCGCGTTGAGGTAATAGTCCATGTCCTGTTCTGTCGAAGGCTCGGCACTTCCTGCGGCGTCTGCGGCCTGCTGGGCTTTCTCAGCGGCGCCTTTGGCTTTCTCTATCGCGGCGAGTGCCTCGGGGGTTGCTCCTGAACGCATGGCGGTGACATTGGTGTATGTCTTGCTTTCATGCTCGGTGTATGCCTTGACAGTGTTCTCGAAGTTGGGTATAAGATCCTTTCGACGCTGGTATTGCGTCTGCACGTTACCCCACGTCTTGTCAACGTTGGTTTCCTGCGTGACGAAACCGTTGTAGGCTACGGCGCACCATCCGAACAGTGCGATGATGACTACGGCGATGATGCCTATGATGATCCATTTCTTGCTGATTCCGGAGGAGCCGGAAGGGAGAGGTTTTGTCTGAGTGTTCATATTTTGTTAAAGAAGTTTGCGGAGGAGTGAATTGAGGCTGACTTCCTTGCCGAGAAGTTCGGGAAGAAGGTCGGCGTTGACACGCTGTTGCTCCATGGTGTCGCGGTGGCGCAGCGTTACTGTGTTGTCCTCGAGAGTCTGATGGTCGACGGTGATGCAGTAGGGGGTGCCGATGGCGTCCTGACGGCGGTAGCGCTTGCCTATGGAGTCCTTCTCGTCGTACTGGCATGTGAAGTCGAAGCGGAGCTTGTGCTGGATCTCGCGGGCCTTGTCGGGCAGCCCGTCCTTGCGCACGAGCGGAAGCACGGCGCATTTTACAGGAGCCAGAGGGGCAGGGAAGTGGAGCACCACGCGGCTGTCGCCACCTTCGAGCTTCTGCTCCTCGTAGGCGCTGCAAAGCACGCTGAGGAACATGCGGTCGACGCCGATCGAGGTCTCGATGACGTAGGGCACATAGCTTTCGTTGAGTTCCGGATCGAAATACTGTATCTTCTTGCCGGAGTATTTCTCATGCTGCGAGAGGTCGAAATTAGTGCGCGAGTGGATGCCCTCTACCTCCTTGAAGCCGAAAGGCATCTGAAATTCCACGTCGGTCGCGGCGTTGGCATAGTGTGCGAGCTTCTCGTGGTCGTGGAAGCGATATTTTTCGTCGCCAAGTCCGAGAGCCTTGTGCCATTTCAGACGAGTCTCTTTCCAGAACTCAAACCATTTAAGTTCCTCGCCGGGACGCACGAAGAACTGCATTTCCATCTGTTCGAACTCGCGCATACGGAAGATGAACTGACGCGCCACGATCTCGTTGCGGAATGCCTTGCCTATCTGCGCGATGCCGAAGGGTAGACGCATGCGTCCGGTCTTCTGCACGTTGAGATAGTTGACGAAGATGCCCTGCGCGGTCTCCGGACGGAGATACACCTCCATGGCGCCGTCGGCCGTCGATCCCATCTCGGTCTTGAACATGAGGTTGAACTGGCGCACATCGGTCCAGTTGCGGGTGCCGCTGATAGGATCGGCGATCTCGCAATCAATGATGATCTGCTTGAGCTCGGCGAGGTCATTGTCGTTCATAGCCTTTGCGAAACGCTCATGAAGAGCGTCGCGTTTTGCCTTGTGCTCAAGCACACGCGGATTTGTCTGGCGGAAAAGAGCCTCGTCGAAGCTCTCGCCGAAACGCTTTGCAGCCTTTGCCACCTCCTTGTTGATCTTCTCGTCGTATTTTGCGATCTCGTCTTCGATAAGGACATCGGCGCGATAGCGCTTCTTGGAGTCACGGTTGTCGATCAGGGGATCGTTGAAAGCGTCGACATGGCCTGATGCCTTCCAGATCGTCGGGTGCATGAAGATAGCTGAGTCGATACCCACGATATTGTCGTGGAGCATCGTCATGGCCTCCCACCAGTAGCGTTTGATATTGTTCTTAAGCTCGACGCCGTTCTGGCCGTAGTCGTAGACGGCGGAAAGGCCGTCGTAGATTTCACTTGACTGGAATACGAAGCCATACTCCTTGGCATGAGCCACTATTGTTTTGAAGACATCTTCCTGTTTTGCCATTGCTATAAACTGATAAATCTATCTTGGTTATATCTTGATCCTGACTCGGTTCTGTAATAATAAACGTAACGGAACCGATAAACGTATTGGCTACAAAAGTAATAAAAAGCCGCGACATACCAAAACACCCGCGCGAAAGTCTCCAAATAGTACCGGTAGAAATTCGCGAAAAGTATGAAAAAGCGAATGAAGGGATGTAAGGACAAGAAATCTCCAAAACATGAAAAAAGTACATATTCTCACTGTGTGAACAAAAAATAATTTAATCATAGAACTTATTTCACTTAATGTGTGTTTTGGAATCATAACCAAAGTAAAATTCACTATAAAACACTTATATACTTGTCAACGACTTTTATGTGTGAAACAGGACATTCTTTACCGGCAAAATACTAAAATATGAAAGTTCTGATTTGGATATGGCTTATCGCATCCATTGTAATATTCTTCTATTCTACAGTGGGAGTTTACATACATATTGTGCGTGATTCCGCCAAAACGGAAAGCCCCGTCAAAGAGATAGGAAATATCTACAGAAAGAGAATTCTTATATCGCTGCCGCTGCTATTGTTCGCAGGAGCAAGTTTTTGGTTGATCCTTACCTTTTTCAGGGAATATATATAGTTCCCATGAGAACTTTTTGGTGCGGATCGGCGTATAGCTAATATACTTAAACTTCTTAATTTAACAGCTATGAACGACAGATTGGATGCTGAAGAACGCAAAGAACTTAGCCCGAGTGATTTCGGTTTGCCCGAACGCCGGGAATATCCGATGCCCGATGCCGCGCATGTGCGTGCGGCCGAGGCCTATTTCCGTTATTGTCCTGAAGAACTGAAGCCGAAACTTGCCCGCGCCATCCTCGCAAAGGCGCGTGAGTTCGGTGTAGACGTGAAAAGTCCTACGGTAGAAGAATACGCAAGTATGTAGCCTCTTATTTTTTTGCTTTATTATAAAAGCACTTGATTGATGATGCCGCGCCACATCTTCTGTAGATCGTGTCGCGGCATCTGTTTGGTATGCGTCCGTTCGGATGCTATTTTATTATCAGGCGTGCGGATGGATCGCTTTCGCGGTTCATGCGGTCTACGGCTGTGACTATGAATACATTGCCGGGTTCGGCGGAGTTCACTCTCACGGCGTTGAAAGGTGTGACCGCTATTATCGCCTGCGGATCGTCGAGGTTTATCTCCTCTCCTTTGAAGAATTCGTATACGACAAATTTCACTACGTCTGTCTCGGCGGGCTCGGCGTCAGGCATCGGGGCTTCGTAGCCGGAGAAGTTTTCCGGAAGGTCCCAGGTGATCACCGGCACGTCGTCCTTCATCGCCGCCTTTACATTCTTAACCTTTTCCGGCTTTATCCGGATGTCGCCGTAGGCAGGGGGAAGGGCGAGGCTCGCCTGATGTTTTTGAGCTAGGGAGTCGAGCGTGCCCTTGTAGTTGCCTGTGACCCAATAGCCGTGCCACCAGATGTTGCCCTTGACGTTCGGAAGCGAGCGCGACATGTTGACCTTGGCCGCCAGTTCGTTGCGGTCGTCGGAAGTGGGGGTGTCCATTGTGCGCTTCACGTCATATCCGATGTAGAGGTCGCAGTTTTCGGGCGTGTTGTCGTTCCACCATTTCGCGAGTTTGCGCGTGGGTGCGACCTTAAGGTCAAGATTCCAGTAGAGCTGCGGCGCGAGATAGTCGATCCATCCTTTCTCAGCCCAGAGGATCACGTCGGCGTAGAGGTCGTCGTAGTTCTGAAGTCCGCCGCTTTCGGATCCGCGCGGATCTGAGCTTTTGTTGCGCCAGATGCCGAAAGGACTGATGCCGAATCTCACCCAAGGCTTAATATTCTTGATTGTACCGCTCACAAGCTCGATAAGCTTGTCCACATTCTCGCGGCGCCAGTCACCCTTGTTTTTGCCTTTGGCGAACTTGTTGTAGCTGTCGGTGTCGGCGTCAAACTTCTTGGCTCCTGCGGGATAAGGGTAGAAGTAGTCGTCGAAGTGGATGGCATCGACGTCGTAGCGCTCCACGATGTCGCTGACTATATTCGCGATATATTGACGGTTCTCCTCGTATGCGGGATCGAAGAAAGTCTGTCCGTTGAATTTCACGAATCTCTGCGGCTCGCGGTTGACAAGGTGGTCGGCCGGAAGCACCTCCTTGGCCGAGGATGTGACGCGGTAAGGGTTGAGCCAGGCATGTAGTTCCATGCCTCGGCGATGCGATTCATCTATAATGAACCGGAGGGGATCCCAGTCAATGGATGGCGCTTTGCCGCGTTTGCCTGTGAGCCATGCGCTCCACGGCTCTAAGTCTGATTTATAGAGCGCGTCGGCAGTCGGGCGGATCTGGAAAATCACGGCATTGCAACCGGCGCTTTCAAGTTTGTCGAGCTGGTCGATGAGATATTCTTTCTGCTTTTCGGGCGTCATGTTCATGTATTGGCTCTGTCCGATGACGTGGAGCCATGCGCCGCGAAATTCCCTTTTGGGCAGCGGCATGTCGGTCGCCGACGTCGCTGCCGGTGCAATCAGGTGCAGAAGCGCCACGAGTATTGCAGGCAGGAGCCTGAATGATAGTATTTTCCGGGTATCTGTCATGGTCTTTCTGGTTATGGATCGGCGTCGAGCCGATAAAGTCAGCCAAGCGCGGAAACATCTTTTGGAATGCGATGTCACCACGCTTGGCATTTATGATTTGGATTGACGGGCGGATTATTCTGCCTGAGTTTCAGCGGATTCTTCTGTCGCAGCCTCTGCGGGAGCTGCAGTTTTGGCGCGGGATACGCGACGTTTGGGGGCTGCCTCTGCGGGTTTGCCCTCCTCGATTCCGGCGAGAGGTCCGTCGATCATGATGCGGCCGCAATATTCGCAGACGATGACCTTGCGGTGCATCTTGATTTCAAGCTGGCGCTGAGGCGGTACTCTGTTGAAGCATCCGCCGCAGGCGTTGCGCTGCACCGTGACGATGCCGAGGCCGTTGTGAGTGTTGTTGCGGATACGCTTGAAAGCCTGAAGAGTGCGCTGATCAACGAGAGCCTCCAGTTCGAGAGCCTTGCCGCGCAAAGCCTCTTCCTCAGCTTTTGTCTCGGAGACGATGTCGGAGAGCTCGGCACGCTTCTCGGCCAGAATATGCTCGTTGTCGGCCAGTTTTTCCTTGGCTTTCTCTATTTCGGCAGTCTTCTCCTCTATAGCCTTTCCGCTGTCGTGGATTTTCTTTTCGGCGAGTTCGATCTCAAGACCCTCGAATTCGATCTCCTTGCTCAGGAAGTCGTATTCGCGATTGTTGCGGACATTGTCCTGCTGAGCCTTGTAGCGCTCGATTTTGGCTTTGCGGTCGGTGATTTCGCCGGAGTTCTGCGAAGCGGAACGTTTAAGGGCAGCAATTTCCTCCTGATATTTGCGGATGCGGGTGTTGTAGCGTTCGATCTCGTCTTCCAGATCCTTTACCTCGTGGGGAAGTTCGCCACGCAGGGTGCGTATGCGGTCAATTTCCGAAAGTATTTTCTGGAGCTCGTAGAGCGATTTGAGGCGTTCCTCCACGCTGCGGTCCTTCTCAGTCGTTTTATCAGTTGCCATATATTTGAATGACTCTTATGTAAGTTATTAAGTTTCAGATGCGAATTTGCAACAGTCAAAAGCCTCGCAGGCTCCGTGACCGCTACATTACGTTGATCGGATTCTTTTCAGTCTCCGAAAAATAGGTTACAAAGTTAGGAAATTTTTCGCGAATAATCCGTGAAAAAATCTTTTTTGTACATAGCTCACTCTCGAAGTGGCCGATGTCAGCAAGCAGAATCTCCTGGCTCCACGTGGTGAAATCGTGGTATTTCAGGTCGCCGGTGATGATCGCGTCGGCGCCTTTCGCCACGGCTGTGGGGATGAGGCTTGCACCCGCGCCGCCGCAGATGGCCACGCGGTTGACGACCAACAGACGTGCCGGGCCGCCGTAGCGCAGATCCCTCACTTTGAAGAGCTCCTTGACTTTTCTGAGGAATTCGAGCACGGGAGTGCCGGAGATGTTGCCGATAACGCCGAGGCCGACGGTCGGGTTGTCGGGCTTGGCCTCAAGAACCTCAACATCAGTGAGATCGAGGGTGTCGGCGATCTCATAGCTGACTCCCTGAGAGGCCGAGTCAAGATTTGTGTGGGCGGCATAGATGGCGATGTTGTGGCAGATGGCGTCGGCCACGATGCGTTCCACCGCGGTGGCGCCTGTCACCTTTTTCAGTGAGCTGAAAAGGAGCGGATGGTGGGAGATGACCATGTTGCATCCGCGACGGCGCGCTTCCGTCATCACATCCTCTGTCACATCAAGACAGAGGAGAGCTGCGCTGACTTCCATTTCGGCGTCGCCTACCTGCAGGCCGGCGTTGTCGTAGGATTCCTGAAGATCGCGGGGAGCGAATTCTTCGATTGCGTTGGCTATGTCTTTAACCTTTGGCATGTATGGGGCGATTGGTTGTTACTCGTTCTTGAGGTCGAGTTTGAGCTGAAGTTCTTCAAGCTGCGAGTCGTCGATGGGAGAGGGGGACTCGTTCATCACGTCGCGGCCGGAATTGTTCTTGGGGAAGGCGATGACGTCGCGGATAGTGTCAAGCTCGGCGAGTATCGATACGAAACGGTCGAAACCGAGGGCGAGACCACCGTGAGGCGGCGCGCCGTATTTGAAGGCGTCCATGAGGAATCCGAACTGCTCCTGAGCACGCTCCTTGGTGAATCCGAGAAGCTCGAACATCGTGTCCTGAAGCTCGGAGTCGTGGATACGGATCGAACCGCCGCCCAGCTCGGTGCCGTTGACAACGATGTCATAGGCGTTGGCGCGCACCTTGCCGGTGTCGCTGTGGAGCAGTGGGATGTCTTCAGGTTTGGGCGAGGTGAAGGGATGGTGCATCGCGTAGTAGCGCTGTGTCTCTTCGTCCCATTCGAAGAGAGGGAAGTCGATGACCCACAGAGGTGCGAACACGTTCTTTGGACGCAGGCCGAGACGGTTGCCCATCTCAAGACGCAGTTCGTTGAGCTGCTTGCGGGTCTTCATGGCCTCGCCGCTGAGGATGAGGAGAAGGTCGCCGGGCTTGGCGTCCATTCGGGAGCACCATTCGAGAAGCTGCTCGTCGCTGAAGAATTTGCCCACGGAACTCTTCACGGAGCCGTCGGCATTGTATTTCACGTAGACCAGACCCTTGGCGCCGACCTGAGGACGCTTCACGAAGTCTGTCAGCTCGTCGAGCTGCTTGCGAGTGTATCCGGCGCATCCGGGCACGCAGATGCCGACGGTAAGCTCGGCCTCGTCCATCACGCTGAAACCTTTGCCTTTCACGAGGTCTGTCAGCTCCACGAAGGTCATGCCGAAGCGGATGTCGGGCTTGTCGGAACCGTATAGACGCATGGCGTCGTTCCAGGTCATGCGGGGGAAAGGATCGGTGAAGTCTATATCTTTGACATATTTGAAGATATGTTTTACAAGACCTTCAAACATGTTAATGACGTCTTCCTGCTCCACAAAGCTCATCTCGCAGTCGACCTGAGTGAACTCGGGCTGTCGGTCAGCTCGCAGATCCTCGTCGCGGAAGCATTTCGCGAGCTGGAAATAACGGTCGAAACCGCTGACCATCAGGAGCTGCTTGAAGAGCTGGGGCGACTGCGGAAGAGCGTAGAATTCGCCGGGATTCATGCGGGAAGGCACGACGAAGTCGCGTGCACCTTCGGGAGTCGACTTCACCAATACGGGTGTCTCTATCTCCAGGAATCCGTTGGCGTCGAGGTAGCGGCGTATCTCGAAGGCCATGCGGTGGCGGAGCACGAGATTGTCGCGCACACAGCTGCGGCGCAGGTCAAGATAGCGGTATTTCATGCGCAGGTCGTCGCCGCCGTCGGTGTTCTCCTCGATGGTGAAGGGTGGCACTTCGCTGCGGTTGAGCACCTTGAGTCCGTCGGCGATGATCTCTATGTCGCCGGTCGGTATGTTGGGATTCTTGCTTGAGCGCTCCTGCACTTTGCCGGTGATCTGCACCACAAATTCGCGTCCCATGTGATTTGCCACCTCGCAAAGGGCAGCGTTCACTTCATTGTTGAAGACAATCTGGGTTATGCCGTATCGGTCGCGCAGATCCAGAAAGGTCATGCCGCCCATCTTGCGTACTCTCTGAACCCAGCCGGCCAGAGTCACGTTTTTGCCGGCGTCGGAAAGACGGAGTTCTCCGCATGTATTGGTTCTGTACATTATGTATAAGTCTGTATGATTGTGAGTGTTATTGTCTGAATCAGTCGCTGATTAGGTCGAAGAGCCCCGGCTCGTTGCCGCGGAGACGTTGCAGCTCGGCGGCGATTGCCTCGCGCTGGGCCTCAAGCTCGTGGATGCGGCGCTGCTTCTGCTCCTCCTCGTAGATGGCGAGAGCCTGCCGCAGGGCGTCGATCTCGGCGTAAAGCATCCTGCACTCCTGAGCCGTGAGCTGCGGAGCTTTGGCGAGTTTGGTCTTGACGGCGCGCAGATCGGAGAGGAGTTCCGCGCCGGGAGCCTGCGGCTGCTGGCTGCGGCGCAACTTGCTGCGCCACTGCATGATGGAGCAATACTGCTTGTTGATGTCCTTGGAGCGGAAACGCTCCTGAGTCTCCTCCGACTTGCCCTTAAGGTAGTCGTCGATATATCGGGCCACTGTGTCGGCTTTTCCCATATCAGTGTCTTCTTAGAGATTGTTTCAATCCGCAAAATTACAAAAAAATCTGACAGGTAAGGAAGTAACACGCAAGATTCGCCTAAATTTCTGCAAAAAATCACATCGTCTTCACATCGTTGAAAAAAATTTGAATCCGATTAAACTTACGCGCCTTCGTGTGGTCTATAAAGAAAAAGCGAAGAAGCATTTCAATGAAAAACGAAGATATTATAAAACATAAGATAGGGAAGGAGCACGGTTTCAAGGTGCCGGAAGGATTTCTTGAGCCGGTGCGTAAGGATCTCCTCGGGAAGCTTCCGGAGCGCAAGCCTGTTGTCGCGCCGCGACGCACCATGTGGCAGACAATCAGGCCTTACGTCTATCTTGCGGCAATGTTCATGGGGCTTTGGTGCACCATGAAGATCGTCACGCAGATGCAGACCTCGCGCCATCCTGAAGTGTCGCTTGACAATCCTCCTGCGCTCGTGGCTCAGGCTGTGACGACCCCGGAGGTCGAGGCGCAGCTAAACATCGCGCAGCAGGCCAACGATGTCGACATTGTGGGTGATGTCGCGTCAAGCTACGACGACATGAACGATTTCGAGAAGGATTTTGACTATCAGTTTACCGACGAGGTCGAGGATATCGACGTAAAGGCGATGCAGCAGGAGTTTGCCAAGGAGGATGCCGCGGACGACGATTCGCTTGATGACTACGATTTTGATGAATTCTATTATGACTATTATGCCTCATTATAATGTTAATGTGTCACGCTGCGGAATCAGAAGGATTTTCTTCGCAGCGGCGCTCTTTGCAGCCATGTTCCTCTTCTGCGGCGTTCCGGCGTCCGCCCAGAATCAGAAGGAGAACCACAAGCGTCACGCCGAGATGATCCGCGAGGTGCAGGAGTTCAAGATCAAATATCTGATTCAGGAGGCGGAGATCACCAAGGAGCAGCAGCCGGAGTTCATCCGCATCTACACGGAACTGAACAATGCGAAGTTGAATCTGTTTAAAACATACCGCGACAATCATAAGGCTCTAAAGGCCAAGCAGTCGCCTACCGACGAGGATTACAACAAAGTGAGCGAGGAGATGGCCGGAGCCAAGAGTGCTGAAGGCGCGCTCGACATTATGTACTACAAGCAACTCAAAAAACTTCTCTCTCCAAAGCAGCTTTATCTTATGAAGAATGCAGAGATGAAGTTCAATCGAAAGATGATGAAAATGCGTGACAAAAAGAAATAGCTAATATGAGAGAAACCTTACGGAAAATAAAAGCTGCAATACTGATTGTTGCGGCTTTTGTGCTTTTGACAGCCGCGGGCGCCAATGCCGCACCGCCTAAGAAAGCCAACAGGACAATGAAAGGCAAGATAGAGAAAACAGCGAAAGCCAACACTTTCGAGACGCCGGATTTCGCCTATCCCGAGACTGTGATCGCCAATGCGGAACGTGTGTTACGCTCCGACGCTTCCGACATTGATGTGGTGAAGGCTGTGGTTCAGCTTGCCGTCGCCAATAATGAGCGCAGCAGCGCGTCCTTTAACGAGACTGTGGCCTTGGTTGACTCCGTGGCCAAGGCTCGCAGCGGAGCCACATCGGCCATACTCTACAGTCTTGAGGCGCAGATAGTCAGTCAGCTCGGCGCAAGCGCATATAGCGATCGTCAGTTGCCTCTCGACGAGCCTTTCCCTGCCGACATGGCGGAATGGAGCGAAGACATGTTCCGCCTGAAAGTGCTGGATCTCTGCCGCAAATCGCTCGCCGACCCGCAGCTTCTTAAAAACTCTCCGATAGAGCAGTGGAAACCTTTGCTGCTCACGCTCGTTGACGAGCAGGCGAGACTTTGCCCTGATCTCTATACCTTGCTTGCAGCGCGTGCCCAAAGCTACACTGAAGGCGAGGGAAGCGACACCGACTCACCCATTCCTTTCTTCGGCAGCACATCCAGGTATCTCTCTCCAGGAGCGAAATGCAAGGTATATTCGCAGGAACTACTCTCGCAGATCATCGCCCATGGCCGCGAGATAAAGTCGCCGCTTCTTCTCGGCTGGTTCATTCCGAAAAAGAATCTCTCCAAACCGGAGCTTTACAAGACTCTGAGCAAGGCATACAGTGAGTTTGAGACTTCCCCCGACAGCTATAGCCTGCTCGACGACATGGTCTCTGTCCTGAAGCGTGTCGGAACTTCCGACAAAGAAATCCCTGCAGATTCCGTCTGCGCGATGCGTGCAGAAACCAAGAAAGCTCTCGAAAACTACATCGCGCGTTTCCCGAATTCAAAGGCCATAAATCAGATACGCAATGATCTCAGCTGGATAGAATCGTACAGGGTTCGCCTTCAAGGCAGGAATGTATATCGCAGCGATGCCGACGCGCAGCTGAAGGTTATCGGCGTTCCGGGCGGCAAGACAATGTATGTGAAGATCTTCCGCTTCGGCAATGATGTAGGCAATCTTTCCGACATGCAGCGTATCCTGAGCAGTTCTCATTCCACATTTGTAGATGTGCGTGAGGTTCCGGGACGCAGTGAGGATTGCCGTGCGGCTGAGGATTCCGTGACTTTCGGCAAACTTCCTTACGGCGAATATGGCGCCGTGCTTGCCACTGACGGCGGCCGCAACCGTTCCGGCATTGTGGGCGAGTATGAGGTCTATACTTTTGATGTCTCCGATCTCGGCTACATCGTGCGTGGATTCAGTGACAAGCAATCGAGCGACAATGATGGCGTCTATATCGTCGACAACTCCAACGGCGCTCCCTTGTCCGGCGTGACGGTCAAGTTTACCTCCACATACGACGGCAAGAAGTCTTCGGCGACTGTCGTAACTGATGCTTCAGGTTTCGTCGGCACTCCCGGGAGTATGAAGGAGAATTACAATTTGCGTTTTCTGGCATCCAAGGGTGCTGACAGAATAGGCAGTCATATTTATGGCAGTTATCTTTACAACAATAAGGATAGCAAGCAGGCAAGCGTTTATACAGACCTCGCGCTATACCATCCCGGTGACACGGTGAAGTTCGTAGTCGTGGCATTTCAGACCGGTCCTTCCGGATCGAAGGCATTGGCCGACAGACGCCTCCGTGCCAGGGTGTTCGATCCTTCCGGAATCGTACGCGACACGATTGCTATTGCGACAGACAGATACGGCAAAGCCACCGGTGAGTTCGCTCTCCCCGCGAATGGAATGAATGGCACGTTCATCATAAGAATCGAGGATGATGTCAAGGAACAGGCAGAGGATGGCATTGAAGGCTTCGGTTTTATAGAAATGGCCGATTATGTCGTGCCGAAGTTCTATGTCGAGGTCTCCACATCGGCCAAGAACTACAAGCCCGGCGACATAGTGAAAGTCGAGGGTCGTGCCATGACTTTCAGCGGAATGCCTGTGGCTGACGGTGAAGTAAAGCTGAAAGTTGACTACCGCAACTATTATCCTTGGCGTTTCTACGGCTATGACAGCAACAGTTTTGCCGCCGACCTGAAGACGGACAGCGAAGGACGTTTTTCGCTGGATCTCCCTACGGCTTCTCTCGATGATTACTACCGATACGGCACCTTCACAGTCAATGCCGCCGTAACCTCGACTGCCGGAGAAACACAGCGTTCTGAGAATGCTTACTTCTCATTGGGCGCAAAAAACAATCTCACTCTCAGATCGTCCGGCATGACTGAGATTACCGCGGAGACTGTGAAACTTCAAGCCGACGTGCTCGGTGTGGACGGCACGCCTCAGAATGTGAAACTCGACTACACTCTCACCGATACTGCAAGCGGAGAAGTTGTTGCTTCCGGTTCTTTCACATCTCCCACGCTTGAACTCGACGCCTCGAATGTCAAGTCCGGAACATACAAATGGAAGGTCTCGAATCCCGAAGTCGCGGATTCCTCGGAGGAATGTGAACTGATTCTTTATCGACTTTCCGACCAAAAGCCTGCATATAAGACATCGCTTTGGGTTCCTGTCACGGAATATGTCGCCGGGGAGAACGGTGCATCGGTTGAAATCGCTGTCGGTTCCTCCTGCAAGGATCAGTATATCCTCTATCAGCTTGTGGGCAAGGATGGAATTGTCGAGTCGCGCTGGCTCAAGGCCGACGACGAGGTGCTTCGCGTGAAGACTCCCGCGATACCTTCCGGCGAGACGATGTTTGCCAACTTCATGGTCGTAAGCGACGGCAACTTCCGACATTCGACAGTGAATGTTATTTCGCGAGCCGCTGCCGAGAAGTTGAAATCTGAGGTCGTGACTTTCCGCGACAAGATCACGGCCGGCGCAAAGGAAACATGGCGTTTTCGCTACACTCTCGGCGACAGAAATGCGTCGGTGATTCCGGTTTCCGCCACAATGACCGACAAGGCTCTCAATTCCATCAGACATTTCTCTTGGACAGAGCCATGGCTTTATTACTGGACGAATCACGCGAAATACAATGGCGTTTCCCGGAATCGCCGGGATGTCGTATGGAATATCAGCGGCAAGATGCATAAAGTCGTGGAACCGCTCAATTTCCCGAATCTGAACACTTATTACGCACTGACATTTTTCGGCCCGGTACAGCTATATGATATGGTCACTGTTGGTTATGGATTGGCTACACCGGAATCGGTTGGTGCAAACTCCGGCCAGCTACGTATACGTGGCACAAAAAAGATGGCTGTCGGCGCGGCTGCCGCGCCTAAGATGGAAGCGGTTGAGGAGAAAGAGTCGGTGCTTTATGATTCCGTTTCCTCTACCGGCGCTGCGTCTGAGGAGTCTGCCGATTCCGGCGAATCGGGCGATGTTGAAATATATCGTCCGTCGGAGTGTCCGGTGGCGTTCTTCATGCCCTCGCTGCTCACGGACAGCGACGGCGTGCTCGACCTGTCGTTTACGGCTCCTGACTACAACACGACTTGGCAGCTGCAGCTCATGGCATACGATCCCGAGAACATGAAGAGCGATCTGCGCACAATGCAGGCCGTGGCCTCAAAGAAAGTGATGGTGCAGTCGCAGTTGCCGCGTTTCCTGCGCACAGGCGACAAGTCCGTGTTAGCGTTCACCACGTTCAACAACAGCGGCGCGGAAGCCGAGATCAGTGTCAAGGCCGAGATCTACGATCCTCTGACCGGCAGGACCCTTGCCGAGAAGAGCTACACTCCGCGTAAGGTGGCGGACAGCGCAAGTTTCGTGGAGACAATCGACTTCACGGCTCCATCCGACATTACGGCGGTCGGCGTGAGAGTCTACGCGACCTTGGGCGAGTCCTCCGACGGCGAGCAGTCGCTTGTGGGCATCCTCCCCTCGTCGACGCCTGTCACGGAATCGACACCTTTCTATATGGCTCCCGACGAGACCTCGTTCTCGCTCTCATATCCTTCCGGAGACGCAGGCTCGCAGACGATGTTCAGCTATTGCGACAATCCCGTGTGGTATTGCGTCACGGCACTTCCCGACATGACCTTCCCCAAGGACGCCTCCATCCTTTCTACACTGCGTCATCTTTACGGCAACTCCATCGCCTTCGGCCTGACGTCGCGCTATCCGAAGCTTCGCGAGGCTATAAGCCTATGGAGCGAGACGGGTGACAGCACACTTGTCTCGCCGCTGCAGCGCGACGAGGCTATGAAGGTGATCGCGCTCGGCGACACTCCCTGGACACTCAATGCCGAGAGCGAGACTCTGCGCATGAGTCAGCTCACTCGTCTGCTCGACTCTGAGGCCTGCTCCGCAGCCATCAACGATGCCGTGACCGAACTGCTCAAACGTCAGCGCTCCGACGGCTCGTGGAGCTGGTGCGAGGGTATGCGTCCCTCCACCTACGTGACCTCGCGTGTGCTTCTTTACCTTAGCATGTTGCGCCGGATGGACTTCCTCCCCAAGGACAAGAAACTCGACGAGGCTATCCGGAAGGCCGTGAAATATACCGACAAGGAGCTTTACAGCGACTACATCAAGAGTCAGAAGCGGTTCTCGACCACAACGATGCTCAACTACATGTATGTCCGTTCCGGACTCGGCGACATCGCGATGGACAAGAACTACGCATCGTTGCAGAAACTTGCCTTGCAGGCCGTGCAGAAGGAATGGAAGGAGTTCAGCATCTACAATACCGCCGTAGCGGCCATCGTGCTCTCGCGCAACGGCTATCCGATGGAGGCGCGCTCGATACTTGAATCGCTTCGCCAGAAAGCCCTCACGAGCAAGGAGAGAGGGATGTGGTTTGACAATCTCAATTCCTCGTGGAACGGCCGCAACAAGCTCATCACGACCATGCAGGTGCTTGAGGCTTACCACGAAATCACTCCCGGTGCTCCTCAGATTGACGGATTGCGCCAGTGGCTACTTATCCAGCGTCAGACCGAGGACTGGGGGAATGCTGACGAGATTGCCGAGGTCGTATATGCCATCCTCTCCTCCGGCAGCGACTGGACAGCCGATTTTGCTCCCGCGACATTCCGCATCAACGGCAAGGATGTCGAGGTCGGACACCGCGACGCGCTCACGGGAAGTTTCACGATGCCTCTTGACGCGAAGGGGGGCAACATCGAGATCACAAAGTCCGCCGGTCATCAGGCGTGGGGTGGGGTGCTCAGCCGCCGCATCCTTCCGATTACGGAGGTAAAACCTTACTCCGCGAGCGACATCACGGTGTCGAAACGTGTGCTCAAGGTGATCGAGAATGCCGACGGTGTCCACACCGAGACGCTTGCCGAGGGCGAGAAGCTCCGCAAGGGTGACAAGGTGAGAATCGAGATAATGCTTACCTCGCAGCGCGACATGGACTATGTCTGCGTGATCGACGGACGCAGTGCCGCGCTCTCGCCCATACAGCAGCTCTCCGGCTATGTCTGGCAGGATGGTTCCGGCTACTACCGCGACGTGCAGAACGACTGTACCAACCTCTTCTTCGACTTCCTGCCCAAGGGTGTGACCTACACCGGCTACGATTGTTTCGTCAGTCAGGACGGCGTCTATTCGCAGGGCATCGCACAGACACAGTGCCTCTATGCGCCGTTGCAGACAGCGCACTCGGGAGGCTCGGTGATCGAAGTCGAGAATTGAAAATAGAGAATTGAAAATTTGAGGTCTATTTGACCTTGTCAGCCATTCGGGGGTGGAGATAACATTCGGTTATCTTCACCTCCGTTGGTTTTTTGCGCTTGATGAGAGTCTGATAGGGCAGAAGGTACATGAGCGGTTTTCCATTCACATCTGTGAAATATGTTCCCATAAACCTACATTGCCGTGTCGGAGCTTTGTCAAATGCGATTTCGAGGACGCCGAAAGCATAGTCGGTTGAATCGCATGGCGCGTCGGCGATGAGGTATGTGTCGTAATAGTAATAGCCGTTGTCAGATGCGATGGCCTCAGCCTTCGATAGATCGAAATTTTTCAGTCCCGGAGGCAAAACATTATATGTGTATCGTGAGCCGGTGTAGTCAGCAAATTCGTCCCATGTGTGGAGTCGGTTGACGTAGCTTCTTCCCTGCGTCTTGTAAAGCCAGATTTTGTCGTTGGCGAGAATGTCTCTCAGATCATAATAGACATGTGAATCGGGGTTGGCTGTGGCTTGCCTCAGAATATCCTCCGAAGCTTTTCTAACTTTGATAGTGTTGAAGGCTACGAACGTGAGCTGCCAAAGCACGACAGCCAGTAGAAGTATGGAGAGAATAGCGGTGGTTGCCGAAAAACCTATTGCGAGTCGGATGCCGCGGGGCAGAGAGTAGAAAAGCGCTGAAAGGGCAAGCACCATCGCAAAAAGAATCATACGTGTCTCATAGAGCGAGGCGAGCATGATGGCGCAGCTCGGTATGATCGGCAGAAGCAATGCCGAGACAAGTGCGAATGATCTTTTTCTATCCTTGAGATCTTTTCTGAAATACAATGTAGTAATTGACGCTATGGCGATTAGAATAAGAAGCAGTACATTGAGTTTGCAGAGCAGTATATGGTAGGGTGAAAAAAACAGACTGTCAAGCTGATCGACACGGTTGAAGAACGACGGAGCACTCACGACGATGATCATACCCGCGGCCATTGACGCTGCAACAATCCATTGGTTGCGCGTGATTCTTCGTGTGATGATGCAATAGATGATGGCCGAGGGAAACAGCACCACCGGCATAAGCTCGTGCCAGCAGCCGCTGAGCACGCACGCGACGACATATCCGGCGAGTTTCCACCCTCTCGCAGGCGTTTCGCGGATAAAGAGCTTGAGCGCTATAAGCGTAAAAATGATCGCGGGGAAATAGTTGAAGAATACGGCGCGGGTGTAGAGTACGTCGATCCATGGAAAGAAAAGGATGGCAAGACTCGCGAGCCATGCGCATTTCATAGGAGTGCGTCGGAACGACAGCTTCGCCAGACGCATCATCTGAAGCAGAATCACGCCGAAGCAGAAGGCATATAAAGCTCCGTAGCACCATCGGGGAATCATCATCATCAGAGGTGTGAACATGTCGCCGACACGTCCGTTGACAAGCACGCGATGTTCCAGTGCGTAGGCGAATGGATTGAAATTCTCCTCCGGACAGATAAGATGTTTTGAGCAGCCCCAGACGTTGGCAAACACCATGTCGTCTTCGTATAAAGGCGTGTTTGCCGCGATCATCCCTGTCAGCACGACTACCGTCGCAAAAAACAGCAGCGATCCGATGTATTTGTATCTGTTCACTTTTCCCATTTTCTATAGTAGATTTCAAAGAATTATTGTATCCTCGGCGAATCAAGAACTTCTTCATCCGGCGTCTGAAGATAATACCACAGCCGTCCGTCCTCAGTCCTGAACTTATGGCACACCATGCTGTAGCTTTCGCGTTTATTGTCCTTTCCGGTCGAAAAGACGCTGCGTGTCCTTTTAAATGACAATGCGCTCGCGTCGACAACGTATCTCCCGTTATATTGGTATATTTTTTGCTGTGCGTTTAATACTTTGGCATCTTGTGGATTGAAATCTTGCAGCTCTTTGGGAACGACATGGAGCTGTTCGTCACTGTTGCGGTAGAATTCCGGTATCCACTGGTCGATGCGCCATCCGTAGAACTGTTGATAAGAAGGTCGGTCAAGTGTGATCCACGGTAAAGTCTCGGATGCTTTCTGAGTATAGAAGACAGTTCCGTCAGGTGATTCTCTGTACAGATTTATCACCTCTTTGTATTCCTTGTCAAGTTTAATCTGCCAAATAACGCATACTGTTTCGTGTGCAAGACAGAAAATTGTGGCTGCAATGACTGCGAATTTAAGCATTAAGCGAAGAATTTTCCTCGGTGAGTAGACTTTCAGGAAGCATCCCAATCCTATGAATCCGATGAGATTGCCGTACCACAGTACACGCGGAAAAGAAAGGTTGCTCACGAAGATGAAGGCGTTTGCTATGACGGCGAACATCGCTGTAAGCATAATGTCGCGGTCTGTGGAGGTGTATCGTTTCCTCAGTTTCGGGAAAATGACTACTATCGGATAGGCGAGCAGCGTAAGCAAGGCCATGTTGGATATATAGAAAATGGAAGTTGCGTCAGACATGCTGAATATCTGCATCTTGTGTTCATATCTGTACCAGAATCCCGGATTGCAGATAATGAAGATTCCTCCCAAAATCAATCCTGCAAGGACGAAGGCCTGAGTCCGGCTCAGTCGTCGCATTATCAGACATATCAGTATTCCCGGAGCTGTAATGAACGTGAAGCCTTCATGCCATGATCCGGCAAAAAATCCTAACGTGACAAGTAAGACATATTGAAGTCCTCTGAGTTTTCTCCATGGTTTGCACGGACGGAAATAGAGGCTAAGGGCTGTCAATGCAATGCCTCCACCCACGGCGTAGTTCAGCAGCATACAACCAACGAACATTGTGTCGTACCATGGCATCAGCAACATAATTGTGACGAGCATCGCCATGCAGGAATACGCGTATGAGGATATTTTCGAGAATGCAAGTCTACAGCAAGATATCAACATTGCAGCGGCTCCTGTTGCTGCAAATAGAGCCTGTATCGCCTGCGGAAGGAGTAGATAGCCGATCAGGAGTTTGTCTCCCGATCTGCCGTTGACAGAGAGAAAATGAATCCTGATCCCTTCCCACCATTCTCCGAATCCCGGAAACTCGCTCTCTCCGATGAGGTAGCTGTTGTAGGCAAGCGGATATTTCAGGTCGTCTCCAACATGTGGCGTAAAAAGCGCCATCAAAAAAATATATATGAAAAACAGTCCGGTCGCTATGTAGAACATGGCGAGCGGAGTTTTTATCTTATCGGTATAGGCCTTGATTGGCAATTTCGTCTTGTAAAAAATATCCGGACGTGGAGGTGTCCGACGTCCGGATATTATGGATTTATAACGCTAAGAAAATTATTTCTTGGCGATCTTCTTGTAGCCGTAGACAGCTGCGTCGCCGAGTTCCTCCTCGATGCGGAGAAGCTGGTTGTACTTAGCCATACGGTCGGAGCGGCTGGCGCTACCGGTCTTGATCTGTCCGGCGTTGGTGGCAACTGCGATGTCGGCGATTGTAGCGTCCTCTGTCTCGCCCGAACGGTGGGAGATGACAGCGGTGTAGCCGTTGCGCTGTGCCATTTCTACGGCGCGGAGTGTCTCGGTGAGTGAACCGATCTGGTTGACCTTCACGAGGATGGAGTTTGCGCAACCCTCTGCGATGCCGCGCTCAAGATATTTAACGTTGGTGACGAAGAGGTCGTCGCCCACGAGCTGGCAGCGGTCGCCGATGAGGTCGGTGAGGATCTTCCAGCCTTCCCAGTCGTTCTCTGCCATACCGTCCTCGATAGAGTCGATAGGATATTCGGTGATGAGCTTCTCAAGGAACTTGGCCTGCTCCTCGCTGGTGAGCTTGGGAGCGTCTGCGCCCTGCTTCCAGGTGTAGTCATATTTGCCGTCCTTGTAGAACTCGGAGCTGGCGACGTCGAGACCGATGGTCACGTCCTTTCCGGGCTCGTAGCCGGCAGCCTTGATGGCCTCGATGATCACGTTGAGGGCGTCCTCGGTGCCGTCAAGTGCGGGAGCGAAACCACCCTCGTCGCCTACGGCTGTGGAAAGACCGCGTGCCTTGAGCACTTTCTTAAGGTTGTGGAACACCTCTGTGCCCATGCGGATACCCTCATGGTAGCAGCATGCGCCTACGGGACGGATCATGAACTCCTGGAAGCAGATGGGAGCGTCGGAGTGTGCGCCGCCGTTGATGATGTTCATCATGGGCACGGGGAGAACGTAGCTGTTCACACCGCCGATATATTTGTAGAGAGGCTGGTCGAGATAGTTGGCTGCAGCCTTGGCAACGGCAAGCGATACGCCGAGGATGGCGTTGGCGCCGAGGTTCGACTTGGTGGGGGTGCCGTCGAGGGCAATCATTGTCTCGTCGATCTTGATCTGATCAAGCGCGCTCATGCCTGCCAGAGCGTCGGCGATGGGACCGTTGACGTTGGCGACTGCCTTGAGCACACCTTTGCCCATGTAGCGGTTCTTGTCGCCGTCGCGAAGCTCAAGAGCCTCGTTGACACCTGTCGATGCGCCGGAGGGAACGGCTGCGCGGCCGAATGCGCCGCTTTCAAGAATTACATCAACTTCCACTGTGGGATTGCCGCGTGAGTCAAGCACCTCACGACCAATGATTTTTTCGATCTTCATAATAATTTTCTATCTTAAATCTAATATATTAGAATGTTTCTGTCTGTTTTCTTCGATATTGCGCCGCTGATTGCTTTTGTCGTATATCAGCTTCTTATTTCAGCCGCAAAGGTACTCATTTTCATCCATATTTGCAATCTGCGACACTCGATTTTTTTCTCTTTGTACCTTATGTCATTATCAAACACTATGGCTTCCCCGATTGTTTCCTTTAAAAATGATTCTTTACAAATTTTAGATTCCTAATGGCTCATTTAAGAAAACATATCGTTCTTCTCGGCGTCATCGCTGCTTCATTTGCCGCCACCGCCAAGGCTCAATACTACGAACTCGCCAACCAGATTCCGCAGATGATCCAGCCAGCGCTTTCCGGTAGCTTCAACTACCGTGGTTTCGCTGAGGCTTCATTCACCGGCGGACTCGGAACCAACTCCGTCAACTCTCTGGAATTTTCTACCACTCAGGGTTTCAAATACAGCAACTGGTTCTTCATGGGCGTGGGCGCAGGTGTAAACGTGCTTTTCTCCAACTACAAGGATTCCGACCGCCCCGACGGCTATAATCCCGACTACCGTCCTTCCGGCGGCAATTTCAACAGTAGCTACGACCGCAACGACACCGGCGTCCTGATACCTCTCTATTCTGATTTCCGGTTCAATATCGGTCAGGAAAGCAACGTCGGATTTTTCATCGACGTCAGGCTCGGTGCCTCGTTCCTTGTCGGCAAAAGCTACATGAACACGCCCGACGGAATCCTAAACAACAGCGAAGGTTTCTATCTCCGACCCTCGGTCGGCCTCCGCATCCCAACCAACAATAAAGACACACGTCAGGCCATCAACATCGGCGTGACATATCAGCTCATCACCAACAATTATTGGAATTGGAACTGGTACTATAACTCCACAACCCTCAACTCCCTCGGCGCCTCCATCTCCTACGAGTGGTAATTATAGTTTGTTATGGTTTCCCATGTCCGAAAAATGGTTCCCCATGGTTAAAAATCATGGTTATTGATGGTTTGAAAAAAATTGCTCCTAATTGTTCGCATTCCCAAGAACCCACATTATAGCTTCAAAATCAGCCCTTCGCGGTTGAGGATAGTCTCCGGGAATATCTCGCGTGCCTGTTCGACAAAAAGGTTTTCCTGTCCGGAGTAGCGCGACGAGTAATGGCCTGTCAGCAGTTGTTTTGCGCCCGCGTCGCGTGCTACCATCGCTGCCTGTCGCGCGGTGCTGTGGCCGCGCTTTTTCGCGTCGGCCTCCTCCGCGTCGAGGTATGTCGTCTCGTGGAACAGTAGATCCACGGGGCCGATTTTCTGTGCCAATCCCGAAATATAAGATGTGTCGCTGATGTGGGCGTAGCTCACGGATGGCGTAGGGGGCGTGGTCAGCATTTCGACGGGTATGACCGTGCCGTCGGGCTTGACGAACGGCTCCCCCTGTTTGATGCGGCGAAGCATAGCCACCGGCACCTGATGGAAATCGGTCATAGCCTTGTTGATGTGGCGTTCGCGTGGCTTCTCCTCCACGACATATCCCACCGCAGGCACGCGGTGTCGCAGCGGCAGTGTGCGCACTGTCAGATGTCTGTCTTCGTAGATGACTGCCTCTTCGGGGTGTATCTCATTGAACTCCACGTTGAAAGGCATGTCACGGCAGAAGAAGTCGAGAATCTCGCGGATAATTTTCACTCCTTCCGGAAACGTGTGGATGGTCACTCCTCCGCTGCGCTGCATAAGCCCCATAGAGCCGATCAGTCCCGGAAGACCGAACACATGGTCGCCATGGAGATGCGTGATGAAGATATGGTTCAGACGCGAGAAACTAAGATGAAGCCGTTGCATCATCTTCTGCGCCCCCTCGCCGCAGTCGAACATGAATAGCGAACCGTTGACCGACATCACTGTGCTCGAAGGGTTGTGTGCCGGCGTCGGTTTCGCCGATCCGCACCCGAGAGTATAAAGTTTGAACTCTGCCATCAGCGTAATTCAATAGACAAATTGTTCGTCTCGTATTTTGTCTTGTTGCGACATTTGACTAACTTTGCAGCGTAATACGAATCAAAATTGCGGAGAGCAATTTTGTTAGAAGTTTTTTCATAGGATTAGATTTTTAAGGTTAAGTGTGAGTCTGTCGTGAGATAAGCTCACATTTTTTATAACCTTTTTGTCTTTTCCTTATGATGCTACATCTGCTTGAAATCCTTGGCCAGTCCGCCCGCGGCAGTCTCTTTGTAGAGCGAGGGGAGATCGTGGCCGGTCTCTTTCATCACCTGCACGAGCTTGTCGAAGGAGACGCGGTGCATTCCGTCGGTGAATGTGGCGTAGATGTTGGCGTCCAGAGCCCTTGCCGCGGCGTAGGCGTTGCGCTCGATGCAGGGGATCTGCACCAGACCGCACACCGGATCGCAGGTCATGCCGAGATGATGTTCAAGTCCCATCTCCGCGGCATATTCGATCTGCGCCGGACTGCCGCCGAAGAGCTGGCTCGCCGCGGCGGCCGCCATGGCACACGCCACCCCGACCTCACCCTGACAGCCGACCTCGGCACCCGAGATACTCGCATTGTGCTTCACAACGTTGCCCACAAGTCCGGCCGTGGCCAATGCCCGAAGAATCTGCATCTCCGAGAAATCGCGGCTTTTCCAGAGATGGTAGAGCACTGCGGGGAGCACGCCGCAGCTGCCGCACGTCGGAGCCGTGACGATCTGATGGCCCGAAGCGTTTTCCTCGCTGACGGCGAGCGCATAGGCGAAGACGAGACCGCGGGTGCGCAGATTGTCCTTGAACCCCTCGGCTTTCACCTTATATGTCGAAGCCTTGCGCCGCAGGTTCAGCGGCCCTGGGAGACGTCCCTCGGTGGCGAGGCCGCGTTCCACAGCCTCCTTCATCGCGGCCCAGATCTTCGACAGATATTCCCAGATGTCCTTACCCTCGCATTGCTCCACATACTCCCAGTAGCAGCGCCCGGTACGCTCACAATATTCCAGTATCGCCGTCATCGAGTCGCAGTCGTAGATCTCGGCAAGTCCCTCGCGGCTCTTGCCCTCCTCCTCGATTGCTCCTCCGCCGACGCTGTAGACTGTCCACTCGTCGCTCGGCAGTCCCGCCTCGTTGAGCGAACGGAACGTCATGCCGTTGGGATGGTAGGGGAGGAACACGTCAGGTTTCCAGATGATCTTCACCGGCATACCGCTTTTCTCCAGCGCGTCGGAGATCGCCACGTCGGTCATGTGGCCTTTGCCGGTGGCAGCCAGAGAGCCGTAGAGCACTACCTCGAAACCCTCGCTGCGGGGATGTGTCTTTAGAAACTGCTCGGCCGCCATGCGCGGTCCCATTGTATGTGACGATGATGGCCCGAGGCCTATGCGATAGAGCTCACGTATAGATTTCATGTCAGGATCTGTTTTTCCTTGCGAAGTTAACAAAAAAATCGCCAATCCTCAAAAGCCCGCACCTCATCGGCACGTACTTCATCAGGCAGATGAAGCGCGACCTTACACCTTTGACATTCCAAACCTCTATCCTTTGTCAGAGGATCGAAATTGCCAAAGACGGCTTCTATTCCTCGATGCGCGAGGCGCATAAGTACGCCGCCAACGACAGGCAGAAGTATTGTGTAAGGGATATAAGGGGTAATCACTCAGTTTCCCTAATGAATATAAGTGATTGATTTTCAATGTGGGGCTGCACCATAGTGCAACTGAACCTAAATGGAGCGCCTTTTATTCCGGAGGACTGGTTCATGGATCGACCCTACTTTATGCCGGTATTCAACATTTAGATATAGGTGAGTAGTTACGTTTACACAGCCGATTTCAATCCGCATCCAATAAACAAAGTTTAACATTGGTGTGCAAGAATTGGGCACACACTCGGATTTACCTTTGCAGTTGAACACAAGGAGTGTTCAACTTAAACTTCAAAACAGATTGGATATGGGACTACTCGTATTATTCTTAATCATTGCATGGCTACCTGGGGCGCTCAAAGACGGCGCCAAGATAAAATAATTCGTGAGATTTCGCGATTTCGCGATTTTTCACGATTTTCGCCCGCTCTCCGAATATTCTATGTTGTAGATGTCCGGGGTCTCGGGAATAATTGCTAACTTTGCAATTAAGTATGCGCTTGCGCAGACGAAGACCAATCAAATGTAAGTAACAACTTATATTCAACATATAAAGGAGCTTCCTTGTAGTCGCTAAAGGTTTGGTCGCCTGTCTGCCTACTCGGAAGCTCCTGCTTTACATATAATGGCACAAAGGAGCTTGAATGTCCTCGATCTATTTTGTGGTTGTGGCGGCTTGTCAAAAGGATTTGAACAAGCCGGCTACAACATCTTAATCGGCGTGGACTTTGAGCAGAGTGCACTTAATACGTTTAACCTTAATCACAAAGGCGCGAAAGGAGTAAGATTAGACCTTTCTCAAAAAGAGTCGTT
This sequence comes from uncultured Porphyromonadaceae bacterium, assembly GCA_902491625.1. Lineage (GTDB taxonomy): Bacteria > Bacteroidota > Bacteroidia > Bacteroidales > Muribaculaceae > Lepagella. The sequence goes on along the minus strand of CABUIO010000001.1, from coordinate 149,759 downwards.
TGATGAAATTGATATGCTTTTGGCAGGTAAAGAGTTAGATGTTATAATTGGAGGTCCGCCTTGTCAGGGTTTTAGCCTTACCGGTCCTCGTAACTTTGACGATGAGCGTAACAAGCTATATCTTGCAATGATTGAAACTGTTCGTCGATATAGGCCAAAAGCATTTCTTATAGAGAATGTTCCGGGCATGGCGAATCTATACAAGGGCGCAGTTAGAGATGAAATTATACATCGCTTTTCCGATATGGGTTATAATGTTACCTATAAAATTGTTTGTGCCGCCGATTACGGCGTTCCGCAAATAAGGAAACGCCTTGTTTTTGTTGGGCTTCGGGATTCTGAAATTAAATATTCTTTCCCCGAACCTTATTTTACCGTGGATAATTATATTACGTGTGAAGAAGCAATCAGCGATTTGCCTTCACTCGAAAACTATCTCGGAGAAGAACAATCACGATATGTTACGGAACCGTTGAACGATTTTCAGAAAATGATGCGTTCTGATTGCTCTATACTTCATAATCATACTGCAATTAACCATAAGGATTTTGTCAAAGAGGTCATTGCCCTTGTTCCCGATGGAGGCAATTATAAAGATTTACCGCCTGGAGTTGGTGAAAGCCGTATATTTCACATGGCATGGACTCGTCTAAACAGCAAGAGGCCGGCTCGCACCGTTGACACCGGGCATAGAAATTTATTCCATTATAAATGGAATCGATGCCCGACTGTCAGAGAAAGCGCACGCATACAAACGTTCCCCGATGATTTTGTTTTTCTCGGCAACCGAGGTCAGCAAAACAAGCAAGTCGGGAATGCCGTTCCAGTATTATTGGCAAAAGCTTTAGCCACTCAACTCATACAATTTCTCTAATGAAAACTCCGATATTGAATACTCTTGACCTGTTCGCGGGTTGTGGCGGTCTTACTGAAGGATTCCTCCAGTCGGGCTTTTACCATACAGTCGGAGCGGTTGAGTGGGAGAAGGCTCCTTATGAAACCATTAAACATCGATTGCTGACTAAATGGAAACATTCTGAATCCGAACATTCTGTAATTCGCTTTGATATTCAACGAACGAAAGAATTGCTGAATGGATTTAAGGACGCTGATTATGGAGAACATATCGGGTTAGACAAAGTCGTTGGTGACACCAAGGTTGATGTGATTATAGGGGGGCCTCCTTGTCAAGCGTACTCATTGGCCGGACGTATCCGCGATGAACACGGTATGAAGAATGATTACCGCAATTATCTCTTTGAACGTTACATTGAGATTGTACGGCACTTTAAGCCCAAATTCTTTGTTTTTGAAAATGTGGTAGGTCTATTGAGTGCGGCTCCGGGCGGCACTCTAATTACCGATAAAATACACGAAGCTTTCAAAAATGCAGGCTATAAAGTAACCCCGAATTTTAGAAGTGCGCTTTTCGATGTTGCCGATTATGGAATTCCGCAACATCGAAAAAGAGTTATAATTTTGGGCATTTCCGAAGAAGTCTATGGAGATAGATGTGACAGTATGCTCGATGATTTCTACAACGTCATTCTACCCTCATTAAAGGGGACACCGCGTACTGTTTCTGATGCCATAGCTGATTTGCCGGGGCTATATCCTTTGGAAACACCTGTGAAATCTGGCGGCTCCAAAATTTCTCATATGCAGCGTGACGGTGGATTTGTAATGAACCATACCCCGCGCTTTCACAGCTTGCGCGACATAAACGTCTTTCGTTTTCTTGCAGAAGACATCGCTTCCGGCAGAATGGAATATGTAAGCATCGAAAAACTCAAGGAACTCTATACTCAGGTCACCGGCAAGAAAAGTAACATACATAAATATTATGTTCTAAGGACTGACGAACCAAGCAACACCATTCCGGCTCATCTGTTCAAGGATGGTATGCGTCACATACATCCAGACCCGGAACAAGCTCGCTCGATAACCCCTCGTGAAGCGGCACGTTTGCAAACATTCCCCGATGATTTCGAATTCCTCGGTGCAAAAATGGTTCAGTATAAGATGATTGGCAATGCAGTTCCTGTTGATTTTGCCAAAATCATAGCCCAAGCACTTTATAAACTTTACACCTCTGATTACAATCATGGCAGAATTTTTCATTAAAAAACTTGGTCGTCAGGAGATGGGGTCTCCCATAAGACGCAGCGATGGCTCTCTCAAATTCAGCCGTGGCCGCTATATGCTAATTTCAAAGGAATTTTACAATTTCTTTCCACATCTTTCGACCACCGTTCTAAATGACAGCACCGCGCTCCCGATATTGACCGACCATTCAGACGAGATAATCTACGCTCAGTACGTTTATCACAATTCCAAACACGTTGACACCGCTCATGTTGAGGGGCAACCGCGTGATGAGAGCCGTATTTATCTTAACAGCAAACTGGATAACGACAAAACGCTTTTCATGCCGAATGATATTGTCGTTATAATGCGTTGCAAAGATAATGACATCCCATTTTACGTTCTGCATATATTTGATGCCCTTTCTCCGTATTATTCTTTTTGGAACTCAAAACTTAATGGAAAGACTTATGCGGTATGGGAAGGCGATGCAGCCCCAACTTTTGACCATCGGTTTACATTGCCAAGCAGATCTGCAAATGTTATTGGTGATAAAAAGGTTGAGGAGGCTATTGAGAAACAGCAGCAACAGGCATTGGATTCTATGAATCAGGCATCTGATATGGCTCAAGCTATGGGTGCTGATTTGTTCAATGCCCGCACATTCCATGATTTTGTCATGAATGCCTATGGCGGTAAATGTGCGGTCACTAAACGTGTGATTTCGTGCAATGGCTTTGACAATCTCGAAGCTGCGCATATTATGCCGCAAGCACATAATGGATCTTTCTTGCCTTGCAATGGCATAGCGATGAGTAGAGATATGCACTGCGTATTTGATAAGGGCTTCTTTACTATTGAGGACGATTACACTATTATCGTTCATCCTGATGTCCTGAGAACAGACTCTTACCTCAATGATTATAACGGAGCCAAAATCACTATTCCTCAGATTGAGTATTTCCGTCCCCATCCTCAGTTCCTCCGCCACCACCGCGATAATGTATATGGTACGTTCAGACAAATCAGAAGTAACTGGATTCAACAGTGAGACTCTTCGACCCTGAGGCTCCAATCACATAACTCATATTTTGATGGACTATAACGAAGAAATATATACTGAGAATCATTCATGGCCAGAGGAGGGAGGTAAGTTCCTTGCTATCATTACTCCCTCAGGACGTCTTATATTGGAAAGCAAGCCTTTTCAATCATTCATCCGTCTGATTGAATATGTCGGCATCGAAAATGTAGCGACACTTGACCTTAAGGGCAAGGATGAATTACCCTTGGTTTCCCAAACAAGATATACGTTGCGCAACTACCAACCCGCCGCTGATGGATGGTTCGTATATACCACTATGAATCTGAAAGAAAAAATCAAAATGATAGACCATATCGGAGATTTAACTGGTCAAAAATTCTTCTGTGCCACAAAATTAGTTCGATAGTTTTATGGACGAATGCCAAGATTTGAACGCATACAACGGCGATGCCGTCCACGATATGTGGGTCGATTACGACTACAACGAGAACACCGGCGAACTGCCTTACATCCAGGATGAAACCGTCCTCGACAACTTCATTGACAACTTAAACGACTGGGACTAAACTCAATTCACCAATTTTATGAAGAAATCTAGTTTAATCTTTCTCACAACCATTTTAGCGACCTTTGGAATTTCAGCCAAAGTCCAATCTAAAATACAAGATGCTTTCTCATCGTATGAAAGGACATCAAAGATTGGTCGATATAATGTTGACTTCCTTAAAAAATTCGTGGGCGATACAATAATGTTTGATTTCTCAAATCAATACATGGATTGTTTTACTGTCGAACAGCCGGACACCATATGGATTAAAAAACGGCCTAAGAAAAATCCGGAAATAGGCAAACACTATATTCTCAATCACGCATACAAAGGTGTAGAAGTCGATGATAAGTTTTTCACTCCAACTTCGGCAATAAATGGGAAACCATTTGTTGTATACTCGATTAAGCCTTATTCAAGCAGCGAGGGATGTCAAGTTTTACTTCTTGATTTGGATAATCTTGGAATTATTACCTTTAATGTCCCTCGTTCGTTTTCTTATGATGGCTCTTTCACTACGACTAAAACTCAACGGCTCATTAATTCTCTTGTAAATGAAGATGTTTTTTATTCTGCTGATGTCCCTACATATTATTCATCTTCTTCGAAACCTTCTTTCACTAAATGTAAACTCATCAATGGTGAGTTTCAAGTCGTGATCTCAAAAAGTACAGGTATGTATCATGATTATACTCTTGAAACTACCTGCGTTTTGAGACTTCAAGACGATAAAGGCAATGTAATCTCTATGAGTCCGCTCAAACCCTCTGAATATGCACGCACAAATCCTATCGTTTTAACACAAGCAGAATATGACGAACAGTTCAGAGGCTATTCCATAAATTCTGATGTAGATATTGCAATCATAGATAATGAGGTTAATTTTCCATTTTCTTTTGTTATAATTCCAGCGTATACTAAATCTTCATTTACAAGCGTTTATCAATTTGTAGAGCCGAACAGCTCATATCGTAGTGCTGATGCCCATCTCGACAAAGCGGTTATAACAATCGGTGACGCTTTAACCATTGGAAATTCTAAATACTATAAGGCATGTTATAACGGTAAAGCGTTCTTCATTAAAGAAGCTGATGTTATTTTGACAGAGGAAAATCAACTCAGGGTAGATACCTTGTTGCAACAGCCACTAAATATTCGCAACGATTTCTTTAAAAGACAGATTGCTTTAAGTAAAGCATTGTATCTGAATAAATTGGACGAGTCTATTAACCAAATAAAATCTTATTCCAAATACGGACTCGCGATACCCTCATGGGGAGTATATGATGTAAGCGAATATACCGATGGTACTGGTATAAGATTTTCTTTTCTTAATCCCACAAATTCTACTATTAAATACGTTAACATTACTTTTCAGGGATATAATGCTGTTGACGACCCTGTCGGACGCGCTATGACAAAAAAATGTATTGGTCCCATCGAACCTGACGAAACCGCTTCTTATGATTTTGAATATGCATGGTTTACAGATGTGGTGGAATACGCTAAAATTCGCTCCGTTAGTGTTATTTACAAAAATGGCACAACAAAAACTATTTCTAATCCAAAGAACATCATTTTCCCTAATGAGTTAAGAGAGTTCCTTTATTCTACAGATCCTGTTGAAAAGCTTAAATGACATTTAAGGGAAAATCCGGCTGCGCTGTCGGGCTATCGTGAACGGAGTCAAGGTCTCCGCCATTCGGCTTCAATCGCTAACTCATTATCAATCCATCTCGGCACCGCTTGGCGCGGATCTGAGGTGGATTTTTTCAATTTGGCTGTCGCTGCAAAGCGATGAATTTTGGCTTCGCTCAAGTTTGGCTGCACTCGGCATAGGAGGGTGTTGCAGAACTCCATTTTTGCCAATACTTCCAAAAAGATAGTAATTGAAAACCACTGAGTTATAAAATCAAATTATGCGATTTTTGAGGTTCTGCAACACCCTCTCTCTGCTCTCGTTGGCACAAACAGTCGCGCAGAGAGGTGTTTTTACAGTGCTTTGATGCCCTTTGGAGGAGGATTTATCTGTTGTTCACCCTGCACCTATGTTTCGTCGAATCGTGCATTGAGGTGATTCCTATTTCTGTTCTTCATCGACTGGCTTCAGAATTTTCATTGTTCCGCTGTGGCCGTCTGTGATTACATGGTGCTGATTGTATTACCGGGCTGTCGAATCATTAAAGAAGTCTGGGGAACTTGTCAGGATTGTCTCCTCAAGAAACGGCAAATGGAAAGTTCGTTAATACGTCCTGATCAAATACGCCGTTGGCTTTAAGGTGTACGTTGCAGCTATTGAGCTTTTGCAGTACGTGTGTGATATATTTGCTTGTCACGGGAATTTCACAGTTTTTGGGGATTGGGGGAGTTGTGAAAAGATGTTTATTTTGCAGTGTGAGAAAACAAGGTTTCATAGTTCTTCTTTTGGCGGCGTCAGCGGAGCCTTTCCTGTCGTCCGCGGCGGCGTTACCGGCGTCGGCCGACGGAGGCGCTGAGGCTTTCTGCGACACCACGACCTTGCAGGAAGTGACTGTCACAGCGATAAAACAGGGCTATCTTGACGCTCTGCCGCTCGCTTCGTCAGTGGTCAGCGCCAAGGAGACCGAACGCCTCGGAATAGTGTCCGTGAAAGGTGTCAGCGATGTGGTGCCTAATTTCTTCATTCCGGACTACGGCAGCCGCATGACATCATCAATTTATGTGAGGGGAATCGGCGCGCGCATCGATCAGCCTGCTGTAGGCCTCAATGTCGACAATGTCCCATTCTTTAATAAGGATGCCTACGACTTCGACCTTGTGGATCTGGAGAACGTGGAGATGCTTCGCGGTCCGCAGTCCACGCTCTACGGCCGCAACACGATGGGTGGCGTTGTCAACATATCGACACTTTCGCCCATGCGTTTTCAGGGCGTCAGGGCGCTTCTGGAGTATGCCCGCGCCAATTCCCTGCGCACCTCCGCTTCTTACTATGCGCGCCCCATGCGGGATTTCGGTTTTTCGGCCAACGTCTACTACACGCGCACAGACGGCTATTTCACCAACGAATACAATGGCCGCAAGGCTGACCGCGAGAATCAGTTTTCAGGTCGTCTGAAGGCTGAATGGCGCATCTCCCCGACATTGTATCTTGTCAACACGGCCGCTGCATCGCGTCTGCGTCAGGGCGGCTATCCCTACAAATATATCAACACCGGAGAGATCTGCTACAACGACACATGCTTCTACCGCCGCACGGTCTTCAACGACGGACTCACCCTGCGGCTCTCGTTATCCGAGGTCACGGTGACGTCGATCACCTCAGCGCAGTTCATCGACGACAACATGACGCTTGATCAGGACTTCCTGCCGCTCTCGTATTTCACGCTCACGCAGCGGCGCAGGGAGTGGGTGCTGACGCAGGATTTCGTGGCCCGCAGCGTCGGCGACCGCCGATGGCAGTGGCTTGCCGGAGTGTTCGGCTTCTACCGCAACAGCCACCTGCACGCGCCTGTCACATTCTACGACGACGGCATTGCAAATCTCATAGAGGATCACCGTAACGACGCCAATCCGGGCTACCCGATCCGCTGGCAGTCCCGCGAGCTGCTGCTGCAGAGCCGTTTCAGCAATCCGGGATTCGGTCTCGCCGCATACCACGAGTCGACCCTTAATTTCGGCGCATGGCATCTCACAGCCGGCCTTCGCCTCGATTTCGAGCGCACGGGACTGCGCTACTACAGCGACTGCGATTCCGGCTATGAAATCATGCAGGTCAATTCCACGACCGGAGTCGTGGATCCTTACAGATACGTGCCGGTTGTCATCTCCGACCATGGTAGGATCCACAGCGATTTCCTTCAGCTTCTCCCTAAGCTTGCCGTGCTTTACGACCTCCCTGTCGATGGAGTCGGCAATCTCTATGCCTCCGTGGCCAAAGGCTACAAGGCCGGAGGCTACAATACCCAGATGTTCAGCGACGTGCTCCAGCAGCGCCTCATGGGTGTGATGGGCATCGGCGCTTCCTACGACATCGACCGTATCGTCACCTACAAACCTGAGATGTCCTGGAATTTCGAGGTCGGCAGCCATTACGCCACTTCTGACGGAAGACTGCAGGCCGAAATGTCGCTCTTCTGCATTCTGTTGCGGGATCAGCAGCTCACAATGTTCCCCGACGGCACTACTACCGGACGTGTGATGACCAACGCCGGACGCACCCGCAGCTTCGGCGGCGAACTGTCGCTCAAGGTTCGCCCCGTGCGCCATCTGTCGGCACAGTTGGGCTATGGCTACACCAACGCGCGCTTCACAGAGTTTTTTAACGGTCGCAACGACTACGCAGGAAAATACGTGCCTTACGCGCCGCAGCATACCCTCTTCGTCGGTGTCGCGGGCGACATCGCGCTCCCCTGGCGTTTTATCGACCGACTTGAACTGGCCGCCGACGTCACTGCCAACGGCCCGATTTACTGGAATGAGGAAAATTCCGTCCGGCAGAACTTCTATGCCCAGCTCGGTCTCTCTGCCACCCTCTCCAACGACCTATGGTCGCTTAGTCTCTGGGGCAAGAACGTGACCGCCACGCGATTCGACACATTCTATTTCGTGAGCATGGGCAATGAATTTCTCCAGAGCGGCAAGCCGATACGATTCGGCGCCACGCTTCGTTTCAATATTAATGTCTGACCAAGCAATCTCAAATAATAATTACAAGATATGAAAAAGATTCTTTTAAGCTCTCTCGCACTGCTCGCCCTCGCGTTCAGCTCATGCGACGACAACAACAAGAACGACTGGCCCACCGACTCAGTCAACATCCAGACAAGTTCGTCGGCTGTCCTCATCCCCTTGTCGGCCAACGACGAGCCTGTTTTCCTGACCGACTACACGCTCCGTTACTCGCAGTCGATGAACGACGGCAAAGTCAGCGTGCGCAGCATGAAAGCCATCACGCTCCCCGACGGCACTGCGTTCTCCTTCGAGTCCCCCGCCACAGGCATCACCGGCAACCAGTTCACCACCATCGTAGAGCCGATGCCATTCACCGACAAGGACGGACTCACCCTGCGTATGCACGCGCGTCTCACCTCACAGTACTACGCCTACAACAAGTCGACAGGAAAGATTGACAACATCAATCAGGTGCCAATCTCCGTGATGACCCTCAACATCGGCAGCAGCTACGTCCTCAAGACCATACAGAACGAGATGGCTTTCGCCGGAAAGACCACCACCCTCATCAACGGCGAGAATCCCTACACCAATGCCGGCATTGTCTATCAGCTCAACCTCGACATCGCCAATGGCAAAGCGTCCGTCACGATCTACAATGCCAAATTCGCCGAAGCCGCCCCCAACATCCGCATCCTTCGTCTGCGCAACCTCGCTCTCAAGGCCGACCGCTCCTCCGGCTACACAGTCACAGGCACCGACATCACACCCGAAGTTCTTGAGGGCAGCGAATGGGTACCCAACCAGCGCTTCACCTTCAACGAATTCCGCCTCGTGCCCACAAGCGACAACCTCAGTATCGCCTCCATCAACTACCGCGTAGCCGGCATCTACTCCGGCACATGCGTCGGCACCTACATCGTCCAGTAAAAATCACATTACATACCCCGGCGAAGCCGATGATCCCTTATAACCCCATGCCGTCGGCATGGGGTATTTTGCTATAATTACATCTGCCAGCGGCGTTTTGGGCATTTTTGAAATGCCCTCGGATGCGCTTTTGTCCTCAAAAAAACACAAAAAACTGTTTTACGGCATGATTTTGCGGATTCATCCTGAAATAATTTGTCTTTCTCAAAAATCTTCCCTAACTTGCAGCTCCAAATCAATGCCCAGACCCTCATGAAGACCTACTCTCCACATTATTCCGGTATTGCGGCCGCACAGGCGCCGTCGAGGGTGAAGCGCGTAAAGACTTTTCTGGTACGGTCACGGCGCGATTACTGCGGCAGCTACCTGTATGCCGACGGAGAGCTTGAACGTATCCTGACGGAGAGCGGATGGTACAGTCCCGGCGGCAGCTACACGGCGACTGTCAACGACCATCAGGGCAATCTGTGCTCGACGCTGACAAAGAGCTACGCCACACCTTCTGCATCGACCGACCTCGTCGGCGGCTTCGGAACGGCGGGAACCGGAGATCTTGTCGGAGACCTCGGAGGTGCGGGCGGCACGATCGGCTCGGGTGGCGTCATCGGAATTGGGGGGCGGCACGATCGGCGGCGGAATCGTGGAGCCGCAGAAACCGAGGCTGCGCTACGCCAACCTGACGGCATACTCACCCTACGGACTTCCGCTGGCGGACTGGCAGGGGGAGGAACGCTACCTCTACAGCGGAAAGGAACTGGACCGCACCGGCGGACTGATGCTCTACGACTTCCACGCGCGCCAGTACGACCCCCAGCTCGGACGCTTCACATCCCAAGATCCCCTGCAGGGCAAGTATCCCTCGCTCAACTCCTACCTATACTGCGCCGCAAACCCGATCTCCCTCACCGACCCCACCGGAATGACAATCAAAATTTCCGGGAACAAAATAGATTTGTATTACAAAGATAATAAGCTATATTATGACAGCGAATACAAAAATGTTTGTGAAGATTATGATGACAAGTTCGTAAAGGAAGTTGTCAACGCTATGGGAATGATCATGGAATCCCAAACAGGAGCCGAAATGATTACAGAACTTACAGAATCCGATAATGAATTTACTATTAAGAAATCTACCAACAGAAAGGATAATGATCAATCAGCATTTTATCCAAGTAATTTTGCAAAGTCGTATGGTATGAATGACGAAGCTATGAATGCTATGGGAGATCTTAGAGTTGAGGGCGGCTCGGGTGGAACCATTTACTGGAACCCTAAGGAACGTATTTTAGGTATAGATGAGAGGGGCTCAACTTATGGTGATGCATTTATTGCATTAGCTCATGAATTTGGTCATGCCATTGACAGCAATAGAGGAACGTCATTCCCTAGAAATGCTTTGCGTGGAAATGATAGTTACGATCCCAATTATAGAGGTTTGCCTAAATCTGAATGGAGAGCTGTGTACAGAGAAAATATGGTGCGAAGTGAATTAGGAATCCCATTGCGTCTCTATTACTCTATAACACGACTTCGCCCCCATCCCATTTCGAATGATCAACCAATGATTACCCGTGATAGAAAACCTATATTTTACCCCCGATAGAGAATAAAATGATTAAAACCAAATTTAACTACTGTAATATACTGATGTCAGGCATAGGAATTGTAATTTTACTATGTACTTTATCAGCGTGTTCTAATCCGGACAATGTGATAATATCAGTAAATTCTAAACCATATAGATTTAACATGATTGAGTATGGGGATAATAAAGGTTTTATTATACCAGTCGAATATAGCTCTTTTGGCACAAAATACTGGAAAGTACCGTCTGATTCAATTCAGCATACATCAATAAAAGACATTAGTAAAGTAGAGAAACTTATATCCATTTTTTTTAAAAACAATTTCAACGATATTCTGGACTCTAAAATTTCAGAATATTGGAGGATTTATTACCCTATCGACCGGGATTCTAATTATAACCGAACCATGAGAGTGATCTTAAACTGCGGAAAAGAAAACATGGTCTCAGAATTATCAGAAATACCCGATATAACAGACATGGGGCCATGTTCTATTTCAGTCAATATTAACCTCGATTCAATGAGAATAATAAAGGTCTATATCGATATGGTTGGTGAATTTCAATATGACGGAAACCATCAGAAAAGTACTCATGAACAATCATCCCCCCTCTTTGATGTAATTAAAGATTACACCAATCATCTTCTTGAAAATGACAGTTGTAAGGATACAAAAAACAATTCCATTTCTTACTCGGATCTTCCAGAAGGATATCCTAAGATTTTATTAAAGAAATACAAAGGATTTATCGACATAAAACAATACGATCATCCGTTCTCAGAAGAAATAGAAGATTCTGATAAACAAAATTTGCACATTACAGATAATGATATTATCGAGTCAGAAAAAATTATAAAAAAAGAACTTTCCAAATATTTCAACAAACAAAACATCAATCTATCTGATTATTGGAGATTTTATACACCAAACTATATTGACAACGACACTAAGTCGATCGGTATATATTTTATTAAAGGTAACTGTCCTCCTAATTTAAATTGTGATCCTTGGAGAAAAAGAGCGTTTACAATAACTGTTGACTTAAAGAAAAATGAAGTGTACTGTGTCTTCAATACAAACAATTACCCAAATGATGGAGACTAATTGATTATGCGTCCATTAAATTTTATCCCTGTAGTTTACTATATACAGCCGGTGTCGGTAAGGATGAGCGTCGACGGCGGTGAGGAGGCGGAGATCCTCGCCACGCGGTACGATCTGCTGCGGCGCCCCTCGCTCACAAGCGCGCTGGACGGCACAGTGGTCACCGCTATCGGCTACACACCCACAGGAGAGCTGCAGTCCGTCTCCAATCCCTCTTTCTCGCAGACGCTCTTCTACGAGACGCGCTCCGACGGCACCAAGGGCTATCTCAACGGTCTCGTCTCAGGACAGGCCTTCTCCATGACGGAGGCTGACATCAGCGGTGAGGCGGTGCTCCCGGTGCAGGAGCGTTCCCTCTCGGGGCTCTGGGACTACCGCTACAGCGGGGCGCGGCTCGTCGAAGCCTCATACTCCGAGCTCTCACGCTGCTCCGGAGTGCACCTGGCAGCCAACGACATGGAGGTGTTCGAATCCCCCGACTACTCGGAGGTGTACACCTACTCCCCCTCGGGCAATCTCCTGACCCTTAAACGCAAGGGATTCACCGGAACCACCTACGGCAGCGGCACCATGCCGCACAGCACCGTCAGGCCCCACAAGTTCAACCTTGTGGACGACCTCGAGCTGTTCTACGACGGCCCGATGCTGCAAAAGGTCTCCGACGCCGTCCCTGATCCCGCTGTCAGCGGTGCGACGGATTTCTTCGACGGCATCGACAAGAACACGGAATACACCTACGACCTCAACGGAAACATGACCTCGGATCTCAACAAGGGGATAACCTCCATAACCTACAACCATCTGAATCTTCCGGTCGAGGTGGTCTACGCAGGAGACAACGCTGTGCGCTACAGCTACGATGCCTCGGGACGTTGAGCCACCCAACCTCTCTGTCAAAAACAGTTGCCTGTCGCGTTTCATCGGGGGCAGGCGGGGACAGCCGGGCAAAAAATGTGAAAAAATCATAACGCGCTATTTTGTCGGTTGAGAATAATTGCTTAACTTTGCGTCGGTTTCGAGCCTTTGCGTGGCTCCGGAATCTAACCTTGTAAATGCAATAATTTTTTAATTGATAGCAACTTATATGAGTCTACTTTTAAGCGACACATATACTGTCACCAACGGTGAGCTTGCGCTGACAGCCGCGATTGCCGGTCTTTTTCTGGTTTTTGCGGCTCTTATGGCGGCCAAGCTTATCGGTCCCCGCTCTTATAGCGTGAAGAAAGGCGATCCCTACGAGTGCGGTATCCCGACACGCGGAAAGTCAATGATCCAGTTTAAGGTCGGCTACTATCTCTTCGCTATTCTCTTCCTTATGTTCGATGTCGAGACGGTGTTTCTTTATCCGTGGGCTGTGATCTGCAAATCGCTTGGCGCCATGGGGCTTGTCAGCATCGGAGTGTTCCTCTTTATTCTAATCTTGGGCCTTGCATACGCATGGCGGAAAGGAGCTTTGAAATGGCAGTAAGCAAACCGAAAATCAAGTCGATGAAGTATGAGGACTTCAAAGACAACGAATATATCGACAAACTTGTCGACGAGCTGAACGCTACCGGCGCAAATGTTGTGGTCGGAAAGCTTGATCAGCTTATCAACTGGGGACGTGCCAATTCGCTATGGCCTCTCTGCTTCGGCACGAGCTGTTGCGCTATCGAGTTCATGTGTCTGGGCGCCGCGCGCTACGACATGGCACGCTATGGTGCCGAGGTTGCACGCAACTCGCCTCGTCAGGCCGACTATATAATGGTGCAGGGCACGATCGTCTATCGCATGGCTCCGGTGCTCCGCCGTCTCTACGAGCAGTTGGCTGAACCTCGCTATGTGATTGCCTGCGGCGGCTGCGCTGTCTCGGGCGGACCTTTTAAGAATTCCTATTGTGTGGTCAACGGTGTCGACAAGATTCTTCCTGTCGATGTTTATGTGCCGGGATGTCCTCCGCGTCCGGAAGCCATGTTCTACGCCCTGATGCAGCTTCAACGCAAGATCAAGGTGCAGAAATTCTTCGGTGGAGCGAACCGCAAGGAGAAGATCGAGGAGTTTTTCGCCAAAAACGCCGGTGAGGTAGGGCAGTACTGACCCTTGCGTCCGAGAGCGTTTAACGTCAGACCATTTTTAAAGCAGAAACACTGATCCCGTAAATGGAGAATATACAGGAAAAAATAAGTGCCTTGTTTCCTTCGGCACAATTTGACACTACCGGCGAGCTGCCTCTTGTCATCATCGACGACAAGGAATGGCATTCCCTCGCCAAGGAGCTTAAGGAGAATCCCGAGTTTGACTTCGACGTTCTTACCGCCGTCGTCGGCATGGATTGGAAAGAGACTCTTGGAGTAGTGTATTATCTCACCTCCACTTCCCACGACTGGTCTATGATCAGCGTGCGTGTCGAGACTTCCGATCGCGAAAATCCCATGCTCCACAGTGTGAGCGATCTCTGGAAGGTCGCACTCTTTCAGGAACGTGAGGTCTATGATTTCTACGGCATCAAGTTCATCAATCATCCCGACATGCGCCGCTTCTTCTTGCGCAACGACTGGGTCGGCTTCCCTCTCCGTAAGGACTACGACGCCAATCCTGACCTTAATCCGATGCGCATGGAGGACGAGGAGAACGAGGACGACACAGTTTCTTATCAGGAGCAGCCTGACGGCAGCGTCAAGGAGGTGAAAGGTAAGGTGTTCGACTCCGACGATTATGTCGTGAACGTCGGCCCGCAGCACCCGTCCACCCACGGTGTGATGCGTTTTCGTGCGTCGATCGATGGCGAGACTGTCAAGAAAGTCGATGTCGTCAGCGGATATATCCACCGCGGCATAGAGAAGCTGACAGAAAGTCTCACTTATCCCCAGACGCTTCATTTCACCGACCGAATGGACTACATGAGCGCCCACATGAACCGCCACTGCCTCTGCATGTGCATCGAGAAGGCTCTCGGTCTGGAGGTTCCGCCTCGCGCGAAAGTGATCCGCGTGATGATGGATGAGCTGATGCGAATCTCCTCGCATCTCCTTTCATTCGGTTGTACGACCATGGATCTTGGTGCCACGACATGCTTCTTCTACGGATTCCGCGAGCGCGAGAAAGTGCTTGACATCTTCGAGAAGACCTGCGGCGCGCGTATGTCGCTCAACTACAATGTGATCGGCGGTGTTATCGCCGACCTGCATCCTGATTTCCAAAAGGATGTGAAGGCTCTCTGCGAGGATATGCCTAAGCGTCTTGAGGAATATCACAAGGTGTTCTCCGGAAATGTCATAGCGAAGAACCGTATGGTCGGCGTGGGTATGCTCTCCAAGGAGGACGCTATCAATTACGACATCACCGGCCCTTCCGGACGCGGCAGCAACTGGAGTTGCGACATCCGCAAGAAGGTGCCTTATTCAATATATCCCGAGCTTGAGTTTGACGAGGTCCTCTCCGACGGCTGCGACAGCTATGCCCGATTCATGGTGCGTCTGCGTGAGATCGAGGAGAGCGTCAGGATTCTTGAGCAACTCGTGGACAATATTCCCGAGGGGGAGATCCGCGCTCAGGTGCCCCGCATCGTCAAGTTGCCCGCAGGCCGCTGGTATCAGCAGGTCGAGGCGAGCCGTGGCGCGTTCGGTGTTTATATCGAGAGCACAGGCGAGAAAAATCCCTACCGCATGCACTTCCAGAGTCCTTGCTTCAACCTTGTCGGAGTGATGGATCTCACTTGTCGCGGCAACATGATCGCCGACCTTATCACCATTGGTGCGGCACTCGACTTCGTGATCCCTGACATCGACCGCTGATGTGGCACAGAACCCTCTTATAAATCAACAACACAGGAAAGCAACTACAAATAATCGAATTCTACACAGATGGAGGAACCTTCAGTAATGTATAATTTCAGCAGTGTGACACACTGGGTGAATGATACTCTCACGAGTTTCATGCCTCAGTGGGGCGCAACCATAGTGGAATGTGTGATTGTCGCACTGGTGCTCCTCGCAATATATTCGGGCCTCGCGCTCTTCTATATCCTGTACGAGCGCAAGCTCTGCGCATGGTTTCAGTGCCGACTCGGCCCTATGCGTGTCGGCAAGTGGGGCGTCTTGCAGGTGTTCGCCGACATGTTCAAGATCCTTATCAAGGAGCTTATCAGCCTGAAGGGCACCGATAAATTCCTTTTTGCCCTTGCGCCTTACATCATCATTGCCTCTTCGGTTACGATGCTTGCATGTCTGCCGTGGGGTCAGGGAATGCAGATCATCAACTACAATATCGGCATCTTCTTCGTGCTCGCCGTTTCTTCGGTGGGTATTCTCGGTATCCTTCTTGCAGGATGGTCGTCCAACAACAAATACACGCTTATCGGTGCGATGCGAAGCGGTGCCCAGATGGTCAGCTACGAGCTTTCGCTCGGTCTTGCCATCATCACCATGGTAGTCATGGCCGGCACAATGAATATCAGCGAGATCGTCTGGAACCAGTATGACGGATGGTATATCTTCCGTGGCCATATTCCCGCCATCATCGCGTGCATCATATATGTGATTGCCGCCACAGCCGAGACCAACCGCGGCCCCTTCGACCTTCCTGAGGCAGAACATGAGCTTACCGCCGGCTACCACACTGAGTATTCCGGTATTCACTTCGGCTTCTTCTATCTTGCCGAGTATCTTAATCTCTTCATCGTCTCCGGTATCTGCTCGCTGATGTTCCTCGGCGGTTGGATGCCCCTCCATGTCCCGGGCTGGGACGGCTTCAATGCCGTGATGGATTATCTCCCCGGCACGGTATGGTTCATTCTGAAGGCGTTCTTCATCTCCTACGTCATCATCTGGTTCAAGTGGACATTCCCGCGTGTGCGTATCGACCAGATGCTTGCTTTCGAGTGGAAATACCTGATGCCTTTCGCGCTGGCGAACCTCGTGCTGATGGCACTCTGTGTTACGCTCGGCCTGACATTCTGACAAGAAGCGGAGCCCCCTGCGGCGTTCCGGTAATAAAACGAAATTTTTAACCAAGCATATTAACGAAACTCCAAATACAGCTTTATGAGCGCTAATTATGGTACAGTGACTCAGGTTATCGGCCCTGTTGTCGACGTCTCGTTCGAAGGCGGCAAGGATGCCATACCTCCTATCTATACTGCCCTTCAGGTAGAGATGGACAATGGTGAAAAACTGATTCTCGAGGTGGAACAGCACATCGGCGAGGACACGGTCCGCTGTGTCGCGATGGAAAGCACCGACGGCCTTTGCCGCGGTGTAAAGGTCGACAACCTCGGACATCCTATAGCCGTGCCCACGGGCGATCAGGTGAAGGGACGTCTGCTCAACGTAGTCGGCGATCCTATCGACCATCTTCCTGCGCTCAAGCGCGAGGACATGCGTCCTATCCATCAGCCTGCTCCTGAGTTTGACGAACTTGCCATCTCGACCGAGATCCTGTTCACCGGTATTAAGGTGATCGACCTTCTCGAACCCTACAGCAAGGGTGGCAAGATCGGGCTCTTCGGCGGTGCCGGTGTGGGTAAGACCGTGCTCATCATGGAGCTTATTAACAATATTGCCAAGGGACACAACGGTTTCTCCGTATTTACCGGCGTCGGCGAGCGCACCCGCGAGGGCAACGACCTTCTCCGCGAGATGATCGAGAGTGGCGTCATCAAGTACGGCGACAAGTTCCGGGAGGGAATGGAGAAAGGCCAGTGGAACATCAAGGATGTCGATCTTAAGGAGGTCAACAGCTCGCAGAGCACCCTTGTGTTCGGCCAGATGAATGAGCCGCCGGGAGCTCGTCTCCGTGTGGCTCTGTCGGGTCTGACTGTGGCCGAGCAGTTCCGCGATCAGGACGGCGGCGGCAAGGATGTGCTTCTCTTCATTGACAACATCTTCCGTTTCACGCAGGCAGGATCCGAGGTTTCCGCGCTTCTCGGCCGTATGCCTTCCGCTGTGGGCTATCAGCCTACGCTTGCCTCCGAGATGGGTATCCTGCAGGAGCGAATCACCTCGACAAAGCAGGGATCTATTACATCAGTGCAGGCCATCTACGTGCCGGCCGACGACCTTACCGACCCCGCTCCGGCCACAACCTTCAGCTTCCTTGACGCTACTACGGTTCTTAGCCGTAAGATCTCTGAGCTTGGTATCTATCCTGCTGTGGATCCTCTGGAGTCAACATCGCGTATTCTTGACCCCAATGTCATCGGTGAGGATCACTACAACACGGCTCAGGCTGTCAAGCAGCTTCTCCAGAAATACAACGAGCTTCAGGACATCATCGCCATCCTTGGTGTCGATGAGCTGAGCGACGAAGATAAACTTGTCGTTTCGCGTGCACGTCGCGCGCAGCGTTTCCTATCCCAGCCTTTCCACGTTGCCGAGCAGTTCACCGGTCTTCCCGGCGTGATGGTGCCTCTCAACGAGACTATCCGCGGCTTCAAGATGATCCTTAGCGGCGAGATGGACGAATATCCGGAGCAGGCATTCCTTAATGTCGGCACGATAGACGAGGCTATCGAGAAGGGTAAGAAGATGCTCGACGAGGTTAAGTAACGGCAGACATTATCTGTCACGCAATTTAGCAACGAAACAATCGCAGAGAAATTCAATATGACACTGGACATCACATCGGCACATTCGACACTTTTTCATGGCGAGGTCAGTTCCGTGACGCTCCCGGGAGAAATGGGTAGCTTCACAGTATTGCGCAACCATGCCTCTCTGCTGTCTTCCCTCACGGAGGGCAAGATCGTGTATCGCAGGAGCGACGGCTCCGAAGGAGATGTGGAGGTCAATGGCGGAGTGGTCGATGTCGACAACAACGTGATCTCTGTCTGCGTCTATTGAAAAGGTTTTGAATGCCCGACTGAAGATTGATTCTATAAAGTACGAACTATTACAATGGCAAAAGGATTGCTGAAATATCTGATAGCACTTGTGGCTCTGGTGATGATTACCACAGCCTGTGGAAGTGACAACGCCCAAAAAGAGCAGGAGCAGGAGAAGGATGATCTCGATGTCAAGGAGCTTATCTTCCATCATCTTGGCGACGGCTACGGTTGGGAAGTGCCTTTCATGCACGAATATCGCATCCCTTTGCCTGTACTCGTTATAGCCAAGGACAATACGTGGCATTTGTTTTCATCCTCACGGCTCACCGAGCTGGAGGTGTTCAAGGACAGCGCCAGTGGCAAGACCTTCAGCGAACTTTGGCCTGTACCGTACACTGTCGAGAAGAACGGCAAGAAATATACTTTCGTCCTTTCGCAGGGTGGTAACCATCCGGGTAAGGTAGTGCAGATTTTCCCGCTTGAAAAGGGAGAGGTTGGTGCCGCTAAGGAAGCCATAGCGAAGGAGGCCTCCGAGAAAAAGATTCCTGTGGTCAACGGGCTTCCGACTGATATTGTCTATGGTTCCGATTATTTCTACATTCCCGCCAACAAGTGGGATGGTGTAGAGGGTGGCTATTACCGTGACTACAAGCCGATCGACCTTTCGATGACGAAGAATGTGCTTGCGCTTTTCATCGCCTCGATTGTTGTGGCTCTGATGCTTCTTTCGCTTGCAAGATTCTACAACAAAAACGGATTCAAGGCTCCGCGCAAGGGCATGGGCTTCATCGAGCTTGGCATTGATTTCGTCTATTTCGGAGTCATCAAGCCGACACTGGGAGCCAAGGCACGAAAGTATGCTCCATATCTGCTGACTTGCTTCTTTTTCATCCTTATGATGAACCTGTTGGGACTGATCGTGATTTTCCCGGGCGGTGCCAACCTGACAGGAAACATTTCAGTCACACTCGTGCTGGCTCTGCTGACATTCGTGATGACGAATATCGGTGCTACGAAGCATTACTGGAAGGAGATTCTCTGGCCTGACGTGCCTATCTGGCTGAAATTTCCTCTCCCCATCATGCAGTTCATCGAGATCTTCGGTATCTTCACCAAACCGGCAGCATTGTGTGTGCGTCTGTTCGCCAACATGATGGGCGGCCACATGATCGTCATCACGCTTGTGTGCCTGATCTTCATCTTCGCCGCGTTCGGTGCGGCTGCTGCAGGAGGCGTCACAGTGCTTTCGGTTCTCTTCTCGATCTTTATGCTCGCACTCGACGTGCTTGTCAGTCTGATTCAGGCCTACGTCTTCACCATGCTCTCGACCATCTTCATCAGCATGGCGCAGGAGGAAGGACATGAGGAGAAGCACAATAGTCATGACAAGGCCATCGAGGATTCCGGCAACGGCTCCAAGGCTTCAGCGGCTCCTGTCGGAGTGGCTCCGTCTGCCGAGGCTGACAACGATCCAATCGACATTTAAGAAAAAATAAATAAACAAAGTAATAACCAATAAACTTCTTTACACTATGTTATCAACGATTTTGCTCGAGGCAGTTGAGAGTACAGTCAATTTCGGACTTGCACAGCTTGGTGCCGCAATAGGCGCCGGTCTGGCAGCCATCGCTGCCGGTATCGGTATCGGTAAGATTGGCGCATCCGCCATGGAGGCTCTTGCACGTCAGCCGGAGGCTGCAGGTAATATCCGAAGCAACATGATCGTGATTGCCGCTCTTGTGGAAGGTGTCGCACTTTTCGCAGTGATCGTATCGGCTCTCGCTATCTTCATATAATTCAAAGCGGGTCGGGAGCTGCCGGATGGATATGTCTTGCAGCTCGCGACACCGATGTAAGCTCAATCCGAGCGCGACGCCACAGGCGTTCAGGTTCGTGTGTGCGGACAACTCCGCCGATCCTGCTGTGTCTATGTCGCTTTTTAGTCAACTTTTTTAAGCTTATTGCAGAATGGAACTTTTCACGCCCGATTTCGGCCTGGTATTCTGGATGTTTGTCTCATTCATCATCCTGTTCTTCATCTTATATAAGTGGGCATGGCCTTCCATCATGAAAAGTATGGACGACCGCGCCGACCTTATAGACAAAGGTGTGGAATATGCTCGCGATGCCAAGTCGCAGCTTGACTCCGCACGCGCGGAGGGTAAACGTTACATAGCCGAGGCTCAGAAGCAGCAGGCTGAAATGCTCCGCGATGCTGCGAAAATCAAAAGCCAGATCATCGAGGAGGCTAAGAACGAGGCTTCCGCCGAGGCTCAGAAGGTGATGGAGAACGCGCGCCTTTCGATCGAGCAGCAGCGTAAGGAGGCCGAGCTTCAGTTCCGCGACGAGGTGAGCAAGTTCTCTCTTGAGATCGCGCAGAAGATGATGCGCCGGCAGCTTGACGGCAACGGCGCGCAGCAGCAGCTCGTCAATAAGCTTATCGACGAAATTGAGAAGAACTGATTATGAGCGACGGACTGATACCACGCAGATACGCCAAGGCTCTGTTCAAGTTTTCGGAGGAGACAGGTGCGTCGTCTTCCGTCTACGACGAGATGAAGGTCGTCATCGAGTCGTTTGAACAGAATCCCGATCTGGCAAAGATGATTGCAAATCCTTTCCTGCCTGACGCCGACAAGTCTCGTCTGCTTCTTGCTGCCGCCGGAGATCGTCTGGAAGATCTCTATAAAGGTTTTGTGCGCCTTGTGATTAACAAACGCCGCACTCCCTGGATCGAACAGATGGCCTACTGTTATCGTGACATATATCGCGAGAAATATAATATCTCGCAGGTGTGCATCACCACGGCTGTGGCACTTCCAGAGGCTGAGATGAAGCGTATCAGAGGCCTTGTCGAGAAGTCGTTCAGGAATACGACTCTGGAGTTTACCGAGAAAGTAGACAAGGACATCATCGGAGGATTCGTCATCGATGTTGATTCGGTGAGAATGGATGCCTCGCTGCGCAATGAGATTGAGAATTTAAGATTAACCCTTTTAAGCAAGTAATACAGGACGATGTTAAACCCAAGCGAAATATCTGATATCCTGAAACAAGAGCTGGCAGATGTCAGCACCAAAACGAAGTTTGAGGAAGTAGGCACAGTGCTGAGCGTCGGCGACGGCGTGGCACATGTCTATGGCCTTGAGAATGTGCGATCCAACGAGCTTGTAGAGTTTGAGAATGGCGTAATGGGTGTCGCTCTCAATCTTGAGGAAAGCAATGTCGGTGTCGTGCTGCTCAACAATGTCAATTCCGTGGAGGAGAACATGTCGGTGCGCCGCACCGGTGAGATTGCGTCGATTCCTGTAGGCGAGGGTATGCTTGGCCGAGTGATCAATATCCTCGGCGAGCCTATTGACGGCAAAGGTCCCATCGAGGGCAAGCGCATGCGCCTGCCTCTGGAGCGCAAGGCTCCCGGCGTCATCTTCCGTCAGCCTGTGACTCAGCCGCTCCAGACCGGACTTAAGGCTGTCGACTCCATGATTCCTATCGGTCGCGGACAGCGCGAGCTTATCATCGGCGACCGTCAGATCGGTAAGAGTGCCATCGCGATTGACACTATCATCAACCAACGCAAGAATTTCGAGGAGGGCAAGCCTGTCTACTGTATTTATGTGGCCATCGGTCAGAAGGCTTCGACAGTCGCGTCGCTTGTTCACACTCTTGAGAAGTTCGGCGCCATGGACTACACCGTAGTTGTGGCTGCCACCGCTTCTGACTCGGCTTCGATGCGCTACTACGCTCCTTTTGCCGGCGTTGCAATCGGCGAGTATTTCCGAGATACCGGCCGCGACGCTTTGATCGTCTACGATGACCTTTCTAAGCAGGCTGTCGCATACCGTGAGATCTCCCTTATCCTGAAGCGTCCTTCCGGTCGTGAGGCTTATCCCGGCGATATCTTCTATCTCCACTCGCGTCTGCTGGAGCGTGCCGCCAAGATCATCGACAATGAGGAGATCGCCAAGTCCATGAATGATCTCCCCGAGGTTCTCAAGCCTATGGTGAAGGGTGGCGGCAGCCTGACGGCGCTACCTATCATCGAGACTCAGGCCGGCGACGTATCCGCATATATCCCGACCAACGTGATCTCCATTACCGACGGTCAGATCTATCTGGAGAGCGCGCTCTTCAATCAGGGTATTCGTCCCGCAGTCAATGTCGGTATTTCCGTGTCTCGTGTGGGTGGTAATGCCCAGATCAAGGCCATGAAGAAGGTTGCCGGTACGCTGAAGATCGCTCAGGCTCAGTATCGTGAGCTTGAGTCGTTCACCAAGTTCGGTGGCGACATTGACCCTGTAACCGCCAAGGTGATCGACCGCGGACGCAAGAACCAGCAGCTCCTTATCCAGAAACAGTACCATCCCTGGGCTGTGGAGGATCAGGTAGCCGTCATCTATTGTGGTGTCAACGGCCTTCTTGAGAATGTGCCCCTCGACAAAATCGACGAGTTCCAGGAGCTTTTCCTCCAGCTTCTCAAGGCAAAATATCAGAAGGAAGCTCTCGATGTCATCAAGTCGGGCAAGCTGACCGACGATGTGGAGAAGATTCTGCGCCAGTGTGCCGCAGAGGTCGCAGGCAAATATTCTGCCGAGGATTAATCTGAAACCCTTTGGAACGCGGCAACGTTGATAAAACGTAAGCGAAAACAATAAACAGGAAAGAAACAACGTAAAAAGACAGCCCGATAAGCTATGTCGACACTACGAGAACTTAAAACACGCATCGGTTCCGTCTCTTCAAGCGAGAAGATCACGGGTGCCATGAAGATGATCTCTTCGGCAAAGGTGCATAAAAACGAGCAGCAGCTCCGTATGCTTCTGCCGTTCCGCAATCGGCTGAAGTCGATTGTCGGCCATCTTCTTGATGCGGACGCCACATTCTCATCCGCCCTCATAGAGGAACGTGCGGATGTAAAGCATGTGGGATTGGTGGCGTTCGGTAGTGACGACGGTCTTTGCGGCGCCTACAATATCAACATCTTCAAGTTTCTTCTGACTGTCATCGACGATGTGAAGATGAAATATGGCGAGGATGTCCGGATCAGTGTCTTCGTTGTAGGAAGCAAGCTTTTACGTGCCGTGACGAAGCTTCGTTCGCACGGCATAGATGTCGTGACTACAGAAGGTGTCGATTCGAAGATGGAGGGGGACAAGGTGAGCGCATTCACTGATTCTCTCCGCAAGCGTTTCCTTTCCGGCGAGCTCGATCTCGTTTCCGTTGTCTACATGAAGTTCCACTCCATCAGCCGCCAGAAACCTGTCTCAGAGCAACTGTTCCCGGTCATCCCTTCTGCGCTTCTTGATCAGGCTGCCGACTCCAAGAGTGGCGAGGAGAGCAACAAACCCTATATTTTCGAGCCCAATCCCAACAGCATATTCAATCAGGTGCTCCCGATGTATGTCCAGTCGACAATGCAGGATATCACGGTGGAGAACAGAGCTTCCGAGCAGGCGGCACGCATCATGGCGATGCAGAGTGCAAACGACAATGCCAAGAAGCTTCTCGAATCCCTGCATCTGGAATATAACAAACTGCGTCAGCAAAGCATCACCACCGAGCTGCTTGATATTATCGGCGGTCAGGTGGAGAGGTAAATTGCTGCCGTCGATACAGATAGTGTAAACACAGTGAAGAAGCGGGCGCATCCGAATTCGTAACGGTTTTCGGAAAATGACCGAAAGAAATAAATCCGGAAGAAAGGTTTTCAATGAGATTTGTCTGATACCTTTCGAGGATGAAAAAGAAAATATTTAGAGAAAACTACTTACAATAGTCCATGAGCGGTATAAAAGAATATTTCTCATCGGTAGGCAAAGGCATAAAGAGCCTCGTGCAGGGTATGAGCGTCACCGGCAAGGAGCTCGTGACACCCAAAATCACGGAGTGCTATCCGGAAAACCGTGACACACTTCAGATTTCGGATCGTTTCCGTGCCGAGCTCACCCTCATCTACGACGAAGAGGGACGCCATAAATGTATTGCCTGCGGAATCTGCCAGATGAATTGTCCTAACGGCACTATTAATCTGACTACAAAGATGGTTGATTTGCCCGACGGCAAAAAGAAACGCAAGCTCGACAAGTACATGTACGATCTTGGCAGCTGCACATTCTGTATGCTTTGTGTCACGACATGTCCGCAGCATGCTCTCGAATTCTCCAACGATTTCGAACAGGCTGTGTTTCAGCGTGAAAGCCTCGTGAAGCAACTGAATTATCGTCCTGAGGTGCCTGATGCTCCGGCACACGCGAAGCCCGCTGCCGTAGCTGCAAAGCCGGCTGTCGCACCCGCGAAACCCGCAGGAACCAAGGCAGTTGCAAAAGCTGACACTACAGACAATAACTCTGCTAAATCTAAAGCATAATGATAGGAAATTTCATTCTTTACCTGGTATGTACCATTGCCATAGTGGTTTTCTCCCTGATGGCAGTCACCAGTAAGAAGATTCTACGTTCCGCTACTTATCTGCTCTTTACACTTCTGGCCACAGCTGTTATCTATTTCCAGCTTGGCTATGAGTTTCTCGGGGCTGTCCAGATAGCGGTCTATGCAGGCGGCATACTTGTGCTGTTTGTGTTTGCGATTCTTCTTACACACCGCCCCGACGACACTACTCCCGAGGTGTCGATCAAGAAGCAGGCGCTCGCGTTCACCACAGCATTGCTTGGTGTGGCGCTGCTCTGGTATGTATTCATCACATTCCCCATTGCTTCCGACGGCCTGACACTCTCGCAGGCTCTCTCCGGCGACAACATCACGATGGATCGTATCGGTCGTGCGCTCATGGGCACAGAGAAATTCGGATATCTGCTTCCTTTCGAGGCGATCAGTGTCCTGCTCTTAGCATGTATAATCGGCTCACTTGCCATAGCACGTAAGAAATAATAGATTATGGAACTGAAAATGCTGATGTATCTCGTACCCGCAATCCTGATGTTCGCTTGCGGTGTCTACGGCTTCCTTTCTCGCCGTAATCTTGTGGCCATCCTCATATCTCTTGAGCTTATGCTCAATGCCGTGGATCTGAACTTCGTGGTGTTCAACCGCTTCCTTTTCCCCGGCCAGATGGAAGGCATGTTTTTTGCGCTGTTCTCAATCGGCATCGCCGCTTGCGAGACCGCTGTCGCGATAGCTATCATTATCAATATCTTCCGTTCGCTGAAAAATATTGATATTCGTGAAATCTCAAAAATGAAATTCTAAGTCATGGATATAACATTACCGATTCTTATCCTGACGATACCGATTTTCACTTTTCTTCTGCTCGGTCTGCTGGGCATGAAGATGAGCCACAAAGCCGCCGGTATCGTGGGTATTTTGGGCATGGGCACCACAATGGTGCTGTCGTATTACGTGGCACTCACATATTTCTTCTGCAATTCGCCCGAATTTATTGTCGACGGAGTCCGTCAGCAGATTCAGGTGTTTGATGTCACATGGCTTGAATTCACCAAGACGCTGACTGTCAATATCGGCTTCCTTCTCGATCCTATTTCGGCCATGATGCTGATTGTCATCACCACTATCAGCTTCTTCGTCCACCTCTATTCATGGGGCTACATGGAGGGTGAGAAAGGTTTCCAGCGCTTCTATGCGTTCCTTGCTCTATTCTCTTTCTCGATGCTCGGTCTGGTGGTCGCCACCAATATTTTCCAGATGTATATTTTCTGGGAGCTCGTGGGTGTCAGCTCATATCTTCTGATCGGCTTCTACTATAAGTTGCCCTCTGCGGTAAGCGCCTCCAAGAAGGCGTTTATCGTCACTCGTTTCGCCGACCTCGGAATGCTTATCGGTATACTGGCCTTTACATTCTACTTTCAGTCTCAGGCCGGCGACTCTGCATTCGCGCAGTCCGGTTTCTCCGCATTCAACTTCCTTGACATAACCAATCATCAGGAGCTCGTGGTCAACTCCATGGCCGGCGCCACATTCATGGGCGGCAGCGTTCTGACCTGGGCGCTCATCCTGATCTTCACCGGCGGTATGGGTAAATCGGCCATGCTGCCTCTCCACATCTGGCTTCCCGACGCCATGGAAGGCCCGACGCCAGTATCGGCGCTTATCCATGCAGCTACGATGGTTGTGGCCGGTGTCTATCTTGTCGCCCGCCTGTTCCCGATCTATTGTCTCGACGAGGGCGCAATGCTCTTCATCACAGTCGTGGGTGCCGCTACTGCATTCTACGCTGCCGTCGTGGCATGCACTCAGGTGGATATAAAGCGTGTGCTTGCGTTCTCGACAATCTCGCAGATCGCATTCATGATGGTTTCCTTGGGTGTGGCCACTCCCGAGCTTCATGACGGACTCGGCTATATGGCCTCCATGTTCCATCTCTTCACACACGCCATGTTCAAGGCGCTCCTCTTCCTTGGTGCCGGCGCACTTATCCATGCCGTCCACTCCAATGACTATACGGCCATGGGAGGACTCAGGAAGTATATGCCGATCACACACTGGACATTCCTTATCGGCTGTCTCGCAATCGCCGGTATATATCCTTTCTCCGGATTCTTCTCCAAAGACGAGATGCTGTCGGCCATGTATGCCAACCACACCTTCTGGGGCGTATGGATGACAATGGTAGCCGGTCTGACCGCCTTCTACATGTTCCGTCTCTACTTCCTCATCTTCTGGTGGGACGACAACGCCAACTACAAGCACCATCGTCCCCATGATGCCAAGTGGCAGATGTCGCTTCCGCTGATCATCCTCGCTGCAATCAGCTGTGTAGCCGGATTCATTCCTTTCGGAGAGTTCGTGACATGGAACCGTCAGCCTTACCATATCCACATCGAGTGGGTCAAGGTGGCTGTCCCGAGTCTTTGCACAGCTGTCGTTGCCATCCTTCTTGCCGCAAAGATGTATATGCGCCGCAATGATCTTCCCGACAAGGTCGCCAACGTATGGCCTGCGCTCTGGACTGCAGCACATCACAGATTCTATTGGGATGAGCTCTACATGTTCATTACCCACAAGATTATCTTCAACATCATCTGCCGCAGCATCGCATGGTTCGACCGCCATATCATCGACGGTACTATGGACATGTTCGCGAAAGTCACACAGAAGACATCCTTCGCTATCCGCGGAATGCAGAGCGGAAGCATTCAGGCCTATGTCTGGTGGTATTTCTTCGGTGCTATCGCTCTTGCAGCAGTGACAATGATCTGTATTCTGATTTAATTCCCCTTTCCCCAATAACCGAAACACAGCAAATAATATGATACTCGACAATCTGTTAATCTGGTTTGTGATCATCCCCTTGCTAATGCTTGCCGGACTTGGGCTTAGCGGAAGCAAGATCAATCAGATCCGCCTCGTGATGACAGCAGGCTCGATTGCCCTGTTGGCTCTCTCCGGCGCTCTATGCTATATGTTCCTCTCGGCGCGTGCCGCCGGTGTCGCCGACGAAATGCTTTTCCGCGGCGACTGGATGTGGTATAAGCCTCTCAACATCCACCTTTCGGTAGGTGTTGACGGCATATCGGTGTTCATGCTGATGCTCAGCTCCGTGATCGTGTTCGCGGGAGTCTTTGCATCATGGCGAATCACACCACTTCCCCGCAACTTCTTCCTCTGGTTCTCCCTGCTGAGCATGGGTGTCTACGGATTCTTCATTTCCATCGACATCTTCACCATGTTCATGTTCTATGAGATAGCCCTCATCCCGATGTATCTCCTAATCGGTGTCTGGGGAACAGGACGCAAGGAATATTCGGCAATGAAGCTTACCCTGATGCTCATGGGCGGCTCTGCCTTCCTGATGATCGGTCTGCTCGGCATCTACTGGCATTCCGCTCCCGCGGGACAGCCTCTGACATGGAACATCCTCGAGATCGCTCACCACAACAACATCTCTCAGGGATGGCAGTATTTCCTCTTCCCGATGACTTTCGTGGGCTTTGGTGTCCTCGGCGCCATGTTCCCCTTCCACACATGGAGCCCTGACGGTCATGCCTGCGCGCCTACCGCAGTCTCCATGCTCCACGCCGGCGTCCTTATGAAGCTCGGCGGCTACGGATGCTTCCGTATCGCCATCTATCTTCTTCCTCAGGCTGCCAACGACCTCGCATGGATCTTCATAATCCTGACCGGAATCAGTATCGTCTACGGAGCCTTCTCGGCCTGTGTGCAGACTGACCTCAAATACATCAACGCCTATTCTTCCGTGAGCCACTGCGGTATGGTGCTTTTCGCCATCCTGATGCTCAACACCACCGCGATGACAGGTGCAGTCCTCCAGATGCTCTCCCACGGTCTGATGACGGCTCTCTTCTTCGCCCTCATCGGTATGATATACGGACGCACCCACACCCGCGACATTCGTCAGATGGGCGGTCTCATGAGAGTGATGCCTTATCTCGGTGTCTGCTACATGATAGCCGGTTTCGCTTCGCTCGGACTTCCCGGACTTTCCGGATTCGTAGCCGAGATGACAATTTTCTTCGGCTCGTTCCAGGATGCCGACATGTTCCACCGCATATTCGTGATTGCAGCGACATGTTCCATCGTCATCACCGCAGTCTATATCCTGCGTGTTGTCGGCAAGCTCCTTCTGGGCAAGGTTCAGGATCAGCACCACCTCGCTCTTACGGATGCCAACTGGTATGAGCGATTGAGCACCGTGACGCTTATTGTCTGCATCGCTGCCATCGGTTGCTTCCCCAATTGGATCAGCGAGGCTATCCAGCACAGTTTCCTCCCCATCATGGACGCTGTCAAGGCCGCAATCTGATGAACTCTCTTCAACAAACTGTTTAACCGAAATACAATACAGAAAATACAATAATGGATTATTCCCACTTTCTTGTAATGCAACAGGAGCTGATGCTGCTCGGCGTGCTGCTCTTAGTCTTCCTGTTTGACACATTCGGCAATGACAAACACCGCGACATCTGGGTGTCTCCGCTTGCGCTGATACTGTTTGGCGGCGTCACTGTGGCCGGATTCGTCCTCGGAATGTTTCAGAAGGGACAGACCGAAGCGTTCGCCGGAATGTACGTAAGCTCGCAGCTTATATGGTATATCAAGACAATACTCAATGTCGGCGCCTTCATCGTGCTTCTCCAGTCGCTCCATTGGATTGACTCGGATTCCGGAAAGGTACGCAGAGGAGAGTTCTATGAACTTCTTTTTGTGACGCTTTTCGGAATGTATCTGATGATCTCCGCACGTCATTTCCTCCTTTTCATCATCGGACTCGAATGCGCCTCTTTGCCTCTCGCCATCATGGCGGCATTCAACAAGAATGTCTACGAGAGCCATGAGGCCGCAGTCAAATACATCTTTACCGCTGTATTCTCATCGGCCATCATGCTTATGGGTATCAGCTTCGTCTATGCCTGCTCCTCCGGCTCCCTCTATTTCGCCGACGTAGCGGCAAACATCGCCTCCGGACATCTCAGCGCGTTGCTGATCGCCTCCGTTGCCTTTGTAATCTGCGGCTTCGGATTCAAGCTCTCGCTTGTTCCCTTTCATCTCTGGACAGCCGACGTATATCAGGGTGCGCCCTCTTCAGTGACGAGCTACCTTTCGGTCATCTCCAAAGGTTCCGCGGCTGTGGCATTCCTGATCGTGCTCTGTCAGGTCTTCGGTCCCATCTATTCAATGGTATGGGAATGGATGCTCTACGCTATTATCATCCTCACGATCACCGTCGGTAACCTTTTCGCAATCCGACAGAAGAACATGAAGCGATTCATGGCATTCAGCTCCATCTCGCAGGCCGGCTACATCATGCTCGGCGTTATCAGCGTCAACGTGCTCGGACTCACCTCCATGCTCTTCTACATCCTTGTCTATATCTTCAGCAACCTCGCTGTCTTCGGTGTGATACAGTCCATCGAGAACAAGACCGGTAAGGTCGGCATGGATGACTACCGCGGACTCCACAAGACAAATCCCTGGCTTTCCTTCGCCATGACACTCGCTGTCTTCTCTCTTGCCGGTATCCCTCCTTTCGCAGGATTCTTCTCCAAGATTCTGATTTTCGCCGGTGCAACCCAGTCTGGCAGCGTAGCGCTATACGTGCTTGTGCTGATCGCCCTTATCAACACAATCGTTTCGCTCTACTACTATCTGCTTGTCGTGAAGGCTATGTGGATTGCTCCCGACGAGCCTATGATCATCGGTTTCGATAGCAAGGGTTCCGAGAAAGTCGCTCTCTGGCTTTGTGTCGGAGGCATCGTATTCCTTGGCATCATCAGCTGGTTCTACGATTCGCTCTTCAACCTCAGCGCGGCACAAGGAAACATCATTTTCGGTTCAGTAGCTTAAGAATTCATAACTGACAATAACAAGTGCTTCCTGTTCCGTACGTCGGGACAGAAAGCACTTGCCATTTTTAAGACATCTTTTACAAATTTTTGATCACATGAAAGTAAGAACATTAATAGCAATATTAGGCACTCTGTCTGTTGCCATCAGCGGTGCCGCACAGACGAATGTAACAGTCAATAATATTTGCTATGAACTTAAATCGGACGGCGCATACGTGGCGAAGGCAGATCCGGAAGGAACTTCTTATTCGGGAGATATTGTGATTCCAGAAGAGATAATGGTGGAAGAACAGCCTTACTCCGTCATAGGAATAAACGCGAATGCCTTTGACGGAACAACCAAAGTGACATCGATCACAATCCCCGCAACAGTTACCACTTTAGGCAAAAACTGCATCGCCAACCTTCCTTCCCTTTCTCGACTTTCATTCGCCGATGGCGAGACCCCAATCAATGTAACCGGAAATAGTAAGGCAGAGTCGCCGATTTATAAATGTTCTATTGCCGACATTTATACTGGACGAGGTTTTAATATTTCTTCTAAAGTATATCTGATTTCTAATTCTACAATCGAAAATATTGGATTTGGAAAGTCTGTTCTTTCTATCCCATCCCGCTTTCTTATGACGTGCAGTCTTTCTTCAAATGCCGAAGGCTGTCTTGAAATTCCCGAAGGCATAATGGAGATAAAGGGAGGTGCAATAGATATTGATGGCGTAAATAAAGTGGTATTGCCATCAACGCTGCGGATTTTCAACAGTGCAATGATGGAACTAAATGTGGACGATCTTTCGGGAATTACATTGGAGTCTAAGGCAAACGTACCTACATATTTTGCTTCCGCATCCGCTGTGGTAGAGTGTTTCTATCAATATGGGTTCAAGCGTTTCTCCAAGCTGATTGTGCCGGCCGGATGCAAGGGATATTATGAGGCGTGCAACTGGACAGGAATTGCTGATGTTGTCGAGGAGGCTGAGCCGGAACAAGGTGGTAACGATCCGATTGATCCGGAACCTCCTGTGCAGAAGGCATACGTGTCGTTGGTTCACTCTCACGCCGATGGGGCGGTCAGCTATCCCCGTATTGAGACAGTTCAGGGAGGCGATTTCCTCCTATCTGTTGGCGTTGATAAAGGATGGCTTATATCGTCCGCTTCGTTCGAACCGGACACGACAACAGAACCCGAACCGACAGAAGTGGCTTGTTATGCCGAGGAAAATACCGGGTCCAATGCTGTAACAGTTGAAAAAATCGCGGATAGCAATCGCTACAATATCACCATAAAGAATATCAGTGGCGATGGCAAACTCAGTTATGTCGTGGAGAAAGAAATTCCCACTGACGTCGAAAATCCTGCTGACGACGCCTCAAAACCTCGTGTGAAGGTTGTTGGAGGTGAGATCCATGTCTGCTCGCCAAAAGGCTGCGGCGCACAGCTCTATGACCTCAGCGGAAACCTTATTTCCAGCCAAAGTGTCAAATCGGATTCCACCGTCACTTTCTACGGACTCGACAGAGGTGTCTACCTCCTCAAAGTCGGCGTTCACACCTTCAAAATTGCTTTATAACTAACCAAGCATCTATATTATGAAGACTTATAGGAAACTTGCCACAATGGCATTTGCGATTGTTTTGTCGCTACTTTTTACCGTACCCACTTACTCAGTGACCAATCAGGAACTTAATGCTCTTCCGAAGCATTATACCGATATTACTTTCGATGAGGTGTTCACGAGGTGTTTCTCCAAAGATGCCAGGGGACGCTATTCCATGAAAGGAGAAAGACCGATACTACTTCTCTTCGTCATCAAGGGATGTGGTCCTTGCATCACGGCAAAGCATTTCCTTAACTGGATGATAGACTATCGCAAGGGCAACAAGGTAGACTATTACAGGGTCATGATCTCGGATTCAGACAAAGATTCAACTCCCCTTTATGATCTCGCAAAACAGTTTGGCATACCCTCCAATAAGGTCAATGCCGTTCCGATCATAATGCTTTTCAATCAATATGGCAATCTTGTCTTCTCATGTTTTGGATTTCCCATGACAAAAGATCTTCCTTTTTACAAGAGTGCCGAGCAGACGCCGGAGTGGAAAAACTTCAACAAAGAAGGAAGCCACGGACAGGACATCATCGACCTTCTCAAAGCCTACGACAACCTATAAATTGCAGTTTTTGAAAAAAGAAAAACACCTCGGAGGCAGGAGGCTTCCGAGGTGTCTGTTACTGTGTCGGGGATGGCGGTTATTCGCCTTTCTTTGCGGCTGTTTTCTTAGCAGTTGTCTTTTTCGCGGTTGCCTTTTTCGCGGTTGCCTTTGCAGGTTCGGCGAGTGCGGGAGCGGCCTTGTTGTTGGTGTCCTCGGCATTGAGGATGTTGGTGCGAAGTTGCTTCACCTCCTTGTTCAGGGTCTCTATCTCCTGCGCCTGATTGCGGATGGTGAGAAGGAGCGAGTTGAGTTCCTCGTTGTCGATTGATTCGGGGTACTGCTCGTTGACACGTACCTCGAAGTCGGCGAGAGCGTTCATGTAGTTTGTGAACGCTGCGTAGGGTGATTCGTAAGGGCTGAAAGTGGCGTGGGCGGAGCCATCGGCCATGTTCTTTGTGCTCATGTAGTAGAAATGGTCTGAGCTTTGCAGATACTGCCAGTCCTGCTTCAGACGGCGGTCAGTGCATAGATTCACACGCTCTGCCAGCGCATAGAGTTTGGAAAGCGCCTCGTTCTGGAGTCGGTTGCCCTTCCAGGCCGATACGTCGCGAGCCTCGTCGGCCCAGCTGATAGGATAGGGGACGCTGATTGCGTCGACTGGCTTGAGTTTAGATACGGCCTCGGCGGGAGTCATGAAGCCGATGCCTCTCTCCTTGGCGAAGCGCGGCAGGGCGCGCATGAACTGGAAAATGCCTGTTTCCTGCGGCTGAAACTCTCCGAAAGTCTCCATGCTCATGAAGAGATTTACGATCTGCTGATCCTCGGGAAGCTGAGCGATCCAGTCGATATATTTGTCGGCGGTGAGCGGATACTCGTCCCACTCGCTGTCGCTGAAGCGGCGGCTGATGTCGTCGCTGAGCTTGTCATTCTTAAGGAGAAGTTTGAGCTTGGGTGCGGATGCCGCAGAGTAGACGAAATTAGGCGATTTCCATCCGAGGATGTACTTGGCGCCCTCGGTGATGACGCCCTTGAATCCCATGGCGGCTATGAGAGCCGCAATGTCATCGTCGTAGATAAGCTCTGTGTTGCGGATCACTTTCGGTTTCTGGCCGAAAAGAGTGTGGATGAGTTTGTCGTGAGCCTTCACCTGACGGATAAACTCCTCGGGATCTTCAAGCGATGCGAGCGAGTGGGCGTAGGTCTCGGAAAGGAACTCCACCTTGCCGGTGTCGGAAAGTTTCTTGAGAAGTTCGATGAATTCGGGAACATACTGCTGGAGCTGCTCAATGGCTGTTCCGGTGATGGATATGGCGCAGCGGAAATCGCCCTCTCCGCTGTTGATCATGTCGAGAAGAGTCTGCGCCATCGGGATGTAGCTCCGGTTGGCGATCCGGGTCACGATGTCGTCGTTGGCGAAGTCGTCGTAGTAGTAATGGTCGTTGCCGATGTCGAAGAAGCGATAGCGTTTCAGACGGAACGGCTGATGTATCTGGAAATAGAAACAGATTGATTTCATATTCTTGAGTGTGGTATTTTTGTTCTTTTGATATGTTTGAAAAAACTTGCCGTCCGGCTGTTTATCGGCGGTCGAGGATTGAGCGGTAGATGTCGATGACCTTCTGTCCGGCTTTCTCCCATGTGATGCCCTTCATCTCCTCTAAGCCCTCATTCTTGAGGCTTTCGTACATTGCCGGATAGGCTATGATTGAGTGTATGGCGTCGGCCATTGCGTCGATGTCCCAGTAGTCAGTCTTTATGACGTTGTTGAGAATCTCGGCGCATCCGCTCTGCTTGGAGATGATGGACGGGACGCCCATCTGCATGGCCTCAAGTGGCGATATGCCGAAAGGCTCGGAGACGGAAGGCATGATGTAGACGTCGGAAGCCTTAAGCATTTCGTAGACCTGACGTCCGCGCAGGAAGCCTGTGAAATGGAATTTGTCGGCGATGCCGCGGCGTGCGGCGAGGCGGATCATGTCGTCCATCTTGTCGCCCGATCCTGCCATCACGAACCTCACGTTGTGAGTCTTCTTAAGCACCTTTGCAGCAGCCTCGACGAAATATTCGGGACCTTTCTGCATCGTGATGCGGCCGAGGAAGGTCACGACCTTGTCCTTGTTCTCCGGCTTGGGGATGCTCAGGAGATCCTGACTCAGAGGTATCACGGCATTGTGTACCGTAGTGACCTTCGAGGGGTCGATGCCGTATTTGTCTATCACTGTCTGTCGCGTCAGGTTGCTGACAGTGATGATGTGGTCGGCCTGATTCATGCCGTCCTTCTCGATGCCGAATACGGTCGGGTTGACATTGCCTCGCGAACGGTCGAAGTCGGTGGCATGGACGTGGATGACAAGAGGCTTGCCGGTTACGTTCTTGGCGTGGATTCCGGCAGGATATGTGAGCCAGTCGTGGGAATGGATCACGTCGCAGGGAATCGTGCGTGCGATGACTCCCGCTACGATTGAATAGTTGTTGATCTCCTCAAGGAGATTGTCGGGGTAACGGCCGGAGAATTCGATGCATCCGAGGTCGTTGAGACGCATATAGTTGAAGTCGGCGTAGATATGGCTCCGGAGGTCGAAATAGAGTTGAGGATCCATGACTTTGCCGATGCGCGACTCCACGTAGTTGTAGTCGACGTCGCGCCATGCCACAGGGGTGTTGCAGGCACCCACGATGTTGGCGAAGGAGCGGTCTTCATCGCCGTGGGGACGGGGTATCACGAAAGTGATGTCCATATCGCCGCAATTGTGCATGCCCTTGGTGAGGCCGTAGCTGGCGGTGCCGAGTCCGCCCAAGATATGAGGTGGAAACTCCCACCCGAACATTAATGCTTTCATGATTTTAAAGATCGTCGGATTGGTGCAGTTTGTTAAGTTCCTTTACATTCTTCAGAATGCGGAGGATCTCTCCGACATTCTTGGCGGTGCTCACGGCGCCGCGTCCGGTGTAGGGAGGATTGCCGTCATACATCTCGCTCAGCGAGCCGATGCAACCTTCCGTCATCTCGTCGTCGTAGCCGATGAGCATCCTCTCTATGAAGGATATGCCGCTGTAGCCGAACACCTTCAGATAGGCATCGGCGTAGAATCCGAACAGCCACGGACGTGCCGGACCCTGATGCACGGCGTATTCGCGCTCCATGGGACCTCCCACGTAGGTCGGATTGTAGCCCTGACTCTTGGGACTCAGCGAACGCAGTCCCTTTGGCGTCAGCAGCTCTCGGGTGACGAAGTCGAGCACACGCTTGCGCTGGCGCCGGTCAAGCGGCGAATAGTCCAGACCGATTGCGATGGCCATGTCGGGGCGTACGCTCAGATCCGTGTAGATGCCGTCGACATAGTCGTAGAGATAGCCGAAGTCGTTGAGGAACGTGCTGACGAACGCCTCCTTGCATTTCGCTGCAATCTCCGACAGAGTCTTCACTATGTCGGCCTTCCCAGGAACCTCCTCGTAAAGGGCGATAGCGAAGCAGAGGGCATTGTACCACAAGGCGTTGAACTCCACAAGATAGCCGCTTCTGGGAATGATAGGCTTGCCGTTGATGGATGCGGACAGCCAGCTCACGGGCACGTCGCGTCCGTTGGTGCTCACCAGTCCGTTGTCATTTAGGAAAAGATTCGGAACCTTGTCGGCCATCACGTCGGCAATCAGGGCAAGTATTTCCTCACCATATTTCTCGCGGCACTCTTTTACGCCCGTGAAGTGGCGGTACTGCTGGAGCGCCCAGATGGTCCAGAGAGGAATGTCGGGCAAGTCGATCTCATGGATGGTCTTGTCCTTGATGCCATCGTCGAGGAAACGGCGCAGAGCCTTCAGGAATGTACCCATGATGACCGGAAAATCGTCGCGGTGGTCGATTGCAAGCGTGCAGCCTGGAAGTGCGATGAGCTCGTCGCGGGCGCGGACATTGTACCAGGGATAGCCGGCCATGATGTATGTGCCTGTGGCGTTCTTGAGATAGAACTGCTTGGCGGCATTCTTCAGGCAGTTGTAAAAACTTGTGCGCTTGGTGCGTGTCGCGATCTCGTTGGTGTATATGCGCTCGTATTCCGCAGGGTTTGTCTCAAAGGTCGATGCAGAGAATATGATGCTTTCGCCCTTCTTGATCGGCAGCTCGAAATAGCCCGGCACCCAGAGATCTTCCTTGTATGGAATTCCTCGGTCGCGATCCTTGAAATATTCCACGCCATTGTACCAGTGGCCGTCGTCGACCCACTTCACCGGCTTATTGAACTGCATGTAAAGACGCGGATAGCCGGGATAGAGGCAGCAGCTTTCGCCGTTGACCGCCGGCGTCATCGTCTTGTCGATGGCCGAGTTCTCGATGCAGAGGTCGTTGGCGTTCCTGAACGCCAGGAAAGGACGGAACTGCAACGTCGTGTCGCTGTGGGCCTCCTCAAGGGTGTACTTTATAAGGATTCTGTTCTCGTGGGAGATGAATACTTTCTCTTTGGTGAGAATCACGCCGCCGACTCGGAAAGTCATCGTGGGCACGCTCTCGCAGTCAAACATGCGGATGTATTTGTGGCCGTTGGGGCTGAAAACATTCTCGCCATACTGATGCAAGCCGAGATTGAACGGAGCGCCGTGCTGTATCACCGTCTCGTCGAGCGACGAGAGCAGCACATGTGCCTTGTCGTCCATATCCGGAATGGGAATGACGAGCAGTCCGTGCTGTTTGCGGGTGTTGCAACCCACAATAGAGGTGCAGTGATAAGCGCCGCTCTTGTTGGTGCGCAGCATCTCCTTGTGAAGACTCTGCTCAAGATTCATCATCAGGCTCTTATCAAACTTCAAATAGCTCATGTCAGGGATATGTAAGGTTTGTGTGAGGGTTATAATCTCTATCTCTCGGGAGTATCGCGAGGATGCTCCTGTGTGTATGTAGCAAAGTTAATGACTATCGGTCGAATTTCCAACTCATACACGAAAAAAGTTTTATGTTATACGGCATGTTATGCGCCATGCCGCCCGAGATTTTTTGGCAACGCGTCCGAAAGCATCCGGGCCACACAAAATTAACGCGCGGCCACCCTCTTTTGTCGTGTCCGCGCTAAAAAAAACATCAAACGGATGGAATCAGCGTCTTGATTTGTGCTTGGAGGAGCGGGAGGCCGGTTTTTTAGCTGTGCTTTTAGCTGTTGATTTTTTTGTGGTTGATTTGGATGATGTGGATTTTGCGGAGGATTTGGGAGGAAGCTGACTTTTGATGGCGTCGAGTTCTTCCTTGGCTTCGGGGATACCGGCGTCGGCAGCCTGCGACATGTATTTGGCGGCACGGCGCAGTTCCTTCTTCATTCCGACGCCGTCGCGATACATTCTCGCGACAAGCAGCGAGGCCATTGGATGTCCTTGTTCGGCGGCACGCCACAGCCATTCGGCGGCCACGCGTGTGTCCTGCAGGACGCCTTTGCCATTCATGAAGCAGAGCGCGATCTCGTATTGTGCCTCGGCGTGGCCGTTGCTTCCGGCCTTGCGGAACCAGTAGGCAGCCTCGGTGTCGTCGGCATCGAGACCTGTGCCGTCGCGATACATCAGGCCGATGCGATACTGTGCCTCATGATTGCCCTGACGCGAAGCCTCGCCGAAGTCCTTGAGCGCCGCGACATAGTCACCGCGCTGAAGCATCCTTATTCCGGCCTGAAGATAATTGTCGGAGTTTTCGCCTGATTCATCGATGTCGCGGGCGGCGGCCGACGCCTTTATGGAATCAGCCGACAGGACTTTCTGCCCGGATTTTGTCGCGGCAGAGTGAGCGCGTGCGTGTGCGGCCGGCGTTCCGGGCTTGCGGAGCATCTGGCTCTCGTCGCGGTGCTGTGCGCAAACTGATAAGGATGAAGTCAGAAGTGCTGTGAAAAGGAAGAGATTGGTAAGGAGTGTGCTATGTTTTGACATTTCAATAAGCGTTGGAGTCGCCCTTGAAGGCGTTGAATACTGTGAGGTAGACAATTTTCAGATCGAGAAATATGTTCCAGTGGTGTATGTACCATACGTCGTATTCCACACGTTTCTCCATCTGCCAGAGATGCTTTGTGCCTCCGCGGTATCCGTTGACCTGCGCCCAACCGGTGATTCCGGGCTTTATGGCGTGGCGAAGCATATATTTGTCGATGAGGCGCGAATAGTCTTCGGTCTGGCTGACCATGTGCGGACGCGGTCCCACGACCGACATGTTGCCGAGCAGGACATTGTAGAACTGCGGCAGTTCGTCGATGGAGGTGCGACGGAGGAAATCGCCGAAACGTGTCTTTCTCGGGTCGTTCTGGGTCGCCTGCATCGTGTCGGCCTGATCGTTGACCCTCATTGTGCGGAACTTGTAGCACCAGAAATCCTTGCCGTAGATTCCGGTACGTTTCTGGCGGAAGAAGACAGGACCCGGAGAGGACAGCTTGATGCCGATGGCCACAGGAATGAGCACAAGAGGGGAGAGAATCACCAGAGGAATGGAGAAGGCCAGATCGCAGGTTCGTTTCAGCAATTTGTTGCGATCCTTGGAGAGAGGCGACATGACGTGTGTCATCACCGGCATCGAGCCTACCTCCGATTGCGAGAAGTGTCCCCTGAGCATCGGATTGAAGTAGGGAACATAGACGAATTCCACACCGCATTCATCGGCCACGCGCATCGCGAAACCGAGTCGTTCGGTGTCGGCAGCGTCGAGGGTGTAGAATATCAGGTCTATCTTGTTTGCCTTGACGAAATCGGTCACATGGCTATAGGGCGCCGTGTAGTGGTCGGAGAAATCTTCAAGCGCTTTTTCGTCGTCATCGAAGAATCCCATGAGCCTGTAGCCGTAGCCGGAGTCGCTCTGGAGTTCTTTCACGAGCATCCGGGTAGTGGCGTTGGCGCCTATGACGATCACCCTCTTGAAGTTGAATCCCATACGGCGCATCCGGCGTATGGTGCGGTGGGAGAAGAGCCACCAGCAGCATATCAGGGTGAAGTAGATGGCTATGAAGGGAATGCCGGAAGCCCAGCCGACATCGAACTGGTCGAAGACGTAGAGGAGTGCAATGATTACGGCGCCATAGAGCACGGTGCTTTTCAGCGCCTGCATCATCAGGCGGTCGGCATAGAGGATTCTCAGTTTGTGGACGTCGGAATAGATCAGTGCCGAAGGGATGAAGGCGATGTTGACGAGCAGCCATACATATTTGGACTCGAATTCCGGCGAGGGATGCATGAAAAGGCGCACGAGGATGTATGCCAGATTGATCATGGCGAAGTCGCCGGTGATCAGAATGGCACGCACGTATTTCCCAAGTCTTATCTTTTCGATCATCCGAATGTGTCAGGTGGTGTAGGAGCGGTATCGGGATCCGCAGCCGCAGATTGTTGAAAAGTCTATCCGGAAGCCTCGGTACTCGTGCGGGGCGTCCGGATAGACTGAAAGGTCAGATCATTTAATTCTTTTCGGAAGTCTCTTCCGCCTTGTCTGTGTCCTCTTTTGCAGGAGCGGCGGGAGCGGTCTCCTCGTTCCCTTTGTTGTCGAGGAGCTCGAGTTTCTTCTGAAGCTCGGCGATGTCGGCCTTGATGAGCTGCGAACGGCGTTCGATCTCCTTGACGAGAGAATTGCCGGAACTGGACTTCACGTTGAGGAATCCGAGGTTGTTCTCATAGATGTTGAGCTCGTTGCGCTTGTTCTCGATTGCGCGGAGCAGACGGTCGCGCTCGCGTCCGAGCTTGGTGTCGTCGTCCTTTATCTCGTCGACACGGCGGCGGAAATTGTTCATTCTCGCGCGGGTCTCACGGAAGTCATATTTCTCGCGGATGGCGTTTATGACCTCGCGGAACTCCTCGTAGAGTTTGTCTTTGATCTTGAAAGGAACGTGGCCGATGGTCTGCCATTTGTCCTGAGCCTCGCGGATGGCCTTGGCGGCTTCTTCCCGACCCTCGGCCTCAAGATTGCGTAGCTCCTCGATGACGGCGCGTTTTGCCGCGAGATTGTCGTTCTCCTCCTTCTTGTGCTCGTTCTGATTCTTCTTGCGGGCGTCGAAGAAGTGGTTGCAGGCGTTGAGGAAACGCTGCCAAACGGCGTCGGAGTGCTTGCGGGGCACACTGCCGACGGTCTTCCATTCGGCCTGAAGGGCGCGGATCTCTTCGGCGGTGCGGCGGTAGTCGGTGGAATCCATCAGAGCCTCGGCCTTCTCGCAGAGTGCAACCTTCTTGGCCAGATTGGCGGCAAGCTCCTCCTTCACGCGGGCATAGAATTCAGCCTTGGCGGCAAAGAACTTGTCGCAGCTTGCGCGGAAGCGGTTGAAGAGAGAGTTGTTGACCTTACGCGAGGCGAAACCAAGACCTTTCCAGCGTTCCTGCATCTCCTTGATGGCATCGGTGGCCTTGTCCCACTGGGCGAAAGTCTTGAGTTCGGCATAGTCAAGAGCCTCGATCTCCTCGCAGATCTTTGTCTTGGCCTCCTCATTGGCACGCTCGGCCTCCTTGCGTGCCTCGAAGAACTCCTGATGGCGTTTGTTTACTTCGGTGCTGAGTTCCTTGAACTCGTTCCACAGATCCTCGCGGTATTCTTTGGCCACGGGGCCGGTGGCGCGCCAGATGTCGTGGAGAGCCTGCAGCTTGCGGAACGCCTCGATGACGTCCTCCTCGCTGCGGAGGGCCTTGGCCTGTTCGATGAGGTCGCGCTTCACCTCAAGATTCTTCTTGAAGTCGAGGTCGCGGAGCTCCTTGTTCATTTTCAGGCAGTCGAAGATCTGCTCGATCACGAGCTGATAGTTCTTCCAGCTGTCGTTGACGGCTCCAGAAGGTATCTCGGTGATGGCCTTGAACTCTTCCTGAAGCGTGCGCACCTCGGGGATATGGAGATTGATATTGTCGATGTCGGCTGCAATAACCTTGAGCTTATCCAGAATAGCGTTTTTATGAGCCAGATTGTCCATGCGGCGCTGCTCCTCCTTGGCCAGGAAGTCGGCACGCATGTCGTGGAATCCGGAAAGGAGATCCTTCAGCTGGTTTTCGAGAGGATCAGGCTGTGAGGCGAACACTGCGTCCGACTCCTTGTCTTCCGTGAAACGGCGGAATTCATCTTCGATCTCCTTCTTGCGGATTGCGAAGAAAGCCTGTTTGATGGCGTTCACTTCCTTGTGGCGGTTGCAGCCTTTGGTGTCGACGATCTCCTTGAGCTCGTCGATAAGCTGTTGTTTGTCCATCTCGAAGTATTTGCGAGTGCCTGTTTCTGTCTCGGCATCCGCGTCATCGGACTCCTCGGCCTCGTTTTCCACGGCCGGGTCTTCGGGAAGTGTCTCGGCGGTCGTGGCCGTCACTTCGGTGTTTTCATTCTCAGAGGGATTAGCGACTTCGGCAGCCTTGGCTGCTGTGTCGGGGGTTACGCTCTCGGCAGCGTTGACGGGGGCGTTTTCAAGCTCGTTCATGACATGTAAATAGGGTTACTGAATAATTTCTGCGGCATACTCGATACCACAGCGCTCAAAGTTAATAGTTTTTCTTAAAACGGGAAAGTTTCAAGGAGGTTATTTTTCAACTTTTATCGAGATGATTCTCACGTCCTCCAGCGGACGGTCGCCGGAGTCGGTAGGCATGTTCTGGATTTTCTCCACGACATCCATGCCCTCGATGACCTCGCCGAAGACCGTGTACTGGTTGTCGAGATGTGGAGTGCCTCCCGATTGCGAGTATGCTTTTCTCACTTCGGCGGGAAGGTCGGCGTCGGGCACAGCCTCGATGGTCTGCTTCACAAGCTCCTGACGGAGATTTTCAAGCGCTGCGGAATCGTTGGCTTCCTGAAGCTTCATTATCTCGTCGCGGTGTGCGTTGACAAGGCCGCGGAAATATCCTTCCTTCTGCTGGTCGTTGAGTCTCGCGGCCATGCTGTCGAGCATACGGTCGGAATATTTCTGTCCGGTGACGATATAGAATTGCGATCCGGAGGATCGGCGTTCGGGATTGA
This sequence comes from uncultured Porphyromonadaceae bacterium, assembly GCA_902491625.1. Classification (GTDB taxonomy): domain Bacteria; phylum Bacteroidota; class Bacteroidia; order Bacteroidales; family Muribaculaceae; genus Lepagella. The sequence continues at coordinate 106,649 of CABUIO010000001.1, read as the reverse complement.
CTTCGTCGGAGGTGCGTGCGGCCGCAACGGCACCGTATTTATGGAAATGCCCGGGATAGAGGATCTCGGCCTCAAGCGTGTAGCCGGGATCGCCGGTGCCGAGAGGCTGTGTGTTGTCGGGGTTCTTGGAATTGGTGTCGCCCGTCTGCACCATGAAGTCCTTTATGACACGGTGGAAGAGCACGCCGTCGTAGGCGCCTTCACTGACAAGTTTCAGGAAGTTGTCGCGGTGGATCGGAGTATCGTCGTAGAGGCGGATCTTCACTTCTCCGGCGGTTGTCAGGATGTCGACCACGGGCCCTGTGGCAGTGGAGTCTATAACTACGGTTTTAGTTTCGGAATTCATGTCGGAAAGTGTTTGCGCCGTTGTGGTGGCGGAGACTGTGATGAGAGTCGCCGCTGCGACCGCGAGCGCTGAGATGAGGTATTTTTTCAGTTTCATAAAAGCGGTTGTTAGATGGCTCCCGAAGGATAGACACGCTTGTAGATGCGGCGGAAGTTGTCGTCCGTCTCGCGGAGTTCGTCGGCTCTGGAGGCATAGTCGTTGCCCCAGATGGCGGTGAGGAGATCCGGGATGTAGGCGTGTGCTCGGTCTTTCTCGATGGCGGCGGTGATCAGTCGGCTGATCGTCGGGGCGCATCTTTCGGGATCTACTGCATTGAGATAACGTGCGGCACTGGAGACGAATTGTCCTGTAGTGTCAATACGGATGATGTTGTCGGCCACAAGGTCGATGCATTGGCAGTCGGCATCGGTGTGGTTGACGAGATATTCGTAGGACGCCATGCCGTCGGTGTCGGTGGAGAGGATTTTGTCAAGTTCGCTCATAGTAATGCGTAATTGATTGTAATCCAGATTGGTGCAATCTTATGTCAGGCTGTGATTTGCATCCCTTGCAAAAGACTGCGGGATTATTTCCGCGCAAATTTAGCAAAAAAATCACCTGTTTCATCTTTTTTTTTTAATTTTGTGAAGAATTTAGCAGTTACGAACTTGATACCATCCGATTTCGTTATAGTGATAGGACGCCAGTGCGGCAGTGGCGGCAGGGAGCTTGGCAAGGCGCTTGCAGCGCGTCTGGGTGTCCCTTACTATGACCGCCGACTGCTCACGGATGCTTCAAAGGAGCTTGGCATGAGAGCCGATCTGCTCGAACGCAACGACGAGCGCCGTCCTTCGGGTCTGCTGTCGTGGCTGTCATCAAGCTGCGGGGCGCCTGAAGCCGCCTACTCCGGACCGACATTCTCGGCACGCGACCTCCAGATCCTTCAGGGAAAGGTGCTCCGGGGACTGTTGGAACGCGGAGCATGTGTAATCGTAGGTCGTGGCGCCGACTACATCGGACGCGATCTCCCCAACATCCTGTCTGTGTTTCTTCATGCTCCGATGGACCGCAGAGTGGAGAACATGCGCAAAGGCGAGGCTGCCGGAATGTCTGACGCCGAGATTGTCGAGCTTATCAACCGCACGGACCGACGCCGCGGCGACTACTACAACGATTTCACCGGACGCCGCTGGGGAGCCGCCGACAACTATCATCTCTGCATCGACTCCTCGCTGACCGACAAAGAGGCGATTGTGGATATGATAGTGACACTGCTGCAGCGCCGGTGCGCAGGAAGAGAATAGATATTAACCGATATAACCCGAAAGCAATGAATCCAAGTATCATCACCTACATAGCCACACTCGTGGCCGGCGTCCTGTTTATAGTTTTCAGACAGGACACCAACATAATCGACACGCTCACGTTCATAGCCGCGCTCATCTTCATAGTGCCGGGAGTAGTCAATTTCATCGTGGGAGTACGCAATCTTCGGCGGCCGCAGCGAAGTTTCTTCACTACTTTCGGACTGATGCTTGTCTCGGCAGGAGCCGTGGTGCTCGGAGCGCTGATGCTGTTCATTCCCGGATTCTTTGCCAACTATGTTGCCGTCACCCTCGGCATCGTGCTGGTGTTGTGCGGCATCTATCAGCTTGTGCTGGTGTTGCGCGGTGCGGGAGAGTCCAGGGAGCGCTGGTTTGCGGTCGTTCCGGTTCTCGTGGTGGCTGCCGGAGTGGTTGTCATGATATTGCAGGCTGACCGCATCACGCCGACCCTGTGGATCGCCACCGGATGCGTGCTGATCGCCTACAGCATCAACGGCTTCGTGACCATGAGGATGCTCACCGGCAAGGTGCGGGATAAGAACACCACAGTGGTGGTGAGATAAACGACATACAGGAGCGGAGGATGGCGGTCTGTCGCCGGGCGCCGGAAGGCGCCGGGAGGAAAGTCCGGGCAACACAGAGCACCATACTTCCTAACGGAAAGCTGCGGGCGACCGCAGAGACAATGTAACAGAAATATACCGCCGGGCGCGATTCCGGCCTTCGGGCTGACGGCGCCGGGTAAGGGTGAAATGGCGAGGTAAGAGCTCACCGGCTTCTGTGGCGACATGGAGGCGCTCTACATCTTATGGGTTGCAATGTCAAGTATACCGGCAGTAAAGGATTGCTCGTCCGTTGCCGGGGGGTAGGCAGCTTTAGCCGTTGGGCGACCTTCGGCATAGATAAATGACAGACGCGGTGCGCGGCGCGAGCTTCGCAACCGTACATAACCCGGCTTACAACTGTCCTCCGCTCCTTTTTTAATTTGGATGCTTTCATTCGGATGCGGCTCTCACTGAACAATGCGGGTCGCATTTGTTATAATAGTATGAAAAAGGGTAAAAAAGGTAAATTTGCAGCGAGGATCCGCCGGCGAGCCGAGGCGCTGAAAAATTGGGGCATCTATATGTGGTACGGCGTCTGGAATGACCACAGGCAGACTTTCCGTGTCCGGTTCATCAAGACTGTGAACCTCAGCGTGCGCACCATGATGGATCCCAATCTGCAGACGCGATCCTATGCCCTGACCTTCAATACGCTGCTGTCCATTGTTCCTGCTTTTGCCCTCATGCTCGCCATCTGCAAGGGATTTGGTCTGCAAAGCCTTCTTCAGGATGAGATAATACGCATTTTCCCTTCGCAACGGCGTATGGCTGAAACGCTTATGCAGCTCGTAAACTCATACCTCGATGAGACATCTCACGGCATATTTGTCGGCATAGGTATAATTTTTCTGCTCTACACCGTCGTCACCCTTATGAGTGAAATCGAGAACAATTTCAACTGGATCTGGGGAGCCGACGACGATCGCACCCTCTATCAGAAACTTGTGGACTATGTCGCGATCTGCCTTCTTATTCCGGTGATGCTGATATGCAGCATTGGCATCAATATCTTTATGACCGATTCGGTGCGTGAATATTTCCATGTGCCGCTGTTGTCTCCCGTCATCGGTGTAGTACTTGACCTCGCGCCGTTCTTCCTTGTGTGTGTAGCTTTTACGTTCTCTTTCTACTGGATTCCTCACACCAAGGTGAAGCTTGTCTACGCTGCTGTTTCCGGAGTTCTGTGCGGCATCGCGTTCCAGATACTTCAGCTTGTCTTTCTTAACGGCCAGATCATGGTGTCGCGCTACAACGCCATCTATGGCTCGTTTGCGTTCCTTCCGCTTTTCCTGATGTGGCTTATGATCTCGTGGCTTATCGTGCTCTCTGGATGCGTGCTGACATATTCGGCGCAGTATGTCTTCTGTTTCCCCTTTACCAAATCGGGCGACGAAATAAGTATGAAATACTACACGAAAGTGCTTACGGTCGTGTCGGCGGTCATAGCTGCGCGTTATCTGCGCAATCAGACGCCTCTTTCCATCGGCGGCATATCGGTGAAATATATCATTCCGGTGCGTCTTGTGGGACGTGCCGTCCGACATCTGAAGAAGGCCGGACTCATATATTATGTGCAGGTGCCGGGCAATTCACAGTATGACTACGGCATTGTCCCTGCGGTCGACCTCACCGGCTTCACTGTCGCCGACCTTCTCCGGCGCCTTGACGAATATGGCGTGAAAAATTTCATCCCCACATTCGACCGTCGCTTCAGGGGGATAGTCGAATGTGTGGATGCCATTAAGGATACGGAGTACAGTTTCGCGGACAAGACGCTGCTCCGCGACGTCGCGCTGACCATTGACAACGACCTCGCTATAGGGAAGAAGTTGTCTAAAGAGGATTCGAAAAGTGTCAGCCGAAGCTGAAATCGTGTTTGTCGCCGCTGTCGGCATACAGGAGCATACCTGTAGCCACGGAGTCCTTGGCATTGTTGCCCAGGGACTTGGCCACAATGGCGAGCGCCCATTTCAGAGCATTGGCGGGACCGTTGCCGAGCACGAGGTTGTTGCTCACGACCACAGGCGCGTCGATCATCTCGGCACCCGTGCAAAGTCGCTCGAATCCGGGATAGCATGTGGCTTTTTCGCCCTTGAGCAGACCAAGCTGTCCGAGTACGACTGCCGGGGCGGCGCAGATGGCGGCTATGTTGCCTCCGTCAGCCTTGTGGTTGCGCAGCAGTCCCTGAAGAGGCGCGAAGTCGTAGAGATTGGAAGCGCCGGGCATTCCTCCCGGAAGTATGAGCCAGTCGGGATCGGTGAAAAGTACGGGATCATAGACAAGATCAGTGGTCACGATGACGCCGTGGGCACCTTTCACCTGACGCGAGGAAGTAATTGACACAGTGTTCACTGTCATGCCGGCACGCCGCATGACATCAACCGGAGTGAGAGCCTCGATCTCTTCAAATCCTTCGGCTAAGAAAAGGTAGGATTCTTTCATAATTGTCTGGTGTTGAATATGTGTTTAAGACCCCATCCCACAAAAAATGTTAATGCAGGGGTCGCAGGCTTCAGATGATTTTTGCCATGCAGGTTCAGGAGCATAGCGGGCTATGTGACTGAACCAAAGGGTAAAAAGCATCAAAGGATGCGATGCATCACATCTTTTATGTGGATAGTTCGTGGGGTGATATGTAAATTTGTTTAACATGTTCTTTATCTCTTGCCCCGGCCCGGTGTCTTTTCGGTAAATTCCGCCAAGTCTCATCGGTCGTGTAGCCCGCTACACTCCCTCTTCAACTTGCGGAATTTCATCGAAAATCCACCGCCCCTGCATAAACATTTTTTGTGGGATGGGGTCTAAGTTTATGTCGGTGTGTATGGGTGCGAATTTATAAAAATAATATGACAACGGCATATTTTTGACCGGATTTTTTGTGTGAAAAATTCGTTAAACGCAGAAAACCCTTCTGCGAATTGTGCGTGCGGAGAATTATGGCTAAATTTACACTGTTTTTGACAAGCGTAAAAATGCGCTTACACTTTATTAAGAATGTTATGAGGAAAAGAGGAATCATAATTTCTATGCTTGCCTTTGTCGCCGCAGGCGTTGTGATGTGCGGATGCAGCCGCGAGAACGATTACTACGCTATGGAGGGTATGATCTGGCACACTGCCTATCATATCACGTATCAGGGAGATAAGGATCTGTCAGACTCGGTTCTGACGGAATTGCATCGGGTGGAGGAGAGCGTGAGCGTCTTTACGCCCGGCTCGGTGGTGAGCCGAGTCAATTCTTCCGAAGAATTGGGCGTGGACAGCATTTTCTCCGAGGTCTACAGAACCTCTGTGCGTATCAGCAGGGAGAGCGGAGGCTTCTTTGACCCGACACTCGCGCCGCTTATTGAAGCCTACGGATTTGCAGGAAAGGAGGGGAAGGTTCCCGACACGGAGGCTACGGACAGTATCATGGATTTTGTCGGCATCGGAAAGACATCGCTTGTCGGCGGTGTGCTCCTCAAGTCGGATCCTCGCCTGAGGTTCAATTTCTCCGCTATAGCTAAGGGCTATGGCTGCGATGCTGTTGGCGCAATGCTCCGGCGAAACGGCTCTGCTAATTATCTCGTCGAGATCGGTGGCGAGATTGCTGCGGCCGGATGTAATCCCGAGGGGGGCAAATGGCGCATTCAGGTCGATAAGCCTGTGTTTTCCGCCGACAGTGTGGTGCATGACTCGCAGCTCGTCATCGAGATAACCGACTGCGGAGTGGCCACTTCAGGCAATTACCGCAACTATCGCGAGAATGGCGGAAAGCGCGTGGGTCACACGTTTGATCCCCACACCGGCGCTCCGGCTCTTAACGACATGCTGAGTGCCACGGTCGTTGCGCCGACTTGTATGGAGGCCGACGGCTACGCCACGGCATGCATGGCCATGGGATTCGACAAGGCTGCAGAGATGTCGGAACGCCTCGGATTGAAGAGTCTGCTGATCGGTTCTGGCGGAAGAGTGTGGATGAGCGATGGTTTTAAAGCACTTGTAAAGGAATTGTAGAGAAGGAATGATCTGGATAATAGTGATATTGGCTGTCGCCGTAGTTGTGCTGGCGATAGCACTTTTGAGAAAGAAGGACAACAGCGATGAAGCCGCTACGGCTGAGGCTCTGCGCAAGGAGTATGCCGCACAGATGGAGAAGATGCAGGAGATGCACCGTGCCGAAATGGAGATGCGCGAGCGCTATAACGCAGACCGCCGCCGTGCCGATATGGAGGCGTGGCAGCATCAGCTTGCCGCCGTCAACGCGCAGGCTGAAAGTCGCTTCAAGGAATTGAGCGCCCTGATGATGCAGCGCGGTGCTCAGGAACTCGGACGCAATAACAAGGAGCAGCTCGACGCCATACTCAATCCGTTGCAGACAAGAATCGTGGAATTCCGCAAGGCTGTCGATGATGCTGCCGTGGAGGAGAAAGCCTCACGTAAGTCGTTCCGCGACAAGATCGACGAGCTTGTGCGCCTCAATGCGACCCTCGGCGAGGAAGCTTCCAATCTTGCCTCCGCGCTCCGCGGACAGAATAAGGTGCAGGGCGACTGGGGCGAAATGGTGCTCCGCACGCTTTTAGAGCAGGGTGGCCTCACCTCCGGAGTACATTTCACTGAACAGCTGACCACCACAGCCGCAGGTGCCACACTGCGCGATGCCGACGGACGTGGTTTGCGGCCGGACGTCGTGGTCAATATGCCCGACGACCGCAAGCTGGTGATCGACAGCAAGGTGACGCTCAGTGCATATCTCGATTTCTGCTCTGCGGAATCCGGCCGCGACCGAAAGGAGGCCGTAGACCGGCTTGTGCGCTCGGTGCGCAAACATGTCGACGAACTCGCAGCAAAGCGTTATCAGGATTATATCGGAAGCACCCCTGATTTCGTGGTGATGTTCATCCCCGTGGAAGGCGCTTACATCGCCGCATTGCAGGCCGACAGCGAGCTGTGGCGCTACGCTTGGGAGCGCAAGGTCTCGATCAGCAGTCCTACACACCTTTTTGCCGTAATGCACGTTGTAGCCAGCCTGTGGAGTCAGGAGACGCGCAACAACAACGCACTCCGCATAGCAGAAAAGGCCGGCAACATCTACGACAAAATAATGCTTTTCATGTCCTCGTTCGTTGACTTGGGAAAAAGCCTTTCCTCCGCAATGGACAGCTACGACACGACATTGGGACGTCTGTCGACCGGAAAGGGAAACCTCGTGAGAGCCACTCGCGAGCTGGAACGTCTCGGTGTCAAAGGCAAAGGAAAGCGCACCATCCCCGACGAACTCCTTTCTGCAACCGACACCGACGAGGAAGAGAGCGAATCAGACTCGTGACGCACTACCGGATGAAGCGCGGCGCCTCGAAAAAGAGACCTATCGAGAGGCCGAACGACCAGTTGCGGGTCGGATAGCTGAGATAATTGCCGTAGACAGCCAAGGAGGCGAAACGGAAATTGTAGACTGCCGCCACCTCTCCGAGAAATTCGGATTTGCGCAGCCATCCGTCGTAGCAAGGCATTCCCTGACTGTCGCTTCGCATCTCCCGTATTGGTGCGAAAAGATAGAAGTCTCCGCGCAACTGAAGGTTTGCTATCGGCTGCCACGTCGGGATGAATCCTGCGGCAGCATAGCTGTAGGCTCTGAATGCAGGATTGAAAAGAGCTTTTGTCGACGGTGTCGGGGCGAAGTCCGGAGCCATGACAAGAGCCGAGATGTAGTCACCTCTGATCTTGCCGAAATTGGCGAGCACGTTGGCGAAGGCTCCGAAGGTAAGATTGTGTTTCCATGGGAAGAAATGCTTCCATTTAACTTCGGCCACGGCTCGCAGTCCGTTGTCGCGCAGTTTGCCGTCTGCCTTATGGATGTGCGAGCGCTGATGATAGCCCCAGATGTCGGCGCTGAACTCCGTACCTTCGGACGGATACATGAGATTGTTGAGATTGTTGCCGTTGAAAGTCGCGTGGACGACGGCCAGTCGGTGGTGTGACTTTTCCTGTGCGCCTCCGCTCCCGGGCTGTTCGGATGTCCGGGAAAAGTAATGGTCACTGATGGCGCCGTAGCCGGCCGTCAGCTCCGCCACGTGGCTGTGGCCGACAGCTATGGAATAGCCGATGCGGGCGTATGCCTCATATTCGGTGACGAAATTCGGAGTGCGTGTGCGGTAGAACAGTACTTCGCTCTCATAATACTTTTTCCGGCTTGCCGACGCCTGAAATGAGAATTGCGACGGCACAGCTCCCGGGACTGTAAATCGGGTGTCGAGGAGCCCCGCCAAATAGGACTGCCCGAGCCAGCCGCTAAGCTCCACGTTCATAAAATTATAGCTCATCGAGTGCCATCCGGCCGAAAGATAAAGCATGCTGTTGGCGGCTGTGGTCAGCCATCCCCCTATGCCGAGAGAGAAATGTTTCTTGGGTGTGACGTCAAGGTGCAGAGTGAAAAGCGAGTCGCGCGGATTGTAAACGGCATAAGGGAACAAGTCGCTGACTTTTCCCGATGCGATCAGGTCGTAGTAGGCAGTGCGCGCCCTCTCAAGGCTGAACGGACGGCTTCTGTCGTGCGTGAAGAGATAGTCAATGACTCTCTGCTGTCCGTGCGGAATGCCGGAAAGGACGATCGAGTCGAACTCAAGCACCGGAGTATTCTCCGCAAAACTGCGTCGCATGTCGGCCACCTCCTGCGGTGAGCGTCGCGACAAGATGCGGCTCAGGATGGAGTCCGCCATCGCCTCGCCCGTACGATAGCCGATCTCGTAGATCTCCCGCGCCTTTCCCCAGTCCAGCACACCGAACTGAAGCACCGGCACCTGAATCTTCACTCCCTCTGATGCCGGAAGCGAATAGTCGTTGTTCTGGATGATCATGTCTTCAAGCTGCGAGAAGAGATTGTCCGGCTGCGGCTTGCCGTCGGGACCTGATACTGATACGCCGATGATGAAGTCCGGATGGAAATCCTCGCGCATCACGTCAACCGGAAAATTGTCATAGATGCCGCCATCGTAGACAAGCACGCCGTCCATTTCAATAGGTTTGAAGACAGTCGGAAAGGTCATCGACGCCCTTACGGCATCGGAAAGCGAGCCGCTGCGGCACACTATCTTGCGCTTATGGTAGACGTCGCTCGTCACGCAGCGGAACGGCACCATCAGACGGTTGAAATTGCTGTCGCACTGCGCGGTATATGGAGCGAACATCGTCATGAAACCGAAACTCATAGGCAGCGGATTAATAAGTGAGACGGGCTTGAGATTAGTGCTTATGAGTGTGGAATCGCGAAACGAGAACTGCACTTCCGCCATTCTCGGCGTCGGCTGTGGACGTGATATATAGCTTGCGATCGAAGGGTCGATTTTGCCTGACGACCAATAGCTGAAGTCCTTGGAAGTTATAAGGTTAAGCATTGAGTCCGGAGTGTGGCCGCAGCAATATAGGCTTCCGATTACGGCGCCCATCGAAGTGCCGGCTACATAGTCGATCGGCACGCCATGTTCTTCAAGAGCCTTGATCACTCCGATGTGTGCGATGCCCTTGGCTCCTCCGCCGCTGAGCACGAGACCAATACGCTCACTGCGTGCATCGATGCCGCAACAGAGCGCAACCAAAGCAAATATAAGAAAAACAATTCTTGATTTCATACATGCGAAAGTAGCAAATTTGTCGCTAACCACAAAATACTCTTGTCCTTAGGCTGCGGCGGTAATGGCGTCGTAGAGCATCGCCATAGGGGGCGGAGAGATTCCCGGCTTTGCTAATCCAGTGGGCGCAGTTTAATTAAATTGAATTTTTGGCGTGTCAGCTCAATCTCGCGGCTTAGTTCCTCTTTTGTAGGCATTACAAGATCGTACTTCGCCGAGTAAACGCCTATGTCCTTTCTGTCGCCAAGAGTATATTCTACCACTGTGTCGTTCTTTTCAGAGCAGAGTATGATGCCGATGGTTGGATTGTCATCAGGCTGGCACATCTCTCGGTTATAATAATTGACATACAGTTGCATTTGTCCTATATCGCTATAATCAACACGTTTCATCTTTAAATCAATTATTACGTAACTGCGCGTTAGGACGTTATAAAATACTAGATCAGGATAAAAATGCTGTCCCTCGATGGTAATTCTTTTCTGTCGTCCCATAAAAGCAAATCCACGCCCTAATTCAAGTAAAAATTCCTCAAGGTGTGAAATCAGTGCACTCTCAAGTTCATTCTCCCGCCATAGTACATCCTCTCTGGCTCCTATAAACTCAAGGATGAATGGATCGTGAACCAATGTAAGAGGGTCAAACCTCTCGGGCTTGGCCGGAAGATTCTTTTGCATTAACTCTTCAACTTCAGTTGTATCGCGATGTGTAGACAAAAGACGTTCGTAGTACTGTGTTGCTATCTGTCGTTCAAGCTGTCGCGTACTCCAGTTGCCCTCGGCAGCTTCCTTTGCATAATAATCGCGAGCTTTCGGATTTGTTACCCTCATCAATGTGCGGTAATGAGTCCAACTTAAATTGTGACGCAGTGCGTCGCAATTTGGAAAAGTCAGATAAAAAAGTCTCATATTGCGCAAGTTGGATGTGTCATATCCTTTGCCTAATTCATTTGTTAGGCGCTGTGATATAGATTTGATAAGTTCATCCCCGTAAACAGCTCTTTCTTCGCCACCCTGTGCTAGAACGATCAATTTACCAACATGCCAGTAAGCCTTCACCATTGCCGTATTGACTGTTGTCAACACCTTTGCTCGCGCTTGTATAAGCACTTGTTTTATCTCTGAGTAGATTCTATCAGAAGATTCTATGGATGTATTTTGTTGTTTCATAATATGTGAGACGCAGTTTCACATTTATTTTTAGCTGCTATAGCTATCGCTGTTGAGTTGATTGTCTGTCTCTCTTTATTGGAGACGATATGCAAAGATAGTGATTTTTTCATAAAGTGTGCCGTAAAAATAGTAACTTTGCAGCGGTTATGAAAGACAACGGAATTGTATCTGAGAGAGAGGGAAACATCCTTTGGCAACTGTTTCTTTCTTTCCTTAAGATCGGTGCCTTCACTTTTGGTGGAGGCTGGGCCATGATCTCCATCATAGAGCGTGAGATCGTGGACAAAAAGCATTGGATCGAACGTGGCGAGTTTCTCGACCTTCTGGCTTTGGCGCAGTCGCTTCCCGGTATCCTGGCTGTCAATATCGCGGTGGCTGTCGGCGACAAACTCTGCGGTCGCCGCGGTGGCGTGGTGGGAGCGCTCGGCACGATTCTACCTTCTTTCCTCATCATCCTCGCCATCGCCATCTTCCTGACGCCGGAGGTGATAAAGAACAACCGAACCATTTCGGCGATCTTCATGGGTATACGTCCCGCGGTCGTGGCGCTGATCGTAGCGCCGGTCATCTCGTCGGCCAAAGCCGCGAAACTGACCATGCGCACGGTGTGGATCCCTTTTGTTGTGGCGCTTATGATTTCGCTCAACATCGGTTGGGTGTCGTCGCCGATACTCTATGTGGTGCTCGGCGGTGTGGGCGGCTGGCTCTTCTTCTTCCTTGGCGAAAGACGTCTGCGAGGGAAAGGAGGTGAGCGATGATATATCTGAAACTTATCTGGGCGTATATCAAAATCGGCATCTTCGGATTCGGCGGTGGCTATGCCATGCTCTCGCTCGTGGAACATTCCGTGGTTGATCCCGGATGGATCAGCGAGACGATGTTTACCGACATCGTCGCCATCTCGCAGATGACTCCCGGACCTATCGGCATTAATTCGGCGACATATATCGGCTACGTGGCTCCCGGCGCTGTCGATCCGGCATACAGCGGCGTGCTGTGGGGTCTGCTGGGCTCCGTAGCGTGTACGCTTGCCGTGGTCGTTCCATCGTTTTTGTTGGTGCTCTACAGCGCCCATTTCATCCGGCGCCACAGCGACAGCGGCGCGATAAAAGGGATATTCTCCGGTCTGCGTCCGGTGGTCGTCGGGCTTATCGCCTCGGCTGCCATCCTGCTGATGAATGACGCCAACTTCAATCCGCGGCATGTCAGCAGCGAGTTGATAATCAATATTATCATCTGTATCGCCTCATTCTGTCTGGTCTTTTTCCCGATTCCGTGGCGAGGAAAGAAGGTGAAGCTTCATCCGATCCTCGTCATCGTGGTGGCGGGATTGGCCGGATGGATAATCTATGGTTTCTAAAACACTCGTATCATGAACTATAACGACACACTGCAATGGCTTTTCCGTCAGCTTCCGATGTTCTCGCGCACCGGAGCTGCGGCCTATAAACCCGGCCTCGACACCTCCCTGGCGCTCGACAGCTTCTTCGGACATCCTCACCGTCGCTTCCGCTCGATACATGTCGCCGGCACCAACGGCAAGGGGAGCGTTAGCCATAATCTCGCCTCCATCCTTCAGGAGCAGGGTTATCGAGTGGGTCTTTATACTTCGCCGCATCTTGTGGATTTCCGTGAGCGCATACGTGTCGACGGCGAGATGATGCCGCGCGAGGCGGTGGTCGATTTTGTGGAGCGCTACCGCAGTTCGGGCTATCAAGGCCGACCTTCCTTCTTTGAACTGACCATGATGATGGCCTTCGACTGGTTCGCGCGCAGTGAGGTCGATTACGCCGTGATCGAGGTCGGTATGGGAGGTCGTCTTGACAGCACCAACATCATCACTCCGATAGCGTGTGTCATCACCAATATCTCAAAGGACCACACTCAGTTTCTCGGCTCCACGCTGCCGGAGATTGCCCGCGAGAAGGCCGGAATCATCAAGTCGGGTATCCCCGTGACGATAGGGGAGGCAGAGGGTGAGGTGCGCGAGGTGTTCGCGTCGGAAGCCGCCGAGGTCGGTGCGTCGGTTAGGTTTGCTCAGGAGACTCCTGAAGCTGAGGGTGAATTCGATCCCGCAGATTTCCGCGACAGGGAAGGGCGCGCCTATTCTTCCCCTCTGACAGGCGATTACCAGCGCCGCAACCTCAACACGATCCTCGTTGCCGCAAGGATGCTTCGCGAGGAGGCCGGAGTAGAGCTGAGCGACGAAAGCATAGTTAAGGGTATCGCAGGGGTGTGCCGCAACACTCACCTTGCAGGACGATGGATGAGGATTCAGGAGTCGCCGCTCGTGATTGCCGACACAGGCCATAACGAGGCCGGACTCGGCTATAATCTCGGTCAGTTGCGCAGGCTGATGGCTGAGCGGGGCAAAGATGCGCGGCTGCGTTTCGTGATCGGCTTCGTTGCCGACAAGGATATTGCCAACATCCTGCGCCTTTTCCCGCAGGATGCCGAATATTACATCTCCAACGCTCAGATTCCCAGAGCGCTCCCGGCTGAAAAACTTGCCGAAAGATGCCGCGATGCCGGACTCCCGGTGGCTGCGGATCGCGTCTTCGAAACTGTGGGAGAGGCTTACACGCAGGCTCTTGGGGATGCCTCGGACGAAGACATTGTCTATGTGGGCGGCAGCACTTTCGTCGTGGCCGATTTCCTAAACACACTTTCATGATCTATGGCCGACAGCTACAATACAATCACATCGCCGGGAGAATCGAAGGTCACGGAGAAGATGAGCCGATTCTACGGTTTCGCGCATCACGCTGCAAGTGCGGAGGAGGCCCGCGAGATCATTCGCCGTTACGCCAACGACTACCACGACGCGCGGCATGTCTGCTGGGCTTATTCAGTAGGTACCGGCGCCGATGCGCAACAGCAATGCAACGACAACGGCGAACCCTCCGGAACTGCCGGGAAGCCGATTCTCGGGCAGCTGCACAGTTTCTCGCTCACCGACGCTGTTGTTGTCGTAGTGCGATATTTTGGAGGAATAAAACTCGGTACCGGCGGTCTGACCGTGGCATACCGCACTGCGGCACGCGAGGCTATCGAAGCTTCGGTTGTTGAGGAAATGCATGTGCAGAGCGTGATGTCGTTCACGTTCCCATACATGGCCATGAACGATGTGATGCGCCTTGCAAAGCAGCCGGGCGTCGAGATCTTGGAGCAGGAATTCGACAACACATGCCGTATGACGCTCCGCACACGTCAGGACAACGAACCTGAACTTCGCGGACGCCTTTTTTCGATCAGCGGCGTTACAGAGGCGTAACCTCTTAGTTTTCGGCAAACACGCGACGCTTCGTCCCCTTGATTCTGAAACTGTTGCCTTTAGCGAGGAGGAGTTTTGCTGCTTCGGTGGCGAGGGCGACAAGGCTGTAGTGGTCGTAGACATCGATCTTGCCGATTGCCGAAGCCTCCAATCCTTCCTGCGCGGTGAGGAAGCCGAGAATGTCGCCGCGCGAAAGCTTCTCCTTCTTTCCCGCGCTTATGTAGAGTGTCGTAAGCGGACTCTCGAGATTGCCTTTGGCATCTTCGGCGAGCTGCAGAGTGTCGTCGGGGACGATGTAGGGCGCGAGTGTCTCGCCGGGTCCTGTGAGCAGATAGATGTCGCCGTCGGCGTTCACACGCGCCGTTCGACCGTTGCGATGGGTGTAGGTGTCCTCCTGCAAGGGAAGATGGTAGTGGATCACATTGTCTACGCCCGCGATGTCGAGGCCTCGTGCTGCAAGGTCTGTGGCCACAAGAATCGGACGCGAGCCGTTGTTGAACATCGCTACGGCTTTTTCGCGGTCTTTCTGGTCGAGGGCGCCGTGATAGAGCACGGCGCTTACACCCTTACAACGCAGATATTGGTAGATTCGCTCGGCGCTCTCGCGGTGGTTGACGAAGATGATGCTCTTGCCCGGCGAGCCTTCGCCGGAATTGATGTTGCGGAGGAGGCGGAGCAGCGCATGAAGCTTGTCCTTGTCGTCGGACTCGACGCGGTGTATGTGGAGTCGGTTGCGCAGCTCCGGCGCAGAGTCGAGATAGGAGAGTGTCAGAGGATTGTTGAGCCTGATGAAGTCGGGGAGGACAGCCATGTCCGTGGCAGAGGTGAGGATGATACGGCTGAGGTTTTTCAATCGTTCGAAGATTTTGCTCATATCTTCCTCAAACCCTAATTCGAGCGATTTGTCGAACTCATCGAGCACGCAAATGCGCGTGGGGAGGAGGTCTATGTTGCGGCGTCGCGAATGGTCGAGAAGACGTCCCGGTGTTGCCACGATGATGTCGCTTCCGGCCTTGAGAGAGTTTACCTCGTCCTCTACCTTATGGCCGCCGTAGAGTGCCGTGACTTTCAGTCCGGCGGCGATGTTGCGCAGCACTCCTGCGGTCTGAAGCACAAGCTCGCGCGAGGGAGCGATGACCACACCCTGCACACGCCCTGTCGATGGTCGCATCATCTTGAGCAAAGGCAGCGCGAAAGCCAGTGTCTTGCCCGAGCCGGTGGGTGAGAGGAGTATGATGTCGCTGCGGTCGGAGGCAGACGCCATCATGCGCTGCTGCATGGGATTGAGGGTGTCGATGCCCAATCGGCTGCTGACGAGAGGTAGAAACTCTTTTTCTTTCATAGACAGATGGAGGTTTGATAATCAATCAGGACACACGCACCTCGTCGGAGGTCCGCATGTCCTGTATATAAACGTCGGGTGGAGATTACATGTTCATGCCGCCGTCGACCTGAATCACCTGACCGGAGACATAGGACGACATGTCGGAAGCGAGGAATGTCGCTACATCGGCGATGTCCTCGGGCTTGCCGCCGCGACGCAGTGGTATCTTCTGACACCATTCCTTGCGCACCTCCTCGGGAAGGGCTGCGGTCATGGCTGTCTCGATGAAGCCCGGAGCGATGGCGTTGGCACGGATGCCGCGGCTGCCGACCTCCTGGGCGATCGACTTGGCGAGAGCGATGAGTCCGGCTTTCGACGCAGCGTAGTTTGCCTGTCCGGCGTTGCCGTGGACACCTACAACGGACGCCATGTTGATGATGGAGCCGTGGCGCTGGCGCATCATGATGGGGAGCACGGCGTGGATGAAGTTGAAGGCCGATTTGAGGTTGACGGCGATCACGGCATCCCACTGGCCCTCGCTCATGCGCATCATAAGTCCGTCTTTGGTGATACCTGCGTTGTTGACGAGGATGTCGATGGAGCCAAAGTCCTCATGGACTTTCTTAACGACCTCTTCGGTCTCGGCGAAGTTGGCGGCGTTGGAGGCATAGCCGATGCATTTTACGCCGAGAGCTTCGATCTCTTCCTGGGTCTTCAGGCCGTTTTCGTCGATGACGAGGTCTGTGAACGCGATGTTGGCGCCCTCGGAAGCAAATTTGAGAGCGATTGCTTTGCCGATGCCGCGGGCTGCGCCGGTGACAAGGGCTGTCTTTCCTTCAAGTAGTTTCATATATAATTTTGAGTATATGTTGTTTGGATTTTATTGAGGTTTCTGCACGATGATCGAGCCGCAGGAATAGCCGCCGCCGAAGACGATGAGGGCAACCTTCTCGCCGGGTGCGATCTCGGTCTGCTGCTGCGCGAGCACGAGCGGCGCCGAGGCCGATCCGGTGTTGCCAAGCTCGCGGATGTTGTTGAGGAAATGATCCATAGGCTTGTCGAGCAGATGTGCGACCTGGGCGACTATGCGCATATTGGCCTGATGTGTGATGATGTGGCCGAGGTCGTCGATACCGATGCCGAGGTTCTCAAGGCTCTTGTTGAGGGCGTAGATCATGTATCGGCAGGCGTGGATGAAGACGTCGCGTCCGTCGGGCATGCTGATGCCCCCCTCTTTGGGGCGTAGCACTACGCCATTGGGACCTTTGCCGAGATTGCCGAGGCCTTCGGTGAAGATGTCGAGCACTTCCCAGTCGGTCGGAGCTATCCGGTCCTTCGATACGAAATATGCCACGGCGGCGTCACCCCACAGATGGCCGGATTTGGCGTCCTTCTCGTTGGCATAGTAGGAGTTGTGCTCGCTGCAGATCAGAAGTGCCTTTGTGGCTTTCCCGGCCTTGAAATAGCACTCGATGATCTCCATGCCGTTGATGAACGACGAGCAGGCCGAAGTGGCATAGACCACCTTGGCATGAGAAATGTCGTACTGGCGCTGGATGACGTGGCCGACTGTGCCGACGGTGTCGTAGCAGGCGTAGGCCGCACCGACGATCAGGTCTACATCTTTGATGTCGTAGGGCAGGGAGGGGAGAGCGTTTTCCACGGCGTCGACGGCCATTGTAAACTGATTCTCATCCTCGGCGGCACGCGAGCGCGAGCTTATGCCGGTGCGCTGCTCGATCCATTCGGGGGTGAGTCCGTTGACGGAGAGAAAATAGTCGTTGTTGATCCTTGCGGAGGGCACATACAGCCCGATGGCGTTTATGTACATTATCTATATATGATGAGAGTTGTTGTTAATTCGGTTGTTTCTGGCAGTTCCGACGCGTGCGGAGTCCGTCGGTGACTATCTTGTTGACGATCTCCTTGACCATGGATTTGTCGAATCCCTGGTCTGCGAGGTTGTCGCGGATGTAGGGCACGTCGAGTCCATGGACGGCGTGGACGAGAATGGCGGCAGTCTGCTGTACATCCGTGATGTCGAAGACACCTTTCTTCACACCTTCGCTGAGGATGCGTCCCAGGATTTCGATCTCACGCGAGGAGACAATGCGTCGAGCGCGGTCGACCTTGCGGACGTCGCGGAAGAATCCGGCCTTCAGCGATCCGTTGCGGCTCACGATCTCCCGCATGGTGTCGAAGCGGCAGTCGATGTATTGCCTGAGTTTTTCCTCGGGACTGATCGGACGCTCCTGAATCTCCTCAAGCTTCACGAGCAGCTTGCCTGTCTCGCGTTCTATCACGGCGTTGAAGATGTCGCGTTTGTTGCGGAAGTAGGTGTAGATGGTGCGTCGCCCTTTGTCGGAGGCCGAGGCGATATCGTTCATGGTGGTGTTCTCTATGCCTTTTCTGGCAAAGAGCTGCCGTGCCACTTCGATAAGTCTGTCGCGTGTCTTGAGTACCATTCCGTCGTTTTATTTATGAGGCTGGAAATCACGTTGTTGTAAAACGTGAACGCGCAAGGTATTGCACAAAAGCCTCTTTTGTGTGCGAAATTACAAAAAATCCCCTTATTATGCAAAATAAAAATCAACAACTCTCTGTCGGAGCGAGGTGCGACCATAGCGGATCGTCGGTCGGAAGCGGCGCAGTGACGTCGATCTCCTGACGGCTCACCGGGTGCGCGAAACAGATGCGGCGGGCAAGCAGCGAGATTCCGCCTCCCCGGTTGCTGCGGCGTGCGCCATATTTGAGGTCACCTTTGATTGGATGCCCGATGTTGGCGAGCTGCACGCGGATCTGATGCTTGCGTCCGGTGATGAGCGTCACTTCCACGAGCGAATAGCGCTCGCCTCTGTTGAGTTCCTTATATCGAAGCGTGGCCTCGCGTACGTCGGAAGGTGCGGTAGAACCGTTCCCGACCACGTATGTCTTGTTGTTTCGCTCGGAGCTGACGAGCAGATCGCTGAGGGTGTCGCTGTCCTTTTCCGGACACCCCTCGACGATGGCCCAGTAGGTCTTGTGAATCTGATGCTTGCGCAGCATCTCGTTGAGGCGTGTGAGCGCTTTGGAAGTCTTGGCGAATATCACCACGCCGCCTACGGGACGGTCGAGACGATGAACCACACCGACAAATACATTGCCCGGTTTGGCATATTTCTCTTTCAGATAATCGGCTACGATGGCCGAGAGGGGAGTGTCGCCGGTCTTGTCCCCCTGGACGATCTCTCCGGGCTGCTTGTCTACTATAATAATGTGGTTGTCTTCGTAGAGCGGTGTCATGGCGGGTAATGTAAAAGAAAAAGCCGGAAGAGCGTCGTGCTTCTCCGGCTTTGCTTGGTGGCGGGGACAGGATTCGAACCTATGACCTTTGGGTTATGAGCCCAACGAGCTACCACTGCTCCACCCCGCGATATTTTGCGGAAGGCATCGCCCTTTTTTGATGACGGTTTGCATCTCGCCGCCGGGGTTTGCCTCATTTGCGAGTGCAAAGTTAATACCATTTCCGACGTTTTCCAAATTTTTTGATGAAAAAATGAAACGAAAATGTGTAACGAATTGGTGTTTAGGGTGATATGGGTGTGTTTTTATTTGCTAATTTCGGGAGCTGTCAGCATGTCAAACATCTTTTGGACGTTTTCGAAATAACCTGCGATCTGAAAATTGCCACCTTTAATCTGTGAGTTTATTCTCGGCGCGGATATGATTTTCCCGTCCAAGACAAAAGCCAACGGTTTTCCAATGTTGTCTTTCGTGATGTTTGCAAAGGCATAAGCGCCTTCATCAGTAAGATGACCGTTGATTATTTCTTCGCGGCCGTCGTTTGCCATTTCTATATGATCGATAGAGAGGTATTCTATTTCCTCATTGTCTATCGCTGGAGTCTTCGTGATAAAGTACAGGTTGAAGAAACCGTTGCCGCCGTTGATCCGGTTATCCTTGATTTCCGAATAACTCCACGCAGGAATTATGTCTTCAGGCAAAGGAAATTCCCTGATCGTTCTTTCTACATCCTTCTTTTTTCCGGAGGGAACGATAGCGAAGGAGCCGTTTATGGTCGAAACATTAGCTCCTGCAGCGGCTATCCGGTCGATGAGGTTATTATCCAGTTCAGATGGCGTCATCACTTCGTGGATGGTTAATCCCGGAGCCGGTGGCCGTATTCCGAGGGATTCTTCTTTGTCGCCGTTTTCAATCTTCTTGTCGCTGTTTTCAACCTTATTATCTTTTCCGGATGCACATGCCGTTATTGAGAATACTGCGACAAGAAGTGTTGAGAGAATGGAAACTAAGGAGGGGAGACTGAGCAATTTCATGTGGAGTGATTTAGAGGATTGAACAAGTTCTTGATTTAAGAGTGATTATCATGGATTGACAAATTTAGAGATATTCCTTTTAAGAACCGAGGGAGGGGTTGTTAATTAATGTTAACCCTTCCTCCTGAAATCTATATCTTCTCACTTTAGATAACGCGGGATTATAAATCGTCCTAATATCCCTGTCTTCATTTGTAGAAAAGATGTTTTTTTCCTAATTTCGCATTGAAAAACCGAGAATTATGACATCTTATCATTTGGATTTTTTCAACCGCTTCACCACATACGACCATCCTCGTCGCCAGTTGGCGTGGATATTGCTTTTTTTCGCTGCGCTGATGCTGCTTGCGTCGATCGGAGTTGCGGATTTCAACACCAAGGGTGAGCCGCGCGAGGTAGTGGTGGCGCATTCCATGCTTGAGTCGGGCAACTGGATTCTGCCGGTTGATTCATCCGGCGACATCGCCTATAAACCGCCGATGTTTCATTGGCTTGTAGCGGCGTTCTGCTGGCTTTTCGGCTCGATGAGCGAATTCGCCTGTCGTCTGCCGTCAGCTCTCGCACTGGTGGCGCTGACAGTGATGACGTTCTGTTTCTACGCTCCGCGTCACAGCCGCGACGGTTCGGACTGTCGCGCCGCCATCTTCACTGCGCTGCTGACTCTCACTGCTTTTGAATGTTACCGTGCCGGAACCAACTGCAGGGTCGACATGGTGCTCACAGCTTTCATGTGCGGCGCCATGATGTCGATGTGCAAGGCTTTGACTTCTAAGCCGCTGATGTTCTATCTCCTGGCTGCGCTCTGCATGTCGGGTGCTGCTCTGACCAAGGGTCCCGTCGGCATTTTGCTTCCGTTGGCTGTATATTGGATTTATGCTCTCCTTCGTGGTCACAACTTTTTTGCCGTTTCTCTGATTGCATTGCTGCTGCTCGTGGCTTCGTCTCTGCTACCGGCGCTATACTATTATGAGGCATGGACGCAGGGAGGCGAGAGATTCTATACGCTCGCGATGGAGGAGAACTTCGGGCGCCTGATGGGCACGATGTCTTACGAGTCGCATGTCAATCCCTGGTGGTACAATATCACATCGCTGCTGGCCGGATGGCTTCCCTGGTCGGCATTTGTGATTTTCACCGCCATATGGGCGTTCTTTCGACGCAAGAAATATCCGTCATTGCCAGACGCCCTGGAAACTCCCCTCGGATTTTTCGCAAGGATAAGGATGATGGATCCGCAGCGGCTTTTCAGCCTTGTTGCTATAATTGTGATTTTTGTCTTTTACACGATTCCGCAGAGCAAGCGCAGTGTCTATCTGCTGCCGATGTATCCGTTCATGGCGTGCTTGATAACTGTCTATGTGCAGTGGCTCATGCGTCGTTTCGGACTGCGATTCGGTGCCGTTTCCGGCATCATGCTGGCAGTTTGTGTGATCTATCCGATAATCTACGGCATTGTCTTTCCGATGGTGGTCAATCGCCACAGCGACCGCGAGATCGCCCTTAACGTCAACAGATATGTGCCTGAAGGCCAGAGTGTCTACACTTTCATTCCAGACAGATTCCTGCGTTATTACATCACCGACCATTACCTCGGCTACCGCATGAAACCCTTGCTCCCTTCGGGACAGACTTCCGGCAGCAATTCCGTGCCGGACGCCAACGACATCATGATGCCGGCTCAGAAAGTGTTTTTTGTCGCGGTTAGCGAAAATGTCTGGAACGCGACGCGGAAGCCGCTCGGCCTTGATTCCTATGACAAGAAGAGCGACTACGGATTTCATGCATGGCTTGACGCTCACAGTCTGCAGGCCGACAGTCTTTATACTTCCGAGCACAAAACCCACGACGTGCGTGGTAAACTCGTTCTTTTGCGAGTGCATCCGGACAATCAAAAATCTGAAAAATGAAGAAAATAGCAGTTATTCTGGCCGGTGGCGAGGGGCATCGCGCCGGCGGCGATATTCCCAAGCAGTTCCGCAATGTCGGTGGCCATCCGATCTATCAGTGGAGCCTTAAGGCATTCCATGACGAGGATCCCGCCACGAGGATTATCCTTGTCTGCCATCCCGGAGCTTTTGACCTTCTTGACATTCTCGAAGAGGAACGTGCCGCGCTGCCGGAAAACGATCCGTTTCGCGAAAAGATTTTTTATGAACTGATCTGCGGCGGAAGAAGCCGTCGTGAGTCAGTGATGAATGCTCTGATGGAAATTGATTCCGACAAGCATACTCTTGTTGCAGTCCACGACAGCGCGCGTCCGCTTGTAACTTCGGATATGATCTCGCGTGGCTGGCATACTGCCTCCGCACACGGCACTGCCGTTCCGGCGGTTGCGGTGACCGATTCGCTCCGCGTGCTTGACGCCGACGGCTCTTCCGCGGCTGAGGATCGCTCGCGGTTCAGAGCTGTGCAGACTCCGCAGGTTTTCCGCGCGGATATTATCAAGGAGAGCTATGCAGCTCCCGACGACGCATCCTTCACCGACGACGCCTCGATCGTGCAGGCCGCAGGATTTCCGATTGCCCTCTACGACGGCGAACCGGACAATATGAAGGTGACGATGCCTTCCGATTTCCTGATAGCCGACACACTTCTTTCCTCGCGCCGCTGATCTATGCCTTCAGTTCTCGACACCGACATAAAGTTTCTCAAAGGAGTGGGGGAGGCGCGCGGCTCTTTGCTTGACAAGGAGCTGGGCATACGCACATTCCGCGATCTGCTCTATTATTTCCCTACGCGCTATCTTGACCGCAGTCGTTTTTATAAGGTGTCGGAGTTCACTCCCGACATCGGTCAGGTACAAGTGAAAGGGAAGTTTCTGCGTTTCAGCATTCAGGGCGAAGGCGCCCGGCGTCGCCTCGTGGGACTGTTCCACGACGGAATGAGCGTAATGGAGGTGGTCTGGTTCCGTCGCATCAACAAATTGCAGAACGCCTATCTGCCGGGCAAGGAGTATGTGCTTTTCTGTAAGCCTCAGTATTTTGGCGGCGCATGGTCGATGGTTCACCCCGAGATAGAGAGTGCCGACACGGCGGCTCAGCCGGGAGGCCACCGAGGTGTCTATCCGCTCACGGAGAAGGCGCGCAACGCAGGAATCACGAGCAAGACAATCCATACTCTTGTGGAGAATCTTAAGGCCAAGCTCAACCGGCTTCCCGAGGCTTTGCCACAGGAACTTGTCAGCCGTCTGAAACTAATGCCTCTGCGTGAGGCTCTTTTCGCCATGCACTCACCGGCGGACAGGAATCAGCTCCGCTCTGCCACGGAGCGGATGAAATTTGAGGAACTCTACTATGTTGAGCTTCATATCCTGCGTTTTGCGCGTGATCGCAATGAGACGACTCCGGGACATGTCTTCTCCATCATCGGCGACTGTTTCAACCGCTTTTTCCGCGACGAACTTCCTTTCGAGCTTACCGGAGCGCAGAAACGCGTGCTTCGCGAGATACGTGACGATGTCCGCACAGGACGCCAGATGAACCGTCTGCTGCAAGGCGATGTAGGCTCCGGAAAGACAATGGTGGCGTTCATGTCGATGCTCATGGCCGTCGACAATGGCTATCAGGCATGTCTCATGGCCCCGACGGAGATTCTTGCCGCTCAGCATTTCGAGACCTTGAAAGCCTGGGGCGACGCCATCGGCGTCAATGTCGGCCTCCTTACCGGAAGCACACGCACATCGCAGCGCAATGAGATCCACAAGGCGCTGACTGACGGCACGATGCACATTCTTGTGGGGACGCACGCACTGATCGAGGAGAGCGTCAATTTCCTTAATCTCGGCCTTGCTGTCATCGATGAGCAGCACCGTTTCGGTGTGGCGCAGCGTGCGCGGCTCTGGCGCAAGAATACTGTCCCTCCCCATGTGCTCGTTATGACGGCTACGCCGATTCCCCGCACTCTCGCCATGACTGTATACGGAGACCTCAGCGTATCCGTGATAGACGAACTCCCTCCCGGACGCAAGCCTGTGACGACGCTGCTCCGCTATGAAGAGAACCGTCAGATGGTCTACCGCTCCATCTATCGCGAAATCAAGGCCGGACGACAGGTCTACTTTGTCTATCCGCTGATCAACGAGAACGAGAAGATCAATCTGAAAAGCCTCGAAGAAGGATACGAGGTGATTTGCGACACATTTCCTGACTGCCGCGTCTGCTGTCTCCATGGACGCATGAAGCCCGACGAAAAGGAATATCAGATGCAACTCTTTGTCAATGGAGTGGCGCAGATAATGGTGGCTACAACCGTGATAGAGGTGGGAGTCAACGTGCCCAACGCCTCGGTCATGGTCATCGAGAATGCCGAACGCTTCGGACTCTCGCAGCTCCATCAGCTGCGCGGACGTGTGGGGCGTGGCGCCGATCAGAGCTACTGTGTGCTGATGAGCCGCCGCAACATCGGCGCCGACACCCGCAAGCGTCTTGAGATCATGACTTCCACGACCGACGGATTCCTCGTATCGGAGGCCGATATGAAGTTGCGCGGCCCCGGCGACATGGAGGGCACGCAGCAGAGTGGACTCGCCTTTAATCTCCGACTTGCGTCGCTCAGCTCCGACGGACGCATGATCGAGGTGGCGCGCAACATGGCCCTGCTCACTCTTGACTGCAATCCCGACCTTACCGGAACGCGCCGCGGCGCACCGTCGCGCTCCTCCGAACTTCTGCTCTCGGAACAGTCCCGGCGTATCGTCGACGGCGAACTTCTGCGCAGATTCGGCCCCTCGGTGCAGTGGGGCAAAATCTCGTAACCGTGTGGCCTGAAAATATTAAAGACGGTAGAACAGTAGAACCGGAGGGGAGAGGTTATTCAGATTGATGGGTTTAGTTTTAAATTTACAATAGACTAATGGAGATTGAAAAGATATTACAAATTATAAAAGAAGCTGCCTTCGAGGTGAGGTTGCAATTAGCTCCCGGCTATCTGGAATCTGTCTATCAGAACGCTCTTGTTTGGGAATTGAGGTCTCGCGGGCTAACCGCCGAGAAGGAAATTCCTATCCCCGTCAGGTATAAAAATCATATAGTAGGCGATTTCAGGGCTGACATTCTTGTGAATGATTCTATCATTATCGAACTTAAGGCAGTCAGGGAGATCAATCCGATACATGAAGCACAGTTGGTAAACTATCTTGTGGCAACAGGTATAGATTACGGATATCTCATCAATTATGGTGGAGATAAATATAGGATAATTCGTAAGACAAGAATTTATGGTTTATGAAGTTGTAAATTCGATAGCTGGAAAAACTTCCTTTTCTCCTGTTTCAGAAAGTTCTCCTGTTCTCCTGTCTAAGGAATCTTCTGTCTAAAAAAGTTCTCCTGTTCTCCTGTCCAAGGAATCTTCTATCTAAAATAGTTCTCCTGTTCTCCTGTCCAAGGAATCTTCTATCTAAAATAGTTCTCCTGTTCTCCTGTCCAAAAAATCACAGTAGAGGTTGTAGCAGTAGATTTCATGCCTCTGATTATCAATCGCAAAATAAGCTTGAAAAAGCGCTGAAAAACGAAATTTTTTGGCGGATGTTGCTGCTGAATGAAAAAAATTTCCGATATTTGCACTGCCGAAACGGAGAATATCGCTCCTGTTTCGTCGTAAAGTACTGAGCTTAAACAATATACAATTATAAAAGCCTCTAAAAATGACTAAATCTGATATTGTAAACGAGATCTCTCGCAGCACCGGTTTGGAGAAGTCCGCAGTTCTCACAACCATTGAGAAATTCATGGAGACAGTGAAAGATTCCATGGCTCATGGCGAAAACGTGTATCTTCGTGGCTTTGGCAGCTTTATCATCAAGACCCGCAAGGAGAAGACTGCCCGCAACATCTCCAAGAATACTACTATCAAAATCCCCGAGCACAAGATTCCCGCCTTTAAGCCTGCAAAGACTTTCATGGCCGAGGTTCGCGACATCTGATCTGTTCGCGCTCTGCTTTTTCGGACATCCGTCCCGAACATTTTTATTTAATAACCTCATAAATTCATAGTCAACTATGCCAAGCGGAAAGAAAAGAAAAGGCCACAAAATGGCTACTCACAAGCGCAAAAAACGCCTGAGAAAGAATCGTCATAAGAAGAAATAAGTGGCCTCCGGCATGGCTCTGGTTTTATGATTACCGGCTATTCCGGCTATCTTTCCGGCCATTGCTGATGCAAAACTTACAGACAAACCCCGGTGTGACGATGGCGATCAAAAGCCCTCATCATCGCGGTTTGTCTCTTTTTTAGGATGTTTCGGACGTTTTGACGTCCTGAGACGTTTTCTTATGATTACCCTTCGGCCGGTGCACCACGGCGCCATCGGCCTTCCCAAGCAATAATCAACCAATGAAAAGCGAATTAATTGTAGATGTAGGGCAGAAGGAGATTTCATGCGCGTTGCTTGAAGACTCCCGTCTTGTGTCGCTGCAGAAGGAGTCGCGCAACATCAGCTATGCTGTCGGCGACCTTTATCTCGCAAAGGTCCACAAGCTTATGCCCGGACTCAATGCCGCCTTCGTAAAGGTCGGCTACGAAAAAGACGCTTTTCTTCATTATCTGGATCTGGGACCCCAGTACGCGACCTACAAGAAATTCCTGAAAGCCGCGTTCGACGACCGTCGCAAGGTGCCCCAGCTGTCTTCATTCAAGCGCGAGCCCGACATCCCGAAACAGGGAGCCATAGCCGACCAGCTCGCCGCGGGCGACATTCTCCTTGTGCAGATCGCAAAGGAGCCTATTTCGACAAAAGGCCCGCGTCTCACCACGGAACTCTCTTTCACCGGCCGCTACATGATTCTCATGCCCTTCGCCGAGAAAGTCTCGGTGTCGCAGAAGATCAAGAGCGCCGAGGAGAAAGTGCGTCTGCGCCAGCTCATCGGCTCCATCAAGCCCAAAGGCTTCGGAGTCATCGTGCGTACCTCGGCAGAGGGCAAGAAAGTGGCTGAACTCAACAACGAGATGCGCACTCTCCTCTCAACGTGGGAAGAGTCAATCCGCAAGATGCAGCAGAGCGAGCCTCCGGCTCTTATATACGAAGAGGAGTCGAGAGCCGTCAGTATGCTCCGCGATATTTTCAACACTTCCTTTGAGAATATCTGGGTCAACGACGCCGAAACCTTCACGCAGTTGCAGAACTATGTTTCGCTCATAGCTCCCGAAAAGCGCGATGTCGTGAAGCTCTACGCCAAGGATGCGCCGATATTCGACAGTCTTGGCGTCACACGTCAGATCAAATCCGGTTTCGGTAAGACAGTGAGCTTCAAGAACGGCGCATATCTCATCATAGAGCACACCGAGGCTCTCCATGTCATCGACGTCAACTCCGGCAACCGCAGCAAGGCCGGCAATGATCAGGAAACCAACGCTCTGGACGTCAACCTCAAGGCCGCCGACGAGATCGCCCGACAGCTCCGTCTGCGCGACATGGGCGGCATAATCGTGATCGACTTCATCGACATGGGCAAGCCCGAACACCGCCAGCAGCTCTACGACCACATGCGTCAGATCATGGCAAACGACCGCGCACGCCACAACATCCTCCCGCTGAGCAAATTCGGCCTCATGCAGATCACACGCCAGAGAGTCCGTCCCGTGCTCGACATCCCCACTGAGGAGGAATGCCCCTCGTGTCTCGGCAAAGGTGTCATCCAACCCTCGCTGCTTTTCACCGACACGCTCGAACAGAAGATAGACTGGCTCGTCAACCATCTTGAAACCCCGAAATTCAAGATTTTCGTGCATCCTTTCGTGGAGGCATACATCAAAAAAGGACTGATCTCGCTCTACACACGCTGGCGCCACAAGTATGGCCGCAAATTCAAGATCGTCTCCGATGAATCACTCGCTTATCTGCAATACAGAGTCATCGACGACAAAAACAACGAGATCGACCTCAAGGAGGAGCGCGACATGAGCTCCTCGCAAAGCAAATCGCGCAACAAGGCTTTGCGCGATGAAGAAGATTGACCGCCGTCTGAGTCGACTCAATCCTGAAAATGAAGAAACAAGCTATTCCGGTTGCAGCCGATCTGCAATCATCAGGCATCCGCCGTCCGCAGTTCCCTCTCGGAATCCTGCGGGCGGTGTTTCTTTTTTCATGAAAAAAATTGTCTCGGGGATTTTCTTTTTGTCTCGGAAATTTTGAGTAACTTTGCGGTAAATGTGGCCGGGCGCCTTATGCCGCGGCTACATCACATTGATTATAACTTAAAAAGCAACTCCAATGGCAGTTTGGTTCGAATGTAAGATACGCTACGATAAAATTCAGGAAAACGGTTCGATGAAGAAGGTGACTGAAGCCTATCTTGTGGACGCTCTGTCCTTTACAGAGGCCGAGGCACGCATCATCGAGGAGATGGCTCCTTACATCTCCGGCGAATACACCATATCTTCCGAGAAGAAAACAAAGATTTCCGAAATTTTCCGCAACGAGAACGGCGATCGCTACTATCTGGTCAAAGTGATGTTCATTACCATCGACGAGAAGACGGCGACCGAGAAGAAGAGCGCTTCGCTCATCCTTGTGCAGGCTTCGGATTTCAGCGAAGCTTTGCAGAATTTCCTTCAGGGCATGAAGGATACAATGGCTGATTTCGAGATCGCCTCCATCACCGAGACTCCCCTGATGGATGTCTTCGATGCAAACCTTTCAGGCGAACCCAAGAAAGAGGATTGAGAAGTGTCGGAACAGTCCCACATATCGTCTGAGATCGAGCGGCTGCACCGTGAGCTGCGACCCTACGGCGCCGAGCTTGTCGCCGTCTCGAAGTTCCATCCCGTCGAGGCGCTTCGCGAGGCCTACGGCGCCGGACAGCGCATCTTCGGCGAGAGCCGCGCTCAGGAACTGACCGGAAAGATTCCGCTTATGCCCGACGACGTCCGATGGCATTTCATCGGCCACCTCCAGACCAACAAGGTGCGTCAGATCGTCGGCAGGACTTCACTTATCGAAAGCGTCGACTCCATACGCCTTCTCGAATGTATCGACAACGAGGCACACCGTGCCGGTGTTGTAGCAAAAGTGCTCATGCAGCTTCATGTGGCAGCCGAAGAGACCAAGACCGGTTTCTCGCCGCAGGAGCTGCTCGATTATTTTGAGCGTCAGCAGTACACGACCCTCAAGGCCGTGCATCTCTGCGGCGTGATGGGCATGGCTTCCAACACCGACGACACCGCAAGAATCCGTGCCGACTTCCATGCCATCCGCGCCGTCTTCGACGCTATCCGCGCCGGCGCTCCCGCCGACTTCCGCGGTTTCGACATCGTAAGCATGGGCATGAGCTCCGACTGGCGCATTGCCCTTGACGAAGGCAGCAATATGGTGCGCATCGGCACCGACATTTTCGGCCCAAGGCAATATTGACAAATGTGAAATATAGTTTTCAAACCTAACGTATTTAAAACCAATGGCTAAATCAACTCAAACACCACAAGAAGGCAAGCACGGCAGAATAGTGGCAATCATCGCCATGTTCTTCCTGTTCGCCATGATCTCTTTCGTCACCAACCTTGCCGCTCCGATCGGCACCATCTGGAAAAACTCCTACAGCTGGGCCGGCATGATGGGTAACCTCATGAATTTCCTTGCCTATCTCTTCATGGGCATCCCCGCAGGAAATCTGCTCGTCAAGATCGGCTACAAGAAAACAGCCCTCTGGGCCATGGCAATCGGCTTCATAGGTCTTGGAATACAGTACCTCTCCTCCCTCTTCGGTGCCGACACAGCTCTGTTCACAATCCAGGGTCAGCCGGTTATGCTTAACTTCGGCATCTATCTGCTCGGTGCCTTCATCTCCGGTTTCTGCGTCTGCATGCTCAATACCGTTGTCAATCCGATGCTTAACCTTCTGGGTGGTGGAGGTGCCAAGGGCAATCAGCTTCTTCAGGCCGGCGGTTCCTTCAACTCTCTGGCCGGAACCCTGACGCCTCTTTTTGTCGGTATGCTCATCGGCACCGTGACTCCCAAGACATCTCTCGGCGACGTGACGCTTCTGCTCCTCATCGCCATGGCAGTGTTCGTGCTCTCCTTTATTGTTATCAGTTTTGTCAGGATTCCCGAACCTAACCTCAAGGGCGGATCCGGCAAGGTGAAATATTCCCACTCCCCCTGGAATTTCCGCCACACGGTGCTTGGCGTCGTCGGCATCTTCTTCTATGTCGGCATCGAGGTCGGCATCCCCGGCGTCCTCATTTTCTATCTCTCTGACAGTAAAGTTTCCGGCGTAACTGAGAACGCCACGGCTGTAGCCGGAGCTGTAGCCGCCGTTTACTGGCTGCTCATGCTCGTGGGACGTCTGTCCTCGTCGCTCATCTCCGGCAAGGTGTCGAGTCGCGCGCAGCTCATCTTCGTCTCAGCCACGGCAATCACGCTTGTGTTGCTCGCTATGTTCCTTCCCAACACCATCCGCGTGTCGATGCCCGCATACTCCGTTGAAAATGGATTCAGTATGGCCGAGGTGCCCATTTCCGCACTAATGCTCGTGCTCTGCGGTCTCTGCACATCCGTGATGTGGGGCGGCATCTTCAACCTCGCCGTCGAGGGACTCGGAAAATACACCGCCCAGGCTTCCGGCATCTTCATGATGATGGTTGTCGGCGGCGGCGTGATGCCTCTAATTCAGAACGCACTGGCCGACAGCTTCGGCTATCTCAACTCCTACTGGCTTGTAGTGGCGATGCTCGCTTATCTATTCTACTACGCCCTCATCGGAAGCCGCAATGTCAACAAAGACATCCCGACTTCGCTCGAAGATGAGAAGGATATGCCTCTCGACCTCTGATCCTCTCCGGGATCGGAGGCCGCGGCTTCTCAGAGATTGTTTGAATTTAAAAGGCTTTAACATGAAGAGCTATTTTCGAGAGATTTCAGCGAGTCGAAGAGGGAGCGATGCGGGCATCGTGACCGATGAGACTCGGCTGAAAGCGCCGGAAAGAGCCTTCAGGGTGAGGCCAAAAGCTCCTCATTTTTCTCTGATGATAAAAATATTTTAAATTTAAACACTCTCTCAGATAGAAAACTATTTTAAACCTTATATAATCAGATAATTGCAATGGATACAACTCCGCAGAGACGTGCTGCCGACAACATGCGTGTGTTGATAGCGGCTATGGTCGAGAAAGCCAAGTCCGGTCATCCGGGTGGCGCCATGGGCGGCGCTGACTTCGCAAGCGTACTTTATTCCGGTTTCATCAACTATGATCCCGAAAATCCCTGCTGGTTTGCCCGCGACAGATTCTTCCTGGATCCGGGACACATGTCGCCGATGCTCTATTCAGTGCTTGCTCTCGCAGGCCTCTACTCCATGGATGAACTCAAGGATTTCCGTCAGTGGGGCAGTGTCACCACGGGCCATCCCGAACTCGATCCCACACGCGGCATCGAGAACGGCAGCGGACCGCTTGGCCAGGGGCATGTAATGGCTGTCGGCTGCGCCATTGCCGAGCGTGTTCTTGCGGCGCAGTTCGGCGAAGTTGTCAGCCACAAGACTTACGCCTACATCAGCGACGGCGGCATTCAGGAGGAGATCTCGCAGGGCGCCGGACGTATCGCCGGCTATCTGAAGCTGCACAATCTGATTATGTTCTACGACGCCAACGACGTCCAGCTCTCGACCAGAGTCGACGAGGTCACCGGCGAGGACACCGCGGCCAAATATCGCGCATGGGGCTGGAATGTCCTCGATATCGACGGCTGCGACGCCGCCGCTATTGCCGGAGCGCTTCAGACCGCTATCGAGGAGAAGGAGAAGCCTACCCTTATCATCGGCCATACAGTAATGGCCCACAGCTGTGTGACCTCGCAGGGCGAAAGCTGCGAGGGCTGGGTCTCCACCCACGGCCAGCCGCTCAGCAAGGCCGGAGTGGATGTTAACCTCACCATCTCGCGTCTTGGCGGCGATCCGGAGAATCCCTGGCAGATATGGGACGATGTCCGCAGCCTCTTCGCGCAGCGTCGAGAGGAACTCCATAGCAACGCTCTGAAGCGCCAGGAAGCCGAAGCAAAGTGGGCTGAGGAGAACCCCGAACTCGCAAAACGTCTCTATGACTATATCAACGGCGTGCTTCCGGAAATCGACTGGAGCGCCATCGCGATCAAGCCCGGAGGTCCCACACGTGCCGCTTCCTCGGCCGTGCTCGGTGTCCTTTCCGAGAAACTCGGTAACATGGTGGTTTCGAGCGCTGACCTTGCCAATTCCGACAAGACCGACGGCTTCTTGCGCCACACTCACGCCATGGGCAACGGCGATTTCACCGGACGTTTCCTTCATGCCGGAGTGGCCGAGCTTACGATGGCGTGCCTGATGAACGGCATCGTGCTCCACGGAGGTATGATGGCGTGCTGCGGAACCTTCTTCGTCTTCTCCGACTACATGAAGCCGGCCATCCGCATGGGCGCCATGATGAAGCTCCCCGTCAAGTATGTCTTCACCCACGATTCCTTCAGGGTGGGAGAGGACGGTCCGACCCACCAGCCTGTCGAGCATGAGCTTCAGATGCGTCTCATGGAGCAGATGCGCAATTTCGACGGCTCCCGCTCGCTTCTCGTGCTTCGTCCCGCCGACGGCGCCGAGGCCGTGGCCTGCTGGCATCTCGCCGTCGACAACAACGGTTCGCCAACGGTGCTGATACTCACCCGTCAGGATGTTCCCGATCTTGAGACAGGACTGACATTCGCTCAGGTTGAGGAAGGTGTGCGTCGCGGAGGTTATCCGGTCGTAGCCTGCGAGAATCCCGATGTCGTGCTTGTTGCAAACGGCAGCGAGGTCGGACTCCTCTGCAAGGTCGCAGACAAACTCAGGGAAGAAGGCATCCGTCCGCAGGTTGTCTCCGTTCCCTCGATTGGGCTTTTCCTTGATCAGGACGCGGAATATCGCAACAAGGTGATACCTTGCGGTGTCCCTCAGTTCGGATTGACCGCCGGATTGCCCATGACGCTTGCTCCCGTGATGTGCGGATGCAACAGCAGAATCTACGGCATGGAACGCTTCGGATCCTCCGCTCCCGCAAAGGTGCTTGACGAGAAATTCGGCTATACTCCTGAACATATTTTTGAGCAGGTTAAACTTTTTCTTGCTTCAAAGGTTTAAAAAATAAAAAAAATTGTAATTTTGCGCTTCGGAATAGTGTGCCAAACTGTTCCCGCTCAGTCAATACGGATTGATGTTCTTCGGAATGTTAATTGTAAGACGTTGATATTGAGGATGCTACGTGATAAAAATTATTAACACTAATATAAATTTAAATTAGCAACTATGAAGAAAATTGCCTTGCTCGCTTTTGCCGCCGCATCAATTTTCGGCTTGTCCAACGCACAGGCTCAGGAAGTGACCTATGTCGAGGACTGTAGCCAGGGTCTGCTCATCAACCGTATGCAGGACAACTGGTTCATCACAGCTGAGGGCGGTGCCAATGTATTTTTCTCAAACCACGACCGTGCCGCTGAATTCGGCCAGCGCATCGGTGCCAGCGCAAATATCTATGTAGGCAAGTGGTTCACTCCCGTGTGGGGATTCCGTTTCGGTGTCAGCGGTCAGATCGCCCGCGGCGCCACGAACGCCAACGGTTTCTTCCGTGATCCTCACCATGGTCCTCTGACAATCTCAGGCCACGACGAGCCCCTCTATCCCGAGCGTCTCGCAACTCTCGGTCCCAAAGTTGAGCTGATGCTGAGCCTCACCAACTGGCTCTGCGGCTACAACCCTGACCGTCTCTACAACGCTGTCTTCCACGGTGGTGGCGGTGGCTACTGGACATACTACCACGGCACAAAGGACGGCGACAGCCACGAATGGCGCAACGCCCACAACCGTACCCTCTTCGCCGAGATCGGTCTTCAGAACAACTTCCGCGTGTCGAAGCATTTCGACGTCTTCGTTGACGCAAGCGCAACTGTGATGGACTACAGCAACAACGACGTGATGCACGACAAGAAGTTCAACAAGGATATGTCGATGGTACTCGCCCTCCAGGCCGGTTTCACCTACAAGTTCAACAAGACTGACTGGAACTGCCCTGTCACCGCTGTATGCCCCACTTGGAAATATACAGATGCCGAGGGTGACGCTCTCGTCGCACGTCTCGCAAACGCTGACAACAAGATCAAGGATCTTCAGCGTCAGCTCGACGACTGCCTCAACCGTCCCGAGAAAGATTGCAAGTGTGTGAACGCTCTCGCCACAATCTACTATCCCATCAACGTTTCCTCACTCAGCAACCGTGAGGTGACTCTCGTGCAGTCCATCGCCAAGACAATGAAGGCCAACCCCGATAAGAAATACATCCTTACCGGCTGGGCTGACAACTACACCGGCAACGACGCCATCAACACCCGCCTCCGCAACGAGCGTGTGAACGGCGTCTACAAATGCCTCCTCAAGGCAGGTGTGCCCGAGTCTCAGCTCCAGACACGCATCGACGCCAACAACCTTACCGACTACGGTATCAAGGGAGCGCAGTTCGACCGTGCCGTGACCATCATCGAGGCAGAGTAATAAGGGCTAATCCTTTTTGCAACCATAATTGTCAGGACGACGCTTCCGCGCCGTCCTGATTCTTTATTCCCGGATTCAGGTTTTCTTGGAATATTTAACTATCTCACTGTGACCCGATATGCCCTGGCGGTTGTTATATTTTAAGCGTAATCTTTCGGAAATTACCCTGAGTTGGGTATGTGAGATTTTTTTGTTAAATTTGCAGATTGAAAAAGCAGCAGCCGTGGCCTTGTGTCCCGGCGGTTGCAAAGAATGTGAAGTGAATCGTTAAATTGATTATATTCAACACGTTAAACAACTAATATTTCTATGAGTAAAGAGAAAAAGTTCCTTACGTGCGACGGTAATCAGGCGGCAGCCCATATCAGCTATATGTTTAGCGAGGTTGCGGCCATTTATCCTATCACTCCCAGCTCCACGATGGCGGAGTATGTCGACGAGTGGTCAGCCGCAGGTCGTAAAAACATTTTCGGAGAGACTGTGCTCGTGCAGGAGATGCAGAGCGAGGGTGGCGCCGCCGGTGCTGTCCACGGCTCCCTTCAGGCCGGTGCGCTGACAACGACCTACACTGCGTCGCAGGGTCTGCTCCTGATGATTCCCAACATGTATAAGATCGCGGGCGAGCTGCTCCCCTGTGTCTTCCATGTTTCGGCCCGCACGCTTGCAAGCCACGCGCTCTGCATCTTCGGCGACCATCAGGACGTCATGTCCACACGCCAGACCGGATTCGCCATGCTTGCCGAGGGTTCGGTGCAGGAGGTGATGGATCTTGCCGGCGTCGCACATCTCGCCACAATCAAGAGCCGTGTGCCCTTCGTCAACTTCTTCGACGGTTTCCGCACATCGCATGAGATCCAGAAGATCGAGGCTCTGGAGAATGAGGATCTTGCTCCGCTGCTCGACCGCGAAGCTCTTGCCGACTTCCGCAACAGGGCTCTCAACCCGGAGAATCCCGTTTGCCGAGGCATGGCCGAGAACCCCGACGTATTCTTCCAGCATCGCGAGGCCTGCAACCCCTACTATGAGGCTGTACCCGAGATCGTGGAGAACTATATAAAGGAAATCAACAAGATCACCGGCCGCAACTACGGACTCTTCGACTACTACGGTGCCGAGGATGCCGATCGTGTCATTATCGCCATGGGCTCCGTGACACAGGCCATCAAAGAGACTATCGACTATCTTCGCGAGAAAGGCGAGAAGGTCGGCGTTGTCTGCGTCCACCTTTATCGTCCTTTCTCCGCCAAGCATTTCCTCGCCGCTGTCCCCAAGACTGCAAAGCGCATCGCCGTGCTTGACCGGACGAAAGAGCCGGGCGCAAATGGCGAGCCTCTATATCTCGACGTCAAGGACTGCTTCTACGGCGTTGAGGACGCTCCTGTTATTGTGGGAGGCCGCTACGGACTCGGTTCAAAAGACACGACTCCCGCTCAGATTCTCGCCGTCTACGAGAACCTCGCGCTCCCCGAGCCCAAGAACCAGTTCACAGTCGGCATTGTCGACGACCTCACCTTCACTTCGCTTCCCGTGGGCGAGGAGATCGCTCTCGGTGGCAAAGGCATCTTCCAGGCCAAGTTCTTCGGCCTCGGTGCCGACGGTACTGTAGGTGCCAACAAGAACTCCGTGAAGATCATCGGCGACAATACCGACAAATACTGTCAGGCATACTTTGCCTACGACTCCAAGAAGTCGGGTGGCTTCACATGCTCGCATCTTCGTTTTGGCGACGAGCCTATCCGCTCGACATATCTCGTCAATACTCCCAACTTCGTGGCTTGCCATGTTCAGGCTTATCTCCACATGTATGATGTGACACGCGGCCTTCAGCCCGGCGGCACATTCCTGCTCAACACAATCTGGGAGGGCGATGAGCTTGCCAAGAATCTTCCCAACAAGGTCAAGAAATATCTTGCCAAGAACAACATCACACTCTACTACATCAACGCTTCCAAGATCGCGCAGGAGATCGGTCTGGGCAACCGCACCAATACCATCCTCCAGTCTGCGTTCTTCCGCATCACCGAGGTTATCCCTGTTGAGCTCGCCGTCGAGCAGATGAAGAAATTCATCAACAAGTCCTACGGCAAGAAGGGCGAGAATGTTGTCAACATGAACTATCAGGCAGTTGACCGTGGCAACGAATACAAGAAGCTTGAGGTCGATCCCGAATGGGTAAACCTTCCTGATGACGCCGCTGTCGAGAACAACGATCCCGCTTTCATCAACAATGTCGTGCGTCCCATCAACGCTCAGGACGGCGACCTTCTCCCTGTCAGCGCGTTCAAGACCAACTGCGACGGAACATGGGAGCTTGGAACGGCCAAATACGAGAAGCGCGGTGTAGCCGCCTTCGTTCCCGAGTGGAATCCCGAGAACTGTATCCAGTGCAACCGATGCGCATATGTATGTCCTCACGCTGCAATCCGTCCTTTCCTTCTCAATGAAAAAGAGATGGAGAACGCACCTTTCGGCGAGGCTCACACCATTCCCGCGCTCGGTCCCGCCTTCAAGGGGCTCCGCTTCGTTCAGCAGGTCGACGTCCTCGACTGTCTCGGCTGCGGCAACTGCGTTGACGTCTGCCCCGGCAAGAAGGGTGCGAAGGCGCTTGAGATGAAGCACATCGAAAGCCAGCTCGATCAGGACAAGAACTGGGAATACTGCGTGAAGGAGGTTGCCTCCAAGCAGGATCTTGTGGACATCAAGCTCAATGTGAAGAACAGTCAGTTCGCCACACCGATGTTCGAGTTCTCCGGCGCTTGCTCAGGCTGCGGCGAGACTCCATATGTGAAACTCATCAGCCAGCTCTTCGGCGACCGCGAGATCGTGGCCAACGCCACAGGCTGCTCCTCCATCTACTCAGGCTCCGTTCCCTCCACACCCTACTGCAAGAACGAGAAGGGTCAGGGTCCCGCTTGGGCCAACTCCCTCTTCGAGGACTTCTGCGAGTTCGGTCTCGGCATGACACTCGCCTACGACAAGATGCGCGAGCGTCTGGTCTATATGCTCGGCCAGATGATTGAGAGCGACAAGACAAGCGACGCATACAAGGAGGCCGCACGCGAGTGGCTCGATGGCAAGGATGACGCCGCCGCTTCACGCAAGGCTGCCGACAAGCTCATTCCTTTCGTAAAGGAAAGCGCCGAGGCTGGATGCTCCGTCTGCAAGCAGATCCTCGAACTCAGCCAGTATCTCGTTAAGCGCAGCCAGTGGATCATCGGTGGTGACGGCGCAAGCTACGACATTGGCTTCGGCGGTCTCGACCATGTCATCGCATCCGGCAAGAACGTCAACATCCTCGTGCTCGACACCGAGGTTTACTCCAACACGGGCGGTCAGGCATCCAAAGCCACGCCTCTTGGTGCAATTGCCAAATTTGCAGCAGCCGGCAAGCGCATCCGCAAGAAAGACCTCGGTCTTATCGCTTCCACCTACGGCTATGTATATGTGGCGCAGATCGCCATGGGCGCCGATCAGGCACAGACCCTTAAGGCTATCCGCGAGGCCGAGGCCTACGACGGACCTTCCGTGATCATCGCTTACGCCCCCTGTATAAACCACGGCCTAAAGGCCGGCATGGGACATGCTCAGGCCGAGGAGGCACGCGCCGTAGAATGCGGTTACTGGCAGCTCTGGCGCTACAATCCCGAGCTGGAGAATGAAGGCAAGAATCCCTTCACGCTCGACAGCAAGGAACCCCAGTGGGACAAGTTCCAGGACTTCCTCAAAGGCGAGGTACGCTATGCTTCCGTAATGAAGCAGTATCCTGCCGAGGCAGCCGAACTCTTCCAGGCCGCAGAGGAGAATGCAAAATGGCGCTACAACAACTACCGCCGTCTTGCAGCCCAGCAGTGGGGTGTAGCCGACTGATAATCGCGCAACGACACGACATACCATATGAAAGGCCGGAGGCGTCATCGCCCCCGGCCTTCTTTTATCTGATGGATTCGATTTCTTCTTTAGTGTAGGTCTCTCGTAAGGGTTGCAGTCCTGCCGCAGTCCGTCGGTTGTCTACATCCTCTTTATCCTCGATGGGATAGATAATTCTTTTTTTTGCACCTTCGTCTTCTTCGTAATAGTATTGGGTGCCGTAGATCTGTCTTTTGCCGGAGTTCACAAGTATGCGGTCTTCAAGCATGGCGATCGCTGACGGATCAATATCACCCTTTTCTGCGGCTGACTTAAGCATGGGCAGTGCTTTGGTTTGGGATTCAACATCAGCGTGCTGTAGCACAAGCCATATTGCGACACATTCGTCACCAACTCTGTCTTTTCCAGGCCAGCCGAACTCATTCAGGATGCTGTCGATCTCGGCCAGATTTTTCGCATCGGTTTCCTCCATTTCCTGCAGCAGACGATTGATCAGAAGCGTGTCCGGAATCTGAGCGTTGTATGCAGTCAGGAAACGATGCCTGACATCCTGATCCGATCTGCGGATTCGCGTCAGTCTGCGACGCAAGGAGGTGTCAAAGTCTTTCTCTATGTTCATCCTCCTTTCAGAGATCATTTCGTAAAAATCGTCCCATTCCGGCAAATCCGTGAGATTCAGAAGATCTTGGTCAAGAGGGTCTTTGAGATACCACGTGCTGTCCCGGTTTGCAAGCGCCACAAGATAATCCAGACCCCGGGAGGCTTCTCCGGACATGGAGGCCGCGCATGCGGCATTGTAAATCACTGTATTATCCGGAGATGTTTCATATTTCAGATATTTTGCGTATTGTTCTGACGCGAGGCTGAATGAACCTCCAAACATAGCTGAATCAGCTCGTGCCAATGTCTGTGTGGCATTGAATCTTCGCCGCGCCTGCTCCAGACCGATTTTATAGTTGGAAAATGCGTTCGCCCTTCTGAACTCTATATTGTT
This sequence comes from uncultured Porphyromonadaceae bacterium, assembly GCA_902491625.1. GTDB lineage: Bacteria > Bacteroidota > Bacteroidia > Bacteroidales > Muribaculaceae > Lepagella. The sequence goes on along the minus strand of CABUIO010000001.1, from coordinate 67,367 downwards.
TGACCAATATTCCACATAGTCCATGAACTTCCTTAAATCGTGAATTTCAAAATAAGCGCGGCGCAGATTGTCGCGAACTTCCATCTTTGAGGTGAGTTTGTTTCTTGATTGAAAAATGGTGATCTGTGCTATCGGTGTTTCTCCATAGTCATAATGATCGACAATTAGAAGTTGCCTTTTCCCTTTGTCAAAGTATGTGTAAGTGTACATCTCTGTCGGTTCCCTCGTCCAGTCTTCATTGTCATCATTGCTCACCCACGAAGTGTAAGGCTTTTCGTCCGTCATGGGCGAAGAGATGGAGGATGGTCTCATCGGAGGTACGATGCCTTTCGGTCTGACAAACATCGTCTGCATGTGTGGTGCGTAAAAAAGAATTTCCGCGCTGTCAAGATGTGTCGTGTGCAGGATGTCCGACAGGAATTTATCCATCCCCGGATATTTGGCTACGGAATCAGCTGACGAGACAATAGGGAGAGGATCCGGAATGAGGACATTGCCAAACGTCATCCTATAGGTGGTGTCCTTGTCTATTATCTGACCATAATAATCACTGATATGCCATTCGCGGTTTGCGAACACAAGACCTTTGCGGGAAGAACAGCCTGATAGCAGCAGGATTGCTGCAAACGAAGCAAGGGTGCATTTTAGATAAATGATAAGTTTCATATTGATCTGAGTTATTTTTGTCACAAAGGTATTATACAAACAAATTCAACAATCTTAGCAATGTCTCCTTTAGTCTTAGTTACTCTTAGTTTGAGCGTGCTTTTCACGGAATTTCACTAATTTTGTAGTATGAAACGCTTAAGGATCATACTGATACTTTCTTTGGCCGCTGCGGCATTGGCAGTTACTGTCGCGTCTTGGAATCTGTGGGCATTGTATCGCCATGAGAAAGAGCAGACAATGACGACTGTCAGGGAATGTGCTGAAAATGCGTTTATTCTCGAAATGATCGGCCGTATGCAAAGCAGTGAGAAAGCTCCGGAATCATTTATACGCCTAAATGATTTCATGGAATCCGCTCAGCAAAAAAATGGTCTGCCTGCAGAATCCGATACGCTGCGGACGTCGCTTGTAAGTATCCTGCGTTCTGGACTGGAATTTGAGAACAACAGATGGCAGCCTGACCCGGAGAAGCTTGACAGTATTTTCTCCGCCGAACTTCTCAGGAATGGCCTCGATGCCATAGAAGCATATATCCGTGATTCTGATTCCCAATCACCGCAATGCGCTTCCTTGTGGATGACGACATATAAGATCAGCCCTTCATCATCAGCGGAATATTATGTCTATGTCACTCCACAATACAAGTCCGTCCTCAGTCGCATGTGGGGCATAATAATTCCTTTCGCGGCGTTAATTCTGATATTCTCCTTTCTGTCGCTTTATCTCACCGGACTGATAAGGAGGATGAAGACTTTAGAGCAGATGAAGGATGACTTCACGCATAACATGACGCATGAGCTGAAAACTCCCGTTGCAGTTGCATATTCCGCGGCGGATTCCATGCTTCGATACTATGACCAGAGCGATGAGGCGAGAAACAAGCAGTTTCTTAGAATCATCATGCAGAGATTAAATTATCTGTCGGGAATGATCGAGAACATTCTCTCCATGAGTATGGAGCGCTTCCGGACTATGAAACTCAATATCGAGTATGTGGCATTAAAGCCTGTTGTCGAAGATGTTTCGGACATGATGAAATTAAAAGCAGACAAGCAGGTTGATATGGAAATTGATGTCCCGGAAAGCCTTACAGTCCAGGCAGATTCATTGCACCTTGGTAATATTCTGTCTAACCTGATAGACAATGCGCTGAAATACTCAGGCGACTCAGTACGCATTATAATCAAGGCGGATGCGCACTCAATGACAATCGCTGACAATGGCGTCGGGATACACAAGGAGAATCTTCCGTTTATATTTGATAAATTCTATCGGGTGACTTCCGGCGACAGATATGAAGTCGGAGGTTATGGTCTCGGGCTCTTCTATGTGAAACAGATTACCGGATTGATGGGGTGGGGCATTGACGTGACGAGTAAAAAAGGTCAGGGCACAAAGTTTACAATAAGATTTGACGGCAATGAGAAAAGATAAGATATTGTTGGTTGAGGATGACTCGACTCTTTCATTCATCGTTGAGGATGCGTTGACTCGTGAGGGTTTTGATGTTGTGTGTGCCTCAAACGGCGAATCGGGCCTTAAAATGTTTAAGGAATCCGTTCCCGATATAATTGTTACGGATGTGATGATGCCCGGGATGGATGGATTCGAGATGGTTCGGCTGATACGTCTTACAGCTCCGGCTGTTCCAGTACTCTTCCTTACCGCGCGAACAGCACTTGACGATGTTGTTAAGGGTTTTGAGCTTGGAGCCAATGACTATATACGCAAACCATTTCAGATTCTTGAACTTGTGGTGCGTATAAAGGCCTTGTTAAAACGTAATCTGCAGGGAGTGACGGAGGACACAAGTATCACACTTGCTGATTGTTCGCTTGAATTCTCATCTCAGCGTCTTACGATAGGATCTGAAAAAATAAAACTGACACATACGGAAGCCGTGATTGTCGATGAGCTGTTCCGCCATCCTAATGAAGTTGTCGAGGCAAAGACGCTGATGTTTCGCATCTGGCAGAATGATGACTACAACAATTTCAACCGCCTCCACGGATTCATCTACAAACTTCGCAAATGTCTGTCGAGGTCAACAAGCCTTGAACTACTGAATGTCCGGGGTATCGGCTACAAATTGGCACTGCCAAAACAATAAGCTCCAAAGTTCAATAAGCGCGATAGGGCAGATAAGGCTTATAAGACTTATAAATCTTATAAATTACTTTGAGAGGAATTTTTTGTTGGCGGGATGGAAGTTTTGTATTACCTTTGCGGCACGAAACAGGTTCGGAGACGTTTCTTGCGGATCAGATTCTTCTGATTCCTAAAAAAGCGGATCCGATTAAAAGGGAAGACCGTGAGAGTCGGTCGCAGTACCCGCTGCCGTAATTTCCTATAGTCTTTTACCTGCGCATCATTCTGAATCTACGGATTCGTGAGCGCAATGGTCACTGGACATGATGTCCGGGAAGGCCGGTAAAAGGGAGCATTTCCTGAAACTTAATTATATCAATGCTTCCTAAAGAGACTGGAATAAGCCGGAAGACCTACCTGAATTTCAACGGAAGCGGTCGGAGAGCCGCCCCCGTAAAACTGCATCTCACGCTTTCGGGAGTTAAAGCAATGTCAGTTGAAAGAGATTCTTGTAGAAGCCATGCGCGTTCATGCGTTTGTCCGTTGCCTTGTTCAGGAGAGGCCGGAAGTTCATGGATGTCTGCTCCGGCGGTTTCTTTCTGTCTGCCGTTTTCCGTTGCCCCGAAATTTGTTTGTAAGCTCCGTTTGTGTGAGATACAGGTTAATTGTATGATTATAATATGTATTAACCAATATCTAACTATCTTACACAAACACAATGAAAAGATTCATTCTTTATTTTCTGCTATTGGCCGTAGCCGGATTGCCCTCTACGGTTTATGCGCAGTCTTCGGGCGATGTGGAGCAATTCACAATGCCCAAGAAGGATGGCAAGCAGGGTGATAAGGTTGTCGACGGACAGCTCCTGTTCTACGACATGGGAGGACCGTCCGGAAACACCGTCTCCACGTATGCCGGATACACACGGTTTCTGTCTGCCACCGAAGGCAATCAGATCAGAATCTCCTTCAACGAATTTGATCTTGGAGGCAACGCCGCTGTCTATGTCTACGACGGCGACATTACGTTCACCGGCTATTGGTCTGAAATTCCCGAAGGCTATCTTGCCAAGTTCGACAAGGACAACTCCGGCAAGGGACAGTCTGTGGAATCAGCCTCCGGATCCCTTTCAGTGCTCTACCATTGCAAAGGTTCAGGCTCGGGTACCGGTTGGGAAGCGCTTGTAGAGTCCTTTACTCCCAAAGATCAGGAATGGAAGTCCGTCTCGGCCGACCAGGAAAACCTCGGAACGGCTTATCCCGGCAAGACAGCCATGCCTCTTATCCGGGTGGACGCACTGACCGACGGAAGCGGCAACCCGCTTTCGGTGACATCGCTCTCATTCTCTCTTTCAGGCTCGATCGACATCGACAAGATCTCCAACCTACGCTGTATCTATGCCAAAGGCTCCCGAACACCAGAAGGGGTGGCCTTCGGCACTCCCATAGCGGCCGGACAGTCTGCCGTGACTTTCACCGGCGACCAACCCCTGCGCGGTGGTGACAACTTTTTCTATCTTGTGGCCGACATTGCCGCCGACGCTACTGCCGGTGCGACCATAGACGCCACTCTCTCAGGCATGACCGCCGGAGGCTCCGAGAAAGTGGCCTCCGCCATCTCGCCGGAAGGCAACGTCACACTGGCCAACATGGTTCTTCTATCCTCCACACCTCGCACATACTCTGTGGGCAACAGTCCCATCTCGCTCTATGACGACGGAGGCCCGGACGGCGACATTTCCGAACAATTCCAGGGAAGCGCCACATTCGTGCCCTCCACACCCGGCAAAAAAGTGGCCGTACGTTTCACGAAACTCGACCTTTTCAACACCTCGTCCACAGGCATGAACGACGTTCTGAAAGTCTACGCCGGCCAGACTGCCGACGAGTCGAAACTGCTCGGCGAGGTTCTGAAAGATCTCGTGACGATCCACTCCAACGCAGCCGATGGCTCACTAACCATAACCCTGAAAAGCACCACTGGCATACCCAAGCCCGGCTTCGAGGCTATAGTTGAGGAGTTCACGCCGCAGGCCATGACTGCCGACAGCTTTTCCACCTCGCGTCCAGGAGGTCTCGCCCCCTGTGCGGGAGCCGCCGGTGTGCCGGTACTCGACTTCGACGTACATACCGTCAACACCGAGCCGGCGCTTCAGGTTTCCGCATTCACTTTTGCTCTCTCCGGCAACGCTCCGGTGACCAAAGCAACGGTCTACAGGAACTACCCATCGAAGACGGCTGTAGGCGAGACTACATTCGCCGGCAACAGCGTGACCGTCAACCTGACATCGCCGGTCGAGCTGCGCGAGGGCGACAACCGTTTCAGCCTTGCGCTCGACTTCGGCTCTGACGCCGTCAACGGCCAGACGATAGCCGCCGCACTCACATCCGCCACACTTTCCGGCACACCTGTCAGCGTGGATGCCTCACAGGGAACACCAGAAGGTGCGTACACTGTTGAGAACGTGGTCTACTCCCGTGACGGCGAGAAGCAGACCGTGAAATTCTCCGGGGAATGGCGCTTCACCAACACACCTTCGGCAAGCTCGACAAGGAGCTTCGACCCGACGCAGGGCGATCAGGTGACTGTACTTGTACCCGCTACGGAAGGCAAGGTGGCGCAGCTTGACTTCACCAAGTTCAAGTTCATGAAGAGTGACTACTATCCGACTGTCTACAAGATTTTCGACGGTGCGGATACCAACGCCAAGGTGCTCTTCGAGCTTACCGTGGAGAACAAGGACATAGTGCCTGAGAAGCCGATCCGCGCCTCCAACGCGCAGGGAGCGCTCACGGTAGTCTTCAACGCCCAGAGTGCCGGATTTACCGCCTACGGTTTCGACGCCAAGCTGACGGAATATCAGCCGCAGCCGATGGCCGTGGAATCAGTTAGCTGCCTTACTCCCTCGACGGCTGTCATCCTTCCGGGAGCCGAGAACGCCGAAGTGCTCGGCATCAAGGTGAACACTGTCGGGGCGCTCGACCCGCTGAAGCTTACTGCACTCACAGTCGACATGAAAGGGTGTCAGGACAAGGTCAGGGTGCTGAAAGTCTTCGCTACCGACAAGGAAGAGTTCTCCACCGTGACTAAAGTGGCCGAAATTGTCCCCGACGCTACCAAGGCGTCGCAGACCGTGACCCTGACAGAGCCTTACACTCTGCCGGAATTCTCCACATGGTTCTGGGTGGCCTATGACATGACCGAGCCGATTGCTTCCGATCTCAGCATCGACGCGTCGCTCGCTTCCATCACCATCGGAGGCAAGAATCCAGCAATCACCGACGCCGACCCCGAAGGGAGCCGACTCACAAAAAATATCTATTACAACAAGGAAGGCGAGAGCATCGTCACCGTGGACGGCTCGCTGGTCTTTTACGACGACGGAGGTCCCGACGGGAAATATACACCCAAGAAATCGGGCACGACTGTGTTCATGCCTACAGAGGGCAAGATCATCCGCATGCATGTCAACGCTTTCCGCACCAATTACAACGACAAGCTGCGCATTTACGACGGCACGGACGCCAACGGCACGCTGCTCGCCGAGCTGAAAAGCTCCGGCGCGTCTGTCACCGACTTCCTGGCCAAATCCGAGAGCGGAGCGCTCACGGCAGTTTGGAGTGCCACAACTTCATCGGCCAACGACGGATGGGAGATTCTCGTGGAGGCCTTCGAGCCGCAGCCCCTCGCGATAGCCTCGGTTGAGGCCGTTCCGGTCAACGACATCAAGATGCTGCGTGGCTCCGAGAACAACACCATGGTGAAGGTGAAAGTGGAAATAACCGGCGACAAGGGCAAGCTCGACATCGACCGTCTCTCTTTCTCCGCGCTCGAGTCTGACCTCGATGCGATCTCTGCCGCAAAGGTATATTACACCGACACGGACGAGAATTTCACAGATTCCGACCTCTACGCATCCACGACACCTGCGACCACTATGGATTTCAGCGGCCACGAGGTGTTCGACGAGAAAGGCACATACTATTTCTTCCTGACCTACGACATCGCCACAGGAGCAGCCACAGGAGCAAAAATTCAGGCGAAGCTCGGAAACGTGGCTGCAGGGGAGACCACAGCGGAGCCTTCAGCCGACCAGACGGCGGCACTCACCACCGTGCAGGAGGGAATCAAGGGCGTGATCACCGTGGGTACATCCGGAGACTATGACTTCGCCACCATCCAGTCGGCCGTTGACTCCCTTGAGCCGGGCATCGACGGTCCGGTGACCATCTCCATAGCCGACGGCAACTACCGTGAGCTCGTGACTATACCCTCCGTGAAGGGCGCCTCCGCCACCAACACAGTGACGCTGCGCTCCGCGTCAGGCAACCGCGACAAGGTGGTTATTACCTACGACCGCTACACCGATCCGGGCAGCTCGAACTACGACAAGCGCTACGGCGTGGTGACATTAGACGGTGTGGACTACTGCTCGCTCAAGAACCTCACCGTGACCACAGGCACCTACACCGGTTTCCCCGGCGTGGTGTTCGTGCGCAACGCCTCTCGCCATTGCACCGTGGACAGTTGCGCCGTCAGTTCCCCCACATCCAGCGACAACGCCAAAGGCACCGCGCTTGTGTACATGTATTCCAAAAACGAACCCAACTGCAATTCCGACTATTTCACTCTCTCGAATTCGCGTCTCGAGGGCGGTCACATCGGAATGTATCTCGTGGGCACAGGCTACGTGGCGCTTCCGAAACAGCGCGGAGGCCGCGTGATCGGCAACACCTTCCACGCCCAGGGCAGTAAGAGTATCTATCTCTCGTATGAGGAGAACGCCGTGATACGCGACAACACCGTCACCACAGGCGCCTCCGCCGGCATGACAACCTCTTACTGGGCGCTCGACCTGAGCGAATTCCAGGGAGACCTCGACGTGAGCGGCAACAGCGTGTATATGGAGGCTCCAAAGAGCGGAACCGGCATCTACGTGCGAATGTACAATCCCGCTAACTGCAAGGAGGGCAAGCGCCGCATCTACAACAACGAGATCAACCTGCGCGAGACCTCCACAAGCGTTGAGGGCATCCGCGTGAACAACGCGATACCGGGACTGGAGATAGTGAGCAACACCATCTCCATCGTGGGTACAAACACCCAGTCTAAGGGCATTTTCCTCGGCGGCGAGATCAAGGGCGGACAGATCACCGACAACATCATTCAGAACGACGGCGAGGGCTACGCTCTCAGCATCAACCGTGAAGACTATGTGAAGGATGGTAATGCCCCGATGACCACCAACGTGCTGTACGCCAAGAATCCGGGTAAGCTCGTCTATGTGGGCGGCACAGGTGAGAACGCAGGCGACAAGGATTTCGAGGCTTGGAAGGCACTCGGCTACGACACGACTTCCGTCTGCGAAAAGACCGAGTTTCTTTCTGAAAAGGTGCTTGAGCCTGCCGCACAGGGAAGCCTTCTCTCCGGCACTCCGGTAAGCTTCGTCACTACCGACCTCTACGGCGCGCCCCGCGACGCCGAACATCCCACCATCGGCTGTTACGAATATGCAGAGTCTACCGGCGCTCCGGAGATGGAGGAGGGCTATCCCGCCATTAAGAACGTCGGCTACGAGACCGCGGAGATAGCGTTCAAATCTTCGCTCACCGGCACGCTCCACTGGATGGTGGTGAAGAATGGCGAGCAGCCTCCTCTGGCAGACACGCTTATTGATTGCGAGCCTTATGCGGACATGCGCAAGGGCGTGGAGGGCAGCTTCACCGTGGACGGACTGACACCTAAGACAACCTATCGCCTCTATGCCGTTCTGACAAGCCTGCGCGGAATCAGCTCCGGACTGATCGTCTCCGACGAATTCACGACGACCTATCGCCCGACGGAGGTGTCCGCTTTTGAGGACGTGAAGGAGGAGAGCGACAACACATTTACCGACGGCACCCAATCGTTCACAGGGTTTGAGATCGTTGACATCACCGACGGTGTCGCTCCGCTGCCTAATGCCAAGGCTGCGTCGCTGCCCGAGGGTTACGGCGTGGTGAAGCTCACCAATGCCGACAACCTTACGATCGACGGCGTATACGTGAAGAGCACCGCGGAGGCCACGTTCACGGCCAAGGACGCCGCGCTAAAGGAGACGCACTCCAAGACCGTGGCCGCGCAGCCCGCATGGACATATGTCGATCTCCGGGATCTCGGCCCGCTCACGTATCTTGAAATAGAGACCGACGGCGACCTTGCCATCGACAACTTCGCCGGCGAACCGCAGGAGATGTCGGTCGAGATCGACTGGGAATCCGATGCCGCAGTCAAGAGCGGCGACGCCATCGAGGTGCCTGCCGTGGTAAGCGGTGGTGTGTTTCCCTATCAGTACATCTGGACAAATCAGGGCAACGCAGAGGTTGGCACATCGGCCACACTTGCCCTTACTCCCGACGTTTCCGGCACATACTTCGTCAGCGTGACCGACGCCCGGGGCGCAAAAGTCGGCGGACGCACCATCGTGCGTGTCGAAGGCGCTCAGAAGAAGACCGACTTCAATGACCTCTTTCTCGCCGACAATTCCTACTGGCGCGGATATGCCGACGATGAGGACTACATCAGCGGCGGCTTTTTCAGCGGTTCGTTTGAATTCAACAACACTTACATGTCGGATTGGGATTCATGGGCAGGCTTCGCCTACACCAACCATGCTTCGTCCGATTTCGCAAGCTACTACAACGACCAGTACAACTCGGCTCCCGGCGGCGGTTTCGGCGGCAGCGGCAACTATGGCGTGCTGTTCGCCTCGATCTACTACGGCACGAATACCATCACCCTTTCCAACACCAAGGAGGGCGAGAAAGTGCCGGGCATGTACATTACCAATTCGGCCTGGGTGGTTGACGCCATTGTCAATGGCGACGGCTACGAAGGTCCCTTCGAAAAGGGTGACTACATGTCGCTGCGTCTGACAGGTATCGCAGCCAACGGCGACCGCACGGAAAACGAGTTCATGCTTGCCGACTACCGTAATGAGGATGCCGATGAGCACTACTACCTCGACAGCTGGCAGTGGATCGACCTCACCACTCTGGGTGATGTCGTGAAGATTGAGACATCCATCTTCTCGACCAAGTCGAACACCTACGGTATCACGACTCCGACCTACGTCTGCATCGACAACGTGGGCTACGAGCGTCCCGTGACCGACGGCGAAGAGGCAGTTGTGGAAGTCAACGACGAGTATCCGACAGCTACTGTGGATCTTGCCCGTTACTTCAGCTTCGATCCCGAAACCGCGTCCGTAAGCTACTCGCTCGTGGAGCCTGCCGAGGCTTTTGCCATCGACGGCAGCGAACTTAAGGTGACAGCCAAGCCCGGCGATCATCTTGAGTGCATCGTGGAGGCAAGTCAGAAAGGTTGCCACGAGTATGTGAGGATTCCCGTAAAGGTCAATGAGCTTGACGGAGTGGGCATGATTGCCACAGATAAGGTTGCGGTCTATCCCAATCCTGCCGATGATTATGTGACAGTCTCTTTCCCCGGAGAGTTCACCACATACATCTATTCGACGGACGGTGTCCTATCGCTCTGCCGCAAGGATTGCTGCGACAGGGAACGCATCGACATCTCCGCGCTTCCAGCCGGAACATACATTGTAAAAACAGTTTCCCATCTCTCAAATGGTACGGCTACAGCCAAACTGATTGTGAAATGACCTTGATAGAGTCGGGAGGGAGCGCGTGCGTCCCCTCCCGAGGAAGATTTGATTTGTAATGACAGTCCGCGGGGCTCTGTGAAGAGTCGCGCGGACGAAGACCCCATCCCACAATAAATGTTAACGCAGGGGCGGTGGATTTTCAAGGAAATTCCGCAAGTTGAAGAGGAAACGATGCGGGCATCGTGACCGATGAGACTTGGCGAAATTTACCGAAAAGACACCGGACGGGGTCAAGAGATAAAGAACATGTCAAACAAATTTACATATCACCCCACGAACTGACCACATAAAGATGTGAAGCATCGCATCCTTTGATGCTTTTTACCCTTTGGTTCAGTCACATAGCCCGCTATGCTCCTGAACCTGCATGGCAAAAATCATCTGAAGCCTGCGCCCCCTGCGTTAACATTTTTTGAGGGATGGGGTCTAAAGACCGAAAGCCGGCGGCAATTCGTTGTCGTCGGCTTTTCTCGTTTTATCGCGGCTGTAATGCTGAATCGCCGTCAAAAAGCGGCTGTGTCAAAAAGCAGCGAAGCTGCTGATTCCTTATAACCTCAGGTTGATACCTGAGGTCGCATCATCAATGGGATCATGCCTCGGAGAGGCTTATTAATCAGCATCTTCGATGCACATTCATCTCTTTGTCTTTCCTCCCCACGCAGCAGCGTGGGGTTATAGGTAATAAGCAGCTTCGCTGCATTTTGACACAGCCTCGCCGCTACGCAAGAACCTTGTAGTCAAGATTATATGCTGCGTGATGACGGAGAAACTGAGTCTAATGCGCTGGACCGGAGGTTCGGCTGTATTGCTAACCGCGGCCTTCAGGCCGTGGAAAGAGATCACTCCGAAAAATAAGTCGCGGAGCGACGTTGTGCGGTAACGACTTTACCACACACGCATCGCTCCGCGACGCGTTGTCTTAGTCAGCGGCCTATCCACGGCCTGAAGGCCGCGGTTGGCAACACAGACAGACCTCCGGCCTGTCATACTCTGTCGTCGAAGGCCTGAAAATGAAAAAATTCCGGATCCGTATTTGGAGATGTTGATGGAGTATATTACCTTTGTAGAAACGAAAACATACCGACATTATGAAACTTATTATCAAGATGGTATTGGCGGCAATCCTCCTGAGTCTTCCTCTCGGAGCAGATGCGCAGGATGTGATCACCCGACCAAAGAAACCGAAGCAGTATACCACCACTCCGGCTCCCAAGAAACCGAAAAAGAAACCGAAACACTCCACTCCGTCATCCTCCTCATCGAAGCCGGTAAACACGGAAGAGCAGTTCACCCCTACGCAAATGAATCAAAAAGGCGAAAATGCATATAACGAAGGCGACTATTCCGAGGCTGTGAGATGGTTCCGCAAGGCCGCCGAGCAGGGTGATGCAAGGGGACAATTCAAACTCGGTCAGATGTATCATTTTGGTAAAGGCGTAGCGAAGGATTATTCTGAGGCAGTGAGATGGTACCGCAAGTCCGCCGAGCAAGGGTATGCAGGAGGACAATACATTCTCGGCTATATGTACGAAAAAGGATATGGTGTAGCAAAGGATTATTCCGAGGCGGTGAGATGGTACCGCAAGTCCGCCGAGCAAGGGTATGCAGGAGGACAATACGATCTCGGCTACTTGTACGAATATGGTAAAGGCGTGGCGAAGGATCTGTCGGAGGCAAGACGATGGTATCAGAAGGCTGCCGATCAAGGGTATGGAGCTGCAGAAGAGGCGCTTGTGCGACTAAACGGACAATAACCTACAGCGCGTCACAACCGCGTCCGTGACGGTGCCTCCTGAACGGATGGCATACTTGTGTCCATACATGACAACCGCACGGCCATGTAGGGGCGCAAAATTTTGCGCCCACCGCGACAACTGCACGACGCGGAAAGGCGTTGCTGTCGCACCATGGGCGCCGCGTCAGCGGCAGCCGGATCTTAGCCTATGGTGAGGCGAGCGTCAGCCGCCGCGTGATTTGGCAAGCCCCATGCGAATCACGGTGAACAGAACAGCGAGAGAAAAAGCGGCAGCAGCCGCGTTATATGGTAAGCCCCACGCGGCAAGCGTGGGGAAAGGGGGCGAAAATGAAAAAAGGAGCGTCGTAGACGTGATATATTGAGACGCCTCACACAGGCGCTCCGCGCCTGTGTCCATCCGTCCCTACACCGCTCCAACAAACCGTAACGTTCGGATAGGTCCTACAGGCCTCATTTTCATCCGAGTGTCATCTTTCCCGGAGTTTACAATCCGGGTTACTGTCGGGTCGGCCTTACAGGCCTTCTACATCGCACGTATGGGTTTGGCAATAAGATTCTTGCGTAACAGCGGCTGCACCATGGTGCAGCCCTACGTTCGAATACAGCCCCCCCGGCACAAGGATTTGTGTCATGCACGACGCGGTGGGCGCAAAATTTTGCGCCCCTGCATGGCCGTGCGATTGACATGTACGGTCGCATTTAACTCTTTGGCTGTCTCACACCGGATCGACGTCGAAGTGGATGAGGGTGCTTTTCATGCCGGGGAGGTCGGCCAGTCCCACATAGACCTCGCGGAGGATTCTCTTTACTTTCGACATCGAGGCTCCGGCCTCGATCTTAAGCATCACGGTGCGGATGTGGAATGTGGAGATCCTGCTCACCTGAGGCGTTTCGGGTCCCATCACGCGGCGTCCGAAAATATCCGTCAGGCGCCGGGTGTATTCTGCGGCAAGGCGGCTCACCGTGTCGTTGTTCTTGTTGCGCAGGAAGATGCGTATCACCTTTGTGAACGGAGGATACATGAAGGTGCGGCGGTTCTCGATCTCCCATTTGTAGAACTCGTTGTAGTCGTGGGTCTTGAGGAAAGCGAGCACTTCGTTCTGGGGCGAGGTCGTCTGTATGATCACCTTACCTTTCCTTGCACGGCGTCCGGCGCGCCCGGCCACCTGTTCGAGCATGTTGAAGGCGCGTTCGTCGCTGCGGAAATCGGGAAAGTTGAGGATGGTGTCGGCGTTGGGGATCGCCACGACATCGACGTTGTCGAAGTCGAGACCCTTGCTCACCATCTGTGTGCCGACAAGCAGCTGCGTGTCGTTGGCCGAAAATTCGTTGATGATCTCCTCGTAGCTGTCCTTAGCGCGTGTGGTGTCGAAATCCATGCGTCCTACCCTGTAGCCGGGGAGCATGGCGTGGAGATCGTCGGCGATGCGCTCGGTACCGAAGCCGTAGATCTCGACACTGTTCTGGCCGCACGCCGGACAGACCTTCGGAAGCCGTTGCGAACGTCCGCAGTAGTGGCAGCGGAGTTCGTCGGTGCGGCGGTGGTAGATGGGGGAGACATCGCAGTCGGGACATTTTGGCGTCCATCCGCATTGGCTGCACACGACCACCGGCGCGAAGCCGCGGCGGTTCTGGAATACGATGGCCTGGCGGCCTTCGCTGAGCGATTTTCGCAGAGAAGCCATCATGGCGTCGGAATAGAGACCGCCGGTGACGTTGTGCTTCTTGCGCTGGATTCGCATGTCGATGATCTCGACATCGGGCAGCTGCGCTTCCTCATAGCGCTGAAGAAGCTCCACGAGTCCGTATTTGCCGTGGAGCGCTTTGTAGTATGTCTCGACCGTCGGTGTGGCGCTGCCGAGAAGTGTCTTTGCACCGTGCATGGCGGCGAGTACGATGGCGGCGTCGCGGGCATTGTAGCGCGGTGCGGGTTCCTGCTGTTTGTAGCTCGATTCGTGCTCCTCGTCGACTATGACGACACCGAGTTTGCCGAACGGCAGGAATACGGAACTGCGCACTCCGAGCACGACCATAGGCTCGTGGCTCTGCAGCAGACGGCGCCAGATGTCCACTCTCTCGTTGTCGGAGAATTTGCTGTGGTAGACGAGCAGCCGGTTGCCGAAGATGCGTCGCAGTCGAGTGGTGAGTTGCGTGGTAAGACTGATCTCCGGCACAAGGAAAAGTGCCTGGAGTCCGGCATCAAGACATTGATTGATGATGTGAGCGTATATTTCGGTCTTGCCGCTTCCGGTGACTCCGCGCAGCAGCACGACCTGATGCTCTTTCCATTGGGTGTCGATACTCTTTAGCGTCTCGCCCTGAAGCGGGGAAAGAGCGGGAAGCTGAGGCTTGGATTCCTTGCTGTCTTCGTCGGTCGTGAATCTGTTGATGGTCTTCTTCCCGAGGGTGAAGATCCCTTTGTCCACCATTGCCTTGAGCACAGCCGGGGTGCTTCCGGCACGTTGCAGAAGTTGCTTACGTTCAACAGGGATATTCTCGCTGCGGCGGTTCATCCAGCCGGACATCTCCAGAAACGCGACGAGGAGTTTTTCCTGCTTGTGGGCGCGGTTGACGAGGTCGAAGAACTGATGCAGCCGCTCGTTGTCGTCGTGGTCGCAGTTGAGGCTCACGGTGGTGATCTTGCGGCTCACGTATTTGTCTACGATGCGTTCGTGGATTTCGAGGCGTCCGGATTCAAGGAGCGATTTTACGGCCTTGCGTGCGGAGCCGATATTCTCGATCGAGTCGAGTTCGGAGATTTTGGCTTTGCCGTTGTGGTCCACAAACTGGAGAATCATCGCCTCGTCTTCCGAGAGAACAGCCGGAGTCTCCGGCGTGTCGTCGTCGGCTGCGGCGGGAAGCGACACCACGGTCTCGCTCTCAACCTTAAGTCCGGCGGGGAGCGCCGCCTTCATGACTTCGCCGGGAGTGCAGAGGTAGTAGTCGGCGATCCAGTTCCAGAATTTCAGCTGCGGAAACTTCACTATCGGCTCCTCGTCCAGCACGGCGGCAATCTCCTTCAGCTCATAGCCCGAAGGCTCTACGGAAGGGAATGACTCGACGATGCCGGTCTGGAAACTGCGACGTCCGAAAGGCACAAGTACACGCGTGCCTATCCTCAGCGTGGTCATCATATCGTCCGGAACACGATAGGTGAAGGCGCTGTAGATAGGCAACGGCAGAATCACCTGGGCGAGATGCGGCATGTCGGAAAGAGAGAATGGTGCGCCGTGACGCCGGGGTTACTTGATGAAGTATGTGAGCGAGATGTTCCAGCCCTGAGCCTTGCCGCTGAAATTGGAAAGCTTGATGGTGCGGATTTCGTAGGTCATGTCCCAGTAGTAGCCGCCGCTGATCTGGAGATTCCTGAAAAGCTCGGCACCGAGACCGCATTGCAGTCCGAAATAGCCGTGGCTGTATTCCAGCGGTTTCACGTCGTTGTGGCCGGCGATGATGGAGAAGACAGGACCGCCGTAGACGAAGGGAGCTATCTTCTTCTCGATGCCGTTGAGGTTGGTGTATTTGAATCGCAGGTTGATGGGAATCTGGATCGTGTGGAGGGTCACGTTGGGAGCGCCGATGCCGTCGGAAGCCCAGACCTCTTTCTCTCCAAAATGGATTTTGGAGCCGTGCATCTGGTAGTTGAGTCCGAAGTCGATGCCGAATCCGATGCCGGGAAACATCAGCTCGCCCTGCACTCCGGCGTTGAAGCCGGTGGAACGGTCGACCGTGATGAGATCCTGCTTGAATTCAAATTTGGAGAAGTTTACTCCGGCGGTCGGACCCCAGCGGAATTCGGCCATCGCGGTGGTGGATACGAGGAGACAGAGAAGCGAAAACAGAAATTTCTTCATTGTCTGACTGTTAGAAAAGATATGCGGCTGTGATGGTCCAGTAGTTGTTCTTGAGCTTTATGTCGTCGGAAGGGTTGTGGGCGATTCCGGTGGTTTTCAGGATGTTGTTGATGCCTAAGGAGTAGGCTGCCTGAATCTGAAGATGCTTCACGACCTCAAGTCCGAGACCGAAATTCCAGCTGTACTGCACGTCTTTGGTGCGGATGAGCGAGCTGCCGTCGCCCATCTTGAATGAGAATGTCGGGCCGGTGAGGATATAGGGGGAAAGGAGATTGTTGACGACCGGAAGTCCGAATTTGTATTTGAGATTGATCGGTATCTCAAGGAAGTTCTTGCTCTGATGGAACTCTGACTCCACCGGAATGCCTGTCTCGGGATCATTGGTGGTCAGATATGTCTTGCCGGTCATGTGGGTGTACATGAACGAGGCGTCGATCGCGAGGCCTCCGAGGGGAATGGCAAACTCTGTCATTACGCCGCCGGTGAAGCCGCAGCCGTTGTCGCTGTCGACATTGTCACTGAGGTTCTTAAGGCTCAGCTTGTTGATGTTGAGGCCGGCCTTTACGCCGAACCGAACCTGAGCCTCGGCGGCGAACGCAGTTGTGAGAGCTACTATTGAAAGAATGAGGATAGTGCGAAATTTCTTCATAATCATATTTTTTTGTACGGGACAAAGATAGCAAAAAATCCTTTATGGGCTAAGCCGGGACTCTGCTTTTCTGAAAAAAGTATTAACTTTGCCTTATGGAACAGGAAAAAGAAGGCGTCCCCACGCCGCAACCACAGGATAATGATGAGGTGCTTGCAATCACCAGAAAGGCGATAGAGGTGCTGAAGACTGTCTATGATCCGGAGATTCCGGTCAATATCTACGACCTCGGCCTTATTTATAAGATCGACTTCGATCCCGCCGACGGCGTACTGCATGTCGACATGACGCTCACTGCGCCCAACTGTCCGGCTGCGGACTTCATCATGGAGGATGTGCGTCAGAAACTTCTCGGCATCGAGGGTCCGAAGGCCGTGGATCTCCGCCTTGTTTTTGACCCGGTGTGGGACAAGGACATGATGAGCGAGGAGGCAAAGCTTGAACTTGGTTTCCTCTGACAGACAGACTGAAAAGTGAGCGAGCGCCGCAACATATATTTCCTAAGCGACATGCATCTCGGGTCGAGAAGCTATGCCGATCCGCGTGCTGTGGAGCGGCATGTCGTTTCGTTTCTTGACTCGATAAAGGATGACGCGCGGGAGATTGTCTTTGTCGGCGATGTGCTCGACTATTGGTTTGAATATAAGTGTGTTGTCCCCAGGGGCTACGTGCGCTTCTTCGGCAAGGTGGCCGAGCTTACGGATCTTGGCGTCAAGGTGACATGGCTGAAGGGCAATCACGATATATGGATTTTCGACTATCTTCCCCGCGAGCTTGGAATCGAGGTGGTGGACGGCGTGCTCTTGCGGGAATACTACGGCAAAAAGTTCTTTATAGAGCACGGCGACGGCGTCGGTGAACGCCCTGCCGTGCTGAAGGCATTGCGGTGGTTCTTCCGCAACCGTTTCTGCCAGAAACTATTTTCCGGGGTTCATCCGCGATGGACTGTACCTCTGGCCTATGGCTGGAGTCGCAGCAACCGTGGCAAGCATCCCACGCCTGCGCCTTATTTGGGCGAGGACAAGGAACCTCTGGTCGTTTTCGCCCGGAAGTATCTTGCTTCCCATCCTGTCGACTATTTCATTTTCGGCCACAGACACATCCTTGTCGAAGAACCGATTGAAGCGGATTCGGCTTCAGGCGGCAAGCGAAAGGCGAAGGTCGTGATTTTAGGCGAATGGATGGACGCCTGCAGCTATGCCGTCTTTGACGGCGACGAATTGCGTCTCTGCCGCTATCCAGCGACATAGAAACCTCTCTCTCAAATCTAAAAATGAAAAACAATATGAAGGTTTATCCCGACAACGACAGCATTGCTTTACATTCTCAGTTTGACCACGACCATCTCTGGCATCCCTACACGTCGACCCACGATCCTCTGCCGACCTACAACGTGAAGGGTGCCGACGGTTGCGTGATCCATCTTGCCGACGGAACCGATCTTATCGACGGCATGTCGTCTTGGTGGTGTGTGATCCACGGCTACAATCATCCGGTGCTCAACAAGGCTGTCGAGGATCAGATCAAGGCGATGAGCCACGTCATGTTCGGAGGTTTCACCCATCAGCCCGCGATCGAGCTTGGGAAACTGCTTCTGGAGATTCTTCCCCCTTCGATGAACCATATTTTTTACGCCGACAGCGGCTCTGTGGCCACAGAGGTGGCCATGAAGATGGCCGTACAGGCGCAGAATAATCCTAAGCGCACCAATTTCGCGACCATCCGCACCGGTTACCACGGCGACACCTGGAACGCCATGAGCGTTTGCGATCCTGTCACGGGAATGCACGGCGTGTTCGGCTCTGCGCTTCCGGTGCGCTATTTCGCGCCCTCGCCGCAATGCGGTTTCCACGACGAGTGGGATCCGGCCGATTTCGCGCCGATGCGTGAGCTTGTCGTGGCTCACCATGAGGAGCTTGCGGGTGTGATTCTCGAACCGATAGTGCAAGGCGCCGGCGGAATGCGTTTCTACCATCCGCAGTATCTCCGCGAGCTGCGCAAGCTCTGCGATGAATACGGCATCTTGCTGATTTTCGATGAGATAGCTACCGGATTCGGCCGCACAGGCAAGCTTTTCGCGTGGGAACACGCCGGAGTCGAGCCGGACATTATGTGCATCGGAAAGTCGATCACCGGTGGCTACATGACCTTCAGCGCCGTGGCCGCAAGTGCGCGTGTGGCCGACATGATTTCCTCGGGAGAGGCAGGAGTGATGATGCATGGTCCCACATTCATGGCCAATCCTCTGGCGTGCTCCGTGGCTTTGGCTTCTACGCGTCTGCTCCTCGGTCAGGACTGGCAGGGGAAGGTGCTACATGTCGAGGCAAAACTTCGAGAACTGCTCGCTCCGGCAAAGGAGCTGAAATGCGTCAGGAATGTGCGCGTGCTCGGTGGCATCGGTGTGCTTGAACTCCACAACAGCATTGACAATCTCGGTGATTTCCAGAAACTTTGTGTCGAAAAAGGTGTCTGGATACGTCCCTTCGGCCACAACGCCTACATCATGCCGCCGTATCTCGCCGTGACCGACGAACAGCTTACTATTCTCGCTGAGGCGCTTATTGACATAGTAAAGAGACTTTATGAACCCTCTGCTGTCTGATTATCAGGATATTCTCAACTCTCTCACCGACGAGGGCAGACTGAGGTGTCTGCATGGCGAATCGGAGGAGGCTCTGCTGGACTGCACCTCCAACGATTATATGGCGATCGGTACTGACCGCGGGCTTCGCAGGGAGTTCCTGCGGACCCTCGACGAGAACGCGGCGTTCGGCAGCTGTGCCTCGCGTCTGCTCTATACTTCCCGCGACAGCTACGGCGAGCTGGAGTATTTTCTCGCGTCGCTTTTCGGACGCGAAGTTCTGCTTTTCAATTCCGGCTATCATGCCAATGTCGGCATCATTACTGCGCTCGCTCTGCCGGGAACGCTTATCGTAGCCGATAAACTCGTACACGCTTCAGCGATCGACGGCATCAGACTGAGCGGCGCTCCTTTCCGCCGTTTCCGCCACAATGACACCGATGCGCTTGAACGCATCCTGCAAAAAGAAGCCGGAGACTACAGACGTGTCATTGTTGTGGTTGAGAGCGTCTACAGCATGGATGGTGACTGCGCTCCTTTGAAGGAAATGGCATTTCTGAAGGAGCGTTTCGGCAACATGATGCTCTATGTCGACGAGGCTCACGCCTTCGGCGTCTGCGGGGAACGCGGTCTGGGCCTTTCCGAGCAGCTTGGCATCGTAGCAGACGTGGATATTCTTGTCGGGACACTCAGTAAGGCTGTGGCTTCTGTAGGCGCTTTTGCAGTGGTTGGAGGCGTTATGAAGCAATATCTCGTCAACAGTGCGCGTTCGCTGATTTTCTCCACCGCCATCCCTCCGGTGTCGGCGATGTGGTCGCAGTTTGTTATCGAAAAGCTCGTCGGCATGTCTGACGAACGTCGGCGTCTCGCAGAGATCAGTGGCGACGTCTCGCAATTTTTTAGCGAGCTCACAGGCCGAGTTGAGCAACATTCAACGCCGATCGTGCCTTTCATGATCGGCGGCAACCATGAAGTTTTGAGCGCGGCCGAAGCCATGAAACGCAAGGGCGTGTTGGCGCTTCCGATCCGCCGTCCGACTGTAGCGGCCGGGAGCGAAAGAATCAGGATAAGTCTGAATGCTGCCATGTCGGATACAGATGTCGCTTCGCTGAAGGAGGCTGTGGCTTTTGCGGCCAAGGAGGTACTTAAATGAAACTGACACTGATAAATAAGGGCGCCGGAACTTCTCGGCTCATTCTCATTGCTGCAGGATGGAGTACCACGGCGGAGTTCTATGAAGGCATCGGAATGCCCGGATGGGACACTGCTGTCGTGACTCTGGACGGCACCGATGACAATGCATCTGATATTGTGGCAGAAATTAAGGACAGATACAAGACTGTCTATCTGTATGCATGGTCGTTGGGAGTTGCTATGAGTGAAACGCTCTGTAACGCCGGACTTCGCACTACTGCGGCGTTCGCAATCTCTGGAACTCCGATGCCTTGTTCTGATTCCGATGGAATTCCGACTGCTGTCTTCCGCGCTACCCGCGACACTCTCGACGCTCGCAATCTTTTCAAGTTCCGATGCAGAATCTGCGGTGGAGCTTCTGCCTACAGACGTGTGGCGGAAAAATTTGAGCGAGGCGGAAATTGTGAGATAACACTATTGCGTAAAGAGTTGGAAATTGCTGAACATCGCACATATTTTTCATTAGTTAACTGGACAAAAGCTTTTGTCTCTACTGAAGACGCGATTTTCCCTCCAACGTCCCAAAATGCTTATTGGAGAAGTAGCGGCGTTCCTGTAAAAGAGCTGAAATCGCCTCACTATATTGATATTCAGGAGATTGTTGATTCGACAATAGTAAATCTTCCTCGTGCCGGACGTCGTTTCGCACGCAGTTCATCCTCTTACAACGATCACGCAGTTGCTCAGCGGGAGATCGCACGTAGACTTGCTGAATTGACATCGGAAAAATTCTGTTGCGATCCGATTGAAAATATGCTCGAACTTGGATGTGGTAGCGGCGAATTGTCACGTGCACTAAGTGATTTAGTTCATATTGTAAGCGCCACATTCGTGGACCTTTATTCTTGCGGTCGTTTCGGAGTGGCTGACTCGGAAAACTACCTTACCGGCGATGCTGAATTGCTTGTAGAGGAAATGCAATCAGGAAGTTTTGACCTTATATGCTCTTCTTCAGCTATACAATGGTTTAGCGATACTGCACGTTTCCTGCGAAATTGTCAGCGGCTTATTTCTAAGGATGGATTGGTTGCTCTTTCGACTTTTGCGGAAGGGAATCTTTCCGAACTCGATTCACTTCGTGACTCTTCGATCGGTTATCTTTCTGAAGATAAGCTTAAAGATATTGTAGAGAGCCTTTTTGAAGAAGTGGAGATTGAAACTGACGAGATTAAGCTCGCATTTGTCTCTCCGAGTGAACTGATGCGACATCTGCGCCTCACTGGAGTTACTGCGTCGGCAACTAAGAGCATGTCTCCCGCCGAACTTCGAGACTTCATGCGACATCTTCCCGCGGATGATTCAGGACATTATACGCTGACTTTCCGTCCGGTTTACATTTTGGCTCGCCATCCACGTGCGAGTTTGAGGAATTTTTACTAACTTTGCATAATCGTATCGAAAAAATGGAAGCCGGAATATTTGCCACACATCATATAAGTATTGACAAGCATGAGCTTGCCGGACTTCCGTGCGCCAATTTTTCCGGCGAGGCAATCGTCATCGACAGCGCGGATAAGATTGACGCTGCGGTCGACGATCTGGAGCGCGCACGCATCATCGGATTCGACACTGAGACTAAGCCTTCGTTTCGCAGAGGCATCATGTATGTCGTCTCTCTGCTCCAGCTCTCCACACCCGAAAAGTGCTATCTTTTCCGTCTCAACAAGATCGGACTGCATGATCGGCTTGTGGATCTTTTAGAGAATCCCGGGCTGAAAAAGGTGGGACTCTCGATCCACGATGATTTTCATAATCTCTGTAAGCTACGCAAGATCAATCCTGATGGATTCGTCGATCTGCAACAGTATGTCAAGCAGTTCCATATCGTGGACAACAGCCTGACGCGCATTCACGCCATACTTTTCGGCGAGCGTATATCAAAAGGGCAGCGACTCACCAACTGGGAGGCTGCCTTTCTGACGTTGCCGCAGATTCATTATGCTGCACTGGATGCCTCGTCATGCATCCGCATCTACGATTATCTCAGTTCCGGAGCATTCGACCCTCTGAAGAGTCCTTATCTCGTGCCAATTCCTGTTCCGGAACCTCCGGCGCCTCAGCAGCCGGTGGCTTAATCAGATCTTTTCGGGCATCAGGACATATTTCGTGGCGGGCATCATTTCAGAAATCCAGTCGCGAAGATATTCCACTGTGTCCGCGCTTATGACCTTGTCGCTGTCGAAATAAGGATTGTAGACCACGGCGTATACATCCACATTCTCGCGGCGCAAGATTTCAAGCGTGAGAAGCGTATGATTGATGGATCCCAACTGTCCGTTGGTCACGACGATGACCGGAAGCTTGTTTTCCTTTATGTAGTCGAGTGTCGTGTAGCGGCGTTTCAACGGCACAAGCACCCCCCCCGCGCCCTCGATAAGCACGTGTCTGTATTCCGATGCAAGGCGTCGTGTGCTCTCTTCGGCTACGGAGAAGTCGAGTGTCACCTTGTCGATGCGTGCGGCCAACTCAGGTGACGCAGGGTAGGAGAGAATCATCGGCGCTGTAGTGTGGTCAAGGTCGCGAGGGAGCAGTCCTGTGCCCATGATTCTGCGATGCGTCTCGATGTCCTCGCTCATATCCTTGTTGCCGGTCTGGATAAGTTTCTGTGTGATTACAGCACTACGTGTGTCGCCGGTAACTGATTTAGCTTGATGCTGCAGTTCGCGTGCGATCCATCCTGTGGCTATGCTTTTGCCTACATCTGTACCAATTCCGGTGACAAGCACTGCCTCCGGCATCTCTTTGAAAAAAACTTCCATATCTTTTTCTGACTCCTTATCATTAGCGAGACCTCATCCGTTGCGAGGATGAGGTCTCTGATATTCTGTTTCTGATGTCCAGCAATTACCAGGCGAACATCGGATAGTCGTTCATGATCTCGTTGACTTCGCGGCGTACTGCTGCGATTTCAGCCTCATTGTCGGCGTTGTTGAGGACTCGGTCGATGAGGTCGACGATCGTGTACATGAAGTCTTCCTTGGCACCGCGTGTGGTGATGGCTGCGGTTCCGAAGCGAAGTCCGGAGGTGAGGAAAGGACTGCGGGTGTCGTAGGGCACCATATTCTTGTTGGCCGTGATGTCGGCTTCAACAAGCACACGCTCAGCCTTCTTGCCGCTCATCTCGGGGAATTTAGTACGGAGATCCACAAGCATACAGTGGTTGTCCGTGCCGTCGGAAATCACCTTGTAGCCTTTCTTTACGAGAGCGTCGGCCATGGCTGCGGCGTTCATCTTGACCTGAAGGGCGTATTCCTTCCACTCAGGCTGCAGGCACTCGCCGAAAGCGACTGCCTTGGCGGCGATGACATGCTCCAGAGGACCACCCTGCACGCCGGGGAACACAGCGCTGTCGAGGATAGCAGACATCTTCTTGATCTCCCCCTTGGGAGTCTTCTTGCCCCAGGGATTGTCGAAGTCCTTGCCCATAAGGATGATGCCGCCGCGGGGACCGCGAAGTGTCTTGTGGGTCGTGGAGGTGACGATGTGAGCGTATTTCACCGGGTTGTCGAGCAGACCTGCGGCGATGAGTCCGGCAGGATGAGCCATGTCGACCATGAAGATGGCGCCGATCTCGTCAGCGAGAGCGCGGATGCGGGCGTAGTCCCATTCGCGGCTGTAGGCGCTGGCACCGGCGATGATGAGTTTCGGTTTCTGAGCGCGAGCCTTCTCTTCCATCTCCTCATAGTTGACGCGTCCTGTCTCCTTGTCAACAGTGTAGCTGATCGGATTGAAGACAAGTCCCGAGAAGTTGACGGGGCTTCCGTGGCTGAGGTGTCCGCCGTGGCTGAGATCCATTCCCATGAATGTGTCGCCGGGCTGTAGACAAGCCATGAACACAGCCATGTTGGCCTGGGCGCCGCTGTGGGGCTGTACGTTGGCATATTCCGCTCCGAAAAGCTTCTTCACTCTCTCTCGGGCAAGGTCTTCCACTTTGTCAACCTCCTGGCATCCGCCGTAGTAGCGATGGGCCGGATAACCCTCGGCATATTTGTTGGTGAGGCAAGAGCCCATGGCGCGCATCACTTCGTCGCTTACGAAATTCTCGCTGGCGATCAGTTCGATGCCGCGGCGCTGGCGCAGATGCTCACGATCTATAAGGTCGAAAATCTGATTGTCTCTCTGCATAATGTGTCTGTTTTATGGTGTTAGATGGATTAATTTAAAAGATTGGTTTATCCTCCGAAGTTGTCGTAGTGGATGTTCTCATCCTCTACGCCGAGGCTGTGGAGCATTCCGTTGACGGCGTTGCTCATGGGACCGGGACCGCACATGTAGTATTCGATGTCCTCCGGAGCCTCATGGTTCTTGAGGTATTTCTCATACATCACCTGATGCACGAATCCGGGAGTGTATTCCACTCCTGCGGCGTCGGCGGCAGGATCGGGACGGTCAAGCGCAAGATAGAACTTGAAGTTGGGGAATTCCTTCTCCAGACGCAGGAAGTCGTCGAGATAGAACACTTCGTTGAGGGCGCGTGCGCCGTAGAAGTAGCTCATCTTGCGGTCTGTAGTATGCAGTGTCTCCAGCATGTGCATGATCTGTGCTCTCAAGGGAGCCATGCCGGCGCCGCCGCCAACCCAGATCATCTCGTTCTTGGTGTCGAAGATCGGGTGGAAGTCGCCGTAAGGACCGCTCATCATCACCTTGTCGCCGGGCTTCAGGGTGAAGATGTAGGATGATGCGATACCGGGACTCACAGGCTGGAATCCGACCTGAGGTTTCGGCTTGAACGGCGGAGTGGCGATACGTACGGTGAGCATGATGCGGTCGCCCTCGGCCGGATAGTTGGCCATGGAGTAGGCGCGGACAGTTTCCTCGGTGTTCTTGCATTTGAGGGTGAAGAGTCCGAATTTTTCCCATGCCGGGAGATATTCCTCGCCGATGAGCGATTTGTCGATGTCTTTGTCGTAGTCCATAGAATACTTCGGGATGCGTATCTGTGCGTAGGAGCCGGGGATGAAGTTCATGTGCTCGCCCTCGGGGAGTTTTACGATGAACTCCTTGATGAAGGTGGCCACATTCTTGTTGGATATAACTTCGCATTCCCATTCCTTGACGTCGAGAGCAGACTCGGGCACCTTGATCTCAAGATCGTTTTTAACTTTGACCTGACAGCCGAGGCGCCAGTTGTCCTTAATCTCCTTGCGGGTGAAGTGCACCGCCTCAGTGGGAAGCATTTCTCCTCCACCCTCGACAACCTGACATTTGCATTGGCCGCAGCTACCTTTGCCGCCGCAAGCCGACGAGAGGTGTATGCCGTTGTCGGCAAGCGTGGAGAGAAGAGTCTTGCCTGCGGGAGTCACAATCTCCTTGGTGCCGTTGATGTTTATGGTCACATCGCCCGAGGCAACGAGGAAGTGTTTGGCCACGAGAAGGAGCAGCACAAGCACAAAGACCATTATTCCGAAGATGATGGCTGCCGTCAGTAGTTGCTGTGTGCTGATGGCTGCGAGAAAGCTGATTGAAGTCAACGTTGTTGTCATAGTTATTATGCTGTGTGGGAGAGAGTGCGTCAGATCTTTATTCCGAGGAAGCTCATGAAGGCTATGCCCATGAGTCCGGTGATGATGAATGTGATTCCTACGCCGCGCAGGGGCTTCGGTATCTGCGAATAGGAGAGGCGTTCGCGGATTGCCGCGAGGCATACGATCGCGAGGAGCCATCCGATTCCGCTTCCGGCGCCGTAGACGGTTGCAGTCCATGCGTTGCTGAAGTCGCGCTGCTGCATGAAGAGCACAGCACCGAGGATGGCGCAGTTCACTGCTATCAGCGGCAGGAAGATGCCGAGTGAATTGTAGAGCGACGGGGAGTATTTCTCGATAAACATCTCAAGGAGCTGAACCAGCGATGCGATCACGGCGATGAACATGATCAGTCCCAGGAAGCTCAGGTCGGTCTGTGCATAGTCGGCACCGAGCCAGGACAGTGAGCCGGGAAGAAGCACATATTGGTTTATGAACCAAGTCACCGGAAGGGCTATGATGAGCACGAACGTGACTGCCACTCCGAGTCCGAACGCTGTCTTCACGTTCTTCGACACGGCGAGGTAGGAACACATGCCGAGGAAGTAGGCGAAGATCATGTTGTCGATGAAAATCGAGCGTATGAATAGATTGAGATTATCCATTGTTGCTTTTGGCGTATTGTTGACGGATTATGTTTCTGTTGTCTTGTCGCTGCCTTTTAGTCTTTCTCCTGAAGGTCTTTGTTGACGGAGCGGTGTGCCCAGATGATGCATCCTACGGTGATAAGCGCCATAGGGGGAAGGATCATCAGTCCGTTGTCCATGTAGCCTGCGGCATACCAGCTTGCAGGGATCACCTTCATGCCGAAGAGTGTACCCGAACCGAAGAGCTCGCGGAAGAATGCCACGATGACGAGAATAAGACCATAGCCGATACCGTTGCCGATGCCGTCGAGGAATGCCGGCCAGGGGCGGTTGTTGAGGGCGAATGCCTCAAGACGTCCCATGAGGATACAGTTGGTGATGATAAGGCCGATGAACACCGACAGCTGCTTGCTGACATCGTAGGCGTAGGCTTTCAGCACCTGATCCACCACGACCACAAGCGCAGCCACCACAACTAACTGTACGATAATGCGGATGGAGGAGGGGATGCTCTTGCGCATCAGCGATATGATGACGTTGGCGCAGGCGAGCACGCAGGTCACGGAGATCGCCATGACACACGCAGGCTCCAGCTTGGCCGTGACGGCGAGAGCGGAGCAGATGCCGAGGATCTGCACGATGACCGGATTGTCCTTGGACAGCGGATTTATGAATGCCAGTCGGTTGGCTTTAGAGAAGATGTTGTTGAACATATTCGTTGGTTTTCTTCTTTATGGCGTTGCCGGGGAGAGATGCCGCAACGGTTTATTTTTCGGTGTTCTTTAGGTTTTCGAGAAATTTCTCGTAGGGCTTGAGCGAATTGAGGAGCATCTTGCCCACACCCTGACTCGTGATTGTGGCGCCGCTGATGGAGTGGACGTAGGAGCCTCCGGCAGGCTCATGGCCGCTCTTCACGACAGCCACGGACTCGAATTTGTCGTGGTTAAAGACATCTTTACCCTTGAACTGGCCGCTGAACGCAGGTTTCTCTATTTCTGCGCCAAGTCCCGGAGTCTCGCCCTGATGTGCGAAGTACGCACCGTAGATCGTGTTGCCGTTGTCATCGAAAGCGACATAGCCCCAGATCGGACCCCAGAGACCCTGACCGTAGACCGGAAGGATATATTTCTTACCCTCTTTGGTGGTGCACACGAACACGGGAAGTTTGCGCTTGTTCTCGTCTTTCTTCATCTCCTGTGCGATCGACAGCGTGGCGTCGAACGCCGCCTGAGGATTCTTGTCGACAGTGTTGCCGTTGTAGTCGACGATGTATGCCTCTTTCACGTGCTCTGCGTAAAGGTCGCTGATAGACTCTCCTTTCTGCGGTGTGAGGAGTGCCGCCTTAAGGATCTGCGATTTGGTGTCGTCGGCCATGTTCTGCTGCTGGGTGGGCTTTAGCGCCTGATAGACAGCCGAGAGGGCGAGTCCGACCACAAGCACGAGACCTACGGCATATAGTATTGTGTAACTGTTGCTCTGTTTGTTCATAGTCAGCTTTTTAGAGTAGGGGATTATGCTGCGCGTTTAAGACGGCGTTTGATATTGCTGCGGACCACACACCAGTCGATAAGCGAGGCGAAGCAGTTCATAAGGAGCACTGCGAGCATCGCGCCTTCGGGGTAGCCGGTGTTGTAGCAGCGGATGAGCACCGCGATCACACCGATCAGGAAACCGTAGATGTACTTTCCCTTGTTGGTTCGGCAGGCCGTCACAGGATCGGTGGCCATGAAAACGATTGCAAAAGCCAGACCGCCGTAGCAGAACTGCTGGATAGCCGGAATCATTGTGACAGGATACATGGGAGAAGCGTAGGCGTGGGCAAGAAGACCCATGAGGAACGCTCCGATGAATCCGGAAATCATGATGCGCCAGCTTCCCATGCCGGTGAAGAGGAGGATCACGGCGCCGATGCAGATGCACAAGGTCGAGGTCTCGCCCCAGGATCCGGGAATGAGTCCGAGGAATGCCTGCCACCAGTCGAGTGGCTGACCGACCACATCGGTCAGTTGAACGCCGCCTTCCGTAGTTGCCGAGGCAAGCTGTCCCAAGGGTGTGGCGCCTGTGAATCCGTCGACCGGAGCGGCGCTTCCAAGCGACACAAACACCTGATCGCCACTCATCTTCGAGGGATAGGCGAAGAAGAGGAACGCGCGGGTGACGAGTGCCACATTAAATATATTGTAGCCGGTGCCTCCGAAGATCTCTTTGGCAAAAATCACGGAGAAGGCGACTGCCACGGCGAGCATCCATAGCGGCGTGTCGACCGGACAGATCATCGGAATCAGAAGACCTGAGACGAGGAAGCCTTCCTGAATCTCGTGGCCGCGTATCTGCGCGCTGATGAACTCGATGCCGAGTCCGACGACGTAGACCACGACAATCTGCGGAAGTACCTGCAGCAGACCGTAGAAGAAATTGCTCCACAAGGTGCCTGCTCCTTCGCCGGTTGCGAGCACGTGCTGATAGCCGATGTTGTACATGCCGAAGAGACAGCAGGGGAGAAGCGCGAGAACGACGATACTCATCGTACGCTTGGAGTCGTTGCTGTCATGGATATGTACACCGCTGCCTGATGTCTCGTTTGGAGTGTAGAGGAAGGTGTAGAAGCCGTCGAACACAGAGTGAAGTTTCTGGAAACGTCCACCTTTCTCGAAATGAGGCTTCAGCTTGTCTATTTTCCTTTTGAATGCTTTCACGTTGGTGTGAGTGAGATTATGTATTTGTTTTGTAGTATTTGCCTTGCGTTGTGGCGCAGCAGGCGTTATTCCACCTCGTTGTGGAGATATTTCAGACCCTCCCTGACGATTTTCTGCAACTCGGTTTTCGAGGTGTCCACGAATTCCGGCAGTGCGAAATCCTCGGGAGCGACTTCGTAGATGCCGAGCTGCTCCATTCTGTCGATGTCTTTGGCGAGAATCGCCTTAATGAGGAATTCGGGGTAGATGTCGAAGGGGAACACCTTGTCATATTCGCCGCTGAGGATCATGGCGCGATGGCCTCCCTTAATGCGGGCGTCGAACCGGAACGGACGCTTCAGGCCGCGAAGGAATGCAGGGAAAGAGTGTTTCACGCTGTATTTCGAGGGACTGATGGATGCCCAGCCCATGAATTCGTCGGCGTTATTGCCCTCTTTTATGATTGTCACCTGACGGTAAGGCCAGCGCAGGAAGTCCTCTTCCGGCGAGCTTTTCCATCCGCTGAGCACGTTGCCGGAGATGATGCGGTCGTCTGCGGGGTCGGCGATATGTCCTTTCAGTAATGTCGAGAGCTTGATTCCGGCAACTGTGCTGACAATCACCGGGTTGACAGCCTCGGGACCGGTGATGGCTACTTCGGCGTCGGTGTCGAGGGTGCCGGAGGTGAACAGGGCGCCGATTCTCACGACTGTTCGCGCGTCGAGCGCCCAGACTGTTTCTTTCTTGTTGACAGGCTTGATGTTGGCGATCTGCACTCCGACATTTCCGGCAGGATGCGGACCCGTGAACTCATAGACGCGGGCGGCGTCGGTGTTGAAATTGCTTTCGGGGGAGACTCCAAGGAACACGTTGCCGTCGGTCAGAGTTGCAAGCACCTTGATGCCGGCCTGAAGGTTGTCGCGCATCTTCGATGTGATCATCGGAGCTGCAAGCGGTGCGGAATCGAATGCGGTGATGAAGATGTCGCGCGGAACGACTTCCGGGTCAGGAACATAGTCGTAGGGTCGCTGGCGCATCAAAGCCCAGAGACCGCTGGTGCAGAGCGCCTTGACAGCCTCCTCGCGTGAGACGGCGCCCGGCTTCGGCAGCTCGGCCTGCGTCTGTTTGCCGTCGGCTTCGATCACGATGGCCTCAATCTTGCGGCGTTCGCCGCGGACTACCTTCTCAATTTTGCCGCTGACGGGCGACACGATACAGATACCTCGTCCTGTCTTGTCAGTAAGCAGAGGTGTGCCCTTCGACACATTCTCTCCCTCCTTGACAAGAAGACGCCATTTCCAACCGGGAAAGTCATCGGGCACGATGCCGAAGAGCCCGGTGGCCGGTAACGACATGGTTTCACCCTCCACACCGCCGTCGAGGCGTATGTCGAGGCCTTTCTTTATTTTGATTGTTTCCGACATATTGTATCATATAGGGAGCCGTCGCTCCTGTTTTTGCACCTGTTTTTACGTCTGAACGCGCTTCGCAAAACGCTTCCGGAGAAGGTTTTGCCGCGCTCCGGCGTCGCCTTGCGATGTCTGTCGCTTCGGCAACACTTTTTAACGTTGCAAATTTACAACAATCAGCGCTGATATACAAATCCTCGGCCATTTTATTACGGAAATTTTTCTACAATAAATGTCGCGACTCAGATGCTTATCTTTTTCCGACAGCTCCGCTCTCTGTGTTCGCTTCGTTCGATCAACAACCGGTTAACCACAATATCGACGCTCCGCGACTCTGAGACATCCCCATAGTTCGAAAGATTGTGTCAAAAGCTCCGGACCGGAGGTTCGGCCGTATTGCTAACCGCAGCCTTCAGGCCGTGGAAGGAGATCACCCCGGAAAATCAGTCGCAGAGCGACGTCGTGCGGTAAAAGACCTTACCACACACGCATCGCTCCGCGACGCGTTACCATATATGGCAGGCTGTCCACGGCCTGAAGGCCGCGGTTGGCAACACAGACAGACCTCTGGCCTGTCCAGCCTTCGTCACAGTTTTTCTCAGAAAATGCTTTCCCCTACATCTCCGCTCGCTATTGTTCGCTTCACAATCGGTTAATCAAAGGACTCACGTCTACTGCCGCTTAAGACACGAGTTTCCTACGTTTGCGTGTAATCATCTGTCTCGATTAAGATACTTTGTATAAGCGCGGAGGCTGTATTGCCTTTTCGGACGATGACTTTGCGGTTAACAGTTGATCCAGCGCTCCGCGCTTTTGACACGGTTTCTCTATAAATTGGGAGAGGCCGCTTCGCAAACAATTGCGAAGCGGCCTCTCCTCGGAAAATGTTATGTGGGTGCTGTTTATTTGAGCACTGATTTCAGTTTGTTGATGTCGGCGTCGTTGGGGTCAAGAGCGATGTATTTGTCAACATAGATCTTGGCCTTGGAGGGATTCTTTGCGTTGTAGTAGCCTACGGCAAGGTAGCGATACATTGTCTTGGCGGAATCGGGATCGTCGGTGACGTTGGCATCCTCCATCAGCTTGACGGCAGACTCGTAGCCCTGCATTGCCTCGGCTTCCTTCTTGCTGTAGCGGGCGATGTCGGCGATGCGCTTGGCTGCCATATAGCGTGATTCGGGAGCGAGACGATCCATAGCCTCCTTGGCGGCGTCCGCACTCATGCCCCAGTATTTGTCTATGATGGCCTGATCCTCGGTCTTGGTTCCGGCCACGAGGGCGATTGTGGAAAGGTTCCAGAGGTCGAGTGCGCCTACAGATCCTTCTTTCTTCTTCTGGGCGTCAACATACTGTGCGAGAGCGTCGGCAGCCTTGTCATACATTTCGGCAGCCTTGAAGGCGTCGGATGCTCCCTTGAGGATCGAAGGCTCTTCGGGATAATCCTTGATGCCCATCTCGAGAACTGCGAGACCTTCGTCGGTGCGGCCGGCCTTGATGAAGTCGGTTGCGATCATGGAGTAGTCGCCGGTGGCGAAGGGATGCATGGCGTCCTTGTGCTTGAGAAGCTCTTCGGCAAGCTGCAGGGTGTTGTCCTTGCCGGCAAGGTTGGCGAAGATGTACTGAAAACGGCGTGCGTTGAAGTTGTCGGCATCCTTCTGAAGCATCTTGGTAGCCTCCTGATAACCTTTCTCGAAATCGCTGTTGAAGTAGAGGAGACCGAGATAGCGGCTCTCGTCGGTGTCGAAGTGGTTGGGGTTGGTCATCAGCTTCTCATACTGTTCGACAGCTTTTGCAACCTGACCGTCCTCATAGAGCTTTTCGGCGAGTTCGCGCTGGCCGAGAGCGGAGTTGGGGTTGAGGTCAACCATCTCCTGAAGCTTGCTGATGGCGTAGTCGTTGCGGTGGATAGTGAAATAAGTGTCGGCGTATTTCACGTAGCCTTCGCCGGTGCTGGGGTCGATCTGGATGGCCTGCTCATACATGTTGCAGGCATCGCCCACGATCTTCGAGTCGCCGTTGGCTGCGTTGAAGAGGATGTCGCCCTCAAGCATGTAGTAGTCGGCATCGTTCTCCTTGAACTCGCGCTTCTTGGAGGTCACGCGGTTGATGACGAGCTTCTTTGCGGCCTCGCGATATTTGTCCATCTGCTTAGCATAGATGTTGGGGTCTACATTGTAGTATGCGCGAGCGATGCCGGCGAGCACGCCTGCGTCCTTGTTGGACAGTTTTTCGGCTTTCTTGAACTCTGTCTCGGCTTCCTTGGAGTTGCCACCCATCAGTGCGAGCTGACCCAGACCGATGTAGTTGAAGGGATAGTCGGGATTGGCCTTCACGCCGTCGGTGAAATATTTCTTGGCGTCGTTGAGATATTTCTCAGAGGGCTTGTTGATGCGGAGATTGTAGTTGAAGCGGTCGATGGAGATGAGGCCGAGGTAATAGTATGATGCGGCCTTGTCGGTGTCGGCGTTATCGAGGTTGCGGAGCAGAAGCTCTTCGGCCTGAGCCACACGGTCGGCCTTATAGTATTCTATACCATCGCGATAGCCCTGAGCCATCGAGGGCAGCGCTGCGGATCCTGCGAGGAGGATGGATAAAAGAAATTTGTACTTCATATTCTTTGGTTTGTTAAGTTGTCTGATTAGAGGCTGTAAAGTTAACAAAAAATATTGTCACTTGCCACGCTCCGCGCCATAATTTATGACTCCGGCGCTCTTTGGGTCGCTATGGCTTCACATAATAAGACAACGCAGCGCCCCGTCGGTTTATTTGATACCGCAGAAAAATCTTTCTCCTATCTTCCTCCGGCAGTCGAGCGATCGGTGTTTGCATCGACGTCCACAAGTTTCTGAGCTCCCTGTTTCTGGCGTCCCCACTGGAGATTGTAGCTGACGGAGATATAGGGCATGCGCATGTCGAGACGCATGTGCTGTTCGTTGGTGTTCCATTTGCTCAGCGAGCGGCTGCCCTGGTCATATCTTCCGAAAGGCATGATTATGCCGACGCCGAACTGCCACGATTTCCAGTTGTAGCTAAGGTCGATGATATTCATGTCCTCGCCCCATGAGATCTTCTCGCCCCAGAGGTCGCGCTGGGCGCGCATGTACTGGCCTGAGAGAACGAATCCCCAGTGGGCGAGCTGTATCTCCACGTTTCCGCTCCAGGCGTTGCTGTGGAGGTCGTAGCCGTTGCCGCGCATACGTTCCATGCGGTATTGCACATAGCCGCTTGCCATGAGCCAGTCGGGGATGATCTCGATCTGCGGGGCGAGGAAGAAGGAGAGATTCTGCAATCCGCGGCTGTTTTCGTAGGTCGTGATTAGGCGGTTGTCGTCCCAGTAGAGAAGGGGCGTGATGGCGTTGGGCGATGTGAAGGCACGTATGCCGAAGGAGCCGCTGACACGCGGAAGATTGAAGCCGTAGCGGAATGTGAGCATGTAGGAATTGGCCGTTTTCAGATTCTGGTTGCCGACACGCCATTGGAATGCGTCGAGCTGCTGCGGCACGACGTTGGTCTCCGCCAGCGAGGGCGTGGACTGCCACGACGTGAAGTTGAGACGGAAATTATGGTTCTGGTTCAGGGCGTAAGTGATCGTGGCCTGCGGGCGCGGACTCCAGGTGTGAGTGCCACGGTTCGACTCCTGGAACAGGAAATCGGTGTATTGCACGCCCATTCCGGCTGTCGCCGTCCATTTGCCGAAACGGTGGAAATACTCGGCGAACAGATATATCTTGTCCTGACGCTGATGGAAAATCTCCCCTTCGAGGTTCTCGTAACGCGAGCGGTTGCGGTTGGCGGTGTAGGAGGCTCCGGCAGTGAATCGTCCGTTGTTCCAGTTCTTGATGTAGTCGGCCTCCACGGCATAGGCCTGATTGCGATCCTTGATCGAGGTGTGAATGTCGGTGAGATAACCTTCGGCGCCGGGTATCTTTTCCGTGTAGTCGGAGAAGGAATGACCGAAATAGAATGAGCTGCTGAAATCCACTATCAGCATCTGCTTTCGGGGAAGAGACTGCTGCCAGTAAAGGGACAGGGAGGGTGTCGGGCCTGTGTTGCCGTGGGAATCGGTGAGGAGAATGTCGTCCGATCCGTCGCTCAGCGACATTATGCCTTTGCAGAGAATCTTGTCGGTAAGACTCTGGTACAGGCCGAACTGCGCCATGAACACCGTCGTGTCGGGCTTGATGTAGCTGTAGGAGGCCCAGGCATTCGACTGTGTGTTGTCAAGCGAGCCGCCGCGCGGGGTCTCGTCGCGTGTAATGGTCGCTCCGTCGGGATACGTGAATGTCTCGGTGTATTCGCGATGTGTCTTCAGCTTGTTGGTCAGCTTGAAATTGCCTCCCACCTCCCACTGCGAGCGTCCGGTGTTGAACTTGGCGTCGGCCATGTAGAAACCCCACGCCTGATTCAGGGCGGGACGCGCCATCGTCATCAGCGAGCCTCCGGCCGTCGGGTTGGACACGATGAAGTTCAGCACGTAGTTGGCGCCGCCGTATCGGAGTCCCGGATTGTCAATCCATTCCACACGCTTGATGGTCTCGGGCAGCAGCGAGCGTACCTGCTCTATCGTGGACTCGCGTCCGTTGATGCGCACCTGCACCGACTGTCCGGCGGCCTGTATGGAACCGAGCGCGTCGTTGACGCTAAGGGTAGGTATCATGAGGTTGTTGAGCAACTGGAGGCCGTTTTTGGAATTGTCGACTGCGCTTTTCGACGGATGGTAGACATCCATGTCCGCTTTTCTGACGACACGCGGTGCTTCGATGACTATTTCCTGTAGTTCGTGTGTCGCGATTGAATCGGTCACTTCTTCTTGCGCCGAAGCTCCGCCCACGCATGAGAGCGCGATTGCTGAAATAACTATTGCTTTCATTTCCTGAGATATGATATTTGATATGCTGCATTTTTGATGTGCTACATAATTTAAGACTTATCTAAATGAGGAAATGTGACACCCGAAACTGCAAAAAATTATGCGGTCTGCATCTCGTGTTTCGAGACGCATACCGCGTATGTGTTTGGATATTGGCGCGTTATTGCTCAAGCTCCACGACGCGCATCGGCATGTTGTAGGGGAGAACTCCGGTGCGTGCCAGAATCTTCTGGCCGATATAGCCTGTGACGAAGCTGTAGAACGACTGGCCGACGGACTTCTGCGGAGCAGTGGTAGTCAGGTAGATTGTGCGCACGAGGGGATATTTGTCTTTCTCGAAGATGTAGGCCTGATAGGGGAGATAGTAGTCCTCTGCATATGCGGCGTTGTCATTGCCGATGGCGAGCACCTTTATCTTATCGCTGAATTGCACCTCGATCTGCTCTTTCTCGTCCTGCAGGCTCTTGATCTTGCTTTCGTCGACAGCGGCGGCCTCGGTGGAACGTTTCTCAAGATTCTCGCCCAGCCATGCCACGCTGATGATGCCGATGACCGACGGATCGTTTTCCACGGCCTTGAACACCTCTATGTTGGAGCTCTGTGCGTAGGCGTTGGAGGGGAAGGGTTTGCCGTCGAGGAATTTGTCCTGGATATAGTTGACAGTCGAGGATCCCATGCGGTCAAACACGACCTTGACCGAAGTCGTGTCGAGCTTGCCGTCGGTCATTCTCATTAGCTGTCCCCAGTTGGTCACTTTGCCGGTGAGGATGTCCTTGATGTCGTAGAGGTTGAGGCGTTCCAGACTGTTCTTTTTGTTGACGATCAGAGCCACCGCGTCGACCGCGATCGGAAGCGACTTCGCGATGCGCTTGTCTTTGTCGCGGAGCACCCTTATCTGGTTTTCGGTAAGCGGTTTCGATGTGACGATAAGCTGGCAGCTGTCCTGCATGATGGCGTTGATGGCCTCCGTCTCGCTCATGTAGCGCACAAGGATGCTCGCCTTCGGATACTGATATTCGAAAACGTCGATCTCCTCCTCCATGAAGCTTGCGAAGCCTTCGTCGCAGAACATCACGGCGCTTCCCTCGTCATATTTCTCTGTCTTTTTCGACTTGCCGCAAGACGACAAGACGAGCACTGCCAGTGCAAGCGCTGCCAGTGCCGTGTGCAATAAACCTTTTTTCATCAGAAGTAACGTATTAGTTGCGGATAAGAAGAGAGAAGTTTTACAAACTCTATTCTTTCACAGCCCTGATGAGACGGTAGCCTCGCCAGATACCGTAGACGATAAGCAGACAGCCTACCGCTATCGAGATTCCTTCCGTGATCTTGAAAAGATTCAGGATAAACACGATGCCGATGGCGACGTAGAAGAACACCATGAAGATGCCGAAACCAAGGCGGAAACCCTTGGGTGTGGCCGAATTTATGTCGTTGTGTCCGTCAATCATAATTGTAGTCTTTAGATTTAACCTTGTTTATACTTTTCTAACAAATCGCGTCTCCATAAGTTCATTGTCCATCCGCCGTCCTGTGCAGTTTAAATTGTCTTTGACTCAGGTCGCGCAAAAATTGATTTTGAAAAAGATTTGCGTAATTCAGCTGAAATTCTTACCTTTGCGGCGCAAAACTGCGATGTCCGGCCACGGAACCGCAGCGTAGCACCCAACCAAAACAAACACATTTATACTATTTTATGGCAACTAAGATCAGATTACAGCGTCATGGCCGCAAGGGCTATGCATTTTATCCCATTGTAATCGCCGATAGCAGGGCACCACGTGATGGTAGATTTATTGAAAGGATAGGTTCTTATAATCCGAACACTAATCCTGCTACAGTATCTCTTAACTTCGAACGTGCTTTGTATTGGGTGGAAGTAGGCGCACAGCCCACAGACACAGTGCGCAGCATCCTTTCACGCGAGGGCGTGATGCTCATGAAGCATCTCCGCGGCGGTGTGAAGAAAGGCGCTTTCAGCGAGGAAGAGGCTCAGCGTCGTTTTGACGCCTGGAAGGCTCAGTCCGACAAGAAGGCTGCCGACGGCAAGGCCAAGCAGGCTGCTGACAAGGAGGAGGCTGCCCGCAAGCGTCTTCAGGCCGAGGCAGAGAAGAACGCTGCCAAGGCTGAGGCTGTAGCAAAGAAGAAGGCTGAGAAGATCGCCGCCGAGGAGGCCGCCGCAAAGGCTGCCCACGAGGCTGAGCAGGCTGAGGCCGAGGCTGAGAACACTGAGGCTGCCGAGTAATCCGGCTTCTGCGGGTTCTTAAGTCCCCTTTTTCTTTAGAAAATTTTGGAAGATGTCGATCGCACCGCGCGACCGGCATCTTTTTTATTTAAAAAATGTTTTGCGATATGAAAATATTATAATATATTTGTGGCGAAAAATTAAATCAAATTTAGAGCCATGCGTATGAAATACTGCCTCATTTCTGTGATTGTTTCAATAGTCTTGACGAGTTGTTCCTCAGATATGGCTTTAGAGCTTCTCGACAGTAAAGATGATACTCAGAAAAATGAGTATCGGATCAGTGAGCAGGAAGCTATTGCAGAGGGTCGAAGACTCTTGTCAATGATGGATTCCTATGGCGATGTCAATACACGTAGCTCAGGTTATAGACGTGATTTTGCTGAGGTTGAGAATGTCATTTCGAGCTCTCTTACACGTTCTGCACAGAATGATACTGTCGCCTATATTATAAATTATGGCGAGAATGATGGCTTTGTGGTCATGGCTCAGGATCGACGGGCATATCCATTATATGCCATTTCGGATAACGGACATCTGAATCTGCGGGACACCATACAGAATCCCGGATTGTCCTTATTCTTCAATAATATGGAGAGAGACATCAGTGCCCGAATCACTGTCTTTCCCGACACGACTAAAGTAGAACCATTTCATCCTAATGACTCGATAGCGTTGGCAAAGAAGATTATAGTCAGGGTTAAGCCGATGTTGCCGCGCAAAGTGGCGGATTGGAATCAGCATTATCCTTTCAATAGATATTGTTTCACAGAAGATGGCTCGCAGGCAGTTGTCGGCTGTGTCGCTCTTTCAACAGCCCAGCTAATGTCATATTTCAAGTTCCCGGAAGAGTATAACGGACATGAATATGATTGGGATGACATTGTGACGAACCATGATTCCAATTCTCTTGCTCTTTTGCTGAGTGATCTTGGACGATCTGAGAATCTTGATATGAACTATGGTACTGATGGAAGCGGTACGGATCCTGTGAAAATTAGGCGGACACTAATTAATTTTGGATTTAAAGACCCTGGCGAAAGTAAAGAATTTTCAGTTTCAGGTGTAAACAAAGCCCTTAGATCGAATCCTGTCATTTTAAAAGGTGAAGATGATGTTACGTCTAAGAATCATGCATGGGTAATTGACGGATACTCTGAATATTATGACTATGAAGTCGTTCTCCCTGAACCTATCTGTCTTTACCACTGTCTTTGGGGTTGGCGAGATGCCAGCAATGGCTATTTCTACTTCCGAGACAATCATTTTAATCTTTGGGATTATGAATCTTTGGATGGAGAAGGTTTAACCACAGAGTGGGAAATTGAATTTTATTTGAATTTGATATTTTATGGAAAAGTAACTTATTGATAATTTGCTGATGGAAATGAAAATTAAAATTTTGGTGATGGCGTGTCTGGCTTTGATGCTGACATGCGTGGTGTCGTGTTCAGATGACAAGGATGAGCCTGTGGTTCCGCCTCAGGAGGATGAGACAATGGACTCTCCATATCCATCCTTTGAGGAGGTCATGGAGATCGGTGACGGATTTCTTTGGCGAATAACGCGCAAGGGAGGACATGTGATCTATGTTGATACAGGTGATGAATATGAAGGTCGTCCCAATGATTTTCCTACGGGGATGGGAGGTTGTCCGGTCGGAATTTATTTTGAGGGCGGGAAAGTACATGTCCTTTACTCTTACGATGCTGGAGGCATTCATTTCATCCCGGAGGAGCCTTATGATCCAAAGACGGGTTTGATTTATAGATCAAAGAAGCCCTTTCGATATTATTCCACCGATATCCAGATTGTCGCTATTGATGAAGATAAAATCACTGTGCGTTCTAATTTTTTCCCCGAAGTGTATGAGGATGGCAGTAAAGGGGAGCGATTGGTCTGCAATGAATGGTTCTTCTTGAAACAGGAAGATGGTGTCGAAGACTATATCAGCAGATTTGAGTTTACGGACGATCCGAACATGTATCCTTAAAAGGATGCTTTTAAGATTCAATTCGAGTGCATTTACATTATTTAGACTCATGAGGATTCGGATTGAATGAGTTTGTGTCTTTTTTGTATTGGCTTATTGGCTATTTACGGATGAATTTGAAGATCAAAAGTTTAATGATGGCATGTCTGGCTTTGGTGCTGACATGCGTGGTGTCGTGTTCCGATGACAAGGATGAGCCTGTGGTTCCGCCTCAGGAAGATGAGACTGTCGATTCTCCATATCCCTCTTTTGAGGAGGTTATGGAAATTGGCGAA
Source organism: uncultured Porphyromonadaceae bacterium (assembly GCA_902491625.1). GTDB lineage: Bacteria > Bacteroidota > Bacteroidia > Bacteroidales > Muribaculaceae > Lepagella. The sequence continues at coordinate 27,337 of CABUIO010000001.1, read as the reverse complement.
GGATTCCTGTGGCGAATAACGCGGCGGGGAGGACATGTGATCTATGCCGATACCGGCGAAGAATATGATGGATGTGATCCGGATTGGCCAGAAGGTGTGGGATCTACACCGGTCGGAATTTATTTTGAGGGTGGGAAAGCGCATGTCTTTTACTCCTTCAGTGATCCAGGCGGCGGCATTCACTTCATTCCGGAGGAGCCTTATGATCCAAAGACAGGATTGATTTATAGGTCAAAGAAACCCTTTCGTTATTATTCCACCGATATCCAGATTGTCGCTATTGATGAAGAGAAAATCACCGTGCGTTCTAATTTTTTCCCCGAAGTGTATGAGGATGGCAGTAAAGGGGAGCGATTGGTCTGCAATGAATGGTTTTTCTTAAAACAGGAGGATGGGATCGAAGATAATTTCAGCAGATTTGAGTTTACGGACGATCCGAACATGTATCCTTAAGGATTGCTGATTCTTTAGGTGGCAAATTTTTTTGTAGTAGCATAAATCTCTGAGGATTCGGAGATTAAAAAAAAGTTGCAAAAAAAGATGCTCCAAAATTTGGTCAGACCGGAAAATGGTGTTAACTTTGCATCGTCAAAAGGGGACAAACCCTGAGACGATATGGCGAATTGGTGTAGCGGCTAGCACGCCACCCTCTCAAGGTGGAGACTCGGGTTCGATTCCCGGATTCGCTACAAAAAGGCTCGGCAGCACACATCGGCTGTTGAGTCTTTTTCGTTTTTGGACGGATGGAGGCGGCAAACCCTCCGCGCTCTTTGCACGGTTCTCTCCGGCGGTTTTCTCTCGATGCGTACCGAAAAAGGATTCGTTCCTGTCGGCGTCTTTTGCCTTTTGGTTCAGTCACATAGCCCGCTATGCTCCTTCACCAGCAAGACAAAATCCACTCGGCATGAACGACTCCGGATTAATGTTTATTTTTAAACAGCCTCTTATGGCAGAAACATCATTGCTTCAGCGTCTGGATGGTCTCGACGGCAGATTCGAGGAGGTGGCTACTCTGATCACTGACCCCGAAGTCATCGCCGATCAGAGCCGCTACGTGAAGCTCACAAAGGAATATCACGATCTGGAAAAGATCAATGCCGCCACGAAGCGCTACCGTGCTCTTCTCGATACTGTCGAAGAGGCCCGCGCGCTGCTTGCCTCGGAATCGGACGGCGACATGAGGGCGCTTGCCCGCGAGGAACTCGACGAGGCTACCGAGGCGTTGCCGAAAGTGGAGGAGGAAATCAAACTGCTCCTCGTGCCGCAGGATCCTGACGACGCCAAGAATGCGATCGTTGAAATCCGTGGCGGTACCGGAGGCGACGAGGCCGCTCTTTTTGCCGGCGATCTGTTCCGCATGTACCAGAAGTTTGCCGAGCGCAACGGCTGGCAGATTGCCGTGACGAGTTTCAGCGAGGGCGCTTCCGGAGGTTTCAAGGAGATTATCTTCTCGCTCTCCGGCAACGACGTCTACGGCATAATGAAATATGAGAGCGGCGTTCATCGCGTCCAACGTGTGCCTGCCACAGAGACGCAGGGACGTGTACACACTTCGGCGGCCACCGTGGCTGTCCTTCCCGAGGCCGAGGCTTTCGAGGTCGAGATCCACGAGGGTGAGATACGCTGGGACACATTCCGCAGCGGCGGCGCCGGCGGCCAGAACGTCAACAAGGTCGAGTCCGGAGTGCGTCTGCGCTACAACTGGAAGAATCCCAACACAGGCGAGACCGAGGAGATTCTCATAGAGTGTACCGAGACACGCGACCAGCCCAAGAACAAGGAGCGGGCGCTCTCGCGTCTGCGCACCTTCATCTATGACCGCGAGCACCGCAAATATCTCGACGACATCGCCTCGCGACGCAAGACAATGGTCTCCACCGGCGACCGCTCGGCCAAGATACGCACCTACAACTATCCGCAGGGCCGAATCACCGACCACAGAATCAACTATACAATCTATAACCTTCCGGCATTTATGGACGGAGACATCCGTGACTGCATCGACCATCTCATCGTGGCCGAAAATGCCGAAAAACTTAAAGAAGCAGAACTATGACACGCCAACAGCTTATCGAAAACATCTTCTCGCGCAAAAGTTTCCTCTGCGTGGGTCTGGATACCGACGTCAAGAAACTCCCCGAGCATCTGAAAGATAGCGAAAACCGCATCTTTGAATTCAACAAGGCGATCATCGACGCCACAGCACCTTATTGCGTGGCCTACAAGCCAAATCTCGCTTTCTATGAATGCGAGGGTGTCGAGGGCATGGAGGCTTTCGACATGACCGTGTCATACCTTAAGGAGACATATCCCGACCATTTCATCATTGCCGACGCCAAGCGCGGCGACATAGGCAACACTTCCAAGCTCTACGCCCGCGGATTCTTTGAGAAGATGGATGTCGACGCGCTCACCGTCGCACCCTACATGGGCGAGGATTCCGTCACACCCTTCCTCGGCTACGAAGGCAAATGGGTGGTTCTGCTCGCGCTCACAAGTAACAAGGGATCGCACGATTTCCAGTTTATCCACGATGAGGAAGGCATGCCTCTCTGGGAACGCGTCATCCGCACATCCTCGCAGTGGGCCGGACCCGACGAGATGATGTACGTGGTCGGTGCCACACAAGGCCGCATGTTTGAGGACATCCGAAAGGTCGCGCCCGACAATTTCCTGCTCGTCCCCGGCGTCGGCGCACAGGGCGGCAGCCTTGAGGAAGTGTGCCGCTACGGCATGACCAAAGAGTGCGGGCTCCTCGTCAACTCCTCGCGCGGCATCATCTATGCCTCCTCCGGCAAAGACTTCGCCGAAGCCGCCGCCCGCGAAGCCGCCAAGCTTCAGTCCCAGATGGCAACCCTCCTCTCCACCCTCCGCTAAAATCGAAGATTGAACTGCCATTCGTAAGAATATAGAAAAGAGTGTTAAATAAGGCCGTGGTGTAATCTATTTGAGTGAAGGATTGTTATACAGATAAAGAGCGAGATAAAGAAGTCGATTCATACTGCTCGTTCTGTTGGATAATTAAGTTTCACTCTTTAATTTTGATATTATGAAAGCATTATCAATTATTTTCTACACCATCGGAGCCGGTTTGCTTGTGGCTTCATGTTTCACGACCGGAATGGCTTTGACATGGTGGTTAGGCGGCGCCGCAATCGTCCTTATCATTGTCGGTTGCGTGCTTCAGTTCAATGTCAAGAAACGCGAGGTGGATTCCCTCATCAACGATGAGCGTCATTCCCACTTCGGAGCTTGATTCCCATTCTTACGAATGTTCTAAGAGCTAATCTGATTGTCAGATAACAACCCACAGTTTGCCCGGGACAATGTCTCGGGCTTTCCTATGTCTATCAGTTGCAGTCGGTTGTCGGCGTAGCCTTTTATCTTTCCGGTGGCAGCGTTGCGCAGGAAGAAATCCATGATGGGGAAACGTCCTGAGAATCCCTGTGCCTCCATCAAGCCGAGCACTTCGGTGCCGAGCACGTAGATGCCACTGAATGCCAGCTCTTTATCTGTTGGTGCCGGCTCATATCCTTCTGGACGCCATGCGCCGTCGCGGAGGTTGTGCCATGCCATAAGTGCGTCTTCTTTGTCAAAGACAAGGCGTCGGGAGGAGTCGCGCTCGCTCACGAGGAGTGTGGCTACACTTTCCGGTCGGTGGCTCGACATTAATGCCGGAAGGTCGGCGGTGGAGAGTATGTCGACGTTGTGGACGAGAAACGGCGCGTCGTCTGTCGCGAGAAACCGGCGGGCATGGAGCACTCCTCCGCCTGTGTCGAGCAATTCGCCGCTTTCGTCACTCACGGCAATATCCACGCCGAAGTCGTTGGCAGCGAGGAAGTCGGTGATCTGCGATGCGAAATGATGGACGTTGACCACTATGCGGTCGAATCCGTCGTCGCGCAGGCGGCAGATTACGCGCTGAAGCATAGGGACTCCGCCTACAGGCACGAGTGCCTTGGGGTGGGAGAGTGTCCATGGCCTGAGTCGTGTGCCGAGGCCTGCGGCGAGTATCATTGCTTTCATCTGTAATTCCTTTTATAGCTCCTTGGTTATGTGCTGCTCTCTGTGGCGTAACGTGATGTGTATCCTGTCCCCGAAAAGGTCGTGAAGATGTGCGGCGGTGTGTTCGGCGCAGTAGACAGATCTGTGGCGTCCTCCGGTGCAGCCGAATCCGATCTGAAGATGTGTGAATCCGCGGTTCACGTAGCGCTCCACAGCCGAGTCGGTGAGTGCCGCCACCGATGCGAGAAACGGCTGAACCTCACCTCGTTCTCCAAGAAAGTCGATGACCTCCTGATTCATGCCTGTCAGCGGTTTATAGCGGTCGTAGCGTCCGGGATTATGGAGGGCGCGGCAGTCGAACATGAAGCCTCCCCCGTTGCCGCTGTAGTCAGCGGGGTAGCCTTTCTTATAGCTGAAGCTGAAAACTTCGACATGCAATTTTCCATCACCTTTATTTGTAGCAAAAATCTCTTTTATCATGCATAGTGCCTCAAGAACCTCGCGCAACGTAGGATAGCTGTCAGCCGCGCCTTTGTCGAGTAGATCGCTGAGATTGCCGAGAGCTGCGGGAATGCTTGTGACGAAGTGCGCGCGATGCTCCACAAGGCCGCGGAATCCGTAGGCTCCCAGCACCTGGAGCGTACGCAGAAGGGCGAAAAGCGGCACGTCCCTGTTGCTGCGTTCCGCGGGATAGTCGCGGAATCCGGCGAGAGCGTCGAAATAAATGTCGAGGAGCTGGCTGCGGCGTTCGTTGGAAAGTCCGGCCTTTGCCTGCCAGAGCATAGAGACTATATCGTAGATCAAGGGACCGCGTCGTCCTCCCTGAAAATCAATCCAACGCACTTTGCCGTCGCATATCATGATGTTGCGGCTCTGACAGTCGCGGTACATGAATCCTTCAAGATGCGACGTGGCGGACTCGATGTCTTTGCATAGCCGTTCGAAATCGTCCTGCAATCTATCTTCATCGAAATCCACGCTGCAAGGCTTAAGGAAACAGTATTTGAAATAGTTGAGGTCGGCCATTACACCACGCCCGGAGAACGGTGGCTGCAACGACTTCTCGGCCCAGTCGATTGCGTCACATGTCTGAATTGCGGGAAGTGCGCGTACGGCCTCCTCCATGAAACGATCACCTTCCGGGGTGCCGAGCAGCGAAAAAAGCGACGTGTCGCCGAGATCCTCCTGCAGATAGCATCGCATGTCGTCGGATCGGGATAGTAGCTTGGGTACGCCCGCGCCGCTCTCCGAAAGGACCTTGTCTAAATAGATGAATGCTCTGTTTTCGCGAAGATCTTCGCCGCAGACGCCGATCACGCTTCCGACCGAGGGAGCGCTAAGGCGGTAATAGCGGCGGTTGCCTCCCGACTGCGGGAGCGCGGCGATGTTTTCCGGCACAATATTAAATGTGTCGGAGAAAAGCTTTTCAAGAGCCTTGATGTCGTTTCCGGTTGTGTGCATAAAATGGTCGTGTGCATAATATTAAGAGGAGAGTCATATATAAGAGGAGAGTCGGCTGTCAGAGTCCGCGTCCCGTGCGTCATTTCCAACGGCTGCAAAATTACAAAATCTTTCGATTATGTTTTGATTTCTGCCCCAAATGATTTAACTTTGCGTTTGAATAGAGATTATGCGCTCCTGTCGAGGAGACAGACGTAAAAGATACATTAAACCCAAATAACAGCTACATAAATGGCTACAATAGACAATTACAATTTCGCAGGCAAGAAAGCCATCGTGCGCGTGGATTTCAATGTGCCTTTGGATGAGAACGGCAAAGTGACCGACGACACACGTATCCGCGGCGCGCTTCCCACTCTCGAAAGAATACTCAAGGACGGCGGAAGCCTTATCCTCATGTCGCATATGGGCAAGCCCAAAGGCAAGGTGAACATGAAGTTCAGCCTCGGCCAGATCCGCGAGGATGTCGCCAAGGCCCTCGGCCGCGATGTGAAATTCGCTCCCGACTGTGCCAACGCCGACGAGGCTGTCAAGAATCTCAAGCCCGGAGAGGTCCTTCTGCTTGAGAACCTCCGCTTCTATCCCGAGGAGGAGGGCAAGCCCGTGGGCATCGACAAGGCCGATCCCGGCTATGACGCCGCAAAGAAAGAGATGAAGGAGCGTCAGAAAGAGTTCGCAAAGAAGCTCGCGAGCTATGGCGACGTCTATGTGAACGACGCATTCGGCACTGCTCACCGCAAGCACGCTTCCACAGCCGTTGTCGCCGACTATTTCGACGCCGACAACAAGATGCTCGGCTATCTGATGGAGAAAGAGGTCAAGGCTGTAGACAACATCCTCAGCGACATCAAGCGTCCCTTCACAGCCATCATGGGCGGTTCGAAAGTGTCGACAAAGATCGGCATCATCGAAAACCTGATGGACAAGGTGGACAACCTCATCCTCTGCGGCGGCATGACATATACCTTCGCAAAGGCTCAGGGCGGCAAGATCGGCAAGTCGATCTGCGAGGACGACAAACTCGACCTCGCGCTCGACATCATCAAGAAAGCTAAGGAGAAGGGCGTGAATCTCGTGCTCGGCACCGACTGCGTGGCCGCCGACGATTTCTCCAACGACGCCAACACAATGGTGTGCCCCGCCAACGACATTCCCGACGGATGGGAAGGCCTTGACGCCGGTCCTGAGACACGCAAGCTCTTCCGCGATGCTATCCTTCCCGCCAAGACGATCCTCTGGAACGGTCCCGCCGGCGTGTTCGAGTTTGACAACTTCACCGCAGGCTCCCGCGCCATCGCAGACGCCATCGTCGAGGCAACCGACAACGGCGCCTTCTCCCTCGTGGGCGGCGGCGACTCCGTGGCATGCGTCAACAAGTTCGGTCTGGCCGACAGCGTAAGCTATGTCAGCACAGGCGGCGGCGCTCTCCTCGAAGCCATCGAAGGCAAGACACTTCCCGGAATCGCAGCTATCAAGGGCTGATAACCCTTTGAAAGACAATTCCGAAAGACTGAATTAAAGACTCCGGCATCTCTCCGCCTCATCGTTGAGGCGGAGAGGCCGGAACTCTGAATTGAAGCTAAAAAAACAAAAAAACAGTATCGGGACATTGAATTTCGGATGAAATTATGTAATTTTGCCGTTGCGAGATTTTGAGCCGTGGCTCGTTGGCACGCGGCACTGCATAAATCCAACAACCGAGTTAACCCTGCAACTAATATTTAACATCTTAATAATCATTAACTAATTATTTTTCTATTTATGGAAACAAAGACCAATGGAGCTGCTCCCGCACAGGTAGTTAAGTCCAAACCTTCTGTCAAACCCAAGAAGGATGAGAAAATCAGCAACGTCAAGGGAATTGGCGCCGCATTTCTCGTAATCGTAATCTGCGCAGTTCTGGCTGTATGCCTGTTCCTCTTCGTGATGGGCGCCGAGAGCAACTTCGAAGGCAACGATCCCGTGAACGGACATCCTCTGAACTATTGGGGTACCATTTACAAGGGCGGTATCATCGTTCCTATCCTGATCACACTTCTCTTCACCGTGATCGTTCTCTCCATCGAGCGCTGGTTCGCACTCTCTTCCGCAAAGGGTAAAGGCAGTGTCGCCAAGTTCGTGCTCGACACCAAGCAGGATCTCGCAGCAGGCCGCATCGACGCAGCCATGGCTCGTTGCAAGAAGCAGCGCGGCTCCGTAGCAGCTGTCGTACACGCTGTCCTCGTGAAATACAAAGAGATGGATGCCAACACAGTCCTCTCCAAAGAGCAGAAACTCACCATCCTCCGCAATGAGGTCGAGGAGGCTACAGCTCTTGAGATGCCTTCACTCCAGCAGAACCTCCCCATCGTGGCTACCCTGACCACTCTCGGTACCCTCGTCGGACTTCTCGGTACTGTGCTCGGTATGATCAAGTCCTTCCAGGCTCTTGCTCAGTCCGGTGCTCCTGACGCTACCCAGCTGTCAACAGGTATCTCCGAGGCCCTTATCAACACCGCTACCGGTATCGCCACCGGTGCTCTGGCCGTTATCTCCTATAACTTCTACACCAACAAGATCGACAACCTGACCTACGCTATCGACGAAGTCGGCTTCTCCATCGTGGCTACATTCTCAGCTACTCACTAATCCGCGGGAAGATTGATTAATTCATTAACCGATAAAACGTTCATAGCAATATGGGAAGAGTAAAACAAAACAAAAAGAGCACGTTCATCGATATGACCGCGATGAGCGACGTGACCGTGCTTCTGCTGACCTTCTTCATGTTGACTTCCACGTTCCTGGCAAAAGAACCTTATCAGCCTACGACACCTCCTTCGGTTTCGCAGAAGGTCATGCCAATGAACAATGTGACACAGATACTGCTCACCCCCGAGGGTCGTGTGTTCCTCACGATGAACAACGACACCTCAAAGGACTACTCCAACGACTCCATGCGTAAGGAGCTCCTCAAGGACATGGCCAATATCTACAACGAAAGAAAGAATACCGACATCCAGTTTACCAAAGCTCAGCTTGAGTCGTTTGCCAAACTTGGCTCTTTCGGTGTTCCTTTCAAGGACATGCCCGAGTTCCTCAACATGAAGCCCGAGATGCAGGATCAGTGGCTCACAGGTAAGCTCCCCGGTAAGCAGGCCGGTATCCCCATCAACACTCAGACCGAGGCCGACAAGGCCGCACAGCGTCGCACGGAGTTCCAGATGTGGATCGAGGCCATCTCCAAGACCGGCAACGACAGCCTGAAGGCAGCTATCAGCAAGGGTACAGGTTTCGCTCTCAAGGCCGACCAGAACACCCCCTACGAGATCGTCCACATGGTGATGGACAATATGCAGACCATCGGTAAGAACAAGTTTACCTTGGTTACTACTCTAAAGACTGAAGAAGAATAAGGAAAGATGGCACAGATAGAATCAGGCGGTGGCAACGGCAAAGGCAAGAGCCACCAGAAAAAAATGACAATTCGCGTGGACTTCACGCCGATGGTCGACATGAACATGTTGCTCATCACCTTCTTCATGCTTTGTACCACGATGATCAAGACCCAGACCATCAACATCGCCCTCCCTTCCAACAAGAAGCTCGACAAGACTCAGATGAACCAGGCCGCTACAAGCGACGCCCTCACCATCATTGTCGATGCGAAGCGTCTCGCCAACAAGCCTGAGGTGGCCGACACCACATCCGGCGCGCGTGTCCCGATGCTTTACTACTACGAAGGAAAGGCCGACGAGACCAATGGCGTCAAGGTCATCGAGAACGATGCTTTCAGCCTCTCACAGGGCGAAAAGCTCAATTTCTCCGAGTCCGATCCCAAAGCCGTGATCCGCAAGGTGCTCGAAAAGAAAAATGCCGAGACACTCAAGCTGGTCAAGGAGCAGAAGGACAAGTTTAAGAACAAACAGATCGATCAGGCTACGTTTGACAACGAAGTCGACAAGATTCTGCGCGACACTGAAAACAAGATTGAAAAGAAACCTGTTGTCATCATCAAAGCTACCGACCAGGCTCCTTACGGCGCTGTGGTAAGTCTGCTTGACGAGATGCAGATCAACAGTATCGCACGCTATCAGATCGAGACTCTTAACCACAATGACTCGATTCTTCTTAAGGACTATTTGCGTCGTAAACCGGCAGGTAAATGATGTTAGATTTATTAACCTTTTAAAATTGAAAGATTATGTCAAAATCAATAGATCTGACTTCTAAGGAATGGCGCGATTTAGTCTTTGAAGGCAAGAACAAGGAGTTCGGTGCCTACGACCTTCGCAAGAAAAGTCCCAAGCGCCATGTTGTGGCTATCGTGGCTACAGTTGCCGGACTTCTCGTGCTCGGCGCCATCATCTGGGGCTGGACAAGCTATTCCAACAAGAAAGCCGAGGAGGAAGCTCTCGCCAAGGCTGCTGAAATGGCCGCTCTTGCCAATCAGGTAGAGGAAGCTCAGGAAGAAGAGCAGGAAGAAGAGATCGAAGAGATCAAATATGAGGAACCCGAAGAAGTGGTCGAGGAGGCTGTAGCCGCCCAGATGGTGACCGAAATCTCTATTGAAGACGTTGTCGACAAGGAGCGTGAGGTCAAGACCGTCGAGGAGGTTCAGAGCAACGAGGCTCAGATCGGCGCCGTTAATCAGGAAGGTAAAATTGATATCTCCCAGATCAACGACAAGGTGAAAGAGGTCGTGGTCGCTCCCGTCGCTCCCAAGGTAGAACCGGTAGTCAAGAAACCGGAGCCCGAGAAGATTTTTGAGGCTGTTGAACAGCAGGCACAGTTCCCCGGCGGCCAGGCTGCCCTGATGAAATGGCTCAGCAACAACATCAAATATCCCGAGCTTGCTCAGCAGAACAACGTTGAAGGTCGTGTGACCGTGAAGTTCACAGTAGAGAAAGATGGCAGCATCTCCAATCCTGTGATCGCCAAGGGTGTCGACAAAGACCTCGACCGTGAGGCAATCCGCGTTGTGAAGAAGATGCCGAAATGGCAGCCCGGTAAGAACAATGGTGTAGCCGTGCGTTCTTACTTCTACCTGCCGGTAGTCTTCAAGCTGCAGCACTGATTTCTGACTGCAGAAATAAGAAACACTTATTTACTCTCTTTTATATGAGGCTGTGTCGTAGTGTTTACGGCGCAGCTTCTTTTTTATTTTGTATCGTATGCCGTCGTCGTCAGGTCTGTGCCTTCCGGATGCACATAGACGGGAATTGTAGTAACGCAGTTCGTGAGCGAATAGCCATTGGCTCCTACAACGTTGAATAGCGTCAGGGTGTGCATACCGGTGCGGTTGACGTCAATGAGAAATCTATAGCCGAAAGGAGGCATAATTCTCTGTCCGATCCAGACGTTGTCCCAATAGTAGTCCGTGCGGAATATTGTGGTCGAGGGAGTGCTTTGGTCTGTAACGACATATACCTCGTCGATTGATAGGGTGTCGCCATTGCAGATATTGATTATGCCATCTTTGTCGATCCCTCCCGTTTCCTTGAATCCGAGCTGCACCTCGGGCATCTTGTTGTCGCTGCATGAGGAGAATCCGATGGCGAGGATAGCGAGTGTTATGGCCGCGAATTTGCAGGGTAAATGCCTGCGGAAGTTGTTGTGTTTCATAGTCTTCGGTTTTTAGTTTACAACAATCGGCACACAGGTTCGGTTTGGACCTCATACAAAGGATTGCATGTCTGCATGGTTGAAAATAAGTTGATACGTCAACAATTTTAACTATTTTAACAAATAGTGCTAAAAATATTTGTATTTCAGATGTTAAATTACTACTTTTGTGACGCGTAAAATAGAAACAGCATTTTCAGGTCATATAACCTTGTTCCGTATTTTTGCTATGACGTCGATGTACGATACAATCATGTTTCTACCGTTATTCAAGGGAGTGACGGAAGAGGATGTATCGTTTTTTCTCGAAAAGACCAGATTGGTTTTCGACAATTATAATGCCGGCGATGTCATCATTGATAAGGGTGAAGTTGTAGAACGTCTTGGATTTGTGGTCAGTGGCAAAGTCATTGTCGAAATGCCACTTTCCGGCGGCAAAGTAATTGTCAGGCAGACGCTTGGCAGGGGATTCTGGCTTGAGCCGGAATCGCTTTTCGGCTACGTCAGGGAATCGAGATCGAAAATCGTCAGCAATGGAAAATCGGGAATATTGTGGCTAACAAGAGCGCAGCTTTTTGATGTGCTTGAAGATAATTGTCTATGTAGGCTTAATCTCATGAATTATCTGTGCTATCGCGCGCAATGCCGACAGCTTACGGCAGAATATGCCACGGAAGGACGAGAGTTGGAACGCTGGCTTGCGATAGTTCTTGCCAACACTACGGAGCGTAGGGCACAGACCGTGAGGATTGAGGTTGAGATAAGCGTATTGGCCGGTATCCTCGGGCTGGGAGAAAGCGAGGTCAGGGCACAGATTCTGAGTCTTACGCGTCGAAAAGATCTCAGATATGTCAAAGGTGTTTTCAATATTTACAATCGCCGCGACTACTTCTAAACATTCCATATCGATGCGTAAGTGACGTGCTGCATCCGAGCGTAGCTGCTTCCTGGAGCAGCCGCGCACCGCAAGTATTTTATGCGCGCAGCGTCGCGTACTACGAGTATAACGCTGGCTTTACAACCGTGATATCGCACCTCCGGAGCTCATATTTGGGTGGGACACATTCCGTGGGTTACGCTTCGCTCCACCCACAGTTAACAACAATATCGACGCTCCGCGTCTCTGTCGCAGAAGCAATTTCATCCGCATTTTATCTCTTGCGCGGTATTTCCTCTTTTTATCGGAAATGTCGCGACGGAGCGTCGTCAGACGCGAGCATGGTAGAGAGAAAGGCTTCGTAGATGCCCCGCGTAGCATAAGCCATCCGATGAGGTTAAATCCTTCGCTATCGCAGGCTTCTCCGAAGCTTTGTCCATTGCATTATTCTGTCACCATGCTCGCGTCTGACGACGCTTCACATGGCGTTAACCATTATATCGCGTCTGCCGACGCTCCGCCTCAATCTGCGATGAGTAGTGAGTCCGCTCATCCGTCGGCATGAGGTTATAAGTAATCAGCTGTTTCGCTGCATTTTTGACTCAGTCTTACGTGCGAACGATGCAGTTTCCGCAGCTTTCGACCGTGTCGTTACAGCATTCTTGTTTTATCCGAAGATGCCGGATTTGCCTTTTTCGTAGATGGCCTGTATCTCGCCGATATAGAGAGTGTGTAGATCTTTGGCTCCCAAAGGATACCATTTCGGCATGAGCGTGGGGTCGAGAAATCCGCTCTCTACCAATGGTTGAGCGTACATCACGCGGCATACGATCGTGTATGTGGCTTCCTCGTAGCCCATGTCGCCGGTCGGGAGCTGTACGGGAGTGAGACCTGATTCGGTCATCTTGTTGATGTCGCGGCCGCTTTCCGATCCTAACTTCGAAAGGATACCCTTATATTTGTCGGGAAAGAAACTCAGCGTGTATGTGTGTGTCTTGTCGATGAAGGTTTTGGTGTATCTTGTGGGTCGAATTACAATCGCAGTTGAGGGGAGCCCCCACATATATCCGGCAAATCCCCACGAAGCTGTCATCATGTTGAATGATTGCTGGTTGCCGCTTGTCACGAGCATCCAGTCCTTGCCTATTGCCTCAATGATATTGAGGTCGAGCTTTTCGGGTGTGATCTGTTTGAGTACCATATCTATCTTATTTGTATGTTTTTAAAACGGAATGGAAGTGCCTATTGTTCGCGTGAGTCGGCGTTGGCTTCAACAGCCTGTTTTATTCTCTGCTCGATGCCTTCCGGGTCGAAGCCGACTACTCGTGTGATCTCGTCTCCCTCTGGTGAGTAAATCACAACAGTCGGGAGTGCCTGAATGTCGTTTTCGTCGGCTGCCATCTGGTCCTGATCGACATCGATCTTTCGGAATTCAACCTCTTTCCTGTAAGTGTTGGCCCATTTCTCAAAATAAGGTGAGAGCTGACGGCAGGGACCGCACCATGTCGCGAAGTAGTCTATCACCACGATTTTCTTTTTGCCGACAGTGTCGGAGGAAATAGGGGTCATTTTTATATCCTTCTCGCCGGTTCGGGTGTCGGCAGTCTTGTCCTGCACCTCTTGGTTGTCATTCTTCGATCCCTTGGAGCAGGAGAACGCGAACGTCACGACCGCGAGCGAAAGAATGAGAGTAATAATGCCTTTTTTCATAATAGTTGTAAAGTTTGTAAGAAACGCTCCGGATTGCAGGATCCTGAATCCGGAGCGTAAAATAATGTTGTTTAGTAAGTCTTAGCAGGGGAGTGCAGCGTTTGTCTTGTGGACAGCCTCGGCGCTCTTGGAGAAGGCAGCCTTTTCCTCCTCGTTGAGGTCAAGCTCGACGATCTTCTCGATTCCGTTCTTGCCAAGGATGCAGGGAACGCCGATGCAGAGATCTTTCTCGCCATATTCGCCTTCGAGAAGAGCGGAGCAGGGGATAAGGGCTTTCTGATCGTGGATCACGGCCTCTACGACCTCGGCTGCGGCAGCGCCGGGAGCGTACCATGCTGATGTGCCGAGAAGTTTGGTGAGTGTAGCGCCACCGACCATTGTGTCAGCTGCAACTTTGTCAAGAGTTTCGGCGTCGATAAGGGTGCTCACGGGAATGCCGCGATAAGTGGCGAAACGCTTCATGGGGATCATGGTCGTGTCGCCGTGGCCGCCGATCACGAAACCTTCGATCTCGTTGGGGTTGGCGTTGAGAGCCTTGCTGAGATAGTATTTGAAACGGCTGGAGTCGAGTGCGCCGCCCATGCCGATGATGCGGTTCTTGGGGAGACCGGAGATCTTGTGGATCAGATATGTCATTGTGTCCATGGGATTGCTTACGCATACGATGACAGCGTCGGGGCTATATTTGAGGACACTCTCGGTCACCTGCTTCACGATGCCGGCGTTAACGCCGATAAGCTCTTCGCGAGTCATACCGGGCTTGCGGGGGATACCGGAAGTGATCACAACGACATCACTGCCTTTTGTGGCTTCATAGTCGTTGGTTACGCCCTTGATGCAAGTGTTCATGTCGAGCAGATTTGCGGTCTGCATCATGTCCATTGCCTTGCCTTCGGAAACGCCTTCCTTAATGTCGATCATCACAACTTCGTCGGCCACTTCGCGGATGGCCATCACATTAGCAGCAGTAGCGCCTACATTTCCGGCGCCTACGATAGTTACTTTAGACATAGTAGCTTGATATTAAATGATTTAAGATTTTTGGCTATATACATTTCGATGCCGTGACGAACAGACTCGACTGAACGCCTCCGGTATCCGCAACAAAATTAATGAAAAATTTCATTATTTTGCCTCCTTGCCCTAAAAAACTTTTGCAGAGAAGATTTGTTTGTGTTATATATTTGTTTTATCTTTGCAAACAAAATGATAACACTATGGAAGCAATAGTACAAAAGAAAGCCACGATGTTCCGTTTAAATGTTGATCTTGTGGATCGTCTAAAGGAACTTGCCAAGCGAGAACACAGAAGTCTTAACAATTATGTTGAATGTCTTTTGCTTGATGCGGCTTATAATGAGCCGAATGAAATAACAAAGGCTGCGATAGAGGAGGCAAAGAGCGGAAAACTACGCAACATGCCTCCTGTAGACACTTCATCGGTTGAGGCAATGTTTGAGTCGATGGGAATATGAAAACACTTCGCCCGTCAACTCAATATAAGAAGGATCTGAAAAGAATACGCAATAATCCACATAAGGCTGCTGAGTTGCTAAAAGTTTTGTCTCTATTAGAGAATGATCTTCCTATTCCTCAAGAGTACAGACCTCATCATTTAACTAACGATTATTCAGGATGTATGGAGTGTCATATTCAGGGAGACTTTCTACTAATATGGATTGATCAGGAGACTAATGAGATTGATTTAGTGCGATTGGGTTCACATTCCGAATTATTTGGTAAAGGAGTCAAAAGGTGATTTTTCTTAGCATTTAAGACTAAGACGCAATTAACACTCCTCTCAGTGTGGGTTAGAGGAGGGTGGCTTTGCCTTGGCGGAGGATTTCGGGAGTGTCGGATGTGCAGTCGACGACGGTGGATTCCTCGGTGCCTCCTTCGTCGCCGTCGACGAGAAAGTCGACGATTCCTTCGGCTTCTTCAGCTATGAGCGAGGGATTGATCGTGTAGTCCGCATCGTCAAATTCTACGGATGTGGTCAGCAGCGGAAAGTCACAATACCTGACGATCTCGCGTGGTGTATTGAGGTCGGGAATGCGTATGCCGACGATCTTGCGGCTTTTGAAGGCTTTGGGAAGCGTGGAGGCCGACCGGAAAAGGAATGTGAAGGCTCCGGGTGTGTTGTTGCGAAGCATCATGTAGTCGGCGTTGCTGATGCGGGCATATTTGGCGGCGGTGGATATGGAGTCGCACACAACCGAGAGATTGGTTTTCTCGGGATTTATCCCCTTGATGCGGCAGATGCGTTCCACGGCCTTAGTGTCCAATGCGTTGCAGCCGATGGCATAGATTGTGTCGGTGGGATAGATCATTATCTGGCCTTGCGAGAGGCGCGAGGCTATCTCTTTGAGCTGTTTTTCGGAAGGAGAGTCGTTCCAAATTTTAATTGTGTCCATGGTCAGGTAGTTTTATTCAGATCATTCGTGGGATAATTGTATCGTTTTCACGTATTCCGGTACAAGGATTACGACAATTCCGTCAGAGCCGTAGAACTGTTCGTAATGACGCCGGTCGGGCGCGTCGGTGTAAATCTTGCGGGGAGGTGTAGTAGCGATGGCGACCGCGCTGTATCGCGAGTCAATCGGTGTGACAGTGTATTTCTCTTCGGCGTTTTCGGAGAGTACCGGCAGTTTCGACAGCAGATAATCAGGTGGATAGGGTAGTACGGTCTTGATGGCGTCCTTTTGGTTGTCGCCGAAAATCAGTCTCGAGATTCCGCGGCGCGAATAGGCGTCAAACGGCAGGCTGAAATGCGCTCTTTCCCAGGGATCGGGTGCATAATCGCCAAGGATTTTCCAAAGCAGAGGACGTGTGTTGTAAGGTGAAATGGAGGCGTCGCCGAACATGATTTCAGACTTAGCGGACTTCGCGGCGTCGTAGAATCGCATATAGTTGTATTTCACGTCGCGTCGCAGTATCAAGGCTCCGGCGAAGAATGCCATCCAGGCTGCAAGAAGCAAAGCGGTTAGTGGCGCGAGCCATTTCCGGATTGAATGCAGATTCCTGCGGACGATGCGGCACAGAAGTATGATGGCGAACAGCGAGGGTGCGAACAGCTGGCGTGGCGCCGTGAAGGAGAACGCCGCAAAAAGAATTGCAGTGACTATGGCTATGAGCAGCATGCGGTTGCGGACCATGAAATCTCTGCAGTTCTTTTGCGATACGAACGGCCAAATAAGCAAAATTGCCGCAAGGATGGAGATAGAGGAGAAGGCCACTGCGCCGAGCATCGAAATGAGTTTGTGTTGCAAAGAGGCGGATGCGAACGCTCCGCCGGAACTGAAATGCATAAGATTGCCCGGAGCGGCTATTACGGCTGCGCTGCCGATGAGAAATAGTATCCGAAGGATGAACTGTCTGCGGGTGAGTTTGTGGAAGCCGATGATTGAGTCTATGACGATGGCTACAGAGAGCGGCAGGCTGATGCTTTCCTGCAATGAGCCGCATAAGAGCGCGAAGATTGCAAGCGCAGCGAACCATCCTCGTTTCATGTCTTTGCATCGCGACGCCAGAAGCAGCAGTGCAAGTACGGCGGTAGCGGTCCACATATAGTTGACCGAGTAGGACACCAGCGAGAGCATTATTGTGCCGGCGTCGGGGATAAGCCACCAGATCATGCAGAGCGTAGCGGTCGGCGCGAACCATCCTCTGATCCGTCCGAAACCGAGACGGAACGTGAAGAGCCATAACAGTCCGAAAACCAATGCATTGAGGAGGCGGTAAAGCCACAGCGGAACGAGGCTGAGCATCGACATCACGGTGACGTGCACGGCGAATCGTCCGTTGGTTGTGAGGTATTGGTGCGCCTGAGCGTTGACAGCGTCGGAGAATGACGAGACGCGGAGGCCGTCGGCGGCGTGGTTGGCGGAATCGGCGAACATATAGCCGAAATCATCGCCTAACGAGAGAGAGAATCCGTCAAGAAGCCAGAATGTTCCGGCAACGAACAGAAACCAAAGCCACGCACGCGAAGACATGCTTGCGCTTCGTGATGGACGCTGGGGATTATTTGTTTCGGCGAGGGTTGACATTGCTCACAAAGGTAATAATTTTTTTGCGAACATGATTCTGAAACATTAACTTTGCGGTCATAAACAACCTTTGAAATGACGATAGGAATAATTGTGGCTATGCGCAAGGAGCTTGATCTCCTGCTGCCTCTCCTTGAGGGCGAGCGCTCGGCCAAGGGCGTAAACGGTTATGAGTTTCATCGCGGACGCATCGGAAAACATGAAATCGTGGCGATGCAGTGCGGCATCGGCAAGGTGAACGCAGCTATGGGCACACTGACGATGATCGACCGCTACGAGCCGGAATTGATCATCAACACCGGCGTAGCGGGGGGCACGGATGCTTCGATGCATGTACTCGACATGCTTGTGGCTGAGTCAGTAAGTTACCATGACGTCTGGTGTGGTCCGGAAACGGAATACGGTGCCGCGTCAGGTCTTGACGTGGAGATGGTCGCTTTCCGCCCTGTCGTCGATGAATGCCGCAGGATCTTCGGAGAGAATAAAGCGGTTCATTACGGACTCCTTTGCAGCGGCGACCGTTTTATCTGCACCGAGGATGAGGTGAGGAATATCAAATTACATTTCCCCGATGCGCTGGCTACGGATATGGAGGCCGGAGCGATTGCTCAGGTGTGCTCGCTCCGTGGCGTTCCCTTCAATGTCCTGCGCGTCATCAGCGACACTCCGGGGCAGGAGGAGAATATTTCGCAGTACGAGAATTTCTGGTCTGACGCTCCTGCCGAGACATTCAAGGCGTTGAGCGATCTGCTTAAAGGATCGTATTTCAATCATCGATAAATGATATGGAGAAGATAGCAAGTTTCCGGATCAATCATCTGACCCTGAATCCGGGTGTCTATGTAAGCCGCGTGGACACAACGCCTTCGGGCGACAAGATAACTACTTTTGACATACGCATGACCGCTCCGAACCGCGAACCGGCGCTGTCGGTGTCGGCATTGCACACCATTGAGCATCTTGCCGCGACATATCTTCGCAACAATGAGGAGTGGAAAGACAGAATTGTCTACTGGGGTCCGATGGGTTGCTGTACAGGTAATTACCTACTGGTGCAGGGCGATGTCGATCCACGGGAGATACTGCCGCTGTTGAGTGAGACGTTCCGGTTCATCAGTGAGTTTGACGGTGAGGTGCCGGGAGCTACAGCACGCGACTGCGGCAATCATCTGCTGATGAATCTACCCGAAGCACGCTATGTGGCGGCTCGTTATCTCAATGTTTTGGAGAGCGAGGATTGTCCGGTCGTTTATCCTGATTAACTTTTGCCTTTTCCTTTTTTGATTGTGTGAGCTTGCTTGTGAGCGCGATGCGCACCAGCAAATAGTTCACAGGCACGCATATCGCCATTGCGGGAAGAATCGCCAGAGACTTGGGCATGAAGATGTTGAAGACCGCCACGAGTCCCACCTGCAGTCCCATGTTGATGGCGTGGCTCGCTATGAAGCCGAGACCTTTCTTGGCGTTGGGACGTGTGTGGAATGTGAAGAAGTTGGAGAGTATGAAATTGAAGACGAAGCTGATGCCGTAGCTTATTATCGTGGCTATCACAGCCGTAAGTCCCACAGCCTCGGCAAAGACGTAGTACATGCCGAGCTGTATTCCGGTGGCCAGTCCGCCCACAAGTCCGAAACGGATTATCTCGCTCAGGCGTCCGTTGCCGTTTATCAGTTTTTTCAGATTCATGTTCAGCTGTTTTTCGAAGCCTTGGGGAGAGAATCGTTGATACTGTTGAGGAAATAAGCGGGACGATGCTTTGTCTCGATGAAGATGCGTCCCAGATACTCGCCTATGATGCCGAGCGCGAGGAGTATGGAGCCGCCTAAGAACAGGAGGACGCAGATGAGCGTCGGATAGCCGGCCACAGTGTCGCCGAACGCTATCGCTTTGATAAGCACAAATATAAGATATAGAAACGCGAAAAGCGAGACGAGCAGTCCGAGATATGAGGCGAGACGCAGCGGCATCACGGAATGGGAGGTTATGCCGTCGACAGCAAGGCGTATCAGTTTGGCAGGTGTCCATTTGGATGTTCCGGCTGCGCGGGCGCTTATGTCGTAGTCCACAGGCACCTTTCTGAATCCGATGACGGAGTAGAGACCTTTGGTGTAGCGCTGCGATTCACGCAGGCGGCTCATCGCGTCGATACATTTGCGGTCGAGCAGACGGAAATCGCCGGAATCGTCGGCAAGGTCGACATCTTCCGACATGACGGCCAACAGTTTATGGTAAGCCTTAGAACTCATGCGTTTCAAGAATGACTGCTTGCGTTTGCGGCGTCGTCCGTAGACATCGTCAAATCCCTCCTCCCACTTCGCGAGCATCAGAGGGATGGTTTCGGGAGGTTCCTGAAGATCGGCGTCGATTGTTATCACGCAATCGCCGGTGGCATGGTCGAAGCCGGCAAGCATACCGATCTCCTTGCCGTAGTTGCGCGCCATGTCGATGTAGTTGACTCGGCTGTCGTGCTGACGCAGATGTCGCAGGACTTCAAGCGTGCGGTCCGTGCTGCCGTCGTTGATAAAGAGAAGTTCCCAGTCGTATCGGTCACCCCACGACTCTATAAGAGCTGACACCTTATTATAGAATAGATCCAGCACCTCCTCTTCATTGAAGGCCGGAACAAGTAGCGTCACTTTTTTCTTGCGATTTTCCATCGGAAATATTATTTGTCGGATTCGGGAGTTTCGTTTTCGTAAGTATCGGCATCTTCAGACTCGGGAATCTCCTTCTCGTTTTGTTCCGAGATACTCTTGTTGATGCTTTCGATATAGTCGAGAATCTCCTCACGACCACGACCTTTGGTCGAAGAAGTCGCGAAAATAGGAGGAAGTTCCTCCCAATAATTGAGCAGAGCCTTTTTGTAGGCTTCAATGTTCGCATGGGTCGCCGAGGCGCTCTGTTTGTCGGTCTTGGTGAAGATTATTGCGAAAGGCACCGAATGTTCCCCAAGATGAGACATAAATTCGAGGTCGATTTTTTGCGGAGCGTGGCGCGAGTCTATGAGTACGAAAAGCATTGTCATCTCGCATCGGTTGTCGACATAGTCGAAGATCATTTTCGAGAGCTGTTCGCGCTGCTTTTTGCCTCTGAGAGCGAAGCCATAGCCGGGAAGATCGACAATGTACCATGCGCCATTGTCGATGCTGAAATGGTTGATAAGCAGCGTCTTTCCGGGAGTCTGCGACGTCTTGGCGAGACCGCGCCTTCCGGTCAGCATATTGATAAGCGACGACTTTCCGACATTGCTTCGCCCGATAAAAGCATATTCCGGCGCGTGCACCTTCGGACAGGCGCGGGCGTTCGGACTGCTGACCATATATTCTGCCTTAGCAATTTTCATAATGTGCAAAGTTACAAAAAATAATTTTATGCGATTGCCAGATGCGGAAAAAGTGCTACTTTTGTGGTGATGAATGCCAGTTTTAATTCGGAATTGCTCGATGCGGCTGTTGCGGAACTTGCCAAACTTCCGGGAGTAGGTCAGAAGACTGCCCTGAGGCTCGCGCTCCATCTGCTGCGCCGCAGCGAAAACGAGGTCGACGCTCTCGGCAATGCTCTTATCAAGATGCGCCACGGAGTGCGTTACTGTTCGCGGTGCCACAACATCTGCGAGACGGAGCTTTGTCAGCTTTGCTCCGACCCGCGACGCGATGCCGCGACTGTGTGTGTGGTGGAGACTGTAAAGGATGTCATTGCCATCGAATCGACACGTCAGCATCGCGGTCTTTACCATGTGCTTGGCGGAGTTATTTCTCCGCTGGACGGCATAGGCCCTTCGGAACTTGAGATAGAAAGCCTTGTGACGCGTGTCAGGGACGAGGGTGTCAGAGAGGTTATATTGGCACTCAGCGCCACTATGGAGGGAGACACGACAAGTTTCTACATTTTCCGTAAACTGGCAGGACTTGACGTGAAAATTACGGTGCTCGCGCGAGGTGTAAGCATAGGCAGCGACCTGGAATATACAGATGAGCTGACACTCGGCCGCTCGATCGTGAATCGCATTCCTTTTGAAAACAAATCGAGTATCTGATAAACACACGAACAAATAATAAACACACTCACAGCCAATGGAAAAGTCATTGAAACTTCGCGCTCCTGAGCCAGCCGATCTGGACGCTTTGTATCTCTGGGAAAATGATCCCGAGATAAGTCGCTATGGTTCTGCCGTGGCTCCATATTCACGTGCCCTGCTTTGGGCTTATATTAACAGCTACGACGCCGATCCTTTCCATGCCGAGCAGTTGCGCCTCATGATAGATGTTGATGGCGAGACATGTGGCGCGATAGACCTTTATAATGTCGACGGCAAGAATCTGCGGGCCTTTGTCGGTATAGTAGTGGATAAGACGAAACGCGGTCAGGGAATAGGTAAAGCCGCGCTTCAGGCTCTTTCGGACTATTGCTGTGCGTCGCTCGGACTTCATCAGCTTGTCGCCGTTGTGCCCGAGCCTAACGTGCACAGTATCGAGCTATTCGAGTCCGCTGGATTTGAAAATGTGGCATCATTGACTCAGTGGGTGCGTCTCGGCAAGGAATTTGTCAATGCGCGGTTGCTTTGTAAGATCTTATGACGAGAGAAGACACTTTTGCAGATACCTACTCGACGATTTTTGAGTGTTGCTAAATTTCATTAATTTTGTACTCTAAATTTTGCACACTAATATCAACGGATAGATGAAAGTGATGAAGTTCGGAGGCACTTCGGTAGGAACCGTGGAGAGCCTTCGTAATGTCAAGAAGATAGTCGAAAGCGCCGGTCAGCCGGTTGTGGTGGTGGTCTCGGCACTTGGAGGTATAACCGACAGGTTGATACAGACTTCGGAGCTGGCATGTGCCGGCGACAGCCGCTACCATGATGAGATGGAATATATCATCGGTCGCCATCGAGTCGTGTGCGACGAGCTTGTGGCGGAAGAGATCCGCGATGAGGTCTGGGACAAAGTGTCGGCTCTTCTTGGTGAACTCGGCGACGTCTATCGCGGCATCGAGCTTGTCGGCGACGTATCGCCCAAGGTGCTTGACAGAGTCGTGAGCTTCGGCGAAAGGATGTCTTCGATCCTTGTTTCCTCTATAATCACTGATGCAGAGCTTTATTATTCGCCCGAATTTATCCTGACGGAGCGCTGGTATGGACGACACATTCCGGATAGCACCCTTACCGACAGTCTGATACATGAACGTTTCTCATCTCTGACATCCGGAGTTGCAGTTGTTCCCGGTTTCATATCGTCAGACCGCGATAAAGGTTTTATGACGAATCTTGGCCGCGGTGGTAGCGATTTCACTGCGGCGATTATAGCCGCCTCGCTTGATGCCGATGTTCTTGAGATTTGGACGGACGTCGACGGTTTCATGTCAGCCGATCCGCGTGTGATTCCCAACGCCCACGTGCTTCCCAAACTCTCTTTTGTGGAGAGCATGGATCTTTGCAGTTTCGGCGCCAAAGTGATCTATCCTCCGACAATCTATC
This sequence comes from uncultured Porphyromonadaceae bacterium, assembly GCA_902491625.1. GTDB lineage: Bacteria > Bacteroidota > Bacteroidia > Bacteroidales > Muribaculaceae > Lepagella. The sequence goes on along the minus strand of CABUIO010000001.1, from coordinate 4,155 downwards.
CTGTATTTCAGAAGAAAATTCCTATATATATCAAGAACACCTTTAATCCGCAGGCAGAAGGCACATGCATTTCAGACGTGTATTGCAGCTGCAGCCGTCTGTTCCGGGGGGTCACGTCGATCAAGGATGTGAATCTCTTCAGCGTGCGCTGCGGCAACAACAGCTCGCTGAGCAACCGAATTTTCACGCTTTTGAGCAAAAAAGGTGTGGAAGTGCTCCTTGTCGCCCGCAAGGAAGACGACAGCTCGCCCGTAACATTCGCTGTCAGGGAATCGGAGGCCGACAGAACCGAACAGATCCTCAAGGCGGAATTTGAGACGGAATTGTCGTCGGGGGCTCTTGCTGATCTTTGCCGCCGCAGCGATGTAGCCACAATCTCTGTCGTAGGCGAGAACCTGCGGGATGCCGCAGGGATGCTTGACAGACTTGCCAATACGCTTATGCGCGACGGCGTTAACGTCCTTGCTTCTGCATCAGGATCAAGCGGCATCACGATGACGCTCGTGGTCGAGGGCGCAGAACTTGTCCGTGCGCTCACGCTGCTTCATTCGGCTTATCTTGAAAAATAAGCTTTTATAGCTGCGTTTTATGTTGTCAAACATAAAAAAAATTGTTCGCGGATAAAATTTTGTTTGTAATTTCGCCGAGTGTTAACTGTGATGACGACATTGCTCCACGAGAGTGAGGCAAAGTTGTCGCGGCTTGAACATAAAAACCATGGCTTCCGACATCGAAAAGATGTCGAAAATACCTGAGTATATTACCTTTAGAAGATTCTATTAACTAACTAAATTTTTTACACACAACCATGCGAAAACTTTATCTGTTTTTGTTGTCTGTGATTGTGGCGGGCACTCTATTCCAGTCGAAGGCTGTGGATCTGTACATCCGCGGCGCTCAGTTCGGCTGGGAGGCAAAGGATTGCACCGATGCCAACAAGTTTACCACCACAGACGACAATGTTTACAAAATCACGCTTGCGACCTTGAAGTCAGGTTTCAAGATTGCCACCTTGACTTCCTCGGGAGGCTGGAACGACAGCTACAATTTCGGTTCAGCATCCAATATCGAGCCGGGGAAGGAGTACACTCTGACAACGGCGGGAAACTCCGGTAGCATTACCACGAAAGGTGCTGCCGATCTTACAAATGTGACACTCACTTTCACTCTGTCCACCAAGAAACTTAAAGTGGAAGGACAGGCTGAAGTGGCAAAGTACCCGGAGGCTCTTTATATGGTCGGCGATTTCAACGGTTGGACAACCAACGATGCCAATTATAAGATGACCCGTGAGGGCGAGACCGGAAAATATGTGATTGAGAATGTCAATATTCCGACAGGAAAGAAGATTAAGTTCTGCGACGGTTCCTGGGACAATAACTGGGGCGCCGTGACTGACGGAGACCCTTTACCTGTAGGCACAGAGTTCGTGCCCAATTACAATGCCAATAACTATAAGCTCACCGAAGCACTCTCGAACGCTACAATTGAGTTCTATTACAATATTGAGAACATAGAGTCCGCCAAGGCCAAAGTGACCAATGGCGGTGTTACTCCTCCCGAACCTACTTTCCCCGAGAATCTTTACGTAGTCGGTCAGGTTGACGGCGCTACAAAATGGGCTGCCAATCATGGTGTTTTGCTTGTAAAGGACGGTTCTGTATACACTATTGAGAGCATCAAGGTCGAGGATGCCGGCGAGGGCAGCGGCTACTTCGGACTCGCTACACAGCTCGGCGCAACAGCAGACTCCTGGAACGGCGCAACCGGACTCAATGGCGGTGACCGCTATGGCGCTCAGACAAAGGATGCACCCCTTGCTCCCGGTACTCCGGCAACTATCGTGAAATTCGCCGCCGATGTCAACGCTTCTGCTGCATATTCCTGGAAAGTTGCAGCCGGAACCTACAGCCTTACAGCTGACCTCGATGCAATGACCATTTCTATAGTCAAAAAAGATGATCCTACTCCTCCCGAGCCTGAATATCCCGAGCTTTATGTTCGCGGTTCTTTCACCAACTATGAAGCAAAGCCTGAATTCAAGATGACCCGCGAAGGCAAGGTCTACACCCTTAGCGGTATTGAGATTCCTGCCGGTGCCAAGTTCAAGATCTCTGACGATACTGACAACTGGGCCATCAACTTCGGCGGCACAGGCGTTGAAGGTGTAGAGGGCGAGCAGACCGACGAACTCGCCAACGGCACAGAGAAGAACGCATGGTTCAACTCCTCCGTCAACTTCACAGTGGCCAAGAAGCTCACCAATGCTACCGTCACCTTCACCTTTGAGGGCGCTAAGGACGGCGTAGCCAACAAGATCAAGGTCGAGGGAACAGAGGTAGTCACACCTCCGGAGCCTGAGTATCCCGAACTTTACGTCCGCGGCACTATGACCGATTACAATGTTAAGCCCGAATACAAGATGACCCGCGAAGGCAAGGTCTACACCCTTAGCGGTATTGAGATTCCTGCCGGTGCCAAGTTCAAGATCTCTGACGATACTGACAACTGGGCCATCAACTTCGGCGGCACAGGCGTTGAAGGTGTAGAGGGCGAGCAGACCGACGAACTCGCCAACGGCACAGAGAAGAACGCATGGTTCAACTCCTCCGTCAACTTCACAGTGGCCAAGAAGCTCACCAATGCTACCGTCACCTTCACCTTTGAGGGCGCTAAGGACGGCGTAGCCAACAAGATCAAGGTCGAGGGAACAGAGGTAGTCACACCTCCGGAGCCTGAGTATCCCGAACTTTACGTCCGCGGCACTATGACCGATTACAATGTTAAGCCCGAATACAAGATGACCCGCGAAGGCAAGGTCTACACCCTTAGCGGTATTGAGATTCCTGCCGGTGCCAAGTTCAAGATCTCTGACGATACTGACAACTGGGCCATCAACTTCGGCGGCACAGGCGTTGAAGGTGTAGAGGGCGAGCAGACCGACGAACTCGCCAACGGCACAGAGAAGAACGCATGGTTCAACTCCTCCGTCAACTTCACAGTGGCCAAGAAGCTCACCAATGCTACCGTGACCTTCACCTTTGAGGGCGCTAAGGACGGCGTAGCCAACAAGATCAAGGTCGAAGGTACCGAAGTTGACGATCCTCAGCCCGAGAATCCGGATCTCTACATCATCGGACTCAACAACGACTGGAACAATTTCCCCGCTTCCAACAAGTTCACACATGCAGAGGGCACCACAGTCTATACGCTCGAACTTGCAAGCATGGCTGCCGGCACAAACTTCAAATTCTGTCCTGAGAACTGGGGCGGCGAAGGCGAACACCTCTATGTGTTCGGTGCCGAGAACGCCGACAACGGCAAGATCACCGAGGCTAAGCTCAACACAAGCATCAACATGAAGCGTTCCGACACCGGCAGTGCCAACTTCGTGACAGAACCCAAGCTCAAGGATGTCAAGATCACACTCGACATCAACTATACTACTCAGGTCTACACCATGAAGCTTGAAGGTACAGTCGACACAGAGCCTGTGACAATTCCCGAGCACCCCGAGTTCTATCTCGTGGGCACATTCGCCCAGAGCACAACCGGCGGCTGGGATACCATTGATGACTGGAAATTCATCTGCGACGAGGCAACCAACACCTACACCATCGAAGGCAAGACTTTCGAGGCCGACGCACAGTTCAAGATCGCACCCAAGAACTGGGAGTATCCCGAGATCGTCTTCGGTGCTGCTACCGCAGAGCAGGCCGTTACCTTCAACGAGGCCATTAACCTTACCAAGGGTAACGACGCATCGAAGAACTTCAAGTTCACAGAGAAAGCCGAGAACGTCAAGCTCGTATTCAAATATGTAGCTGACGGCACATCGACAATGACCGTGACCAAGACCAGCGGCATCGACGGCATCGAATCCGGCATCGACGGCGAAGCCGAATATTACAACATGCAGGGAGTACGCGTGATGAATCCCGAGGAGGGCATCTACATCGTACGTCGCGGCAACAAAGTCACCAAGGAGATCCTCCGCAAATAATCATCCCGACAAACAGCGCTTTGCGCTGCTGATATCGGACTGAAATAAGCCGGAGCCTCACGTTAGAGGTTCCGGCTTTGCTATAGGGGCGGCCCAATGGGGGATAATGGAACTTATAAGGGTTATTCGCGGGAGGATGAAAGATTTGTTTT